>NZ_ADNU01000001.1 GCF_000178455.1 Brevibacterium mcbrellneri ATCC 49030 | reverse complement strand
GGGTTAGAGGCGTGCGGGGTGGTTGGTGTTCCCGCCGAGGTGGGGGTAACTGTGCCCTGTGTGGCTGGTGAAGCGTTATCTACAGACATGGGACAAGTCTTGAACACTGTTCAGTTGAATGCAAATGGAGTGGGTTGTGAGTGTTGCGTGACCCGCACCCCCAGCCGTCCAAAGCCCCACCCTCACCCCAAGTTTTATCCTGCGGAACTTTTGCTTCACCATGTATATTTTTCTGTGATGTAGGCAATAGCTTGCGGTCACTGTCGACCCCGATAGAAGGACACAATGATGGCGGAACTTAAGAAGTCTTTGAACATGTTCCAGCTCTTAGCCTTCGGCGTCGCCGGCGTCGTGGGCACTAGTTGGATCTACACCAACTCCAAACTTTTTGCCGAATACGGCGCTGGCGGTGTGATCTTTGGTCTGATCGCTGGTGTGTTGTTGGCTGCGTGTGTGGCGCTCGCATATTCGGAGCTGACCACCACGTTCCCACGTGCCGGTGGCGAGGTCGTGTACTCCTACACCTCGATGGGCCGAGGCGCCGCATTTATCACCGGGTGGATGCTGTTGGGTGCGTACGTGTCTTCGTTGGCGTTTTACGTCACCGCGTTTGGTTTCCTCCTGGCGAAGTTCGTGCCGTGGGTCAACACGATCCCGCTGTACACCATTAACGACGAAACCGTGTACCTGCCCGTACTGCTCATCGGTATCGCGCTGACCGCGGTTTTCTTCTTGCTCAACTGGTTTGGGATCGAAGTGGGCGCGCAAGTGCAGATGGCCATGTTCGCGGCGATCGTCGTGATTGGTCTGGCGCTGGTTGTGGTGGGGTTTACCACGGGTTCACCGCAGAACTTCTTCCCCGCGTACGCACCTGATGCGCAACCGGTGGCCGACACTCTGCGCTTCATCATTCCCGGTATGACCTTCTTGGCAGGTTTTGGTCTGGTGGCTGTCTTGGCTGAGGACGCCAACGTGTCACCGCGCAAAGTTGGCCGCGCCGTAGGGTTCACCGTCCTTGCTGCCGGAGGTTTCTACTGCCTGGTGCTGGCCGCTACCGCCTGGGTGTTGCCCTGGCAGGACGTGGCAGAAATGGACTTGGGAACCGTGTCAGCTTTCCGTGAAGCTGGGTTCGCGTGGCTGGGTGCTGGCGCCTACCTGATCGCGTTCTTGGGTCTGCTGACCAGCTTCCTTGGGCTGTTCGTAGCCAGCTCCCGCATCATGGTGGCAATGGGGCGCGCCCACTTGCTACCACCTCGGCTGGGGGACATTGACGAGCGCACCGGAACGCCACGCAAAGCCCTCATTGCAACCGCGGCCGTCACGCTGGGACTGGGGTGGCTGGGACCCGGCGCGGTGGTGTGGTTCCTGGACACCGGAGGGGTGTACTTGGGGATTGTGTGGTTCATGGTGGTGCTGGCGAAGTACTTGACACCTCGGCGGTATCCGGAGCTGGAGCGCCCGTACCGCACGCGCTGGGGTTTCCTGCCCGCGATCGGTGGAGTGGGTGCGTTGCTGGTGATCGTGTGGGCGATTGTGCCGGGCACGGGGTCGTCGCTGGTGTGGCCGTCGGAATACATCATTCTGGGTGTGTGGTGTGCGATTGGTGCCGTGCTTTATGCGGTGGCCGCGAAGAAGCAGATCAGCCGAACCGAAGGGCTCAAAGCCCTGTTGGGTGACTCGTACGCGCACCTGCACCGGCACGAGGTTGAGGCTCAACAGCGCAAGTCACAACAGCCTAAGAAGTAGTCGCAGACACCAGCCCCTCGAGCGCAACCGCAGCTCCCGCAACCCCCACGCTCACGAAAGGACTCACCGTGTCATTCGCCCCGTCCGTGCTCACTCAGGTGTGCGAAGAGTTAGAGGCTGAAGCATCGGCGGGAGGTGTCACGCAGCTGGCCTACGGGATCGTGTCCGGTGGCCAGTTGGTTGCCCAACGTGACCCGAATGCGATCTTCCGGATCGCGTCCATGACCAAGTCATTTACGGCGGCAACGGTGTTGGGCGTGTGCCGAGGTGTCATTCCGGTATCCGGTACCGCACCTTCGTTGGATGACGAGTTGATGGACTGGTTGCCTGACCTGCGGGAATCGGCGTGGGCTGCCGGGATGACGGTGCGCGATGCGCTGACCATGTCAACGGGGCTGCCCAATGACGACCCGTGGGCCGACCGCTTGGAGTCCTTGAGTGACGCCGGCATGCGTGACCTGATGAGGCGGCCTGCGGGCACCAACTTCGTGACGGGTACCGGATATGAGTACGCCAACTACGGGTATGCGTTGTTGGGTGCGTTCGTGGAGGCGGCCACGGGCCGGGAGTTTACTGAGGTGGTCGCCACTCATCTGCTCACGCCCCTGGGGTTGGAGTCCACGGGGTTCGATGTGCGTGAGCTGGACCAGGACAGGCTGGCCACGGGGTATCGGAAGAATCTGGCGGGCGAGTTGGAGCCGCAACCTTTCACGTTGCCCGGTGCGTTTTCGGCGATTGGTGGGTTGGCGTCCTCGGTGCGTGATGTTGCCCGCTGGATCAATGTTCTCATGACGGCTGTGGACGGAACCGCGGTAGCAGGTGAGTCGGCTGGTGACGCCGCCGGGCTGGCCACCGCGGCAGGTGAGGCCAGCGGGGAAGGTGGGAGCGACCTCGGCGAGTTTCCCCTGGGTGGCAACCCGCGCGAGCAGCGCACGTGGCGCCGGATTCTGGCCGACCTGCAACAAGCGCAACGGCTCCTCAGTGTCACGCGCAACGCCCGTGACGCGGTGGTGACCGCGGGTTACGGGTATGGGCTGCGGTGTTATTTCGATACGGAGTTGGGGCACTGTGCGGGGCATTCGGGCGGGTACCCCGGGTTTTCGCTGCACATGAGGTGGCATGCGGCAAGTGGCACGGGGGTCGTGCTGTTGGCGAATGTGACTGGTTTCCCTGCCGAGGCGGTCGCCACCAACGCTTTAGACGCGCTGGTTTCGGATGTGCGCGGCCGAGGTGACGGATCAGTTGCGTGGCCCAGGGCTGAAGCGTTGGAGGAGACTCCGGCACGTCAGGGTGTGGGCGCCTCCGGCGGTGGTGACGCTGGGGCTGGCGTTGTGTATGCGGTGGACCCGGTGTGCAGTTTTGCGCCGTCGCGCGAGGCGCGCGAACGGGTCGCGCAGGCTGAACGAATGATTGCTGCGTGTGATGATTCGGGGGCTGACCAGGTGTTTTCAGACAACATGGACATGGATGTGCCCAGGGCTGAGCGCCTGACGCACTGGGCTGAGGTGCGTGAGTACGTGGGCGGTGAAGGTTCGGTGGCTGCCGGGCTGGGAGGCGTTGAGGTCACGTGGATCAATGCGCACGGGGCCACATGGAAAGTGTGGGGCGAGGAGCGCGATGGTCAGCAGCGTGGACGCGAAGTGACCATGAAGCTCAACGCAGCCGGGATGATCCAAAAGTTGAAGGTGACAAAGCTTTAGCTGGGGCATGTTTTCAACTTCCCACTTAACTTCCCACTCGACTTAACGCTTTGGGAAGCTGAGTGGGAAGTTAAGTGGGAAGCTTGTGGGGAGTTCGGTAGCGCCGGACTTTTTTGCTGAGTGACTATGTCTTGATGCGGTAGCGCTGCCGAGGACTTCTCAGTGGTTCGGTGCGCTCGACGACATCTTCGGCGATGAGTTCGTTCACTGCTTTTTGCACTGCGGTACGGCTCAGTTTTGTGCTCTTCACCAGCTCCGATGTAGAGGCAGAGGCCTGACCCTTCAACGCGGTGAGCACTTGGTCAAAGGCGCTTGCATAGCGTTCCTTTTCTGCCACTCTCCGCCGGTGAAAAACAATGGTGAAGCTGTCTAGCCGGTTGATGTACTCAGGCGGTGGCATGCGGGCATCGGCAAGCGAGCGTTGAATGACAGCGATGCCCGTGCCCCTGTTTTCAGCAACAACACCTGCTCCGCCTCCTTCGGTGTGAAATTTCACGTCTTCAAGAAACGAAGAGAGGCGTTGGTTTCGGGTTGAGCTCACGCCTGGCTCCCCGAGATTTCTGACAGTCACGCCTCCGTACAATCCTCCCGGACTCGTGATTTCGAGGCGATCAACGAACATGTTGATTTGCACCTGGCTGCCTTGCGCGTAAGGCGAGTAATCGCGGTGCATGAGGGCATTCACAAGCGCTTCGCGTACTGCGATAGGAGGGTAGTCTGGCAAATCCGAGCGATACTTTTCGCCAATGAGCGCGGCAGTGCGCATGTTGTTTTTGACGACTTCGATGCCTTCATCGACGAGCTCAGGGATGGTTCCGGTGAGGGTGCGACTGTCGAGGAGACGAATCCCTTCAGTGACAGAGCCCTTTGTTGTTCCCGGGAAGCTGGCAAAAGTCACCGTGAGGCGCGGATAAAACTCCTGTGGGTACTCGCCCATGACAAGAAGGGACGCCAGGGTTGGGTGTCCGTCCTTAAGGATGCGCAGACGTTTCATTGCGGTTTCGGTGCCGCCGTTAAATGTTTTGGGGCGACGTTCGCGCTGAACAGCCATGTAGGCATTCACGGTGTCTGAATGCAGGTCTTCAAGTTGTGCTTCTGGTACGGGTTGTTCGTCCCATTTGGGTTGTACTCGTTCTTCAATGAGGCGGTCGACTTCGTATTGTGTAAGTCGGATGTCGCCGTCGCCAACCCGTATATAGCTACCGCCATATTTTCCCTGATCAGTGACGTAACAGGGCTTGTCCTCGGAAGTCATCTCATTGACTTCCGCTACAACAACTAAGGAGTCTTCAAAGGGAACTGTGTCGATGAGTGGGCGTACAGGGGGTGTGGTTTGGGTGCATCGAGTTTCCAGTGCGTCCTGAGCTTTCGCTGAATCGAAGCCTTCCACGGGTAAAAAGCCGTTCGACTCATCCAGCCCCAGGATGATGAGGCCACCGTTGGCGTTTGCGAACGCGCTGAGGGTTTCGCGAATTGACTTGCCAACATTGCTCTTGACTTCGGTTGGTTGGTTGTCCGTCCCTACCAGCCGCAGTGTGTGGACGATTGACTCTAAGCGTTCGGTGTCCATGGAGTGCTCACTACCTTCCCACTTAACTTCCCACTCAACATAACACTTTGGGAAGCTGAGTGAGAAGTTAAGTGGGAAGCTTGTGGGGAGTTCGAAAATTCGACGCGGAAAGGCTTCCAAGCCACCTTTCCAAAGATCGTGTTTAACCTGGGCAAAACGAGCTAGGAACCCAAGGATAATGATTATCCTTTGGTGTGCACGCGCTGAATCCAAGGATAACCATTATCCTTGGATTAGACGGTGGTTGACCTTGTCCCAGCGTCAATGTTTACAGTCAAGCGTTATGACCATTTCATTGATTGACAGCGCCTCTGCGATGGCGCAGATTTTGGATGTAGCCCCCGATCTGCGGGCGGATCTAGCGAGAGAGATGTGGGCGCCCATGGCCGGCATGTACCACTTCATTCCTGACGGGCTAGATATGGCGTCCGTCCACCGTCAAAACTTCGGTTTCGACTGGGAGAACACTACGGACCAACTACACGAGGGTTTGAGGATGCTGGTGGAGGCTGATGCGTGGAGGCGAGTCGCTGGGGCGCTTGAGGCGGGAGTCGCCGCTTTGCAGGACGCCGATCCGAGCGTGATCGTGCCGGATCTCAAGGTGTTGCTCCTGCTCGGCGATCCAACCAACGACCATTTTCTCAATGAGGTTCAGGGCTTGTCGGGGTTCGGCGGAATCAGTGGCTACATAGCAATCACGGTGTGGCCCACCCAGCGCGTCCTCGACCGGCTCGAAGCCATCGCCGTCCATGAGCTTCATCACAATGTCCGCTATTCGCCCGGCGGTATCGTATGGAACCCCAACACAGTGACGGTTGGGGAGCACATCATCTCCGAAGGCCTCGCAGACACATTCGCCGCAGAACTCTACGGCGACACTGGATACACTCACTTCGTGGCGGATGCGACCCGCTCTGATGACCAGGTTCTTGCGAAGGTCGCGACCGGGCTTGATATCACCGGGATGCAGGACTTCGCGGCGTGGGTTCTCGGCGATGCCACAGCACAACGTTTCGGTGGTTCGCCGGTAGGCCTGCCCACCGGCGCTGGGTATGCTGCCGGAGCGAGGCTGGTTGCCGCGTACGTCGAAGCCGAAGGCACGACCGCGGCGCAAAACGTACGTACCCCCGCGGCGGAAATCCTGCTGCAGGCTCTGCCTCGCCTTGGTCTTGCACCGTCCGGGCGCGGCTGACGACTAAGAGGTGATGAGGAGTACGTGATGGAGTGGACCGTCAAGGAACTCGCCGAACGAGCAGGGATAAGTGGTCGCGCATTGCGCTACTACCATCGCATCGGGCTGCTTCAGCCCGACCGTGTCGGGTCCAACGGCTATCGCTACTACAGATCCGAGTCGGTCGCACGCCTACAGCACATCCTTCTCCTTCGAGACACAGGGATGGCTCTTACCGAGATTGCCACGGTACTCGACGCGCAGGATACCCCCAACGCTGAGATAGAAGCGCTTCAGGTCCACCTTCGGCGACTAGAAACGGACAGGCAGACACTTGAGCGTCGCATTACCGCAGTTCAGCACACGTTGAAGATGCGCCGAGAAGGTCGCGCGCCTCAGATGGACGTGATGCTCCAGGGCTTCAACGATGACTACGAAGCCGAGGTTGTTGAACGTTGGGGACGCGACGCGTTCGAAGCATCAAATCAGTGGTGGCATGGTAAGTCCGTTCGCGAACAACAGACATGGAAGGCTGACACGGAGGCACTCCTGGCGCGCTGGCGTGAACTCCAGGAAGCTGGCCACGAGCCCGATTCCACAGCCGCCCAAGAACAGGCGACCGCGCACATGAACTGGTTCGCTCAAATCCCTGGAACGCCAACACATTCCGGCGACAAAGAGAAGTCCACCGCGATGGTTCTCGGAGTCGCGGACCAGTACGAGTCGAATCGCGACTTTCACCTGACTTTCGGTAGCGAGGCTGCTGCACGATTCGCTGCCGACGCGCTCCGCAATCACATAAGGCACCTGCCGGAACACCGTGGCTAAGACGGCGAGCAGGAACGCTGCGATGCGCTCAAGAACAGGTGGCCTGTACCGAACCTGACACACTAACTGTGGAGTCGCACTAGGGTGCGCAAACGCTCCAGCCCAGGGGAAGCGGGGCCGTCAGCGGTAAGCTCCGCTAGAGCGGTCCGGGTTGCCACCTCGGCGGTGTGTTCATCCAGGTCAGCGCCGATCACCACCAGCGCGCTCCCGGCCACAGTGTCTTTTGCGCGAGAAGCAAAAACGTTGGGTCCCACCGCCTGCACCACGAACGCTTGCGTGCCCCGGCCGGTGGGCACGGTGACAAACCCCTTCGCCCGATACGCACCCGGCGGAAGGTCCTCGAGGAAGTTGAGAATCACCTCGGCGTTGACCGCGCCTGGCACCTCCACGGTGACGGAGTGGGCGTGCGTGTGGTCGTGAGAAGGCGCGTCGATCGAGGCGAGGCGTGCTTCGTCGCGCTCACGGTAGGAGGCCATGAAGAGGTCGTGGAGGGGAAGTTCGGTTTGTTGCCACTCGGGGTTGGCGGGGTTGGTTTCCCCGGCCGAGGTGGTAGGGGTTTTGGTGCTGGGTTCGGGTGACCCGTCGAAGAGTAGGTGCGGGTCGATCCTGCCCAGGACGGTGCTCACGACGTGTGCGCGAGGGTTGCGACTGTGTACGCGGTCGCGGATTTTGCTCATGTGTGCGTCGCGTTGGTCGGGTGGGATCAGGTCGAGTTTGTTGACAAGCACCAGGGTGGCCACGGCGTAGCGAAGTGGTGGAATGCCGCCCTGGTCGACGGTGGAAAAATGTTCGCACGCGTCGATCACGTCGATGACGCCGCCTAAGCGGAAACGACCTCGGCCCCAGCGGGAGACCAGGCGGGCCAGGGTGAGTGGTTCGGCGAAACCGCTGGCTTCAACCACGATCGCGTCGAGTTGGTGTTTGGGTGCGGCCATGGCGGCGAGGGCGTCCTCGAGGCCACCGGCGTCGGTGAGGCAACAGATGCAGCCACCAGAAATGGCGACTGGTTCGTTGACCTGATTGCTGATCAGTCCGGCGTCGATGTTGAGTTCACCAAAGTCGTTGACAATCACACCCACTCGCGCGCTGGGGTGACGGAGCAGGTTGTTCAGCACGCTGGTTTTGCCAGCGCCCAGGTAGCCGGTCAGCAGGATCACCGGGACGGGCGAGCGCACGTGGGTCAGGTTCGCGCTGGTAGGGGAGGTGGCTGGGGTTTCGGCGAGGGAGCCGGCCGAGGTGTTGGTTGGGGTGGGGTCAGCCGGGGTGCCGGCTGGCGTGCCGGAGCGGGAGTCGTGGCCTTGGTTCGTGTGCGTCACGCGATACAGGGTAATGAATCGTTGGCACCGGGGCTAGCAGGTGCGGTGATGGGACATGCTTGGCGGTGAGTGTGCTCATGCGTTTGGTGGTGGCTTCAAGCGCAGAAACTCGCCCAGAGCTTATTAAGGCTGCAGAATTAGTCGCGCGCCAGTCTTTCTGAGCATCCCAAACGTATCGACAGTGTTCACTTTCATTGCCTTACACACGTCGGGTATGAGGATTCGTCTACGTGCCCCCGGTTGCGACTTTTCCATGGTGGCAACTGTGTACCCGCGTGCCATGGCATAGGCGATTAAAAGGTAGTCGGCATGATTGTTTGTGAACTGATTGATGGCTACGGGTTTGCAATTCTGTGACTGTGCCCAGGTTGAAAGCTCGCGGAAGTGGCTTGGATGTCTATTGGTTTGAAGAATGAGGCGTGGGTGTCTGCCCATTCGGCGAGCTCGTCTTCGCCTACGAGAAGCTCACTGCGCACTGCCTCGATACTGCAGGCAATAGATTGCTGATGAACCAGCCCGAGCCACGTCCAAAAACCAGGAGCGATATCAGCTGGGTAGTATCGGTTCTTGGCTTCGATGAAAACGTTGGAGTCGAGCAAGTACATCAGGCTATCCCCAGTTCGCTGGCCATGGTGTCGAACGTAGAGCGTTCCTTTGTGCCCAGTAATTGATATGCCTGACGATATGCCGTAGACCCTTCCATAGCACTTGCAATAACGGCGCTGGCAAACGTGCGACTAAGCCGAATGAGTTGAGTGTTATAGAAGTTGCCTCCAGCTTTTGACGGCTTTTGGGAGGCTAGGATTTCACCGATTCTCTTTTGCTCGGTTACATAGCGTGCGCGGTATTCCTCCCACGTAATCAAGTGGGCGTCGAAAAGCCGCTTGAGAATAACCAAGGTACTGACCTGGAACGTGTTGGACAAACGTTCGAGCTCCTCAACAGATTCTTCTCCGGAAAAGTCATGTTGTAGAGCATCGAGCGGTACTAGAACTTCGGCGGCAACCTGATTGCACCACTCTTCTTCATGCACGCCGTTTTCCAGGTGCGTGGAAGCGTCAGACAAGGTGCTGGAGCCCAAAATGATATGTGCGAACTCGTGAATCAGGGTAAAAATCTGTGCCGCTTTTGTGTCAGCACCGTTGACGAAGATCAACGGCGCTAAGGGGTCTGCAAGTGCAAAACCTCGAAACTCTTGTGGGTTGAGTTTACGGTGGGTGTTCGTACCAACAACGCCGTTGATCATGACTAAGACCCCAAGGCCTTCAATACGGTCAATCAGGTAGCGAATCGTCTGCTGCCGACTGGAGGCAACGTGACCCAGGCTCGGCAGATCCAGCTTCTCCCTCATGTGACGCGCCACAACTGTAGCTGGTGTTGCCGTGGTCACGTGTGGGATGAGGTTTGGCGGTTCTACATCGTTCGTCTGCACGTATGTCCGGTACCAATCCTGCCGGTCCTGGCACAAATAAATCGTGTCGAGTAGATCCGCCGAGGGTCGTGTTACCTGCTTATTGCCGAACGTTCGCATGTCGGGAATGGGAACGGTTTCATCCGGAGGTTCCGGTAAGAACATGAGCCCTAAGGGAGCGTGGGTATCGCGTGCGAACTTCTCGAGTTGTTTCAACGTGGGTTTTTTCACCCCAGCGACCCAGTCGCTAAAGCTTGGAACACGATCAATCGTAGTTTCGCGGTCCCACCCGGCTCGTTCGACTGCCCACTCTAAAAGCCTGGGTTGAACATCAACTCGAACGCTCATCGTTTGCACCTCCTTTCACGATCCTGAGTCATGTGCTCACCTACTCAATGCGCATAATTTTACCGGGCCGAAATCGGCAACACCGGGTTTTCCACAGGCCAGTGGCAGCCAGAAAACCCATTCCCTAACGGACCACATTTGGCTACGCTTTTCGTATGGGACTGACAACATCACTGCTCCTCACAACGGAACCCGTAACGCCCCAGCAACTCGAAGCATGGGGACTTACCCCCACACAGGAGAAGGGCGACCTGTGGACTGCATTCCACGACCCTGCGAACCAGTTCTTTGCGGTGACGCGCCCCGGTGACTGGACCATTCTGTGGGACCCGGAAATGCTGATCGCACCCCACTTCGAAACCGACTCGATCACCCTGCCTGGCACCTGGCACGTCGCGAGCACCGTGTCCTCCATGAGCTTCGTGGATTACCGCGTGTTCGTCGACGGCACTCTCGTTCGGCACCTGCTTGCCGGTGATGAGGAGCTCAACGAAGGGACGCCGGTCGTTGACGAGTCCGCGTTCGTGTTCCGTGAGGAAGGCGGGGAAGAAGAACCGGCCGAGGTGGATGGCGACCTTCTTATCCAGGAACTTCCGCGCGCCGTGGGTGCAGTGGGCTCAGGCGACGACGTATTTGAGGTTGAAGGGCAGTACTTCACGTACCAGTCGACTGCGCCGGACCCCAACGCAGAGCCGCTGGCGGACCCGCAAGGTGGGGGCGACCTCGGCGGCGGGGAGCCTCAGAAACGGTCCTTCTTTGGCAAACTGTTCGGTAAGAAATGAGCCCCACCACGCCCAGCCCGCAGTCGATCATCATTGTTGGCGGCGGAATCGTGGGCAGTTATCTGGCGTATGAGTGTGCGCTCGCCGGGTGGGACGTAGACGTTTTTGACCCGCAGCCAGAGCCTGCCGCCTCGTATGCGAACGCTGGGATTCTGGCGCTAAGTTACGCCCAACCCATGTCCAACCCACGCGCCCTTTTCACCGGGGCCAAAGCTGTTCTCGCAGGTGGGGAGGGGATAGAGCTCGCCACCCCGCTGACACCACGCACGCTGGGCTGGCTGTCGAAGTTCGCGTGGGCCTCACGCCCCGGACACGCCAAACGCCACATCCGCACCATCTACAACATGGCACGCACCAGCGTGGACCTCTACGCCGAACTCGAACAACGCGAATCGACCGACCTGCACCTGCGCCGCACCGGCTGGCTCTACGTGGCTACCTCACCGCAAGCCCTGCGCGCCCAAGCGCGCGAAGCCGCCACCGTGGCGCCTGCCGGGGTTCGCAGCCAGCTTCTCGACGCCACTGAAACCCGTGCCCATGAGCCTGCGCTCGCCAGCGACATCGTTGGAGGAGTGTTCTACCCCGACGACGTTTCCTTCCACCCCGGCCACGTCACCACAACCGTGCGCAACGCCGCCCAATCCCGAGGCGCTCGTTTCCACCAAGCGACCGTCACCTCGGGGCGCGCGGCCTCAGGTGCGGGAGTGGCGTCCGTGGAGACCGACCTCGGTGAGCATTTCCGCGCCCGGCACGTCGTGATTGCCGCCGGTGCCCAAAGCGACGAGGTGGCCAGGCTTTTTGGCGGGCGCGTTGCGGTGGAACCTGGCGTGGGCTGGAGCGTGGAGATCCCCACTGACGGGCCGGTGGCCTCGCGGGCGCTCATGAGCATTGACGACCACGTGGTGATCAACCCGGCGGACACACGTGTGCGCCTATCAGGGGGAATGCGGTTTGGCGGTGAGCCGCGCACAGCACCAACGCCTGCTGGGGTTGACGCCCTGGTGCGCGCCGCCACCCGCCTTGTCCCGGCGGTCGGTGAACTCGACCGGGAGGGCGCGGTTGCGCGGATCGGCGCCCGCCCCATGACCGCGGACGGGTTGCCGGTGTTTAAGGAAATCGGCCGAGGTGTCACAGTCCTCACCGGTCACGGCACCTTAGGAATGACGTTGGCGCCGTTTACGGCTCAGCGGGTGTTTGACCTGTTGAGTAAGGCCACACGCCTAGACTGAAGTCATGAAACGGGTTGAAACAGCCAAAATTCATGACCTGCGATCCGGTGACGTGGACTATCGTGGCACCGAAATTCTGGTAGACCGTTTATGGCCACGCGGGGTGAAGAAAGACTCAGTGAATCTCCTCGCGCACCTCCCCAAGGTCGCGCCATCACCCGAGCTACGTAAATGGTTCGGACACGACCCGGATAAGTTCGAGGAGTTCAGTCAGAGGTACTGCAACGAACTCGATCAACAGCTGGCCGAACTCAACGAAACTCAACGCCCTCACCAAACGAACACTAACGCGGTCCCACGGAACATAGATGTGCCTGACGACGACCTCGGGCAACTATCCCTTCTCATCGATACAGTGCGCACCAGCGACACGCCAGTGGTGCTCGTGTATGCAGCCAAGGATCGCACTCACAACCACGCCAACGTGCTCGCTGACTGGCTCAACGAACACATTTCGTAGCAACGGCTTCACCCAAACACTCCGCGGAAACTGCGACGACCTCGGCCAGAAAATGCCCGAGGTCGTCGCAAGTAGCCAGTCGACTTCCGTCAGAGTGGGGCCGGGCCAAGTAGCCAACCGGACTAGCCCAACCGGCACGGACCACGCAGCCAGCCTTGTAGAACTCCTGCATGGTGTCTTCCTGCGTGTAGGAGTTGAAGTCACCCAACAGGAACACGTTGTTGGTCTGTGCCTTCTTCTTCATCACGAACTCCTGCGCCAGTGGAGCGGGCGAGTTGCGGTGGAACCCGGCGTGGGCTGGAGTGTAGAGATCCCCGCTGACGGGCCGGTTGCGCGGATCGGTGCCCGTTCCATGACCGCGGACGGGTTGCCGGTGTTTAAGGAAATCGGCCGAGGTGTCACAGTCCTCACCGGTCACGGCACCTTGGGAATGACGTTGGCGCCGTTTACGGCCCGGCGGGTGTTTGACCTGTTGAGCACAAGTGCTGAGTGACGTGGCACACTGAACCTATGACCAACGAAGCTCACGCACAGAAACCCACCACAACCACCACCGTCCGTGTGGCCGTCGAGAACACCGTGGCCACGGTGTTGATCGACTCGCTCAAGACTCGCAACGCGCTATCCGTGCCCGTCATGACGGACCTCATCGACGTATTCACCAAACTAGGCGAACGCAGTGACGTTCACGCGATCATCCTCAAAACCGCAGGTCACGTGTTCAGCTCCGGCCACGATCTGAAAGAAATCCGGGGCGCAGACCTCGCCACCCAGCAACACACTTTCGACCTGTGTTCCCAGCTCATGCTGCTCATCCAACGGATCCCGCAACCCGTCATCGCTCAAGTGCAGGGTGTGGCAACGGCGGCCGGTTGCCAGCTGGTAGCCACGTGCGATCTGGCGGTGGCTGCCACCTCGGCGAAATTTGGGACACCGGGGGTGAAGATCGGCCTGTTCTGCTCCACCCCGCAGGTGGCACTCAGCCGAGCCGTCCCGCGCAAAACCGCACTTCGCATGCTGCTCACCGGCGAGCTCCTGGATGCAAACGAAGCCCTGAATTTTGGCCTAGTCTCCCACGTGGTGAGCGAAGAGGAACTGGAAGATGCCACGCTCGCTGTCGCACTGTCGGTGGCCAAGGCTTCCAGCGCCACGGTGGCGGTGGGCAAACGCGGTTTCTACGAACAGATCAACCTGAGCACAGAAGACGCCTACGCGCACATGGCCCAAGTCATGGCCAACAACGCGGTGGGCCACGACGCGCAAGAAGGTATCGACGCGTTCCTCACCAAACGCGAACCCCAGTGGCAAAACCGCCTGTAAAACCGTTTGCAAAACAACCGGCTGTAAGCTGCGCTAAACGAACGATACGGCGCATTATATTGCGCCGTATCGTTCGTTTAGCGCCGTCAGGCCAGGGCCACGTAACCCCCTACTTCAGGTCGAAGTCCACGATCGTGGGGTCGTGGTCGGATGACCTAAACGGTGATGGGTCGTAGAAGTTGGTCACGTTGTAGTTGTAGCGGGAGTACTCCAGGGCCACGGACTCACGCGAGTTGATGGTCCAGGTGTACGCCCCCTTCAACCCCTTGGCGGCGGCATCGTTTGCCAGCACGTGGTCCAAGCTCCCCAGCTGACCGCCGAACACGTAAGTCGGCTCAGCCTCAAACTTTTCGCCCGCGTCAACGTAGCCTGCCTTGTAGAACTCCTGCATGGGGTCTTCCTGCGTGTAGGAGTTGAAGTCACCCAACAGGAACACGTTGTCAGTCTGTGCCTTCTTCTTCATCGCATCGGCAAACGTGACCACGGCCTTGGCCTGCTTCACGCGGTCAGCGTTGGAGTTGCCCTGACCGTCACCAGAATCCTCGTTGCCCGGGCCCTTACCTGAACCCTTCGACTTGAAGTGGTTCACCACCGCCACGAACGATTCCCCTGTTGTTTTCCCGTCCTTCTTCAGCACGAACTCTTGTGCCAGCGGTGCGCGCGCATTCGAAAACGCCGGGTTATCCAGAATCTCCGAGGTGCCCTCAGTGTCAGCGTGCGCCGGCTGGTAGATAAAGCCGGTGCGGATCACGTCGTCACCCGTAGCTGGCACGGACTTAGGCGATGTCACAGCCGCCCACTTGCCGTACCCAGCCTGCTTGTTGAGCTGACGCACCAGGTAGCTAATCGCGAAGTCACGGTTCTTGCCGAACTTCTCCGAGTTCTCCAACTCTTCCAGCGACAGCACCGCAACGTCCATCTGGTTGATCGCGTTGAGGATCTTGATCTGCTGGCGGCTCAGCGACTCGAGGTTCGCTGCCCCGCGAGCGTCACAGCCTCCGTTGACGGTGACGGGGTTGCCTTCGCGGTCCTTGTAGTAGGAGCAGCCCTTGAGCTGGTCACCGGTGGTGGGGAAGAAGTTGAGCACGTTGAAGCTCGCGAGTTTCCCGCCGGACAGTTCCGGGGAGGCAGGGCGGTCGTTGCCGAACTTGGCAGGTTCGTCGACTCCCGCCTCGGCGTCCGTGAGTGCCCCCACGGGCTGCAGGCGCCAGGCTTCGTGGCCGTAGCTGAACACTGCCGCCGAGGTGAACGTCACCTCCGCGCCGACCCTCACCGGCTGTTCGTTGTCCAGGTAGGAAACCGGGGTACCCTGCGCCTTGGTGAGAAAGTTCAGGGTGGACCCGTCGTCCAGCAGGTAGGTGCGCTCGCTGTTGCGTTTAGCGAGGTCGGTGGCTTCCTTTGAGCCCGGACGGAACTTGTCGGTGGGCTGGTAGAGCGCTTCCTTGCCGTTGACGAGCGCAACCTCGCCGAACTTGTTCGTCGAGTAGTTGTCCGTCACCGTGATGTCGCCGGTGGGCTGGACCAGCATACCTTCGAGCGACTCGCGGTTTTCGTCACCGGTTGGGATCTCACCTTCGTACGGCTTCACTTCCGGTGCAGCTTCCTTCAGCTGCTTCATGCCACCGGCCTTCACAGAAATCTGGGTGAGCCCGTAGAACTCGCTCACCTGCCCGTTGACCTGCACAAAGTCACCGCGCTTGACGTCCTTGACGGTGTCTGAGGAGTACACGAAAATCCCGTCAGACGGCCCGCCGAGGTCGTGCTCAGCATCGCCCGTGCCCGGGGTTTGGATGTAGTACCCGTTGAGTCCGCCCGTGGGGTAGGCGGCAGTGACGATCCCGCGGGTGGTCACGGTCTTGCCCACCATGGGGCTCTTGTCGCTGGTGCCCTGGATGTCTCGGATCGGTGTCACGTCACCTGGTTCGGCAGGGTCGGTGGGCTTGTCGGTTGGCTCCGGAGTTGGTTCCTCGGTTGGTTCCGTCGTTGGTTCTGGAGTCGGTTCCGAGGTCGGCTCAGCTGTCGGTTCGTCCGTTGGCTCAGGTGTGGGCTCCGATGGGTTCGGGTCGCCTGCACCTTCAGGCAACGTGCCAGGGGTGGGGGCACCTGCGACCCATGTGCCGTTGATCAGTGCAATCGACTTCCCCTTGCCGGCGGTCGCCCCGGTGGAGGTGGCGCGGTTGCCGGAGAGCACCTCGGGCGTGTGGGCACTGGACCCGGCCTCTACGCCAGGCTTACCCGCGTTGCCGCCGATCGTGTCAAAGGACGCGATCTTGCCCTCAGGGCTGATCAAGAACGCCGAGGCGCCATAAGCTCCATCGGTTTGCGCCCCGCTTTTGACGGTGTTCGTGATGGGGATTTCAATTGCGACAGCCCCCGAGTCGCCCACGACGGTGTTGGCGAGCGTGCGGACGTTGGTGGCGTCTTGGACGGTGCCACCTCGGGTGACTGTGCCCACCTTCCAGCCGTCCAACTTGGTGCCTGCAGGGGCTGCGATTTCGATGAAGTCGCCGGTGTTGTCGGCGTATGCGATTTCTGAAATGTAGATCTTGTTAGCCGCCAGCGCTGGCAGCACAGGCAGTGCTACCGAAGCGATCAGCAGGGCTAACACTGCGAACAGTGAGCGGGTTTGTGTGTGCGACATGAGTGTCCAAATCCTCGGGAGTGGGGATGGGGATAGGTGCGTGAGTATTGACGTTTCGACGCTAGTCGAATATGCGCCCAGGTAGGTGGTGTGATGTTCAACCTCAGTTGAACAGTTGGTTACGTGGGGTTGGTGACGCGACAGCGTGTCGAGTGCCCGGTCATTACAATGACACTAGGTGTTTTAGAGTCGACCCATTCGCCATGTGAGGAAACCCATGAAGAAACCAAGCGTTCTTTTTGTGTGCGTCAAGAACGGTGGCAAAAGCCAGATGGCTGCTGCTCTAGCACGTAAGAAGGCAGGAAATGCAATCGATGTGTTTTCAGGCGGAACCCAACCGGGAAATTCTTTGAATGAAGAATCGCGTAAGAGTGTTGAAGCGGTGGGGGCGTCGTTCAAAGGCGAATACCCCAAACCTATTGACCCTGATCTGTTACGTTCAGTGGACCGTGTTGTCGTTGTTGGTGGAACTGCTCAGGTCGATCAGGTTGAAGGCATGCGTGGTTCGGTTGAAACGTGGGACATCGACGAACCTTCTCTCCGAGGAATTGAAGGCGAAGAACGCATGACACTCATCCGAGATGAAATCAGTAAGCGAGTCGATGCCTTGATCGCTCAACTTACATCTCACTGCTAGACCACACCACTGATCGAACAGGAATTCTGTGCCTGCACCGTCCGCATCTGAAACTCCAAAACTCTCCGCGTTAGATCGCTTGCTTCCCGTTTTTATCCTTTGCGCAATGGCCGTAGGGGTAGCTCTTAGCGTGTGGGTTCCGCAGAGTTCAGACCTTCTGAACCGATTCAAGATCAGTGACATCTCGTTGCCGATTGCACTTGGCCTGCTGGTCATGATGTACCCGCCACTCGCAAAAGTCCGCTTTGACAAGGCGCGGGAAATCGCACGCGATCGCAAGCTGATGGTTCTCTCGCTACTACTCAACTGGGTGGCCGGGCCACTTCTCATGTTTGTGCTCGCGTGGGTGTTTCTGGCAAACGAGCCGGAACTGAGAACTGGTCTCATCATTGTGGGTCTGGCGCGATGCATTGCCATGGTGCTTGTGTGGAGTGATTTGTCGTGTGCAGACCGTGAAGCAACAGCAGTGTTAGTGGCGATCAACTCCGTGTTTCAGCTACTCATGTTTTCGGTTTTGGGTTGGTTTTATCTTCAGATCCTTCCGGGCTGGCTTGGTTTGGACACGGCTAGTGCCGACTTTTCGTTTTGGGCAATCGTCAAAAGTGTCTTGATCTTCCTTGGAGTCCCGTTGGCTTTGGGAGTTCTTTCGCGTGTATTGGGCGAGCGACTACAGGGAAGAGAATGGTTTGAGAACCACTTCATTCCACGTATTTCACCGTTAGCCATGCTGGGACTGCTTTACACGATCGTTGTGTTGTTCTGCCTTCAAGGAACACAGGTTCTGAACAATCCGTTGAGCGTGGCGCGGGTGGCTGTGCCGTTACTGGTGTACTTCGTGGGCATGTTTGCTGTAGCTCTGATTGCGTCTCGCGCATCAGGGATGAACTACGCGCAGAGCGCGTCGACGGCGTTTACTGCCGCGGGTAACAACTTTGAGCTTGCAATCGCGGTGACGATCGGCACGTTTGGTGCCACGTCACCGCAGGCCCTTGCTGGAACCATCGGACCATTGGTTGAAATTCCCGTTTTGGTTGGCTTGGTGTACGTGATGCGCGCGCTTGGTCCGCGTCTGTTCCCCGGGGACTCTTCGGTTCCTACCCCGAGGTGACACCCACCTCGGCGGTGGGAGGTAGGTAAGGCGTTCCGCGGGTTGAGAAAGTATTGCTGGTAGCGCATAGGTCGTGACAGTGTGCGAGTACTTGGCTACGCGATTCACAAGGAAGTGACGAAATGAACGCCATTGATCAATCATCTGCCACGAAAATGGTGCCCACGGTTACGGGCAGCATCCCGGTTGAGCAGTTGGGGAAGACCCTGGCGCACGAACACGTGTTTGTTGTGGGCGAGGAGTTTAGGCAGAATTACCAGGCTGACTGGGATGAGGAAGAGAAGATCGCGCAGGCTGTGCGTGATCTGAACGAGTTGAAGTCGTTAGGAATCGACTCGATTCTGGACCCCACCGTGGTTGGCCTGGGGCGTTATATTCCGCGCATCCAGCGGATCGCTGAGCAGATCGACCTCAACATTGTGGTCGCCACAGGTATCTACACGTACAACGAGGTGCCGTTCCAGTTCCACTATTCCGGGCCCGGGCTGTTGTTTGATGTGCCCGAACCCATGACCGAAATGTTCGTCAACGACATCGAGAACGGGATCGCCGGAACGGGCGTGAAGGCTGGGTTCCTCAAGTGTGCGATTGAAGAACAGGGACTGACTCCGGGTGTTGAGCGGGTCATGCGGGCGGTTGCTCAAGCGCATGTGCGCACTGGTGCCCCCATTACCGTGCACACCAATGTGCACAATCGCAGTGGCTTGGAGGCGCAGCGAGTTTTGTGTGAAGAAGGGGCCGATCTGACCAAGGTGGTCATCGGGCACTCGGGTGACTCAACCGAACTGGACTACCTCATGGAACTGGCCGACGCCGGTTCGATCCTGGGTATGGACCGGTTTGGTCTAGACGTGTTGCTGCCGTTTGAACAGCGCGTGGACACGGTAGCTGAACTGGCCAAACGCGGATACGCAGACAGGATGGTGCTCGCGCACGACGCTTCGTGTTTCATCGACTGGTTCGACCCGCAGGCAAAAGCTCAGGCCGTGCCCAACTGGAACTACCGACACATCAGCGAAGACGTGCTTCCCGCACTGCTTGAACGTGGCGTGAGCGAGGAGCAGATCCAGACCATGCTGGTGGACAACGTGCGCCGGTACTTCAGCTAGAGACCTGCGCTGGGCTCCGCCCGCCGAGGTGAGTGCCGGGCGAGGTGGTGCCGGTCGCCCCGTGCCAACCACCTCGGCCTTGGTAGGAAGTCCAGCCAGCCCTACCGGGTCACTGAGACGGGAAGTCGTCAGCGAGCGCGACCTCATAGCGCAAGTCCGAACATACGATGCGCGCTCCCGTGTTGCCGTCCCACGTGGGGTTAAGGCCTTGTTCTTTCAGCACTTCGCACACCCGGTGGCCGATGGTGCGGGTTTCTTCTTCCTGCGCGTTCGTGGAGGAATAGCCGATGTAGAGCGTGCCGGTGTGAATGAGCCCGTCAACGTCTTGCATGGTGCAGTAGGCGTAGCCGTTGGCGTTGATTTCGCGGGCTTTTTCTACGCCATCCTGTGCGGCTTCACCTTTGTCCCAGCCCTCGTCAAAGGACCAGGCGAGGTTGCGTTGTTTGAACGCGTCCTCAAGGCTCGCGATTTTTGTGGCGTCTTCCGAGGCGCGTGGGACCGCCCGCTTGTACTCGTCGCTGACCATGCGGATGAGTTCTTCGAGTGACTCGGGTTGAGGGTCGATGTTCGTTTCGCGATCCTGCCACGGGTCATCCTCAGGATCTTGCGTGTAGTAGGTGTACACCTCGTCGTAAGTGGCGCCGTGGCACAGCATGAGCGCGATGTCTTGCTCGATGGTTTGGGGGAAGTAGATGGCTTCAGATGGGGGATAAGCCGAGTTCAGCATGGCATGTGAAGTCATACTTTGATCTTACGTTGGGGGCGTGGCTTTCAGTTGCTCTACTACCCAACACATCGAACTGGATTTCCCTGAGTTGTGGTGGGCTGCTTTTCGTCCAGTTGCTCTACACTCCTGAGCTGTTTTGGACTTGCAGTGTAGAGTAATGGCCCGATTTTGGGCCTAAAACGTGAACAAAACGAACAAAAGTGGTGTTTACTCTACACACTGGTCCGAGGTGTGTAGAGTAAACTGGTTCAGCCCGCCCGCCGAGGTGGTGCGGGGCTGGTAGGTGAGTGTTGGCTGCCCAGTGCGGACCACCTCGGCCTTGGGAGTCCCGTAGCGGCACAGCGTGACGGCCGCTTACCCTTCTTTAGGCATCCAGAAACTGGTGACGTCTTTTTTGGTCTCAAGTTGGTAGTCGGTAAACGCGGTGGCCAGTTCGTAATCAAAAGGTTTGGCCCAGGGCTGACGGGCGAACATCTTGCCATGATCAGTACCCCGGCTTTTCATGAAGTCTTCAAAATGGATCATGGTGTGGCGTTCAGGGGCCATGGCCATGTGTTTCGACGCGGCTGAAAAACCGATGATGAACGTCCCGTGGTGGGTGAACATGGGTTGGTTCCATGCGATGCGCAACTCAAGCTCTGGGTAGGTGGACGCGACCCAGTCGAGGACTTCGACCATACGGTCGCGCTTGTCGCCTTGAGGGATCGTGCCGAGGAATTCGTCCAGTGTTTTCAACGCCATGGCTCAAACGTATATGAGAGATGCCGTGCCAGAGTTAAATCGCACATGACGGTGGGGCGTTAGTTGCGCTGGGCTGCTTTTCGTCCAGTTGCTCTACACTCCTGAGCTGTTTTGGACTTGCAGTGTAGAGTAATGGCTCGATTTTGGGCCAAAAACGTGAACAAAACGAACAAAAGTGGCGTTTACTCTACACAGTGGTTTGAAGCGTGTAGAGTAAACGGGTTTAGCTCACCTGAGGCCCCAAACCCCGCACGCCTATTGGTTCTTCAGTTCACCTCGGGGAGCGATCACAATCCGAGGATTCTGCTCAGGCCGCAACCAGGTAACCAGCGTGACCATTTGCTTCCCGGTCACGGAGACACACCCGGCGGTCGAACCTTTCCCGTGCTTGTGAACGAAGATCGCCGAACCCCGCCCCGCTTTCCTCGCCGAGTTGTAGTCCACCACGGCCACGTGACTGTACTGCGGGATTGTGGAAAACACCTCGGCGTCCTTAGCGGGGCAACTACGGTTAGGCACGCTCATCCACGTGTTGTAGTGGAGCGAACCAGACCGTGAACACCACTGGTCGTTGTGGTCGGCGCGGCGGTATTCGATCCTTGTACCCTTGGGTTTCGCCTTGGTCCCAAAGGTGAATGGGATGCGGTATTGCCCCATGGGCGTCTTGCCGTCGCCTTCCCGCTTGTCCGAGGCGGTCGCCAGTCCCTTGTACCCGAACCGGGCGTCTTTGAAGGTGTGTGTGCGGTGCCAGCGTTCGTCGTTGCGGAGTTCCCACAGTTCTACGGTGCCGGTTTTGGAAGATCGGGCCGAGGTGTGTGCGATGACGATCTGCCGGCCGCCTTTGGGTTTGATTCCGTGCGGGAGACCGTATGCGAGCACGCCAGTGGTGATGGTTCCGCGCTGGAACTTTTGGCGAAGTTTCCCGTCGTTGCCGATCCACGCGCTGCCGGTGGGGTAGCCGTACTTGCCGCGTTCCCAGTTGTTGTTCTGCCAGATCCAGCGGATCGCACCCCACGTGGCGTGGGCACCGGTCTTAGGCGACCAGTGGATGGAGCCGTTTTGGAACTTTTGGTAGCACCCACCGCCCCGCAGGCCGCAGCGAATGCTGCTAGTTGCTTTGCCTAGCTTCTTTGCGTGTTTCTTTGCCGCGGCGTTGATCTGGCTGGTGGCCTGCCGAGGTGGCGCAGCGTTAGCTGGTGTGGCGGCGATCACGGGTGTCAAGAGTGCGAACAGCGCGCACAGGGCAACGGCCAGTGAAACAGAACGATGGGGAAGCGTGTTCATACGAAAAGTGTACCGACCTTTTGTGGCGGCCGAGGTGAGGAGCGGAGCAGGGGTTTGGGGCTTTAAAATGTTTACGCGAAGGTGGGCACAAGGTCGCCCATCATGAATAAACAGGAGTCTGAGGGACGTAAGCGCCCTCAGGCTTTTCTTATCTGCGGCACTCGCTTCCTTCGAGTTACCCAACTACTCAACACATCAAACTGCTTTGAACCTGACCTGCTGGACGCCACCAGGCATTGCAAGGGGGGTGGTAGTTTGCCACCCCCTTGCAGTGCAGCTTCACGGCGTTGGCGGGGTCTTGGTAGCCGAGGGCGTTGGCCACGTCTCGGCCGCAGAACAGGACCTGCCCACCCGAGGTGATGGTTCGGATCGTGCCGAACTCGTGGTTGGTGAACGCTTGTAGCGCGGTCATGACCGGCTTCTATTCTGAGAGCCGGATAGACAATCGCGGGAGCGGGATGCGCCAGGCTCTCACCTGTCAGGCACGACAAGCACCGAAACCGGACACGGCGTGAGGAAGGCTCTTGCCCGTACGCCCCTGAGCACCGGCGAATTCGGACAGAGCATCAAGAGAAGCGCTGCGGCAGCCTTGACACGATCCACGCCGCTGGAGTTCCGGCATGAACCTGACTAGCTTGGGGATGGTCGTTCAGCTCGCCTCGACCTCGGTCGAGAGTTGGTTGGATCTCTGGTGTGGAGACGCCGACTTCGGTACGTGACGTTGACCAGACGGCCACGTTGAAGTACCGTAGGAGGTGATAGATCCCCGGTCAGGCCTCTAGTCCCGCAAGGGTCAATGCACAAATGACCGGGGCCTTTCATTTTCTAGGGAGCTCATGGTCAAGCGCTGGCTCAGTTACGACGAACAAGTCAAACT
>NZ_ADNU01000002.1 GCF_000178455.1 Brevibacterium mcbrellneri ATCC 49030 | reverse complement strand
AACTTGCCCCTGAAAGTTGGACTGGTTTTATTTTAGGCGGTTAGGGCTTGAAGGGTTTGGTTTCGGTATTGCATGGGTGTTAGGCCTTTGAGTCTTTCTTGTAGTCGTTTGTTGTTGTACCAGTTGATGTACTCGTTGATTGCGTTGGTGAACTCTTTGATGTTGTTGAAGGTTTCGCCGTGGTACATCTCTGTTTTCAGGTGGCTAAAGAAGTTCTCGATTACGGCGTTGTCGTAGCAGTTGCCTTTGCGTGACATCGACATTTTGCCTTCGTGTTTTTCGATCAGGGCGCGCCAGGATGCGTGTTGGAACTGGAATCCTTGATCGGTATGTATGATCCATCCAGGTTCCGGGGCCTGGGCCGTGATCGATTTTTTCAGTGATGCCAAGGCAAGTGTTGCCGCTGCTGAGGTTGACACGGTGTGGGCGATGATTGTGCGGTCGAACAGGTCCATGATCGGGCACAAGTACACTTTGCGGCCGGTGATGTTGAACTCGGTGATATCACTGACCCAGGCGGTATTGGGTTTATCCCGGGTGAAGTTGCGGTCAAGGATGTTTGGGGCGATACGGCTGATCGTGCCCGCGTAGGAGATATACGGTCGACGGCGCCTGATCTTGGCTTTTAGCCCCATCTGGTCCATGAGTTTGTATACCAGCTTGTGATTGACCACCCAGCCTTTGTTACGCAGATCCCGCCACACGCGGCGGTACCCGTAACGGTGCTTGTTGGATTCGAAGCTGTGCCGAATCGCGGTTTTCAGGACTGCGTGTTTATCAGGGCTCGTGAGACGTTTCTGGTGGTAGAAAAACGTCGATCTGGCCATGCCAGCAACAGACAAAAGGTCGCTTAAACGGTGGTCAGACTTAAGAGCGACGATCGCCTGGACCTTTAGGCGTGTCCCTGATCCCTTAAGTCTCGCAATTTTTTTAGATACGCATTCTCCGCCCGCAACAGTTCGTTTTCACGCCGTAGCGTTTCTTCTTCGGTAAGTACCTTCGGCTTGCCTGACTTTCTCGGTCGGCCTATAGGCCTAGGTTTTAACGCCTCATCGCCGCCTTTACGCCACTTCACTGCCCAATCTTTAACCTGCTGATCAGACCACAAACCAAACTCACGAGCAAGACTCAGTTGAGTCTCTCCGGCGAGATAACGCTCAACGACTTCTTTTTTAACCTCGAAGGGGTACTCCTGCTTTCTACGTTTCCTCACAAGACATAGCCTGCCATGCAACTTAAACCGTTGGTACAAGTTCTGAGCAGGACCATAACGAACCCCGACACGATTAGCAGCAGCGCGGGAGCCAAAACCCTGCTCAAACAAGGCCACCAACTCTTCACGCTGACTCTCACTCAAAGTACTATCTGCACGCATAGAAATACTCCTCACTAGTCAACAACTGATCCTCGTCAGTCCAACTAATGGGGAGCACTCCAAA
>NZ_ADNU01000003.1 GCF_000178455.1 Brevibacterium mcbrellneri ATCC 49030 | reverse complement strand
GGGGTGTCCCTATGTTTTTGTCAAGCGTCAGGCCGGTGTTGACGAGAACAGTCTTGGGAGTAGTTTCTTAGGCGTGCCTAGGAGCCGACCAGCGTGTGCTGGTCGGCTTCGTTTTTGGGCTTTATGCGGCGACGGGGCGTGGCGGGATTTCGCGGAAGAACTCCTTGTTTTTCAGCATTGCGTAGATGACATTGCATCGGCGTCGTGCCAGGCAGATGACTGCTGCGTTGTGGCGTTTTCCTTCAGCGCGTTTGCGTTCGTAATACCGCCGTGACGGTTCGTGGCTGCGGATAACCGCGAATGTGGAGTAGCACAAGGCGTTTTTCAGTCGTTTATTGCCTGACCGTGCTGGGAACTCACCTCTGATCGACGAACCTGATCGTCTAGTGACGGGCGCTATTCCAGCATAGGCAGCTAAGTGGCCAGCACTATCGAAGTCGGAGCCATCACCGATCGCAAGAAGGATCTGCGCTGCGGTCTTGATGCCGACTCCGGGCATACTCATCAAGACCTCACAAAGAGGGAAATCAGCGAGCATCTCTTCAACCTGTTCAGCGATGGTGTTTCGTTGCTCTTTGAGGGCCTTGATGTGTGCAGCCAGTTGAGGAATTACTAACTCGGCGGCATCGCTTCCAGGCACGGTGACTGTTTGAGCTTTCAGTGCTGCAAAAATGTCGTCTACCAGCGGGGTGGGGTCTTTACGTGTGTGTTTGATCATCCAGTTCAACACTCGTTGGTATCCGGCTCTTTTTAGCCCCTGCGGTCCCTTGTAATGAATCAATAAATCCAGGATCGGCGTGCGAGTCAGGGTGCTACCAGCAAAAACTCGTTCCAGGCTGGGATAGATCTGGGTGAGGATACTGCGAAGTCGATTGACAGTGCGAGTGCAATCGCGGGCGATGTCATCATCGAAGCCGGACAGCATCTTTAGAGCGGAAAGTACCTCATCATTGCGGTCGACGGCACGAAGCGTGTGGGGCATTGTGCGGGCGGTGTCGGCGATGATGAATGCGTCGCGTTTGTCTGTTTTTGCACGCCCCGGATAGAGATCTGCAGCTTTGCGCATCGCAAGACCTGGCAGGTATCCGACTTCGCAACCGCAGTCCCGGGCTACAGCAATTGGTAGTGCGCCGATGGTGTTGGGTTGGTCGACGATCACGAGCACGGTGCCAAGCTTTTGAAGCTGGTGAAAAACGCCTGCTAGTTCGGATTCGAGTTGGGGCAACGGTTTGTCGAAGACCTTGTTGCCATCACGGTCTAAGGCGCAGGCGTGGTGTTCAGATTTGCCGACGTCTGGGCCGAGGAATATGTCGATGGAATGCTCCGGAGACATGATGAGCTCCTAGAAAACGAGATGGGTATGGCGTTGATCCAGTCGCTGGCGTCATGACCTTCGTTGCAAGCACCCACGTTACAAAGAGACCTAGTTTGAAACTGGCCGTGTCCCTATCAGCTGTCATCGAAAGTCCTGGCACCCGGCGGCAACACCCCCCCGGATTATGGAAACTACAGGGCAAGTAAGCCATACCGGGACCAGCGACTATCCCCATTATCAGGGACACTCACAAGGTAACGGG
>NZ_ADNU01000004.1 GCF_000178455.1 Brevibacterium mcbrellneri ATCC 49030 | reverse complement strand
TGTGAAGTGTCCCGGGTTTTGTTCCGTTTGAGTAGATGGGAAAATTTGGAGCATGCCAAGGAAATTTGTCCAGGATGCTAAGGACCGTGTGGTCCGTCTTGTAGAGGACCGTATCTTGGCGGAGAACATGTCGATGCAGGCCGCGTGTCAGGCAGTGGCCCCTAAATTGGGGGTTTCATGGCACACGGCTCGTCAGTGGACTCAGCAGGCCCGCCGCGCAGGAAAGATCTCAGAGCCAATGCCTGAAGATTTGGTCGCGGAAAACGCGAGGCTACGCCGTGAAAATCAGGAGCTGCGCGACACGAATGAGCTGCTGAAAGCTGCCTCAGCTTTTTTCGCGTCGGAACTCGACCCCCAACGTCGGAAATGATCCGGTTCATCGATGAGTATCGGAATCGTTTCTCTGTCGAGTTCATCTGCAAGACGTTGAAGAATAGCCGGGCTGGTGGGTTCATCACCTCGCGTGGTTATCGCCAGTCCAAAGCCCGTGGACTCAGTGCTCGTCGTCTTCGTGACGCTGTGCTGGTTGAACGCATTAGTACAGTGCATAAAGATAATTACGGCGTTTACGGTGTGCGGAAGATGTGGCATGCTCTTCGTCGCGACGGAATCGATATCGGTCGTGAACAAACCGCTCGGCTGATGCGCCTGGCCGGTGTCTCTGGCAAAGGTAAAGAACGTGTGCCTAGAACCACTCGCAAGCCTAACGTGCCGGATTTGCGCCCGGATTTAGTGGGGCGTGAGTTCAAAGCCCAAGGCCCGAACACACTGTGGGTGGCAGATATTACCTATGTGCGTACCAAGACAGGCTTTGTGTATGCCGCGTTTGTCACCGACGTTTACTCCCGACGGATCGTTGGGTGGGCGTTATCAGATTCCATGCGTACCGAAGTGTTACCACTGCAAGCCCTCAACCAGGCGATCGTGTGTGCTGAAGAAACAACAGGTTTGGTGCACCATTCTGACCACGGCTGGCAGTACGTCAGCGTTGTCTACAACGAGCGGCTTTCCCAACACGGGATTGCCGCTTCCACCGGAACCGTTGGCGATTCCTATGACAATGCTCTAGCTGAAAACGTTAACGGCTCCTACAAGAACGAGCTCATCCATACTCGCAGGTGGAACGATGTCGTCGATGTAGAAATAGCGACCTTTGAGTGGGTGTCGTGGTGGAACGAAGCACGACACCCGCCAAAGTGTGGGATACCGAACCCCGTCCGAGGTTGAAACCGAATTTTGGAAACAGAACCCGCCACAGGAAATAATAGAAATCAAGGCAAACGCCTAGGAACAAACCCCGCGACACTTCAGGCGCCAGACTAATGAGATGCCGTTTGGTTCATCGGTGATCGAAGTCGCCCGCAACTGCGCGCTTGTTGGGTCGGCGATGCCGCAACTGGTAGCGTGACGTTGGAGCTAGTAAGAGGAGAGTGCAGGAAGATGGCAGAAGAACACGAAGTTCTGATTACTGACGAGGCAGCCGCCTTTCTGCGCGTCAGTACTAAGACTGTCTTCGCGCTCGCCTGCGAAGGGCCCCTGCCGGGAGCGAAAGTTGAACGTGTCTTGCGCTTCTTCCAGAGCGATATCTTGGCCCTAGCCAGGGGTGACTCCGCGACCAAACTGACCCCTGAGTTCGGCGGCATCGTGGCCGCCGGAGGATGCCGCGATGATTGACATGTCCGCCTGGGAGGAGATGGTCGTTGACGTGGTCAACGACCTGCATCTGGACCCCCGTAACGTTCGGCTCGACATTCCCGATGGCGTACCGGAATCCGACATCGTCCAGGATCTCTTCACAAACGAGAAGGCGTTGAAACTGGTAGAAGGCATAGCTAAGGTCGGATTGCTGACTCACGAAATCCCGATCGTGGTGGAGCGCGATGGTCAATTGATCGTGGTCGAAGGGAATCGGCGCGTTGCTGCGCTCAAGGCCATCCAGAACCCCTATCTGGCTCCCGAACACCAGGCGCGCATCAGCAAGTTTGCGCAGCTCGTTCCTAGTCGGGATGCAGTGCGGCGAATAACCGTCAAGAAGGCACCGTCCCAAGACGACGCGGATCAGTTGATTGCTGCTCTTCACACCGGTAACCAACGTGTCGCATGGACTCCGGCCCGTCAGGCGGCTTTCTTCCAGGCGCAACTCGACGCGGGCAAGTCCCCAGACCACCTGATCGCTCAGTATCCGACGGTCGACGTGCGAAAGTTCATCACCAGAAGTCGGATTCTCGAACTGTTCCGCAACGTTTCTTACGATGACCCTACACTCGGGGACTACGCGCGCAAGCGGCGATTCCCCGTGTCAACGCTGGCCCGGCTATACGCAAACGATATGTTCCTCGATCTGGTAGGGATTCAGGTCAAGAACGGGACCGGCGAAGTATCTCTGCTGTCCAGCGCAGCATCCTTCAAACGAGTCGCTACAAAGATCGTCAGTGATATCCGGGACCGCAAGATCAACACTCGATCGCTGAATATGACCTCTAGTGATCGCTATGTCGAGTACATGGACGAGCTCCGCGATCTTCTCAACGAGAAGCATCTCGAGTGCGATACTTACACAGATGGGCAACCCAGGGATGTCTCTACGTCGCAACCTAACTCCCGTCAAGGAACAGGAGGGGACAGGCCTGGCGAAGGAGCTGGTTCCGCGGTCAGTGGAGAAGACCAGTCGAATGAACCATCTGACACTGGCAGAGTCAAGGCCAAGCCGTTCCCGAAGAAACGGAACTATCTGAACACTGACAATCTCACTGTTCCACCGGCATTTCCGGCTTCGATCCACGAGATCGTCAAAGAACTCTCAGCAATTAACATCCAGAGATTCCCCAATGCGACACTTGACCTCCTCAGAACATTTCTGGAGAAGACGATCAAGGCTTACGCTGAGGCGTTGGGCGAGGACATTCGAAAGGGCTCGAACGAAAAGGGTTTCGTCTTTCTGTCGAACTGCCTCGTATGGCTCGAGGATCACTTCCGGACAACAGGCATGACAGCGTTGATCCAGCCTGTTCAGAAAGTTCGTGGCGGACGCTATGGATTTGTCGGCTCCAAGGAACACCTCGACTCTACGAATCACAACCATCACATCTTTGCAACCCCCGATGATGTCCGGGAGAGCTGGGCAACGATCGAAGGAATCATGAAGGCGGTACTGAAACCATGAGCCCTACTCAGACTTTGCCCCGCGCTCCGAAGCGCGTCACCGTCTCACCACTCCGCTACCCGGGCGGCAAGGGTCTCCTGTACTCACGGCTTCGCCAGATCATTCGCGACAACAACCTCACTTCTAGCACCTATGTGGAGCCATATGCGGGTGGCGCTGGTGCCGCTCTTGGCCTCTTGGTATCGGGTCAGGTCGCGAACATTGCGATCAATGATCTTGATCCTGCTGTGTACGCCTTCTGGCGCTCCGTTGTGGACGACCCTGATGAGTTCAGTCGGCGCGTTCGCGCCGTTGACCTCACGGTTAAGGAGTGGGAAAAACAGCGAGAGATCTACGATACTGCCTCGCGTGACGACCTTCTACGACTCGGCTTCGCCACGTTCTACCTGAACCGCACGAACCGCTCCGGTGTGCTGAACGGGGGCCCGATAGGCGGTAAGAGCCAAACCGGAAACTACAAGATAGACGCGAGATTCAATCGTGACACACTGCTGGAGCGCATTCGCCTCATCGGTCTGCATGCCAGTCGCATTACCGTGACAAACCAAGACGGTCGCGAAATCATCAAGCAGCATGCTGACAACCCCAATGCGTTCATCTACGCCGACCCGCCCTACTTCGAGAAGGCAGGCTCACTGTACATGAATGCCTTCGATGCAAATGACCACGAAGACTTGGCTACGTGCCTTAACGGGGTCACGGTAGCCCGTTGGATTCTCACCTACGACAATGTGCCGCAGGTCGGGCAGCTGTACAGTGAGCGCCGTAGTCGCCTGTTCTCGCTGAACTATTCAGCACACCGGGTAACTATAGCGCAGGAAGTCATGGTGTTCTCTGATTCGCTAACGATTCCGGCTGATATCGAATCCGAGCACCAGGAACTCGTCAGCACGGGCGTGCTCGATTCGGCCGACAAGGAGGGTGACGATGCCACGGCTAGCTAGCGTTGCGCCGGGTCAGCTTAAGCTCGATCTGGTAAACCCCAGAATCCCAGATGTCACCTTCCGTACTGAAGATGAGGCGTTGCGCTACCTATACGCCCAGGCGGATCTTGGTGAGTTGATCCAGTCTATTGGCAACTCGGGTTGGCTTGATTTTGAACCTCTCATCGTAGAGGAAGTAACCAATACGGTGATCGAGGGGAACCGCCGCCTGGCGGCGCTCCGAATACTCGCCAACCCTGAACTTCAGCAACAGCTCAAGGTTTCGCTACCGGACCCACTTCACGCGAGGGCAATACCGGACAAAGTACAGGTGAACTTCGTTGAGTCGCGTAAGAAGGCGCGTGACTTCATCGGGTTCAAGCACGTCAACGGTGCCTTCAAGTGGGATTCGTATGCTAAAGCAAGGTTCGCGTACGCTTGGCTCAAAGATGGCGACAATATCGATGAAGTGAGCCGCCGTCTCGGTGACGGGCACAACACCATCAGTCGATTGGTCAATGGAGTTGTGGTGCTCGAACAAGCAGAAAAAGCAAAGCTCTTCAATAAGGAAGACCGCACAAAGAAGTCCTTCTACTTCTCTCACTTGTATACAGCGCTGTCGACCTCGAATGTTCGGAGTTTTCTCGGACTTCCCGAGAACGACAACACTGTTCTCCCGACAGGTCCGGTCCCTCAGGAGAGCCGGGCGAACCTTCGCGATCTGCTTTCATGGCTCTACGGGCAGGGTGATGATCCTTCCATCATCCGTAGCCAGAACCCCGACCTCAGGCGTCTCGTTAACGTGCTCGGCAACCAGCGGGCAACAAGCGTGCTGTCGACAACCCGTGACCTCAACAAAGCCTTCGACCTTGTGGAAGACCGCGCCCGAGCGTTCGAGAAGTCCTTCTACAGACTCCTCTCCGCTTCCGAAGAGGTCTCGGGTATGATCGGACGCTACGATCCGACATCAGATTTGCTCGACGATGCGCAGACAATCCGTCGCGCGATGGACTCGATCGTCCAGGCCATGAAAAAGGCGCATGCAAGAGATTCGGACGGCGATGAGAGCTAGTGCACCGTTAGACAGCTCGACACGTGCTGTCCTTGCGGACTGGGTAGAACTCCAAGTGCTGCTTTCGGAAGGTCCCGTGGCAGAGCAACAACTCATCAGAAGCCAAGCAGCTCAGTCCGAGCCCGATCACGGTGATGTACTGACGGAAATCGATCTTGAACCTGCCGACGAGGAGATCCTGGAAACCAGCGCCGACGAGCTGTCGCAGCGTGTACATGAAGAGCTCGCGTACCGCGAGAGTGTCCTTGGCCCTCTCTACCCGTTCGAGCTGACTGTCGAGTACGGCAAGTGGGCACTGAGACGCCGTGAGACTTCGGATTCGTCCGAGCAAGCAGCTCACCGGGCTTACGTATGTTGCCTGCTCATTTCCGCAATGCACTCGGAGCTGCTACCGATAGCGAGCAAGCACACACTCTTCACTCGTAGCGCCAAGATCATGCAGATCGAGTCGTATCTGACGGCCGCCGAAATTCTCGGGGGAAGCGCCTACTGGTTTGGTTACCCACGACCAGACCATTCGAACATGCTTACCGCAGTACAGAAGCTCGTGGAAGCAATGGGGCTTGGGGTCGCGCCAAACGAGCGTCCTCCAGGGCTCTCTCCCAATGCGAACGACGGGACGGTGGATATCGTGGCCTGGCGCCCTTTTCGGGATGGCCAGCCGGCAGCGGTTGTCGCATACGGTCAGGTCGCCTCTGGCCGGAATTGGAACACGAAGCCGATTGGTGCCTACGTTAAGGGGCACTTCCTATCCTGGTTCACAGAGCCACCGTCGGATAAGCATATCGAGTTGTTGTTTATCCCTGTTCTGCAACACCACAAGCTCCGCGAGTCGTCATCGGAGGGCTATCGAGAAGTCGCGCGCGCACAAGCACGACTTCGGGAGATGGACTTCGGGGTCGTCATCGACCGACTCCGACTGACAGAACTGATGGCTGTGTCCAAGGTGGGTGGTCGCTACGACGAGGCTGAGTACATGAGTCACGAAGCTGAAGCGGAGGCCTGGGTGTCCGAGGCGCTCGCCTACGCGTCTGAGTCCTGCTCGTGACCCTATGCAGCCCGAGATGAAGACGTTGAAGGGGGACCACAAGGGGACCAGAATCATTCAAAACGCTGTGCTCTGCATTATCGGACGCCCGGAATCACGCGGAATCTGGCCTCGTCTGCGTCGTTTGGACGTCTGGGGTCAAGAGGTTTTGGGGTCAAATCCCGCCAGCCCGACCACGAGGTAGCCGCGGGCCGTGTCGAGCCACTCGAAGTCCCATTATGAGCGAACCATCCGTAGGGGTGTGCTTTCTATCTGGCGACGAGGTTCACCAGATGACAACCAGGCGCTCGCTTGGGCCGTGAGTTTGAAACTGGCAAGGCGTCACGTGTCTCGGGATTGGCGATGTTTCTGCTGCGCCTTCTGGACTGTTTCACGGCCGTGCGTGTCGCGAATCACGACGCCGGCGATGAGTATGTGTTTGCGGACTGTCCCGGACGTGTATCCGAACCTACCGCCCACACACTCCAAGGAAGCCCCTTGGTCATACGTGGCACGCATCAGCCGAATCTCGCTGCTGGACGGGGAGTGGTTCCGGAGGACGACACCGCGTTCCCGAAGGAGACGAGAGAGTCGCTCATGTCCAAGACCAACTTGCCGGGCCATGGCTTTCAGAGACCCGCCCGCTGTGGATGGCGCCTCCGACTGTGCGTCCTGCGCCGTTCAGCGCGGATCGACTACTGTGCTCGCACCATCTGAGTCACCGGCGGGGCAAGTATCGACAAGCCTCCCGCTAGGTCCACAGTGTGAAGTCTCGGGACATCGTTCACTCGATGTCCCGAGATATTCTGTGTTTTGGGGAGTTGATGTGTCGGGTCATCGTTCCCTTTCTGGTCCGCAACCCAGTTACCCACCACACGTCACCAGTTTGGACTTGACCCTGAAAGTTGGACTGGTTTTTGTTTTAGGCGGTTAGGGTTTGAAGGGTTTGGTTTCGGTATTGCATGGGTGTTTGGCCTTTGAGTCTTTCTTGTAGTCGTTTGTTGTTGTACCAGTTGATGTACTCGTTGATTGCGTTGGTGAACTCGTTGATGTTGTTGAAGGTTTCGCCGTGGTACATCTCTGTTTTCAGGTGGCTAAAGAAGTTTTCTATTACGGCGTTGTCGTGGCAGTTGCCTTTGCGTGACATCGACATTTTGCCCTCGTGTTTTTCGATCAGGGCGCGCCAGGATGCGTGTTGGAACTGGAATCCTTGATCGGTATGTATGATCCATCCAGGTTCCGGGGCCTGGGCCGTGATCGATTTTTTCAGTGATGCCAAGGCAAATGTTGGCGGGGTAGTTTTGTTTCTGTGGTGACGTGGGCAGGCGCATCGATACTGGTGTGGGTTATAGTCCGGATGGTTTGAGTGCTACTGGGCTCCGATAGGAGTCTTTTGATTTGGCTTTAGGATGGTCTGATGATTGACGAGTTCGACATTAAGATCAGGCCGCTCGAGGTGTCTGATGCTCAGTTGATGTTTGAAAAGCTCCAAGACATGCGCATCTATACCTTTATTGATGAGCGCCCGCCTGAGAGCATCGAACAGTTGCAGGAGCGTTATAGGGTCCTCTGTGAGGGAGCGCCGCAGGGTCTTGGCGTGAGGTGGCTCAACTGGATCATCTTGAACGACAGAGACGATGAACCACTGGGCACACTTCAAGCAACGGTCGACGAGGAGGCTCATCGTGCTTCCATCGCCTACGTGTTGTTGCCAAATATGTGGGGCAAAGGAATCGCTTCGAGGTCGACGGAGTGGCTTTTAGGGTGTTTGCATGATGATTACGGGGTCACTGAGGCTCAAGTCGAGATTCACGAACAGAACGTGAAATCGCTCAACCTTGCCCGTCGTTTGGGTTTCGTTGATGCAGAGGTGCGTCGAGAAGGCGATCACAATGAGGTTGTCCTGCGCCGTGGTCTTGCTGCTGACCGCAAATCGTCTAGGGCGTGACGCATGTGAATTTCGCATAGACTTTTCCGTGTAACCCACGCCTCGCCTACTTCTCGAGGCAAATCAGTCTGCGCCTGTGTCGTCGGAAGGGACTAGTCCAGTACTCTCTTCGTTCCTTCAGAAAGCTCCGAAGGTCCATCCACTCGGAGGTTGATTGCTCAGCGGGACAGGGCTTGATCACTGGCACATTTTTTCGGAGGCAAGTCGCGCGTAAACGAGGGTGTCTGTCCACTCGCCTTTGCTGAACCAGTCCTGGACGTGGTGTGCTTCGAGTCGGAGCCCGACCCGGCGAGCAAGAGCTGCGGAGGCACTGTTGCGGGCATCCATCTGCGCGGTGATGCGGTGGAGTTTGAAGTGGTCGAACCCGAAGTCGAGTACTGCTCGGACGGCTTCGCTGGCAAAACCTTGCCCACCGTGTGCCGGGTCAAGGACCCACCCGATCTCGCCCTGGCGGTGTTCGTGATCTGTGAGCCACAGCGCGACGTCTCCGATCGGGACGCCGTCATGCTCGATGACCAGCGCAAGCGCGCCAGTCTCGCCATCGAGACCGTTCTTCTCTAGTCGCTCGGCGAGTTTTTCGCGGGTGACTTCCTTGGTCCATGGCTCGTCCAGTAGGTAGCGGGCAACGCTGGGTTGTGAGTACAACTCGTGAAGCCAATCGGCATCGCTGGCATTATGCAAACGGAGCCGGAGCCGCTCCGTCGCCAAAGGCCACTGGGCGCTGGGCATGAGATCGCGTCGGTAGTGGATCAACTCCTCGTGCTGGCCGGCGGGCGTGGTCCCTGCTGATCGCTCGACTTCACGGAACCCTGCCTTGATCAAGCATCGCTGAGAGGCTTTGTTCGCTGGGAGCGTGCGTGCCGTCAGAGCTCGAAGTCCGCTGCTCCGTGCGAAACGCGACGCCAGATCCAACCCTCGACGAGCGTGCCCTTCTCCGCGAGCATTGGAATGAATCCAGAACCCGACCTCGGCAGTCTCGGAACTGACGTCGAAGAGCACCAAGGAGCCCGCAAACCGGTTTGTCTCGGTATCCGCAAGCGCGAGGACTGCCAACGTGCCGGACGATAGGCCTGCGGCGACCTCTTCGCGGATCATCCGCCGCACGGAGTCGGGGGTGTAGCTCGGTTCGGGAAGGTGGCCGAAGCGCCGAACAGTTACATGTCTGGTGCCTGTCGCAAATGCTTCTGCGTCCAGATCGGACAAGGTGCGTAAACGAGTGTTCCCCAAGACCATCGGAAGGGCGGTGGCATCAAGCATGCACTAAACCTAACATAGTGCGGATAGCTAACTGAAGCGTGTTTGGTTAGGCTAGTCGGGTGAGTTACTGGGAACATCGCAAACCTGTGCAACGCCTCCGTGCTGTGGATATCGTCGAGGTTGCGAGGGTGGCGGTGAGACTGCTGGACAGCGGTGGGTTGAAGGCCCTCACTTTGAGAGCTGTGGCGGAGCAGGTGGGCGTCGCACCAACTAGCCTGTACTCCCGCGTGGAATCAGTTGACGATCTATTCGATCTTGCCCTCGACACGGCGCTAGCAGATGATCCCTTAATGTCAGAAGCGATCTGCAGCGCTGACCTGCTAGCCCTGATGCACACCTTCTTCACACACCTCACGACTCACCGGTGGGCCGGTCAGGTCATCGGCATGCGAGCCCCCAGGGGCCCGGCATACCTGGCCCTTTCCGAGCGGATGTGCGTCTTGCTAGAACAAGCGGGTGCCTCAGATCCGCTGGGAACTGCTTACCGGTTGTCTAACTTGGTGATCGGAGCATCCCTCACTGCACCCATGGCATCTGACGAGAAGCGCGAAGCCATCGACCCTAAGCAAGCGCCCACCTACGCACGCCTCCACGCGACCCACCACATCAGTCCGCAAGAGATCCTCTCCGAAGGCATCACGGCACTCCTGTCTTGAGTAGACATTTTCGGTTTGGGTCTACTCAAGACAGCTGTGACACTGGCTGTCGGGCTAGTGCGACAAGGTCTTGGCACCACCTATCCCGTTCAGATACGTCCGATTAAGCCCTGGTGATATGAACTGACCTCGGGACATCGAGTGATCGATGTCCCGGGACTTTTTATGTGTGGGCCGTTAGGGTGAGATATATGGCCGATCACTCATCTCCAAGACAGGGGCGTAGTCGAAGAGCGTACGCGATCATCGCGATTGTCGCGGCTCTAGCGTTTATCGCGGTTGTGGGAATTGCCCAGCTCACATCGGGAAATAACAACGCTTCCGGTGAAGATCCAGCACAAAGTGGTGCAACGTCCGGTGCGTCGTCTGAAGACCATGCAAACAACGGTGCGCAGGCATCTGGCAACGAAGGCGAATGGGTTCGCCGAGATACAGAAGACTCCGCGGCCATTGGTGACGTAAACGCTTCCGTTGTCATCACCGAGTGGACTGATCCTCGCTGCCCGTTCTGTGCTCACTTCCATAACGACATCCTTCCGGAGTTGAAGAAGAAGTATGTTGACACCGGAAAGGTGCGTTTCGAATTCATCACTGTTGCGTTCTTTGGCGAACAGTCCGCTGTCGCCGGTGCTGCTATGGAAGCTGCCGGTAAACAGGGCAAGTACCGCGAATTCTCCGATGCTCTCTATGCAGCTGCACCTGAAAAGGGCCACCCTGATCTTCCCGAAGAAACTCTTGTGAAGTTCGCCAAAACCGCCGGTGTTGAAGATATTGAGCAGTTCCGTAAAGACATGAACGATTCTGAACTCATCGATGCCGTTGGTGAAGCTACCGTGACAGCGCAACAATACTACGGAATTCAGGCCGTTCCGTTCTTCGCAGCGTCTGATGGCGAAAGCGCGTTGCGGGGTGCTCAGCCGGTTGAAAACTTTTCTGAGTTCATAGACGAGCAGCTGTCAAAGGCCGGAGCTCAATGAGTTTAGGGCTTCTCGGAGCTTTTGCAGGGGGAGTGCTCACGCTTTTAAGTCCCTGTTCTGCCATGCTTCTGCCTGCTTTCTTTTCTTACGCTTTTACCTCTCCAAAAGAGCTGTTGGGCCGTACGTTTATCTTTTATTTGGGACTGGTTACAACACTCGTTCCGCTGGGCATTTTGGCGGGTTCGGTGGGCGCTTTCGTCACTGTGCACCGGGATGCTGTTGTGGCTGTCGCTGCAGTGATTATCAGTGTGATGGGTGTTATGACCGCGCTCAATATCAACCTTCCGTTCATGCCTTCTGGTGTGCAGAGCGTGGGTCGCTCAACCGCATCGGTGTACCTGCTTGGCGCGGTCTATGGGTTGGCTGGGGTGTGTGCCGGTCCAATTCTGGGAGCCGTTCTGACTGTCTCGGCAGCAAGCGCGTCTGCCTTGTGGGGTGGTTTGATCCTGGTGTTTTTTGCAGCGGGCATGGCGCTTCCGCTTGTGATTCTCTCAGCGCTGTGGACACGTCTACCCGTTGTTCAGAAGCTTGTTCGTCCACGCCCAGTCTCTTTTGGTCCGGTGACAACCACCCGGAAGAATCTTGTGGGGGGCCTGCTCATGATCGGGCTGGCGGCGCTTCTGTTCTTCACAAGCGGCACAGCTGAACTATCTGGGTTCCTTGGGGCAAGCACGCAGGCGCGAATTGAGGGGTGGGTGCTTCAAAAGTCTTCAGCTGGTGTTGAGCTGGTGATTCTGGGTGTTATTGCAGCTCTTGCGGCCGTCATTGCCGTGGTCGTTATGAAGCGACGTGGCTCACGCAATAAGTGACTTCGGTTGAGTGTTGCCAGCTGACGGTGTTTTTAGTATCAACTCGACAGCCAGCACGTGATTCTTTGCAAAACTTGCGTTGCTAGTATGTGCAACATGATTAAGCGGATAGCGTCGGCCGTGGTGTACGTTAGCGACCAAGACGAGGCACTGAAGTTTTATCGTGACGTACTTGATTTCGAAGTCATCTTGGATGCTCCAATGGGGGAATCGTCGCGATGGCTCGAAATCAAGCCACGGGGTGGAGAGACATCCATCGTTCTTGCCCAAGCGTCAGCGTTCGGTAGACGACCTGGAGAAGGCGCATTTCTCACCTTCGCTTGCGATGACGTAGCTGAGACCGTAAAGCAACTACGGGCTCGTGGCGCCACTACGTCAGAGGTGAATCACGAGCCTTGGGGAATCTATGCGACTGTCGATGCCCCTGATGGTCATAAATTGCAGTTCAACTCGCGACCACAAAATTGATCGAGGTCTACTGAGGTACTTCGCGGGGGGATGTCGCCGGATAACAAATTCTGCACTATTGAACTGTCTCTGAATTGCTCCCGGTCAAGCGGCTACTGACCTGCTTGAGACTGCTGAGCAAGCCGCTAAATACTGAGTGGCGCAGAGAGCCCTCGTTAAACTGTGGTGATTCAGATGCCAGATCCAGCCGCAGGGCCAGGCGGCCACCTATACCGGTCAAGGGTTTTCGTCGTCTCCAGCTGTACTGACCCGAGGGGTTAATTGAGTCGGTTGCGAAGGGGATTCCGTGTACGACAGAAGCCGCGCCTCACGGCCGGGTGTTGTGCTATACATGTTAACCTGTATGTATGAGACGAACTGCTGAGGACGCGGAACGCACTCGTCTGGCGCTTCTAGAGGCGGCGCTGATGGCCTTCGAAGAGAAGGGGTGGAGGGGGGCGACGTTCGAGTATGTCGCTGAACGCGCTGGTGTCACCCGTGGAGCGCTGCACCATCACTTTCGTTCCAAGGACGCTCTGCTGGAAGATGCGCTCTCATGGGGTTGGGCTGAGTACGGCAACCGTCTCTTCGAGAACGAAAGCACTGAACCTGCGGCTCTGCTGACCGAGTTCCTGAGGCTTCTGTGCGGAGACGAACGGTTCCGCGCGCTCGCTGCTTGCACAGTGCTTGTTGCTCCGCAGGCGCTTGGCGACACGACCGAGAAGAACGCCACACTCGACACCTGGCGCGACCACATTGCAGCCAGCATCCACAACACCGACGAAGCCGCACCCCAGACGGTTGCGAACCTCGCGCTGGTGTTTCTGCAAGGCCTCACCGTGACTGCGGTGACCCGACCACACGATCTTCCGCGACCCGACGAGTTGAGCGCCAGCCTCATGGCGCTGGCGAAAGGGGTGGCGAACCTCTAGAAAGGAGTCGTCTCATCATGGCGACACACAATCACAATCCCGCATCCAGGAGCGGACAAACGACCCCCAACCGCGCTCTCATCGTTGGCGCTGCCGCTTTGTTCACCGACATGCTCGTTCACGGACTGGCCGTACCGGTACTCCCTTTGCTCCCCGCCGTGGTTGAGCAAGGCCCAGCAGCAACTGGCTTCCTGTTCGCGTCGTACGCGATAGCAATGATCACCGCGACGTTCTTTGCCGGTCGCATGGTTGACCGATATGGCCCGAAGGCCCCGCTCCTAGTTGGTCTGGTTGGCCTGGCTGCGGCAACGCTCCTGTTCGCGACGGGCGGGCCGTACTGGCTACTCCTCGTCGCCCGCTTCGCTCAAGGAATCGCGGGCGGCACGTCCTGGGTTGCCGCGCTGTCTCTGATCGCCGCGACAACCCCCTTCGAGAAGCGAGGACAGGCGATGGGAATCGCTATGTCCACCATCACGCTCGGCGTGCTAATCGGCCCGCCTCTGGCAGGGTACATGGTCGAGCATCTCGGCACCGCCTCACCTTTCGTCCTCGCCGCTGGCGTCGCCCTTGCCGACGGAGTGCTGCGCATCGTGCTCGTCAAGGACTCACCGCGAGTTAGCGACGACACCGCTGGTCCTATCGCGGTGCTTCGAGTGCCCGGTTCCCTGTCGATCGTGCTTGCTATCGTCGTCGGGGCCGGAGTGCTCTCAGGTGTGGAGCCGGTCCTTCCAGTTCATCTCGGCGCCGGGGTACTCACTATCGGCCTCTTGTTCGGGCTGGCGTCGCTTGCTGCGATCATTGCGAATCCACTTGTAGGCCGCTACGTCTCCACTGCTTTACCGCAGCTGCTGATCGGATCCGGTGTGCTTGCCGCCGCGGCATCCTTGCTCGTGCTCGGCTGGGCAGGGGAGCTGTGGCTGACCTGCATCGGAATGAGCCTGCTTGGGATCTCATCCGCCCTGCTGCTCGCCCCAGCGACTACGCTCATAGGAGAGCAGGGCTTTCGGTCGAACCCGCCCACCCTCGGCGGCTCATTCGCCCTGTACAACCTTGCGTATGCGGCCGGCCTTGCCGCCGGACCGCTCCTCACTGGATTCAGCGTGCAGCAGGCCGGGTTCACCACCGCGATGATTGTCACCGCTATCGTCCTTGCAGTCGTCGGTGGGGTTGGGCTGATCCGACTACCTGTTCAACGCCAGGACTCAGCGTGAGCGACTGACTGCTGAAGGACTTCGTCGTCCGCGACGGCTCGGCGTGCTTCTTTAGTGAGGATTTTCCCGGCTGAAAAGGTAATCCGGCTACTCTTGGTCCTTCACTTCATCGCACGCACGCCGAATCAACAAACTAAGTCGCTCAGAATTTGAACGCAATCTCTCGATGGCCGTCTCCAACGGATCACAGACCTCGGTCTCGATAGTCTTAACAAACGTCAATCCAAAACTTGCGTCTGGATTTCGCCCCAAATCTCGATTGGACAGTATTTCGGCCCTAATGGCTACAACTGCATCCGCGCCATTGTCCAATGTGCGCAAAAGTATGAGGTCTTCAGCGTGCGGTATATCCACCAGGTCCAATAGGTATAGATGAGACACCTCAATGGAGGCGGCTAGCTTCTGCAGAGGCTCGAGGCGCTCAAGCCATTGCTCAATGAAACGGTGGCAGAGTGCGGAGTCGTTTGGTGCGATTTCCTCCTCCAGAACTTCTCTAACGAGAGAAATTGACATGTGGTCCGCAACCTTGAGCGCATCAGATAAATTGTCATGTGGCGATGCCTTGATCTCCTGAACCAGTCGTGTCTTGCTATTTAACTCACCCATGACTGTTCCTCTTTCCCTCGTTGGCTTAAACGGCGACAACGGTATACGTCTTCTCTTCATATTTATACGTGTAGACGGCCTCATGTGCTGCTAAGTCTGCGTTCCTGGAGGCTTCTTTACGAGCGATGGCATACTGATTGAATGCTTTCAAATGCTGCGCTCATTGGCTTCTGCATCGCAGTTACTCCGCTTGTCGTCACTCCCGGTGCCAGTTTCACTTTGGTGAGTTCACGTGGCCTGGTTGGTGATAGGCGTGGTGCTTGGGCCGTCATCGTGGGGACTGCCGTAGGAATCATTACTCACGGGCTTCTTGCGGGCCTCGGGCTTGCGGCGGTTGTGATGCGCTCAGCGGAGGTGTACCAGGTTCTGAGGTTCGCTGGCGCGATCTATTTGGTGGGTCTCGGTGTGTTTCTTATATGGCGTGGGCGTCGGAGGGGCGTTGCGACAACGTCACTTGAGCGCGCACACAGTTCCTCGAAGCCAGTCGTTCACGAGGTAGGGCAGGCATATCTGGCGAACGTGCTCAATGTGAAAGCCGCCACCGTGTATCTAACGCTGGCACCGCAATTTGTTCCGGCGCAGCTCATGGGAGTGTCGTCAATGTTGCTTCTCGCTGCTGTACACGTCTGTGTGATGGCTGTCTGGCTCGGGCTTTGGTCTACAGGCCTCAGCAAGATTTCCGAGAAGTTCAACCTGGCTGACTGGAAACGCAGGATTGACACTGCGGGCGGAGCAGTTCTTGTTTTCTTTGGCATCCGCACCGCATTGCCAGGGAAGTGACACCGATATTTGCAGGGGACTCATACCCGACCTGTGGCGCCCGATACGCGACAACATCCCATGTGCGATGACGGCTAACCGCCAATTTATCGGCTCTGTACCAGGCAACATATCGGTCAGGTAGCAGGCAACTTATCGCGGTACACCTGAGATTCACCTCACAGATATCTGCGCGTAGTGTCCCGCTGTTAGCGTTCTGGCGTTCGCAAAAAACGTAAACCCGATAGGACAGCATGCAACCCGCACCTACCGAGTACCCCGCAACCGTTCACAAGAATCCCCGACAACGCGCCTCATTCCGCACGCGCCTGTTTGCGTTACTCGCAGTTTTTGCGCTTCTCACCCCAGGGCTGACAGCCCTCGACGTATGGCAGGCCACCTCAGCTGCCGCCCAGATCACCGACGAGCAGCTGTCCAAAGGAGGTGTGCTACGCACCTCGGAAACCAAGCCGGTCGCACCCGGACTGGACCTCACAACCTTTTCCCGCCTCGAACAGCCAGGGTGGAACGAAGGCAGCGTTCTCACCGCCGACCTCGGCGAATCAACCCTTTCCACCGACCTGCGGGACACGGGCACTGTCACGGGACGCGCCCCACTGGATGATGTCATGCACCAAGGCCCACGCGGCAAAGAAGCCGTCGCAGCGGTTAACGGCACGTTTTTTGACATCAATCACTCGGACGCGCCGATCTACACCTCGGTCAGCAGCGATGGCCTGCGCGCCGGAAACTCGAAACCCCAACCATCACTGACCATCGCGCAAGGACGCGCCGCAGTCCAGGAACTCGCAGCCACCGGAACAGCCACACTGCCCGGGAACAAGAAGCACGACCTCGCCGGAATGAACACCCCGAGGTTGGAAGCAGATGGCATTGGTGTGTACACCTCGGCCTGGGGAGACTACACGCTGGACCGCCCGGTGGGCGCGCCAGACGAGAAGGCGGCACAGATCGCCGCCGCTGTCATCAAAGACGGGACTGTCACGGAAACCACCGGCGTTGTCGACAGCCTCGGCGAACGCCGGGTGGCCGACGGGACGCAGGTGCTCATCGGGCGTGAAGCCGGGGCAGAAACAATCGCCCAGCTGGCCAAAGGCGACAATGTTGAGATCGAAGTGGGGCCGTCTAAGGACGTGGACCTCGGTATTGCCGGGTCACACCAGATCCTCACTAACGGCGAAGTTCCGAACATGGAAGATGACCTCGCAACGAGCACGCACCCGCGCACAGCCGTAGGTATCGGCAAAGACGGCACTCGACTGTTCGTCATGGTGATCGATGGGCGGTCGAATGAATCCCGCGGAATGACGCTGCCCGAAGCAGGAGAACTGCTGCGCAACATGGGCGCGCACAACGCGCTCAACCTTGACGGTGGCGGGTCGTCTGCCATGTCCGCCCGCGTTGCCGGCGATGACGGGCAGAAGATCTGGAACACCCCTTCCGATGGAAAAGTGCGGGAAGTCCCCAACGCGCTCGTCTTCTACTCCTCCGCAAAGTCGGATGACACCTCGGGCGTTCAGCTGAACCTGGGACTCGACGGGGAGGACGCAGTGTTCCCCGGACTGACCCGCACCGTGAAAGGCGCCGGACTGTCCTCCAACCTCGCCCCGGCCGAGGTCGATGGGACTTTCAGTGCAGACGCGCCTTTGAAGGTCGTATCGACGAAGAAGAATGTGGCTCGGATTTCTGGTGAAGAACGCGGAGCCGGGAAAGTCACCTACAGTGCGGGCAACATGAGTGACGAAACTCAACTGCGCGTGCTGGGCAAAGCGATTGCACTGCGCGCTTCTGAAAAGTCACTCAGCCTGCCTAACGCCGATACGCGAGCGAAACTGACCCTCAGCGGACTCGACGGTGACGGCCAGCAGGCTCGCATCGAGACCGCCGACGTCAAAGTCACTACCACCGGCGGAGTCGAAGTCGACGACGACGGCCTGGGTACGTGGACCGTGCGCGCCACCGGAAAAACCACCACAGGAAAAGTCACCTTTACCGTGGGAGACCTCACCACCTCGGTGCCGGTGACCTTCGGCACAAAAGACACAGCCCTGTGGGACTTCTCCAACCCGGAGGACTTTGAAACCGACAGTGCCCGCGCCTCCGGTGAGATCGCAAAGGCTGAAGGCCAAGATGGTAAGCCAGCGATTGGCATGAAGTACGACTTCAGTACCTCGAGCGCCACTCGCGGCTTCTACCTGGGGGCCAAGAAAACCGAGCCCGTGGAGGGCACTGCAATCGGATTCAGCCTGGATGTTAAGAGCGACGGAAACGGCACCTGGCCACGCTTGCAGGTGACCGACGCGAACGGGACCGTCACCAACATTGACGGCGACCACCTCGAGAAAGAAGGGTGGCAAATAGTCAAGTTCGCTGTTCCCGAAGGGCTTGCACAACCGCTGACGGTCGATCGTATCCGCATGATGGAAACCCGCCCGGATGCCCAGTACACAGGCGACATCGCAGTATCCAACCTGCAGGTCACCACTGTGCCCACGGCGGAGGGTGAGAAGGAGCCCGCAATCCACGACCCGGCGTTGCTCACACACGGTGATGTGGGAGACCGCCCGCAGAAGATCGCGGTGATGAGTGACGCTCAGTTCATTGCCGCTCAACCCGATTCCGAGGCGGTGGCAGGTGCTCGTCGCACCCTGCGTGAGATCCGTGAGGCAAAGCCCGATCTGCTGATCATCGATGGTGACTTCGTGGACGAAGGATCCAAAGAAGACTTCGCTCTTGCGAAGAAGATCATCGACGAGGAGTGGGACACAAGCATTCCGCACATTTACGTGCCCGGTAACCACGAAATCATGGGTAGCGATATTGGTGTGTTCGAACAAGAGGTCGGAGCTGCGACCTCCTCGCAGGACGTTGACGGTACTCGAGTGATTACCCTTAACACGGCGGGTGGTTCGCTACGTAGCGGTGGGATCGACCAGATCGCGAAGCTGGAGAAGCAACTGGACGAGGTTGCTGGTAATGAAGATCTGACAGGTGTGACGGTGTTCTTCCACCACCCGCCCAACGATCCGTTGCCAACGAAGAACAGCCAGCTGGCAGATGAACGCGAGGCGCGTGCTTTTGAGAAGCTCATGGCTGATTTCAAACGCACATCAGGCAAGTCGGCTGCAGTGATCAACGCACACGTGGGTGTGTTCCACGGCTCTGCAGTAGAGGGAGTGACCTATCTGGTGAACGGTAATTCCGGTAAGAGCCCGGCAGGAACCCCGGAGACAGGAGGCTTCACCGGTTGGACGATGCTGGGTATCGACCCGGCAAATGGCAAGGTTGGAAAGAACCCGTCTCCGCAAGACCGAGTGGACTGGTTGGCCGCAGAAACCCGACCGTGGGTCGACGAGATCTCGCTCGAAACCTCGCGCGCTGTTCCGCAGGGCGAAAGCAGCGAGGTCACTGCTTCGTTCGTGCAGGACGGAAGGACGGTTCCAGTCGCGTGGCCGGTCACGGCGCAGTGGGGTGGCGAAGGTGTCCATGTCGTTGACGGCAGTGAGCAGTCCGAAGAAACCACTGATGAAAACGCTGTGATCCGGTACAACCCCGTGAGTGGGGAGATCACGGCGCTACGTCCGGGCACGGCAAAACTGAGCGTGACGGTCAACGGCCGCACCGCAACTCAAGAAGTGACAGTGCCGACTGCTGACAAGGAACAGCCAAACGAGCCTGAAAAACCAGGGGATGAAGATCGCGAGGAACCGGAGAAGCCGGGAGACAGTGAGCAACCGGAGGAACCCGGGGACCAACCGGGTGACCACGAGGAATCCACTTCTGACTCCGAAGGCTCGGAATCACAGACAGAGGCTACGGAGGCGAACGACGAAGGAAGCACGCTTCCACGCACGGGCACCGAAGTGTCAGCGGTGTTGCTGTTTGCGCTGGCAGGAATTGGTGTAGGTAGCATAGCGCTGGCTGGCACACGGCGCCGTGGACGGCACTAACTCGACTGTGCGCTAACAGGCGCTAGCAAGGGCGCGCATGACACAGGGCAGCCACCTCTTCAGGCGACTGCCCTGCGACGTAAGCGCGCAAGCACATTTGAGATAATTGAGCCATGAAGTTCTTGAAGGCGTTTGCCGTGTGGTTGGGCATTATTCCGCTGGCCATTCTCAACGGTGGCTTTCGCGAAAACGTGCTGGTTGACGCGATCGGAGATGGGGCACGCCCTGTCAGCGGGATCATCCTGTCGATTCTGATTTTAGGGATGGCCTTCATCTTTATTCCCAAGATTCGGGACTGCAAACCCGCGGACTACGTCATCATGGGAGTAGGCTGGTTCGTTCTCACAAACGTCTTCGACGCTGTGCCCATGTTCCTTGAAGGTGCAACAATCGGGCAGTTCCTCGCCACCTTCGATGTGCGCAATGGCGACTTCTGGATTCTGGTTGTCCTCACATCTCTCGTTGCCCCTATCCTCACAGGTCAACTACGTCGTAAAGACCGCTTGTCCAAGTAGAGTTCACAGACATTTTGCTTCGCGATGACCCCGCCCAGTCTCCTGACAGGAGTAGCATTCGAACCACAGGCATTCGACTCTTTAGGAGGGGGCATACAATGACAATCTTTAAGACCGTAACAATCTTGGGTGGTGGCGTTTTGGGATCCCAAATTGCTATGCAAGCGGCATACCACGGAAAAGACGTCACAATTTTTGATCCGTTCCAGGAATCACTCGACAAACTGCCGGCTCGCTGGGACTGGATGCGTCGCGGCTACTCGGAAGATCTCAGAGACTTCAGTGAACCTAAGTTCGATGAAGCGCTGTCGCGAATTTCAACCACCACTGAACTTGCAAAAGCCGTGAGTGACGTTGACATCATTATTGAAGCGGTACCTGAAAACTTGGACCTGAAACGCGAAACATGGGAAAAAGTAGGAAAACTGGCTGACGCACGCACAGTGCTTGCCACCAACACCTCATCGCTCCTGCCTTCGCTTTTCGCTGACTCAAGCGGAGCACCGGAACGATTTGTCGCAATCCACTACGCCAACCGTATCTGGTCCCAGAACCTCGCAGAAGTCATGGGTACGCCCAAAACGGACCCTTCGACCGTTGACAAAGCAGTTACATTTGCGGAAGAAACTGGCATGGTCCCTGCTCGAGTAGAAAAAGAAACGCCAGGGTACTTCCTAAACTCGTTGCTAATCCCATGGTTGCGTGCCGGATCAGCCCTCTACATCAATGGGGTTGGAGAACCTGAAGCAATCGACAACGCATGGAAGGCCGGAACCCATTTTGGACGCGGCCCGTTTGAGGTGTACGACGTAGTCGGCTTCAACGTTGCAGCAAACATTTCACGTAACTCTGAAGACGAAACCGAACAACGTTTTGCCGCAAAGCTACAAGAGGCGATCGACGCTGGCTTCAGCGGTATTGCTGACGGCAAAGGTTTCTACTTGTACGACAAGGACGGAAACATCACCGGTCCAAACGACTTCTTTACGAAGTAGTTGCTTTCCGTCTAGACAGGCTTTTCCAACGCAACAAACGTGGGAATCGCCTCGCCATGCACTTCCACGAGCCCGTGCCGGGACGCTTCGTCAACCACCTGGTCGTGACTGAGCACCCGCCACGGGTAGGTGGTTGTGCGAGCGTCAATTACGGCACGGTCCTGGTCCATGAGCGTCCACTCCATGGTCCACTCCACATGCGTGTCACTCAGCGGTTCCGCCTTGCCTCGCGTCTGCAATACATGATCACCAATCTGCACAGATCCAAAGTCGGCCCACGGAATCTCCGTGACCGTTTCAGGTGGTTGCAGTGAAAGAACAAATCTCCCGCCAGGTACCAGCCGCTTCGCAACAGTAGCCCACAACTCTTCCCGGTCAGTATCGTCCAGGTGACCAAGCGCATTCAACATCACGCCCGCCGACCACTCCGCCGGCAATAGCTCGCTGGCCTGCGGAAACGCATGCGGAACAACGGTGGTGACACTCATGAGCTTCGGATCGCGCGCCACCGTTGTCACCAGCCCAATCCGCATCGCTTCAGACGGTTCAACCGCGTACAGGCGCTCCGCACCCAGTTCATGCAACAGTGGCAAACCCGTGCCCACGCCACTTGCGATGTCGACAACAGCACCACCGTCGATCGGTCCTAAAAGCGTTCGGACCGCACTGTCCATCCCGTCTTGCCACGGCATAACCAGGGCCGCATACCATTCCGCGTTCACGCTATATGAGTCAGTCACGGGCTCATCGTATAAAAAATTATTCGGAAAGCGCATCCATAATGCGAGCAAGCAGAGGCTGCCCAGCTAGATCGTCGACCAACACCACACGACCTTTCGAATCAGCAAGCGGCAGTTTCCAGTTCGGGTACTCCGTGTTTGTCCCCGGCTGATTCTGCATGCGCCGTTCACCCACACAATCGGCAAGCCCCGCCGCAACCAGAACTGCTGGCGTCTGCGCGATATACCGGTGCAACCCCACAACCAAATCATCCGTGTCGCTCGAGCCCTCAGGGCCGAAGCATCCCGCCACATCCGCCGCCTCAACGACCGCATCAATCGCCCGCTTCTCGTCAGCAAACTCCTGGGTCACCGGCCGGGTGAGCAACCCCAACTGTTCACGCACCTTGACATGCGAACAGTCCACATACCCACGCACCGGCGCCAAATCGTGCGTGTTGACCGTTGCTAGGCACGCGCGTCGGTATCGTTGCGGGGCCCGAGGTGTCCCACCGTCCCGCTCGAACCACAGTACCGAGGTGCCCAGGATCCCACGCTCCTGCAAATAGTCCTGGATCCACGGTTCGAACGTTCCCAAGTCCTCACCCACCACAACGGTGCCGGACCTCTGCGCCTCCAACGCCAGAATCCCTACAAACGCCTCGTGGTCATACGTCACATATGCGCCGTTGAGCGCGGTGTTGCCACGTGGAATCCACCACAAACGGAACAGCCCCAGAATGTGGTCAACCCGTAAGCCCCCGGCATGACGCATGAGCGTACGCAGCATGTCACGCCACGGCCGGTAGCAGTGCTGGACCATGCGTTCGGGGTGCCACGGGGATTGCGACCAATCCTGACCATGCTCGTTGTACTGATCAGCCGGAGCACCAACCGACACGCCCTCAGCTAAAACGGTCCTGTGCATCCATGCATCGGCACCGTTCTCTTCGACTCCCACAGCCAGGTCATGCATGATGCCAATACGCATACCCGCAGCCGTCGCAGCAGACTGAGCATGCATAAGTTGCTCGTCGATGATCCACTGCACCCAAGCGTGAAACTCAGGATCAGCCATCACCGCGTCCCCAGGCCGGCATCGTCCCGCCTCATCCGCGCACCACTGAGCAAACTCGGACAGTCCGGAACCTTCCGCCCTGCGATACGCATCGAACAGCGCCTTCCGCGCCGGGGTGCGCGGAACCGCAAACAACAGCTCCAGCGCTTCGAGCTTCGCCGTCAACACCCGGTTCCTATCAAGCAACGTATTCAGCCGGTTAACCGACGCAAACTGCTGGTGCAATTCGCGCACACGTTGCCGAACAGACTCAGGCGCCTGCGCAAACTCCGGAATGTCCTCCACCCGCACATACAAGGCAGCGAAAAAACGCCGCGATGACGGCAAATACGGCGACGCTTCAACCGGGGGAGCGGGCGCAGTGGCGTGCAACGGGTTGATCTGCACAAAATCAGCGTTGAAGCGCGCCCCCAGGATCGCGCTCACATCACGAAGATCAGCGATATCGCCCATACCCCAGGACCGTTCCGACCGCACTGAGTACAGCTGCGCGTGAACGCCCACGGCACGTCGTCTACTCACCACGTCTGAGGTGGTCAACCGCGCCGGTGTCACCACCGCTTGCGCGTGTGCCTCGCCTTTTTCCGTGTGTGCCACCAGCGTGTGCCACCCCAACGGCAGCCCTGCCGGAAGTAAAAAGCGGGCCTGGCCAACGACCTCGGCGCCGGTATCAAAAGGCGGCGTATTGTCCTCAACCTGGGTGAGCGCCTGACCCCCGCCGTCTTCAAAAAGCATGTCCACGGTCACGGACGTCCCATGGGGGACATGAACCGGGATTGTGTCCTCCCGGTCGTCGCGTGTCACGGTGATGGGAGGCAAGGTCCGTTGCCAGTATGCGAGGGTGCGTTCTGTGCGGGCCGCGTCAACGTCCTGGTTCGACTCAACCGGATACCCAAACGACGCCACGACCGCTTGCAAGGTTTCGTGCGGCACGCTTTTGAAAGCACCGTCACTGCCGTAGTACTCAGTTCGTATTCCTAGTTCGGACGCAAATTCACGCAACACCGCTGGGTCTACCGCCATACATGTATCGTATCCGTATTCTTGTAGGAGACATGCCCAAACGTGAAGTTCCTCAGCGCACCCGCCCAGCCGTGATGCGCTCTACCACCTTGCCGACCCGGTTCGTGTGGCTCGGTGTGCTTGCTGTGGTGTTGCTTGTCGCCAGTTTTGTTGCTGTTGCGGTTGGCCCTGTGACGCTGACCCTTCCCGAGGTCGTTGGCGCTTTGGCACGGTTAATGCCGGGCGGTGTGGAGCCACAAGGCCCTGATCTGTTGGTGACCGAGGTGCGCCTGCCACGGGTTCTCACGGCGGCTTTGGTGGGTGGCTCACTCAGTATCGCGGGCGCGGCAATGCAGGCGGTGTTCCGCAATCCGTTAGCAGAACCTGGCATCACAGGAGTGTCCAGTGGCGCGGCTACCGTGGCGGTTTTGTGCATCGTGTGCGGTGTTGCGAACCCGTGGGTTTTGCCCGTGGGCGCTTTTGTGGGAGCGTTGGTTGCCACGTTTGTTGTCCAAGCGATTGGATTCCGCCGAGGTGGTTCCCCGGCAACCCTGTTGTTGGTGGGTATGTCGATGAACGCGTTTTTGGGTGCCGTAATTTCAGCGGTGATTGCGAATGCGACGAACGCTGAGGACGCGCGTTCTGCGTTGTTTTGGCTCAACGGTGATCTGACAGGCCGCACCATGAGCGATCTGGGTGTTGCGATCATTCCGCTGTTTGTTGGTGCGGCCGGTGTGCTGTTCTTTGCGCGTGAACTCAACATGTTCGCTCTGGGGGAGACCACCGCTCAGTCCTCTGGGGTTGAAGTGCGCCGGGTCTCGCAGCTGGTGTTGGCAGCCGCAGCTCTCACCACCGCCGCTGGTGTGGCGATCACGGGAATCATTGCGTTTGTTGGTTTGGTGGTTCCGCACTTGGTGCGTTTGATGTTCCGTTCCGACCACACGTTCTTGCTCCCAGCCTCGTTCTTTCTAGGAGGAACGTTCCTGGTTGTCGCCGACACGTGCGCGCGGATGATCTTTAACCCTGTTGTGCTCCAAACCGGAACCGTAACAGCACTGGTGGGCGCACCATTCTTGCTGTTCCTGGTGATGCGGAGGGCACGGTGACGACAAACGGGGAACAGGCGATGAGTACCGGCGTCACTCTGGAAAACGTGGCGGTTGCGTACGGCAAACGCACTGTACTGAGCGATGTGTCTGCGACGTTCGAACCAGGTCATGTTCACGGCATTATTGGACCCAACGGGGCGGGTAAATCAACGCTTCTGCACGCGATCCTTGGTGTTCGTGCCTACACGGGTTCTGTACGAGTGGACGGTCATGAAATAGCGCACATGAGCGCTCGGGAACGCGCCGAACACGTCGCGTTTGTCGCTCAAGACACGCCACCTCCGGACGACTTCACCGGCCGTGAGCTCGTTTCGATGGGCCGGTACGTGCGCCAAGATCGGTTCACTCTGAAATCTGCCCACGACGTCGAGGTGATTGACGCCGCGTTAGAGCAGGTGGGGGCCACGGACTGGGCTGACCGGCCCGTACGCCAAACCAGTGGAGGCGAGCGCCAACTCACTTCGCTGGCCCGCGCGATCGCGCAGGAAGCGCCCACTCTGGTCCTTGACGAACCCACCTCGGCCTTGGATCTCAACCACGAACAGCGGGTGCTGCAGTTGCTACGCCCGTGGGCCAGCGGACACCGCACCGTGATCGCGGTCCTCCACGACATCACTCAAGCCGCACGGTACTGCGACGAACTCGTGTTGCTGGCACCCACCTCGGCGGGTTCCCAGGTGGTGGCACAGGGCCCGCCCGAGGTCGTTCTCACCCCCGCTTTCTTAGAAAGCGCGTACGGGGTCAAGGTGGACGTGCGGCGCTCAGAGGTCACAGGGACGCTCACAGTCACACCTTTGGACTGACGCGCCTGTGAGATTACGCATATGCGCACATGCGAATAGGTGCATGCACGTGTGCGCCGACTATCCTTGAGCTGGCCTGTTGGGGGCCTAGAAGGAGAAAAAATGCTGAAGAAGGTTGTCCGATCCGCTGTCCGCACGTGTGCGGTGGGAATGATTGGCGTTCTGGCGTTGACGGGATGTTCGAACGGTCAGTCTGAAGACGCTGGGGGTGCTGGAAACTCTGAGGGCAACGGTGACACCGGTGCTAGTGAGTTCGTTGTT
>NZ_ADNU01000005.1 GCF_000178455.1 Brevibacterium mcbrellneri ATCC 49030 | reverse complement strand
GGCTCTTCACGAACGAGGGTGTAGCGCGGGTCTGAACCCTCCGGCTTCGAGCAGCGACCGAGCGATGTAGTGGGTGAGGTTGCGGAAGCCGAGGGCGGAGCCGCGGAGGTGTTCGAGTCGCCCGTTGATGGCCTCGGTCGGGCCGTTGCTGGTGCCTGGGCGGTCGAAGAACGCGAGGATGTCGCCCGCCCGCTGCTTCATGGTCCGGCCGAGCTTGCGGACCTCGACGAGCGCCGCGGGAACGCCGCTGCTGATCGCAGCGATCACCTCCTGCATCATCGCCTTCGCTTTCTTCTTGTCGGGCTCCCGGTAGGCCGCGACGATGCGCTGGTAGATGCCCCAGGTCGCCTCGACCTCGACGTGCTCCTCGCTCGCGAACACTGCGTCCAGGCGTGCCCGCTGCCGGTCGGTGAGCAGGCTCGCCCCGGTGTGCAGGGTGCGGCGGGCTTTGTAGAGCGGGTCGCCCTTGAGCCCGCGGTGACCGGTGGTGTCTTGCTGGACCCGACGCCGGCAGACATCCAGCGCGTCGCCGGCGAGGCGGACCACGTGGAACGGGTCCATGACGGGGACGGCGTCGGGGAGTTCCTCGGCGGCAGCGGTCTTGAACCCGGCGAAGCCGTCCATCGCGACCACCTCGATCCGCTTCGCCCAGTCCGCAGGGCGGGCGGCGAGCCACTGCTTGAACACCGCCTTGGAGCGGCCCTCGACCATGTCCAGCAGCCTCGCCGGCCCGGTCTTGTTCCTCGCGGGCGTGAGGTCGATGATCACGGTGACGTACTTGTCGCCCAGCCTCGTGTGTCGCCAGACGTGCTCGTCGACACCGATCGTGGTGACCCCGTCGAACCGGGCGGGGTCGTCGATCAGGCGCCGCTTGCCTTCCGCGAGGACGGCGGCGTTCGCGGCACTCCAGGACACCCCGAGACCTGCGGCGACGCGGGTGACGGTGAGGTGGTCGATGACGATGCCCCGCAGCGCCCACTCCAGGCCGCCGCGGGAGATCTTCGCACGCGGCGCCGCTGCCCGCGTCATGTCCTGC
>NZ_ADNU01000006.1 GCF_000178455.1 Brevibacterium mcbrellneri ATCC 49030 | reverse complement strand
AAATCCGTGCAACTGGTTTCAGCGCCGCCTCCGGCCGGGGGGTCCGGGCCACTGTCGATGGCGCTGAGATCCTCGTGGGCGGGCCGAACATGCTGCGCGAGTTCAACCTCACCACCCCGGCCGAGCTTACCGACACCACCAGCGCCTGGACCGGGCGTGGGGCCGGTGTGCTCCATATTGTCCGCGATGGTCAGATCATCGGTGCGGTGGCCGTCGAGGACAAGATCCGCCCCGAATCCCGCGCCGCCGTGAAAGCCCTGCAGGACCGCGGGGTGAAGGTCGCGATGATCACCGGTGACGCGCAGCAGGTGGCCCAGGCGGTTGGCCAGGACCTGGGGATCGATGAGGTCTTCGCCGAGGTCCTGCCCCAGGACAAGGACACCAAGGTCACCCAGTTACAGGAGCGTGGCCTGAGCGTGGCCATGGTCGGCGACGGTGTCAACGACGCCCCCGCTCTGACCCGCGCGGAGGTCGGTATCGCCATCGGGGCCGGCACGGATGTGGCCATGGAATCCGCCGGAGTGGTCCTGGCCAGTGATGACCCGCGGGCAGTGCTGTCGATGATTGAGCTCTCGCAGGCCAGCTACCGCAAGATGATCCAGAACCTCATCTGGGCCTCTGGCTACAACATCCTCGCCGTGCCACTGGCCGCCGGCGTGCTCGCCTCGATCGGGCTCGTGCTGTCCCCGGCCATGGGCGCGATCTTGATGTCTGCCTCGACCATCGTGGTCGCCCTGAACGCCCAGCTGTTGCGCCGCATTGATCTGGATCCGGCCCACCTGGCTCCGGCCGAGTCGGAGGAGGGACACACCACGCCTACTCCGGCATCCACCGCCGTCCACTGATCCACTACTTCGCTCCACTGCCCCCATATGACCCTGAAAGGCTCCACGATGAAGCGCACCCTTGTTCGGGGATGCGGACGGATTCTTGGAGGATTCCGTTATGAGTCGTTCGTATACCAAGGAGCAGCGGCGTGAGGCTTTTCGGGTTTTTAAGCGTACGAAGTCGGTAACTAAGACAATTCGTGAGCTTGGTTATCCTGGGCAACGGACGATGCATAGGTGGGTACGCGAGGGTGTGAAACCACGACGTCTGCGTAAGCAAGCGAAGGCTTCGGCCTGTTAGTTTAGACTGAGAACAGTTGCACAGGCGTAACCGAGTAAAGCTGAGGCGGGTTATGAACAAGCGACCAAAGACCTACATTGCAAGCATTCTCGCGGTGCTTGGAGCAGTTTTCATCGTTTTGGCCCTATGGCTGACCGAGTTCGCATGGGTTCTGTGGGTGCTCGCCGGTTTGTCGTTTGTAGCCGCAATTGTTGTCGCTTCACGCAAATCATCCGACAGAACCGACTAACCCACGCTGATCTGGCCTTTCGAAGCGTCACGAGTTCGGCGGGCGGAACCGGTCGCTTGAGTTTCCTCCCTCGGGGGCGGGCCGTCTGTGATAACCCTGCTGTTGCGGAGGTTGTGGGGGAGGATTGAAAGGTTCCCGCGCCTGCGGTTGATGCGGAGGCTGTTGCCGTTGCACCTGCGGAGGTTGTGGCACCTGCGGTGGCTGCGGAACCTGCCGCCGAGGTGGTTGAGGTGCCTGCGCGTGCTGCCGGTCCTGAGTGTCACCGAACGGCTGAACCGGTTGTTCTGAGTGCGCATCACCCTCGGGCTTCCGATTGCCACGTAGCAGCATCCACACAACGACACCGATGATGATGAGCGCAAGAACAACCAACACCAGCCAGACCACGTCACGGAACAACCACACGGCTGAAAGAGCCAAGGTTCCAACGGAACACCACACCAAAACTGGTCGGTTGGTAAGCGCACCCATGATGAGAAAGAACACCAGCCACGACAAGAACACCGCCGTGTAGAAGCCACCTGAGATTAGCGCCACCAACAGGCCAATGAACGTCATGAGCCCGAACGTGACATACAACCTCACCTGCGTACCAACGCGACGGGAGGCAAGCCAGGGGAAACCACCTCGGCTGCCATACACCCACGCCCAGAACAGTGCGGTGAGCGCCACGATGTGCAACGGCACATAGAAATTCCAGCGCACCAGACCGCTGAACGAAACCGCCAGCCCCAACGCACCCACATAACTGGCGATCTCAAAGAACACCGCACGGTGGCGACTCACCCGCACAGCAGTCATGACTGTGGCAGCGACAGCCAACAAAATAAGTCCCACGACAACCCGGGCAAACGACGGAATCGGCACCGCGGAACTATCGATGAAGGCTGCAGGTAGCAACGCGCCCAGCAAGATCAGCGTCGCGGCAACCAAGCTTGCAAGAGCTTTCCGCTTAACCAGCACCTGCACCCAGTGAACCGCGTACAAGATTGCCCACGCAATAATGTTGGCGAGCACCATGTGATTAGTCCCCTCAAGGAACGTGGACGTGACAGACAACGCAAACGCTGGGACCGTGACCATCGTTGCCAAAATGAACCACTGAACCCGCAAAACGTGAGTCACGTACACAATCACTGCGGTCGCCAAGACGCTCGCTATTGTGAAGAAGTACCAGTCTTCGAACTTAGGCGCTACAGCCCCAACCGCGTGTACGCACACCGCGACCGCACACAGAATGACAAACACCGGTGCCGGGGACGGCCTGAATGAAGCCACAGGCCCGTGCTGAGCACGCTCGGCATGCTTAGTCCTCGCAACTACCACCCGGCGTTGGTGTTCAGCACGGGTCAGGCGACGTGCCACTTCAAAACTCACAAGCAACGCCACCAGATCAACCACGGTCGCAGTCACAAACAGGACCGCATAAGGGAAGTTTGGGGCGAACGTGATCATCAAAGCGTTCACCGCGCCCAAACCAGTCACTATCAGACTCGCAATCGCAGAATACTGCGCTCGCCGGTAACGGCCACGTGCGTACAGACGCGCGTACGCCACCATGAGGCCAGCTGCCAAAAGAGCAAAGAAAGCAAGCGAAAGAGGGCGGGAGAAAATCCAGTTCCACGAGTCGCGACCGCTATGAATGACCGCGTCGACGCCAAATGAAAAAGTGAAAAGCAGTGGAACTGCGGACAATGTGAACAGGCCTGAACGCACCAGAAAAGCCAGTCCCACGACCACCAAAACCAGCACAAAAAGGACAATGAGGTGCCACACCTGCATCCCATAAAACAGGGCAAGAAAAGCCGGTGCGAACGCGCTCGCAGGGAAGACCGCTGTGTAAAACGGCGAGGCGACACGAAGGCGGCGGCGACTGCGACCTCGGGGACTGACAATCCATCCGGTGAACAACGCGTCAGCCACGACGAAAAGGCCCACTGCCATGACGTAGCAAATGACGACCGCGGACTTATCGTCGCCAATGAAATGAGCAACAACGCACGCGAGCGACACGGCGAACATCACGGCTGAGCCGTAACCCAAAGCGCGTTGCAGGGGAGTATCTGTTGCCACAGCGAACAGTATGTGCATCGCAGCGAGAGCAGCGAAAATGATCCCAGCAGGGATATAGAGCCTGCCGTCAACGGCTTCGATTCGGAACCCCGTGACCGCTGTGCCCACCAGGAAACACGCGGTTGTCACGATATGTGCGGTCAAGCGGAAAGAAGTATTCGCTCGACGGATAAGCGCTTCCACCACGTGCCACAGCCCAACAATGAGGAACGCAAGGCCGGTAGCGAACATAATCGCATCGTCTGTATCGCTGATCAATTTAGTCACGGCGTTTGCCGTCAGCGCGATCGTAAACGCCCCAGTTACACGAGCAACAATGGCCTGCCAGCCCCAACGGTTTAGGCTCGCGGAAAGGACATAGAACAGGGTCAGAAGACCAAACAGAATTGCCCATTGGTACGTGGCAGGGAACGGCTGCACGAACAGGCACGCGACCGCAGACGCGGGCGCCAGAATCTCACCCAAGAGCATGTGTGGGCGCACAAACCGTTTAGGTAACCGGTTGCGACCCAGCGCCCCAATAAGAGCGAAAACGGTGGCCGTCGCCATGAGCCCGTAGAAAAACGCCACAGGTGGCAACGCTGCGAAGTTCACAATGGACAGCACTAACGAACCCACGAACAGCAAGCCGAACCACATGATCGTTTCGGACTTCAACAGAATCGCTGCCAACACATACGCGATAACGCCCACCAGCGACGCCGCAAACCATGCCACCGAACCCGGAATGGAATCACTTGCGCCCAACAACCCGGCCGCAATGGGAAGCAGCGCGATTCCCAGGGCCACCAACGCAAAACCAACAGGCTTGAGCCGGGCAGACAGGGCGTGAATAACAAGGCCCGCTACATACGAAAGCGCCGCGACAACCCCAATTGCTACAGCGCGCACGATCGGTGACCCAGTCACACTCGCGAACGTGATCGCAGCGGCGATGAGGAACAGGCACGCCACACCCAGAAGAATGTTAGGCATCCATGCGGTTGAAGGCTGCTGTTTCTGAGCTGTCTGGCGGGGGAGCGGTGGCTGCTGACCGGGCTGGCTTGCTCGTCCTGGCTGACCGGGATGACCAGGTTGACCCGGCTGACTAGGCGGGCTCGCCTGCGGAGGGCCGTCAGAAAAACCAGGGTAACCGGAGTGCGCGGAGTTCTGTGGGGGTTGCGGGGGTGGCGGTCCGGATCCTGCGTGGGTTGTGGGTGGTGGAGTGGAAGGCCCCGGCCGAGGTGGTTTCTGGCTGGCCGTGCGTGTTCTGGCTGACGCTGTCGTGGCGTTCAAAACTACGCCCGCCACAAGCACGGTAAGGACGCTGATCCACGAAAAAATTAGTAGCCAACCAAGTGTCACGTCTGTCACTCCCTTTCAGCCAGAAATTTAGCATTGGGATTGCGCGGAGAATGCGTTATCCACAGGGGGAGGGGCGGTTCGTTGCAGATTTGTCTCAAAACACGTGAGTATCCACAACCTCGGGTCACCGCGACTCGACATCGCATGCTCACCAGCGCGAACGAATCCCTCGTACACACATGGATTTCTCAAGAAAGGTGAAAAGAAAGAACCATACCACAACGATCTTGCGCGGTTTGGTATTCGCGGTTAAACTGGTGGTTTGCGTTGCGGTGACTTCATTTTGCCTTCATATAGCGGTGGGCGTGAACTGCAGCGCTCGGAGATACAACCACTGTGGAAGGATCCCATTGGCCGTCGCCAACGAAAACACAAGGACCGCTAACCCGCCCAAGCGCGTTTCCTTCGCCAAGATTCACGAACCACTCGAAGTTCCTAATCTGCTTGGTCTGCAGATCGACAGCTTCGACTGGCTGATCGGAAACGAACGCTGGCAAGACCGCGTAGCAGAAGCAATTGAAAATGGAGACGACTCAGTTGCTACTACCTCGGGTCTTGAAGACATTTTTGAAGAGATCTCGCCGGTAGAAGACTTCTCTGGAGCAATGTCGCTGTCATTTAGCGAACACCGCTTCGAGCCACCCAAATACTCGATCGACGAGTGTAAAGAACGTGACATGACGTACTCGGCGCCACTCTTCGTGATCGCCGAATTCATGAACAACAACACGGGTGAAATTAAATCCCAGACCGTGTTCATGGGTGACTTCCCGCTCATGACCGACAAGGGAACGTTCATCATCAACGGAACCGAACGTGTTGTCGTTTCCCAGCTGGTGCGCTCGCCAGGTGCGTACTTCGAGTCCGTGCCGGACAAGACCTCGGACCGCGACATCTACACCGCAAAGATCATCCCGTCCCGCGGTGCTTGGTTGGAGTTCGAAGTCGACAAGCGCGACCAGGTTGGTGTGCGTCTGGACCGCAAGCGTAAGCAGTCGGTCACGGTTCTTTTGAAGGCTTTGGGCTGGACCGAATCACAGATCCTTGAAGAGTTTGGTGAGTTCGACTCCATTAAAGACACTCTGGCCAAGGACACGGTCAGCACCCGCGAAGAAGCACTTCTGGACATTTACAAGAAACTGCGTCCAGCAGAACCAGCAACTGTTGACGCTGCTGAAACCCTTCTGCGCAACCTCTACTTCAACCCCAAGCGTTACGATCTGGCCAAGGTGGGCCGTTACAAGATCAACCGCAAACTGGGTGTCGACGAGGCTCTGACCGAATCGGTTTTGACGGTTGACGACATCGTTGCAACCATCCGCTACATCGTCAGCCTGCACGCTGGCAAGGAAACCATGCCAGGTGTGCGCGATGGCCAGAAGGCTGACATCCGTGTGGCGCTCGACGACATCGACCACTTTGGTAACCGCCGTATCCGCGCGGTTGGTGAACTGATCGAAAACCAGGTGCGCACTGGTCTGTCGCGTATGGAGCGTGTGGTCCGCGAACGCATGACCACTCAGGACGTCGAAGCGATTACGCCTCAGACGCTGATCAACATCCGCCCTGTGGTTGCTGCGATCAAGGAGTTCTTCGGAACCAGCCAGCTGTCGCAGTTCATGGACCAGAACAACCCGCTTGCGGGTCTGACACACAAGCGTCGTCTGTCGGCTCTTGGTCCTGGTGGTCTTTCACGTGACCGCGCAGGTATGGACGTGCGTGACGTTCACCCGTCGCACTACGGCCGTATGTGCCCCATTGAAACCCCTGAAGGCCCCAACATTGGTCTGATCGGTTCGCTTGCGTCCTACGCCCGCATCAACCCGTTCGGTTTCATTGAGACCCCGTACCGCAAGGTTGAAAACGGTGTTGTCACTGATAAGACGCAGTACCTGACGGCCGACGACGAACTGGAATTCAACATCGCGCAGGCTAACGCCCCGCTGACTGAAGACCAGAAGTTCGAAGAAGAGTTCGTCCTCGCCCGCCCCATGGGTGGTGGTGGAGAAGCTGATCTGATCCCAGCTGACGAAATCGACTTCATGGACGTTTCTGCACGTCAGATGGTGTCGGTTGCAACCGCTCTGATTCCGTTCCTCGAACACGACGACGCTAACCGTGCTCTCATGGGTGCGAACATGCAGCGCCAGGCTGTTCCTCTGGTGCGCGCCCAGGCGCCTTACGTTGGTACGGGTATGGAATACCGTGCGGCAGTTGACGCTGGTGACGTCATCACAGCTGAAAAGGCTGGTGTGGTGACCGAGGTGTCCGCTGACTATGTGACCGTCATGAACGATGATGGAACTACCACCACTTACAAGGCTGAGAAGTTCCGTCGTTCCAACCATGGAACCTCGTACAACCAGCGCATCATTGTTGACCAGGGTGACCGCGTTGAGGTTGGAGCAGTTCTTGCTGACGGACCATCCACCGAGAACGGTGAAATGGCTCTGGGTAAGAACCTCCTTGTGGCATTCATGTCTTGGGAAGGTTACAACTTCGAAGACGCGATCATTCTGTCGCAGCGCATGGTGCAGGACGACGTCCTTTCGTCGATCCACATCGAAGAGCACGAAATCGATGCTCGCGACACCAAGCTGGGTGCTGAAGAGATCACTCGTGACATCCCGAACATCTCACCCGACGCTTTGGCTGAGCTCGACGAACGAGGCATCATCCGGATCGGCGCGGAAGTCACCGACGGCGACATCTTGGTGGGTAAGGTCACGCCTAAGGGTGAAACCGAACTCACTCCAGAAGAGCGCCTGCTACGCGCGATCTTCGGTGAGAAGTCCCGTGAAGTCCGTGACACCTCGCTCAAGGTGCCACACGGTGAGACCGGTACCGTCATTGGTGTCAAGGTGTTCGACCGTGAAGAAGACGACGAACTGTCACCAGGTGTCAACCAGCTGGTTCGCGTGTACGTCGCACAACGCCGCAAGATCACCATCGGTGACAAGATGGCTGGACGTCACGGTAACAAGGGTGTCATCTCCCAGATCCTTCCGATCGAAGACATGCCGTTCATGGAAGACGGAACGCCTGTCGACGTCATCCTGAACCCACACGGTGTTCCTCGTCGTATGAACATTGGGCAGGTTTTCGAAATCCACTTGGGTTGGATCGCCAACCAGGGATGGCACATCGAAGGTAACCCCGAATGGGCCAAGGAACTGGCTGACGGTAAGTTCGAATTCGACGCTGAACCGGGCACGAACGTGGCAACACCAGTGTTTGACGGTGCGCACGAACACGAACTGCGCGGTCTGCTTGACTCAACTCGCCCAAACCGCGACGGAGATCGTCTGATCGACTCCACTGGTAAGGCACGTCTGTTTGACGGACGGTCGGGTGAACCGTTCCCGTTCCCGATTTCGGTCGGTTACATGTACATGCTTAAGCTGCACCACCTGGTCGACGACAAGATTCACGCGCGTTCGACAGGACCGTACTCCATGATTACCCAGCAGCCTCTGGGTGGTAAGGCACAGTTCGGTGGTCAGCGCTTCGGTGAAATGGAAGTGTGGGCACTGGAAGCATACGGTGCCGCGTACACACTCCAGGAACTGCTCACCATCAAGTCCGACGACATTCCTGGCCGTGTCAAGGTCTACGAAGCGATCGTTAAGGGCGACAACCTTCCTGACCCGGGAATCCCGGAGTCCTTCAAGGTTCTTATCAAGGAAATGCAGTCCCTGTGCCTCGACGTGGAAGTGCTGTCTTCGGATGGCCAGTCAGTTGAGATGCGAGACGACGACGAGGTGTACCGCGCAGCTGAAGAGCTGGGCATCAACCTGTCGCGTAACGAAGCAAACACCGTCGAAGAAGTCTGATCTACCTGAAATTTTGGCCTAACGGCAAGAAAGAGGATTCACGTGCCTGACGTCAATTTCTTTGATGAGCTGCGCATTGGCCTGGCGACCGCGGACGACATCCGTCGCTGGTCACACGGCGAAGTCAAAAAACCTGAAACCATTAACTACCGAACCCTGAAGCCGGAAAAGGACGGTCTTTTCTGCGAAAAGATCTTCGGTCCTACCCGCGACTGGGAGTGCTACTGCGGAAAGTACAAGCGCGTTCGCTTCAAAGGCATCATCTGTGAACGCTGTGGTGTGGAAGTCACCCGCGCTAAAGTGCGCCGCGAACGCATGGGACACATCGAGCTCGCTGCTCCCGTGACCCACATCTGGTACTTCAAGGGTGTTCCATCACGCTTGGGCTACCTGCTCGACCTGGCTCCAAAGGACCTCGAAAAGGTCATCTACTTTGCGGCCTACATGATCACGTCTGTTGACGAAGACTCGCGTCACCGCGACCTTCCAACCCTGCAGAACCAGATCGACGTCGAGAAGAAGCAGATCAGCGACCGTTTGGCTGCTGACCTGGACCGTCGTGCCAAGAAGTTGGAAGAAGACCTCAAGGTCCTCGAAGACGAAGGCAAGACAGCTGCCACCAAGAAGAAGGTCGAAACCCAGGCCAACAAAGAAATGGCCAACCTGCGCCGCCACGCAGACCGCGAACTCGACCGTATCGAAAAGGTGTGGGACCGTTTCAAGAACCTCAAAGTCTCAGACCTTGAAGGTGACGAAGCGCTCTACCGTGACATGGTTGCCCGTTTCGGCATTTACTTCACGGGTGCAATGGGTGCAGAAGCGATCCAGCAGCGTCTGCGCGACTTCGACCTCGAAGGTGAAGCGGAAGCACTTCGCGAACTGATCAAGACCGGTAAGGGACAGCGCAAGACCCGTGCTCTTAAGCGTCTGAAGGTTGTCAACGCGTTCATGACCACCGACAACTCTCCAGAGGGAATGGTCCTTGACGCTGTTCCGGTGATCCCGCCGGAACTGCGCCCCATGGTGCAGCTCGACGGTGGCCGCTTTGCCACCTCGGACCTCAACGACCTCTACCGTCGCGTGATCAACCGCAACAACCGTCTCAAGCGGTTGCTCGACCTCGGTGCCCCCGAAATCATTGTCAACAACGAAAAGCGCATGCTGCAGGAAGCTGTCGACTCGCTGTTTGACAACGGACGTCGTGGACGCCCAGTGACCGGTCCCGGTAACCGCCCACTGAAGTCACTGTCTGACATGCTTAAAGGTAAGCAGGGACGTTTCCGTCAGAACCTGCTTGGTAAGCGTGTGGACTACTCGGGTCGTTCCGTGATTGTGGTTGGTCCTACGCTGAAACTGCACGAATGTGGTCTGCCCAAGGCTATGGCCCTGGAACTGTTCAAGCCGTTCGTGATGAAGCGCCTGGTTGACCTCAACCACGCACAGAACATCAAGTCGGCAAAGCGCATGGTGGAGCGCCAGCACCCACAGGTGTGGGACGTTCTTGAAGAAGTCATCACCGAACACCCAGTGCTGCTTAACCGTGCACCTACGCTGCACCGCCTGGGTATCCAGGCGTTCGAACCTCTGCTGGTTGAAGGTAAAGCTATCCAGATTCACCCACTGGTCTGTTCAGCGTTTAACGCGGACTTCGACGGTGACCAGATGGCCGTGCACCTTCCACTTTCGGCAGAGGCTCAGGCAGAAGCTCGCATTCTGATGTTGTCAGCAAACAACATTCTGAAGCCTTCCGACGGTAAGCCTGTGACCATGCCCTCGCAGGACATGATCATTGGTATTTACCACTTGACCTCACAGGTCGACGGAGCTGTTGGTGAAGGGCGCGAATTCTCCTCCGTAGCCGAAGCCATCATGGCTTTCGACCGTGGAGAACTCGACCTGCGCGCTAAAGCACGCATCCGGATCGACAACTTGGTCCCAGCCAAGGACATGGAACTTCCAGAGGACTGGACCGAAGGTCAGTCCCTGACCATCGAAACTACGCTGGGGCGTGCAGTCTTCAACGAGACACTTCCTGAGAACTACCGTTACGTCAACAACACGGTAAACAAGAAGCTCCTGTCGAAGATTGTGAACCGCCTGGCCGACTACTACCCCAAGGTGGAAGTCGCAGCGACCTTGGACAACTTCAAGGCAACCGGTTTCCACTGGGCCACCCGTTCAGGTTTGACCGTGGCGATGAGTGACATCGTGTCACCAGAAGCCAAGGAAGGCCTGCTCAACGACGCTGAAGATCAGTCCACCAAGGTTGAAGACCAGTACGCAATTGGTGCACTCACTGATGACGAACGTCGTTCGGAACTCGTGAAGATCTGGTCAGACACCACGGACAAAGTCGCGGAGGTCATGCAGGATAACTTCGACTCTGAAAACTCGGTGTACCGCTTGGTCGAGTCGGGTGCTTCCGGTAACTGGACCCAGGTGCGTCAGCTTGCCGGTATGCGTGGTCTGGTGACAAATCCTAAGGGTGAAATTATTCCTCGCCCAATTAAGTCGAACTACCGTGAAGGTCTGTCTGTACTCGAGTACTTCATCGCCTCGCACGGTGCTCGTAAGGGTCTTGCCGACACCGCTCTGCGTACCGCAGACTCCGGTTACCTAACACGTCGTCTGGTGGACGTTTCGCAAGACGTTATCGTCCGCACCGAAACCACCGACTCCAAGAAGGGCATTACGCTCCCAGTTTCGCAAGAAGCTGCAGACGGAACGCTCGAACCACACGAGTTCGTGGAAACCTCGGTCCTTGGACGTCTCACAGTCGCCGACGTTGTAGACGCGAACGGTAACGTGATCGTTCCAGCTAAGACCGACATCTCGACCGACGTGATCGACCTCCTGGTCGAAGCTGGAATCCGTGAAGTCAAGGTCCACTCGGTCCTCACCGCGGACTCCGACGTGCAGATTTCTGCTCAGCACTACGGCCGCTCCATGGCTACCGGTCAGCTGGTAGACATCGGTGAAGCTATCGGTACTGTGGCTGCTCAGTCGATTGGTGAACCTGGAACCCAGCTGACCATGCGTACCTTCCACACCGGTGGTGTTGCTGCCGGCGGTGGCGGTGACATTACGCAGGGCCTTCCACGTGTGACCGAGCTCTTCGAAGCACGTACACCTAAGGGATTCGCGCCAATCGCTGAAGCAACCGGACGTGTGAAGATCGACGACTCGCGCAAGACTCGTTACGTGATTGTGGTTCCGGACGACGGATCGGACGAGATCGAGCACGCTGTTGGACGCCGTGCACAGTTGCTGGTTGAAGAAGGCCAGCACGTTAAGGCTGGCGAGAAGTTGCAGATGGGTGCGGTTGACCCCAAGCAGGTTCTGCGCATCCGCGGTCGCCGTGAGGCTGAACGCTTCTTGGTTGACGAAGTGCAGAAGGTCTACCGCTCACAGGGTGTGGGTATCCACGACAAGCACATCGAAGTTATTGTGCGTCAGATGTTGCGCCGTGTGACCGTGATCGAATCTGGTGACACCAACCTGTTGCCAGGTGAACTGGTTGACCGCAGCCGTTACCAGGAAGAAAACAAGCGCGTCGTTGCTGAAGGTGGCCAGCCCGCATCAGCACGTGACGAACTCATGGGTATCACCAAGGCGTCGCTTGCAACCGAGTCCTGGCTTTCCGCCGCATCCTTCCAGGAGACCACGCGTGTTCTTACGGAAGCTGCGCTTGAAGGTAAGTCCGACCCACTCTTGGGTCTGAAGGAAAACGTCATCCTCGGTAAGCTAATCCCAGCCGGAACCGGTATGCACAAGTTCCGCGACATGATCGTGGAACCAACGGAAGAAGCTAAGCAGGAAATGTTTGCCAACTCCTACGGCGACTTCTACCCGGCTCTGGGCGGAGACGCTTCAACGATTCCGCTCGAGGATTACGACTTCGACTCCTTCGGAGGTTAGTCGACTCCCAGTTCTAGCCACGCACAGTGGCTAGAACCGGGCGGATAGAGCAAAAAGCGAGCGCCCCTGACCATCACGGTCAGGGGCGCTCAGCGTTTAGCTAGAGCCCAACACGCGCGAGCTGAGCCCAGAGAATCTCTAACCTAGGAGCACCTGCAGTTCATCCCACCTGGACTGCGGGACCTTCTTGAGGTTGTCAACAGCAAGCGCCATCTGAACAGACGTAATGTCCACACCCGAAAGGCTTGTCATGTACCCCCACTTTTTGTGGTGAACCAACTCAACGGCCGCCATTCCCAAACGGGTAGCCAGCACACGGTCATACGCGGTGGGGGAGCCGCCACGTTGCAGGTGCCCCAAAATCGTGGCGCGGGTCTCCACACCTGTTGCCTCTTCAATAAGAGGAGCCAAGTGATTGGCCACCCCACCCAAACGTACACGGCCGTGCTTGTCACGACCGGCGTCAGAGACCTGGTCATCGAGGTCCTCGGACACAAAACCTTCTGCCACAACAACAATGGGGGCACGACCTCGGTCCCGGGCGGAACGCACCCACGTGTAGATCTGCTCATAGGGGACCGGGAACTCAGGGAGCAAAACGGCCTGCGCACCGCCGGCCATTCCCGCGTGCAGCGCGATCCAACCCACGTTGCGTCCCATCACTTCCACAACCATGCAGCGGTGGTGGGACTCAGCAGTGGTGCGCAATGCGTCCAGCGACTCAGTCGCAATCGAAGCCGCTGTGTCGAACCCGAACGTGTAATCCGTGTTGTTCAGATCGTTGTCAATGGTTTTAGGGACGCCCACAACCGGCATGCCTTCGTCGTCGGCCAAGCGGGCCGCTCCGGCCAGCGTCCCCTCGCCACCAATCGCGATGATCGCGTCGATGTTGTGTTCCTTCATGACACGTTTCATCTGGTCCGGCCCACCCTGGGAATACGGGTGGGTGCGGGACGTACCCAAGATGGTTCCACCTCGGCCGGAAATTCCCCGGACGTCATGCGTAGTCAGCGGGGCGTAATCTGCCTCCAACAATCCACGCCACCCGTCTTTGAGCCCCACGAACGTGTCGCCAGTTTCACGCACGCCCTTACGCACCGCCCCACGAATGACGGCGTTGAGCCCGGGGCAGTCGCCGCCGGAGGTCAAGATTCCAATGTTCATACCGGTCTCCTTAGGTCTACTGCTGTTGCTAGTTGTTGGTTGCCGTTATGTGTTGAGTGGTCGCTTGTTGTTGGTGGGGGACTGGCCGCTGGGTGCGTGGTCAGGGTTGCTGCGTATTCACTGCTGGGTTTGGCGGTAGCCGCGTGCCAGCATGACGTCGTCACCGCCTAGCAGGTTGAAGCCACTAATGATGAGTGTGCCGTTGGATCCGTCGCCGCGCGCGTTTTGTGCGATGTCTACGCCGCCCAGGATCGAAATGCTTTTGTCGATGATGCGCACGCCTGGGGGAACGTAGATGTCGTGCCCGCCTAAGAAGTTGACGCTTTCGATTGTGAACTCAACGCCTGGTCCCATCACGTCGCACAGGTCGTAATCATTGCCGCCCAGCATGGTCAGCGCGTTGACCTTAGGGGTGTTTGGAGCGACAACTTGGTTTGAACCGCTCAGAATACAGATTGCGGTGTCACTTTTGCCATTCCCGGGTTTGGCGGGCTGGATGGGGCCGGGGCATTGGTTGTTATATGGCCCGAGGTGGGACCCGGGTTTGGTTGCTAACTCGCTGCTTTCGCGGCGGGCAGTGTCCCGTGAGCGGAGCTCTTGTTCGAGTTCGTCAGCTTCGGGAATGTCCTCGATGAGTTCCGGGAGCTGGTCGATGTACATGGCTTTGAGGGCTTGCGAATGGCGTTCGTCGAATTCGAGTGCGGTCAGTTGGCCACGTGAAAGAGCGTCAGACAAGGCAGAGACTACGGTGTCACGGTCTGTGTCACTTGCACGGGTGCGACGTTGTGGTTGGGGCTCTGACTTCTCGATTGAGTTGTGCTCGTTGTTGCTGGGGTCAGGTTGGGACCTTGCGAGGTCTTTGCCTTCACCGGGGTGAGCGCTAGAGTTGGGCATGTTTTGATCCTATCGATTTAGTGCCCAGTCTAGTTTCGTGAAGCGCTTTTCGCTTGACGGTTTGGGGTTTTTCACCCTCAACTAAGATGAACAACCGCTGAACGATTGTGACTCAAATTGACGCTGACCGTGAGTGGCGTTTACGCTTGACTGTGGTTGTTTTTGAAGCGACCGTGCTTGCGTGCGTGCATTCAAGCGCTCTCACGCGCGAAAAGCGCAGAACAGATAGAAGCGATTCTACGGTTTCGTCTGGAATGTGTCCCTCCGACACACCCGAACGCGGGGGTTGGGGAAACGCGTGAGGACTGCGATTGGGCAGGTAGCTTCACCCGATCGCAGGTGGACATGTCCACTGCTCAACCAGAGCGGTGGAATTAGGAATACTGAGAAGCAATGGAGAACTAGTGCCAACTATTCAGCAGCTCGTCCGTAAAGGACGGCACGACAAGGCCGCGAAGAACGCGACGCCTGCCCTTTTGGGTAGCCCGCAGCGTCGTGGCGTGTGCACCCGTGTGTACACAACTACCCCGAAGAAGCCCAACTCAGCCCTGCGCAAGGTTGCTCGTGTCAAGCTTTCTTCCCAGATTGAAGTAACCGCCTACATCCCGGGTGAAGGACACAACCTGCAGGAGCACTCGATTGTGCTTGTGCGTGGTGGACGTGTGAAGGACCTCCCCGGTGTCCGCTACAAGATCGTGCGTGGCTCACTCGACACCCAGGGTGTCAAGGGACGCCAGCAGGCACGTAGCCGTTACGGAGCCAAGAGGGAGAAGAAGTAATGCCACGTAAAGGACCCGCACCTAAGCGCCCGGTTGTTATTGACCCAGTTCACAACTCACCGCTTGTCACCCAGCTCATTAACAAGGTTCTGCTCGACGGTAAACGTTCCACTGCAGAACGTATTGTTTACGGAGCTCTTGAAGGTGCAAGTGCAAAGGCCAACATGGAGCCAGTTCAGCTGCTGAAGAAGGCGCTGGACAACATCCGCCCGGCCCTTGAAGTTCGTTCCCGCCGTGTTGGTGGTGCCACGTACCAGGTTCCAGTTGACGTGCGTCCTGCACGTTCAACCACGCTTGCTCTGCGCTGGCTCGTAGGTTTCTCCCGTCAGCGTCGTGAAAAGACCATGACGGAACGCCTCATGAACGAAATCCTTGACGCAAGCAACGGTCTTGGTGCCGCTGTGAAGCGTCGTGAAGATACTCACAAGATGGCCGAATCAAACAAGGCCTTCGCTCACTACCGCTGGTAGTCGCTAATCTGGGGTAGGGGTAACTACCCTTACCCCAGGTCCGAGCAAGTCAACGAGACGAGAGAGAGACACCGTGGCACTCGAAGTGCTTAGCGATCTTAAGAAAGTTCGCAACATCGGCATTATGGCGCACATTGACGCCGGAAAGACCACCACCACTGAACGTATCCTGTTCTACACAGGTGTGAACTACAAGCTCGGCGAAACCCACGACGGTGCGTCGACTATGGACTGGATGGAACAGGAGCAGGAGCGCGGTATTACCATTACTTCCGCTGCAACAACCTGCTACTGGGAAGACAACCAGATCAACATCATTGACACCCCAGGCCACGTTGACTTCACCGTTGAGGTTGAACGCTCACTGCGCGTTCTTGACGGTGCTGTCGCTGTGTTCGACGGTAAGGAAGGTGTTGAACCACAGTCCGAAACCGTGTGGCGTCAGGCTGATAAGTACAACGTTCCACGTGTGTGCTTCGTCAACAAGATGGACAAGCTCGGTGCCGACTTCTACCACACCGTTGAAACGATTAAGGACCGCCTGGGTGCTAAGCCTCTGGTGATCCAGCTTCCAATCGGTGCGGAATCAGACTTTGAAGGTGTCGTCGACCTCATCACGATGAAGGCATATGTCTGGCCAGACGAAGAAAAGAAGGGCCAGGACATGACGGAAATTGAGATCCCAGAGGATCTCAAGGACCGTGCCGAAGAATACCGTGCAAGCCTCGTTGAAGACGTTGCTGAAGCATCGGACGAACTGATGGAGAAGTACCTCGAAGAAGGCGAACTGCCAATCGAGGACATCAAGGCCGGTATTCGTAAGCTCACCATCAACTCGGAAGCTTTCCCAGTGATGTGTGGTTCGGCGTTCAAGAACAAGGGTGTTCAGCCTATGCTGAACTCCGTTATTGACTACCTGCCGTCGCCTCTGGACGTCCCGCCCGTTCAGGGACACCCTGTTAACGACGAAGAGACCGTTGTTACGCGTGAGCCTAAGAAAGACGGCCCGTTCGCAGCACTTGCGTTCAAGGTTGCGACTCACCCATTCTTTGGTTCGCTCACCTACGTTCGCGTCTACTCCGGTACGGTGAAGCCTGGTGACCAGGTTCTCAACACCACCACCGGAAAGAAAGAGCGTGTCGGTAAGCTGTTCCAGATGCACTCGAATAAGGAAAACCCTGTTGACGAGGCATTCGCTGGTCACATCTACGCGTTCATTGGACTGAAGGACACCACCACCGGTGACACTCTGTGTGACGCATCTGACCCAGTTGTTCTGGAATCGATGTCGTTCCCTGAACCAGTGATCTTCGTTTCGATTGAACCTAAGACCAAGGGCGACCAGGAAAAGCTTTCGACCGCGATTCAGAAGCTTGTGAAGGAAGACCCAACGTTCACGGTTAACCTGAACGAAGAAACCGGTCAGACGGAAATCGGTGGTATGGGTGAACTTCACCTCGACGTATTCGTCGACCGTATGAAGCGTGAATTCAAGGTTGAAGCAAACATCGGTAAGCCGCAGGTTGCCTACCGCGAAACGATCCGCCGCACGGTGGAGAAGCAGGACTACACTCACAAGAAGCAGACGGGTGGTTCTGGTCAGTTCGCAAAGGTACAGGTCACCATCGAACCTATGGAGGTCGACGGCGACACGATTTACGAGTTCGAGGACGCTATCACTGGTGGTCGCGTTCCCCGTGAATACATTCCAAGCGTTGACGCTGGTATCCAAGACGCCATGCAGATGGGTGTTCTTGCGGGATACCCGCTGGTCGGCATCAAGGCCACACTTGTGGACGGTGCTTACCACGACGTCGACTCTTCGGAAATGGCGTTCAAGATCGCTGGATCCATGGTTCTTAAAGAAGCCGTGAAGAAGGCGAACCCGGTTCTTCTCGAACCTCTTATGGACGTTGAAGTTCGTACTCCCGAGGAGTACATGGGTGACGTCATCGGCGATCTGAATTCGCGTCGCGGACAGATTCAGTCGATGGAAGACGCCACCGGCATTAAGGTAGTCAAGGCACTCGTGCCACTGTCCGAAATGTTCGGTTACATTGGCGATCTGCGCTCGAAGACTCAGGGACGCGCCGTATATTCGATGCAGTTCCAGAGTTACTCTGAGGTCCCGAAGGCTGTTGCCGACGAGATCATCCAGAAGACCCGCGGCGGAGAGTAATCTCCGACGTTCGTTTGGTCGGTAAAGCGCCGACCAGACAGCAAATCAAAGGAAAGGCGCGGCCACAAGGGCCGCACCAACCACGAGGAGGAACCCAGTGGCAAAGGCTAGTTTCGACAGGACTAAGCCGCACGTCAACATCGGTACCATTGGTCACGTTGACCACGGTAAGACGACTCTGACCGCGGCAATTACCAAGGTTCTGGCTGACAAGTACCCCGACCTCAACGAGGCACGGGCATTCGACCAGGTTGACAACGCTCCAGAAGAAAAAGAGCGCGGTATTACCATCAACGTTTCGCACGTTGAATACCAGACCGAAAAGCGTCACTACGCACACGTTGACGCTCCTGGTCACGCCGACTACATCAAGAACATGATTACCGGTGCGGCACAGATGGACGGTGCGATCCTTGTGGTTGCAGCTACCGACGGTCCTATGCCGCAGACTCGCGAGCACGTTCTCTTGGCTCGCCAGGTTGGTGTGCCATACATCGTTGTCGCACTGAACAAGTCCGACATGGTTGACGATGAAGAACTGCTCGAACTGGTTGAAATGGAAGTTCGTGAACTTCTGTCCAGCCAGGAATTCGACGGTGACGACGCACCAGTTGTGCGCGTGTCCGCTCTGAAGGCTCTTGAAGGCGACCCAGAGTGGGTCAAGTCGGTTGAAGACCTCATGGACGCAGTCGACGAGAACGTTCCTGAACCAGAACGTGACATCGACAAGCCATTCCTGATGCCAGTTGAAGACGTCTTCACGATTACCGGTCGTGGAACCGTTGTTACCGGTCGTGTTGAGCGCGGTGTGCTTCTGCCTAACGAAGAAATCGAAATCGTTGGTATCAAGCCGCAGTCGTCCAAGACCACCGTTACCGCTATCGAAATGTTCCGCAAGACCCTGCCTGACGCACGTGCAGGTGAAAACGTTGGTCTGCTTCTGCGCGGTACCAAGCGTGACGAAGTTGAGCGTGGACAGGTTATCGTTAAGCCGGGTTCAATCACCCCGCACACCAACTTCGAAGGCCAGGTCTACATCCTGTCCAAGGACGAAGGTGGACGTCACAACCCGTTCTACTCCAACTACCGTCCTCAGTTCTACTTCCGTACCACGGACGTGACCGGTGTTATCACCCTTCCAGAAGGAACCGAAATGGTTATGCCTGGAGACAACACCGACATGTCGGTTGAGCTGATCCAGCCAATCGCGATGGAAGAAGGACTCCGCTTCGCTATCCGTGAAGGTGGACGTACCGTTGGTGCTGGTCGAGTAACCAAGATCACCAAGTAATTTCTTCTCTCAAACGCTCCGCAGCCTCCGGGTTGCGGAGCGTTTGTGTTTCCTACGTAGGGGCGAAGTATTGGTGCCGAAAACGTTTGGCAACCAATCGCATCTGAATTTGCATGCCTTTGGCTACGTATGACAAGATAGACAAGTTGCAATTTTGGGCCATGACCCCTGCACTGCGTTGAGACGCGAACGGTCCAAGACTCCGGGACGAATCTTTAGGTTCAATCAACCGGCAACAAAATGAATGGAAACGTGAAATTTTGTCCGCAAGGACAAGACGACACGCCCGACCTCGGGGGTCGGTCACGCTCAGCTGGCGCAGACCGCGCGATCCGTTAGGACCGTGGTTGATGGCCAGGAAAACCGACAGATGGAGAAACGACGCCATGGCGGGACAGAAGATCCGCATCCGGCTCAAGTCGTACGACCACGCAGTCATCGACAACGCGGCACGCAAAATTGTCGACACGGTGACTCGCGCGGGCGCTACGGTTGTGGGCCCCGTGCCGTTGCCGACCGAAAAGAACGTGTACTGCGTTATCCGGTCGCCACACAAGTACAAGGACAGTCGCGAACACTTTGAGATGCGCACTCACAAGCGTCTCATCGACATTGTTGACCCAACACCAAAAGCCATCGACTCGCTCATGCACATCGACTTGGCTGACGACGTCAACATCGAGATCAAGCTCTAAAGGAGGGACCAGAAATGGCTAACACCCGTTCAAAGGCCCTTCCGACCACTCTTAACGTCAAGGGCTTGATGGGAACCAAACTCGGCATGACTCAGGTATGGGATGAAAACAACAACCTGGTGCCCGTGACCGTGATTTCGGCTTCCTCAAACGTAGTTACTCAGATCCGTAACGAAGAAGTTGACGGCTACAGTGCCGTTCAGATTGGTTACGGCGAAATCGACCCACGCAAGGTCAACAAGCCTGCCAAGGGTCACTTCGAGAAGGCCGGTGTTGCACCGCGCCGTCACCTCGTCGAACTTCGCACCGCTGACGCTGGCGAATACGAACTCGGTCAGGAACTTTCCACCGAGGTGTTTGAAGCTGGCATCAAAGTTGACGTAACCGCAAACACCAAAGGTAAAGGTTTTGCAGGTGTAATGAAGCGTCACGGCTTCGCTGGTGTGGGAGCTTCGCACGGTCAGCACCGTAACCACCGCAAGCCCGGCTCGATTGGTGGAGCAGCCACCCCGGGTCGCGTTTTCAAGGGTATGCGCATGGCTGGACGCATGGGTAACGTGCGCCACACTACGCAGAACCTGACTATCCACTCGATTGACTCCGAAAACAACCTGCTCCTCATCAAGGGTGCAGTGCCCGGACCAAAGGGTGCAGTTGTTCTCGTTCGCTCTGCTGCGAAGGGGGCCTGAGTTTAAATGTCTGAAAACCTAACCGTTGACATTCTCGACGCAAAGGGCAAGAAAGCTGGTTCAGCTGAACTGCCTGCGTCCATCTTTGACCAGAAGACCAACGTCCCGTTGATCCACCAAGTTGTCGTTGCACAGCTTGCGGCTTCACGTCAGGGAACACACAAGGCAAAGACCCGTTCCGAAGTACGCGGTGGTGGCCGTAAGCCATACCGTCAGAAGGGTACGGGTAACGCCCGTCAGGGTTCGATCCGCGCACCTCAGTACGCAGGTGGTGGAATCGTGCACGGTCCAGTGCCACGCGACTACTCGCAGCGCACTCCTAAGAAGATGAAGGCTGCTGCTCTTCGTGGCGCGCTTTCAGACCGCGCTCGTCTTGGCCAGGTGTTCGTTGTGAAGAACCTGATCGACTCGGACGTTCCATCAACAAAGGCAGCGCGCCAGGCTCTCGAAGCACTTTCGGACCGCGCACACAAGCTTATTGTGACGGAGCGCGACGACAGCATCACCGCGCTGTCAGTGCGTAACCTGCCAACCGTACACGTGCTCAGCTTCGATCAGCTCAACACTTACGACGTGCTTATGGCTGACGACATCGTGTTCACCGAAGCGGCTCTGAACAGCTTCCTTGAATTCGCACGTGGCGCTAAAGCTGGCGAAGCTCAGGAGGTTGCAAAGTGAGCGTGAAGTTCAAAGACCCACGCGATGTCATCATCGCGCCGGTAGTTTCGGAAAAAACGTACGGTCTCATGGACGAAGGTAAGTACACCTTCCTCGTGGACCCACGTTCGAACAAGACTGAAATCAAGTACGCAATCGAATCCATCTTCGACGTGAAAGTGGCTTCCGTAAACACCCTGAACCGCCAGGGTAAGCGCAAGCGCACTCGCGCCGGATGGGGCAAGCGCAAGGACACCAAGCGTGCAATTGTTGCTCTGAAGGATGGATCGATCGACATTTTCGGCGGATCGCTCTAAGCGATTCTCCTTGAAGAAGGAATAGGACTCATGGGAATCCGTAAGTACAAGCCGACGACCCCGGGCCGCCGTGGCTCCTCGGTCGCCGACTTTGTCGAAGTGACCCGGTCTACGCCGGAAAAGTCACTGCTCCGCCCTCTTCCAAAGAAGGGTGGTCGTAACAGCCAGGGCCGTATTACGACTCGTCACCACGGTGGTGGACACAAGCGCCAGTACCGCGTGATCGACTTCCGTCGTCATGACAAAGACGGTGTCGTAGCTAAGGTCGCACACATCGAATATGACCCGAACCGCACAGCTCGTATCGCTCTTCTGCACTATGTAGATGGCGAAAAGCGCTACATCATTGCGCCAAACAAGCTGAAGCAGGGTGACCGTGTCGAAGCTGGAATCGACGCAGACATCAAGCCAGGTAACAACCTGCCGCTGCGCAACATCCCAGTTGGTACCGTGATCCACGCTGTTGAACTCCGTCCCGGTGGTGGCGCCAAGATTGGTCGTTCTGCTGGAACCTCGGTTCAGCTCGTTGCACGTTTTGGTCGTTACGCTCAGCTGCGTATGCCTTCCGGTGAAATCCGTAACGTCGACGCACGTTGCCGCGCAACCGTAGGCGAAGTCGGAAACGCTGAGCAGGCCAACATCAGCTGGGGTAAGGCTGGACGTATGCGCTGGAAGGGCGTACGTCCAACCGTCCGCGGTGTTGTTATGAACCCGATCGACCACCCACACGGTGGTGGTGAAGGACGTACCTCAGGTGGTCGCCACCCGGTTAGCCCTTGGGGTCAGAAAGAAGGACGCACACGTCGTCCGAAGAAGGAAAGCGACAAGTACATTGTGCGTCGTCGTCGTACTGGCAAGAAGCGTTGATAGGGAGCCTCAGACATGCCTCGTAGCTTGAAGAAGGGCCCCTTCGTAGACGAGCACCTCTACAAGAAGGTTGCAGCTCAGAACGAAAAGGGCACCAAGAATGTAATCAAGACTTGGTCCCGTCGCTCGATGATCGTCCCAGACTTCCTGGGTCACACGATCGCCGTGCACGACGGACGCAAGCACGTACCGGTGTTCATCACCGAATCGATGGTCGGGCACAAGCTCGGCGAATTTGCCCCCACGCGGACGTTCCGCGGCCACGACAAGGATGACCGTAAGGGTCGTCGCCGCTAAGGCGCCCGACTCTAAGGTCTAAGAAAGAAGGAAACGATGGAAGCCAAGGCGAAAGCGCGCTACCTGCGTGTGACGCCCCAGAAGGCTCGGCGTGTCGTTGACCTGGTTCGTGGTCAGCAGGCAACCGAAGCCCTCGCGGTGCTGAAATTTGCTGAACAGTCAGCGTCAGAACCGGTGTACAAACTGATCGCCTCCGGTGTTGCTAATGCACGCGTTCTTGCAGACAAGAACGGCGAAGCATTCAACGAGGACGATCTGTACATTTCGGAAATCTACGTTGACGAAGGTCCCACTATGAAGCGTTTTAGGCCACGCGCCCAGGGCCGTGCCTTCCGCATCAACAAGCGCACCAGCCACATCACTGTGGTGCTGTCTGACGAACAGGGCGCTTCACGAAAGGAGAACGCCTGATGGGTCAGAAAATTAACCCCAACGGGTTCCGTTTGGGAATTACCACCGACCACAAGTCGAAGTGGTTCACGGACTCCAACAAGCGCGGTCAGCGTTACGCAGACTTCGTAGGAGAAGACGTTCGTATCCGTGAAATGCTCCAGAACAACCTGGAACGTGCTGGTCTTTCCCGCGTAAACATCGAACGTACCCGTGACCGTGTGCGTGTGGACATCCACACCGCACGTCCCGGAATCGTAATTGGTCGCCGAGGTGCGGAAGCAGACCGTCTGCGCGGTCAGCTTGAGAAGCTCACCGGCAAGCAGATTCAGCTGAACATTCTGGAAGTTAAGAACCCAGAAATCGATGCTCAGCTGGTTGCTCAGGGTGTTGCTGAGCAGCTTGCAAGCCGTGTGGCATTCCGCCGCGCGATGCGTAAGGCGATCCAGTCCGCACAGCGTGCAGGTGCCAAGGGTATCCGTGTGCAGTGCTCGGGCCGTTTGGGTGGCGCTGAAATGAGCCGCTCCGAGTTCTACCGCGAAGGTCGTGTGCCACTGCACACCCTGCGTGCGAACATCGACTACGGCTTCTACGAAGCACACACAACCTTCGGTCGCATCGGTGTCAAGGTCTGGATCTACAAGGGCGACCTGACAGACAAGGAACTGGCTGCACAGGAAGCCGCACAGCCAAGTGGTCGTGGACCACGTGGCGGTGGACGTGGCCGAGGCCGTGGTGGCCGTGGACGCGGTGGACGCCAGCAGCAGAATGACAACAAGACCGAAGCAAAGGCTTCGGCAGGATCGGAGGGCTGACCCGTGCTGATCCCACGTCGTGTTAAGTACCGCAAGCAGCACCACCCTAAGCGTAGTGGTCTGGCTAAAGGTGGAACGGAAATTGCGTTCGGTGACTGGGGTATCCAGGCTCTTGAACCTGCGTACGTCACCAACCGCCAGATTGAAGCCGCACGTATTGCTATGACCCGCCACATTAAGCGTGGCGGTAAGGTCTGGATCAACATTTACCCAGACCGTCCGCTGACCAAGAAGCCTGCTGAAACCCGTATGGGTTCCGGTAAGGGTTCACCTGAATGGTGGGTTGCAAACGTGAAGCCTGGTCGTGTTCTTTTTGAACTCGCAGGTGTGAGTGAAGAAGTGGCACGCGAAGCTCTGCGCCTCGCTACCCACAAGCTGCCACTCAAGGCTCGTATTATTTCTCGTGAAGGTGGTGAGTGACCATGGCAGTAGGTTCAAAGGACCTCTCGATGGACGTCCTCGACGGCTATGACAACGACCGCCTTGTCGAGGAACTCAAGAAGGCTAAGGCCGAACTTTTCAACCTGCGTTTCCAGTCCGCTACCGGCCAGCTGGAAAGCCACGGTCGCCTCAAGGCCGTACGCCGTGACATCGCGCGTATCTACACGGTCCTTCGCGAGCGTGAGCTGCAGATCCGCACCAACCCGGCCGATGCAAAGGAAGAGGGTAAGTGATGGCTGAGCAGAACGAAACGCCAGAAGTTGTCGAACGTAACACTCGCCGGACTATGCGTGGCTACGTGGTTTCTGACAAAATGGACAAGACTATTGTCGTTGAAGTCGAAGACCGCAAGAAGCACCGCCTGTACGGCAAAGTGATGCGTACGACTTCGAAGTACAAAGTTCACGACGAGATCAACACCGCTGGTGTGGGTGACCTCGTTCGTATCGTCGAAACCCGCCCGCTTTCGGCAACGAAGCGCTTTAGGTTGCTCGAAATTATCGAGCGCGCCAAGTAAAGCACTTTTACAACACCTCGGTCCCTCCCGGTCCCAGCTTTTCCAGGCTGGCTACCGGGACCCGAGGTGCGGGCATTTTGTCAATAACCGTTCCGTCAGGCTCATTATGAGAACCGACGAGACGACAGGAGAGAATCAGTGATTCAGCAGGAGTCGCGACTCAAAGTCGCTGACAACACGGGTGCGAAGGAAATCCTCGCAATCCGCATCCTCGGAGGATCTGGGCGTCGTTACGCAGGCATCGGTGACACCATCGTTGCGACCGTGAAAGACGCTATCCCCGGTGGAAACGTCAAGAAGGGCGATGTCGTAAAGGCAGTTGTCGTCCGCACACGTAAGGAACGCCGTCGTCCAGACGGTTCATACATCAGCTTCGACGAAAACGCAGCCGTCATTCTGAAGAACGATGGTGAGCCTCGTGGAACACGTATCTTTGGGCCTGTTGGCCGTGAACTTCGCGACAAGAAGTTCATGAAGATCGTTTCGCTTGCTCCGGAGGTGTTGTGAGTATGCCGAAGATGTACATCAAGAAGGGTGACCTGGTTCAGGTTATTTCCGGTGCACGCCAGTCCCGCGGTGGAGACCGTGGCAAGCAGGGCAAGGTTCTTAAGGTGTTCCCTGAGCAGAACCGTGTTCTTGTGGAAGGCGTCAACCGCGTCACCAAGCACAAGAAGCCAGCTCAGACTGCAACAGGCGCTACCGCTGGTGGAATCGAAATTCACGAAGCACCTATCCACGCTTCCAACGTCATGCTTGTAGACCCTAAGGACAACAAGCCAACTCGCGTGGGCTTCCGTGAAGAGAAAGTTGAACGCGACGGTCGCACCAAGACTGTTCGCATCCGCTACTCACGCCGTACTGGGGAGGACATCTGATGACAGAAGCAACTGTGTCAAGCCGTCCGTTGCCACGTCTGAAGCAGGTGTACCGCGACGAAATCGTTCAGAAACTTCAGGACGAATTCTCGTACGCAAACCCCATGCAGGTTCCAACGCTCACCAAGGTTGTTGTCAACATGGGTGTTGGAGACGCGGCACGTGACTCGAAGCTCATTGAAGGTGCAATCCGTGACCTCACCATGATCACGGGTCAGAAGCCTGTTGTGACTCGCGCCAAGAAGTCGATTGCGCAGTTCAAACTGCGTGAAGGACAGCCCATTGGTGCCCACGTAACCATGCGTGGCGCTCGTATGTGGGAATTCCTGGACCGCGTAGTTTCGCTGGCTCTGCCACGTATTCGTGACTTCCGCGGGCTTTCGGACCGCCAGTTCGATGGAAACGGTAACTACACGTTCGGTCTGACCGAACAGTCGATGTTCCACGAAATCGATCAGGACTCAATCGACCGTGTTCGTGGTATGGACATTACCGTCGTTACCACTGCGAAGAACGACGAAGAAGGCCGTGCGCTGCTTAAGCACCTCGGCTTCCCCTTCAAAACAAACTGAACTACTACGTTGTAGGTCTGCGCGCTCAAGCGCGTAGAAACCCCAACGAGGAAGGGCACAAGCCCAATGACAATGACCGATCCAATCGCAGACATGTTGACGCGTCTGCGTAACGCAAACTCGGCGTATCACGAGGACGTCAGCATGCCTTACAGCAAGCTGAAGTCGAACATCGCCGAAATTCTCAAGGCTGAAGGTTACATCGCTGACTACCGTGTCGAAGACGCTGAAGTTGGTAAGAACCTCCAGCTCGACCTCAAGTTTGGTCCGAACCGTGAGCGTTCGATTGCAGGCATTAAGCGTGTTTCGAAGCCAGGTCTTCGTGTGTACGCGAAGAGCACCGCACTTCCTAAAGTCCTCGGTGGACTGGGAATCGCAATCCTGTCAACGTCCTCGGGCCTCTTGACAGACAGGCAAGCCGCAAAGAAGGGCGTGGGTGGGGAAGTCCTCGCCTACGTTTGGTAGGAAAGGAGAGATAGCAGATGTCACGTATTGGCAAGAAGCCCATCTCCGTTCCGTCCGGCGTCGAGGTGAAGATTGACGGCCAGAACGTCTCGGTTAAGGGACCTAAGGGTGAACTCGCACTCACCGTTGCTGAACCAATTACGGTCAGCTTGGACGATGCTGAGATCACTGTGAGCCGTCCTGACGACGAGCGCGAAAACCGTTCGTTGCACGGACTTACTCGTTCCCTGATTCACAACAACATCGTGGGTGTCACCGAAGGTTACTCTAAGAACCTTGAAATCGTTGGTACCGGTTACCGTGTTCAGGCTAAGGGTAAGAACCTGGAATTTAACCTGGGTTACAGCCACTCGATCACCGTTGAACCACCTGCAGGTATCGAATTCAAAGTTGACGGCCAGACAAAGCTGAGCGTCAACGGAATCGACAAGCAGTTGGTGGGCGAGGTTGCGGCTAACATCCGTAAGCTGCGTAAGCCTGAACCGTACAAGGGTAAGGGAATCCGCTACGCCGGCGAAGTTGTTCGCCGCAAGGTTGGAAAGGCTGGTAAGTAACCATGGCCTTTGGAAAGAAGCAAAGCTATGGCAAGGGCAAGGCCGCTGCGCGTGCCCGTCGCCACAACCGTCTGCGCAAATCTGTGTCGGGTACCGCTGCGCGTCCACGTCTGTCCGTGACGCGTTCGTCTCGCCACATGTTTGTTCAGGTTATCGACGATGTCGAAGGCAAGACCCTCGCATCGGCTTCCACCATGGAAGCTGACGTGCGTGCGATGTCCGAAGACAAGACTGCTAAGGCGCGCAAGGTAGGCGAGCTCGTCGCTGAACGCTCCAAGGCCGCCGGCATCGAAGCCGTTGTGTTTGACCGCGGTGGTAACGCATACCACGGTCGTGTCGCAGCGGTTGCTGAAGGTGCACGTGAAGGAGGGCTGAACCTGTGAGCGAAGAAAACAAGAATCAGCAAGCACAGGCTGAGCAGAACAACAACAAGTCTGATGAACGCGGTCGCGGCCGAGGTCGTGGCGAGGGTGGCGGACGTCGTGGTAACCGTGGCGACCGTGACGACAAGAACCAGTTCATTGAGCACGTAGTGACCATTAACCGCGTTTCCAAGGTGGTTAAGGGTGGACGTCGTTTCTCCTTCACCGCACTTGTGGTCGTTGGTGACGGTGACGGCATGGTTGGTGTTGGTTACGGCAAGGCAAAGGAAGTTCCTGCTGCTATTGCTAAGGGTGTTGAGGAAGCGAAGAAGAACTTCTTCCGCGTGCCTCGTATCCAGAAGACCATTCCTCACCCTGTCCAGGGTGAAGACGCTGCCGGTGTCGTCCTGTTGCGCCCTGCTGCTCCTGGTACTGGTGTTATCGCCGGTGGTCCGGTGCGCGCGGTGCTCGACTGTGTTGGTATCCACGACATTCTGTCGAAGTCGCTGGGTTCAGCTAACGCGATCAACATTGTTCACGCAACGATTGCGGCTCTGAAGCAGCTTGAGCGTCCTGAGGAAGTTGCGGCTCGTCGTGGCCTGCCCGTTGACGAGGTTGCTCCTCACGCTCTGCTTGTTGCAGCGCAGAAGGGAGCTGCTTCCTAATGGCAAAGCTCAAGATTACCCAGGTGAAGTCAAAGATTGGTGGCAAGGAAAACCAGCGCCAGACTCTCCGTTCGCTTGGTCTTCGTAAACTGCACGACACTGTTGTGAAGGAAGACCGTCCGGAGATTCGTGGCATGGTGAACACCGTCAGCCACCTTGTAACGGTCGAAGAGGTGGACTGATATGGCCGACAACAAGGCACTGAAGCTCCACGATCTGCGTCCGGCTCCCGGTGCGAAGACCGCTAAGACCCGTGTGGGTCGCGGTGAAGCATCGAAGGGTAAGACTGCGGGTCGCGGTACTAAAGGTACGAAGGCACGCTACCAGGTTCCAGAGCGCTTTGAAGGTGGCCAGACGCCACTGCACATGCGCCTACCTAAACTGCGTGGTTTCAAGAACCCGAACAAGGTTGAATACCAGGTCGTGAACCTCGACAAGTTGTCACAGTTGTTCCCTGAAGGTGGAACCGTGACTGTTGATGACTTGGTTGCTAAGGGTGCTGT
>NZ_ADNU01000007.1 GCF_000178455.1 Brevibacterium mcbrellneri ATCC 49030 | reverse complement strand
ACCGCTACCGCGTTGTGAAGTCTCGGGATATCGTTCACTCGATGTCCCGAGATTTTTTGTGTTTTGGGGTGTTGGGCAAGTGGTTTCTGCGCGCGTGAGTCAGACACCGCTTAAGTGCCTGTGACAGTTTGTGACTGGCTCTACCCGAATGGCCCCTGAGCTGGGGTACATTCTTTTGCAGGTTCAAGAGTTGTAGCTTTCGGTACCTGGCTGGCTGCACGGCAACCCTCTTCACCGAGCGGGGTGCCCCAGGGGAAGAACCGGCATGAACAACCGTTCGTGCAAGTCGATGGATACCCGCGTGTGCGCACGCTGGGATCTGGTAAGGAACATTCCCATGTCTAATCACCGTAATGGCGTCGGTGCCAACGGATCTCATCACCGCAACTCTTCAGACGGGTGGGGCGTCGTCCCTGAAAACGATCGCCCACTGTGGTCGCGCTACATGCTCGACTATTGCCCCTGGTTCCCAGGAGCGACCATCATGACTCTGATCTCAGATGGCATCATCAATGGCGGAACCCGCGCGCCTCAAGTGTGGAAAGAGACGGCCCAAGAACTGCATAGCGCCGGGTTCACCCCGATCCGCTACTTCTTGCTCGCTGAACTGTTGTCAGGTGCACGAAAGAAAGGCGAACTGGATCAAGAAGCACATGGCCATCTTTTTAAGCAGTGGTACCAGGATCCCTTCCCAGCGTTCCGCCTTGAGGCTGAAGCGTGGAAACCCTGGCTCGAACGACTGGAACAAGCACAACCGCCCATCCGGGCGCTCAGCCACATGCTCCACGGGGAAAAACTGTCCCCGATGGGCATGGTGGTCAGTTATTCTGGGGAGCGGATGCGCATCGTTTCGGATTGACCTCACAGGGAGTGTCTCGCCGGGCCGAGCGGGCCCACAGTGATTGCTGCCGTCAGTGCAAGGCAACGCAAAGCGAGCAAGACGGCGCATTATATTGTGCAGTTTCGCTCACTTTGCGCCAGAAGTACCCCCCCCTCGTCTTTACACTGCATCTCATGCCGTTAGGCTAATTGCGTGAGCCGATTGTTTCGTCTGATCTACCACCCCCACTTTGGGGTGCGCTCGCGTGCTCTGGCTAAGCGCGTCATGGCCCTCGCTGCTGTGTTGTCTCTTTTGGCGATTTCAGTTCCGGTGGCCATGGAAAAGATTTCTACGTCGCGCACGTACCAGCTTTTCGGTGGGCTCGTGAATCATGTGGATACGGAGAAGAAACTCATCGCGCTCACTTTTGATGACGGTCCAGATGAGCACACAGACCAAATCGTTTCAATGCTCGACGAGCTTGATATTCGCGCCACATTCTTTGTCATTGGCTCGGCCATGGAGAAGTACCCGGAATACGGGCGCACACTGGTAAGCCATGGTCATGAGTTAGGGAACCACACATTCAATCACCGGCCCATGCTTGGTGTTTCGTACACTACGGTGGCCAAGGAACTCTCTGCCTCAGACACCCTGATTCGTAAAGCGGGCTACTACGGTCCTGTGCACTTCCGCCCGCCGTACGGTAAAAAGGGCGCAATCCTCCCTATGTATTTGCATGCCCACGAACGAACAACAGTGATGTGGAGTAATCACCCGGAAGACTTCACGCGTAAAAAGACACAACCCACGAACGAGATCGTCAACTACGCCATCAAGCACGCGAAACCTGGCGACATTATGATCTTGCACCCGTGGTACGGGAGAGAAAACATACGTAGCGCGATTCCCCACATTGTGAGAGAGCTGCGCTCACAAGGGTACGAATTTGTAACTGTGTCGGAGCTGCTCGCCCAAAAGAAAAAGAAGTAAGCCCAAACGGCGCAAAGTGAGCGAAACTACGCGTTATAACGCGTAGTTTCGCTCACTTTGCGCCGTTTCTTCGAAAGACTACCGCTTGTCAGAGTGTTCTGAACCCTGCGTAGCTCCCTGTTCAGCCACAGAGCCCCTCCCAGATTCGTGTTCGTTGCGCGCCAAAAGGGACGCGCGCCGGTGCACACCGGCCGATGTCATCTGTGCGGTAGCGAAGTCAGAGTCCGCATCGGCAACAATCGACTTCTCAGTCACATCGAACTTCTCGCGGTACTTACCAAACAACAAACGACCCTGTGAGTACAGCGCAGTCGAGGCGTTAAACGTCATGATGGTGAACGGGTAAAGGAACCACTGGCCAATCATCATGAATGACCTCATGCGCCCATAACGTACCGGTCGCGGCGTCAAGATCGACAAGAACACCAGCATCGAAACTAGCAACGAAATCATTGCAACCTGCTGGATCACACCCACAACAAACGGCATGTTGGCAACAAATGACGTCTTTGAGCCACCGCTTTGCAGAAGCGCAATAACGGGCACCCAACCACCAAACGCAATGATGATAGACACACAAGCCAGCGTGACGTGGCCTTCTAGCAACATGAAGAACCGCACGGCCGCAGGCCAGAACGGCGCCTTCTTATCGGCTATTCCCTGAGCCGCATACGGGACGTCTGACGCGCCATAGGACCAGCGTGCAAGCTGTTTGAACTGCGCCACGATTGACTGTTTGAGCGTCCCTGCCAAAACAGCGTCCTGGAAGATAGGCACGTGAATCGCGGTGACCTTGTAGTCCCCACCAAAGTGGAAATACGAGCGCCAATACTGGTGACCGTCTTCAACGATCGTGCGCTTGGACCAAAAGTCCATCTCCACCAATGCGTCCAATGACTGCGAGTGTGACGCGAAGTTGCGCAACGCAAAGGGCCGCACGGTAGTTGTCAGGTTAAAGAAGCAGTTCGCTGACGCAATCACACGCGTAATCGCCGGGGCGTCCCAAATGTTGCTCAAGTACAAGGCGATGGGCTGGTAAGACCGACGCTTACGCTCTGGGTCAGCGATGTACTCGTATGAAACGTAGTCGAAGTAGCTTTCGTACGGCTTGTTGTCACAGTCCAGGGTAGTGACGACAACGTTTGAGTAGTCGATTCCGTTTTCGTCTGCCCATTCCTGTACTCGGTAGCCCGCGTATGTGATGTTCGCACCTTTACCGGCGATCTCATCGGGGAGGTCACGTGGGTGCTTGATCAGTTCGAACTCCCGGAACTTGTGCCCGTACTCGTTTTTCAAACGGTTGACGGTCCGCTCGATCTCTTCACCACCTCGTTCTTCATATGCGAAGAAGATCGCCAGCTGTTCTCCTGGTGTTGTGGTGTACTGCAAACCACGCACGGTGGGCGCAATGACCTCATACGACTCGTTGTACGCCGCGATGATGACCGCGTGCACAATGTCGTTGGGGTGAATGTAGTCTTCTGGATTGCTCTTGATGAGATCGAGCAACTCCCGGTGACGGTGTACGTTAAACGACCCAGGGGGGCTAGGCGGCACACGCTTGCCGTCAAGCGTGAGCCCAATGTCGGTCAATCGCGACCCCCAGTCGACACGGGCCGAACGCTTGTACCTGTTGTACCCGCGGACCAAGTCGAACGCACCGCGCACACCACGGATGAACATGAATCCCACAACAGCCAGGACGTAAACGGAACCCGCAATTGGTGAAATTGCTGACAGCACAATAAGCAGTATCAACGCGCCGTAGCTCATCAGAGCTGGGAGGAGTTCGAAGAAGCGGTAAAGCGGTCTACGTTTTCCCAATGGGATTTCGTTGTCCACGTGATCACCTTACTTAAGTACAACAGGGCAACTTCTCATTATAAGAAGCACGCTGAGTGTTTATGGCAGATGAGCTGTAAATGAGGTGAAGATGCGTGGTGATACTCGTCACGTCAAATCTGTTTTGAGTCCGCAACCGCGCGTGAGGCTTCGATCGCAACCTCAGAAGTGACGTCATCCACGAATGCCACGTTGCGGTAGTACTTCAGCTCCTTGATGGAGTCGAGGATGTCACCCAGCGCGCGGTGCCCACCAGTTTTTTCCGGCGCATGGAAGTAAGCCTTAGGTAGCCACCGCTTTGCAAGTTCTTTAACTGTGGACACGTCAATGATGCGGTAGTGCAAGTGATCCACAACCTGTGGCATCTGCTTTTGGAGGAACGTCTTATCAGTGCCCACCGAGTTGCCACCCAGCGGCGCCTTTCCGGCCTCGGGCACGTGCTTTTTGATGTAGTCCAGCACAATGGTGGCCGCTTCATCGACGCTCATTCCTGCGTCAAGTTTGTCAATGAGGCCCGAGGTGGTGTGCATGTTGGTGACGAAATCGTTCATGTTTTCGCGGGCACGCTGCGATGGTTTGATGATCACGTCAACGCCTTCGTCGACGGGGTTGAGGTCGAAGTCCGTTACTATTGCAGCGACTTCAATGAGTTCGTCGACCTCGAGTTCGAGGCCAGTCATTTCGCAGTCGATCCATACAATTTTGTCTATAGCCACGGTTAGATTGTACTGACAGGGACTGCCAGTTTCTTAAGTAGTGCCCAATTTCTTAAGCGGTGCTCAGAGTTGCGCTTTTGAGGCTTCTATAGAATAGTGGTCGATCTTTGTTGCCGTCGTTAGGGGAAAATGTGCGTTATGCCTTGGCTGGCGTCCTGATCGTCATGGGTCTCGTGGCTGGTTTCATTGGTGTTGCCCAAAAGACTATCTGGGCTCCCAGTGAACAGATTGTTGCCCATGCTGATCTGGCAGATCCAGGCTCTGTGGTTGTTATTGAACCTGGAGTGTTAAACCTGTACGAAGGCGTCGCTGATCTCAAGGTGGAACACGATGGCCCCATCTCAGTTGCTCGCGCCAGCAAGGAAAACGTTGACGCGTGGGTTGATTCGGCAGCTCACACCAAGGTTACTGGTGTGAAAAGCGAAACTGAGCTCCGTACTGAAAAAGTTGACGGTGACGAAGAAACTCCTTCCGTAAAGGATGCTGACCTTTTCACCTCGGTGGAATCAGGCGAGTCTGAACTCAACATGCATTGGGAAGAAGACCCTGGACGCACGGCGTTCGTTGTCAGCTCAGACGGCAAAGCGCAGATTGATGGCAAGGTTTCTATCTCGTGGCCTAACTCTGCTTCAACCCCATGGGCAATCCCACTCATGGTGATCGGCGTGATTCTCATCATCCTGGGTATTGTTCTCGCTTTCCTTGCCCGTCGGAACGCTCGCCGTGAGCAAGAACGTCGCAACAAGCGCGCTGAGCGTCGCCGCAAGCTCGCCCAGATGGGAACGGCGTTCGTCATTGTCCCCGGTCTAGCGCTCGCAGGGTGCGCAAGCCCCGAACTTCCAGAACCTCAACCCGATGAAGCCCCAGAAAGCCCCGGCGGGGTCGTCACCGATGACCAGTTGAACTCAATTTTGGAACGCATCTCATCCACTGTTTCAGGTGCAGACGACAAGACAGACACTAAGGCTCTAGAAGAGCGTGCAACGGGCCCCTTCCTTGAGCAGCGCAAAGTCGCCTACGGCATCAAGAAAAAAGACAAAGGCTTCAAACTTCCTCCCGCCCTGGCGACACAGAGCGTCAAGGTGAACTTCACCTCGGCGACGGACACGTGGCCGCGCGTCACGTCCGCGGTTACCTACGACGAAAAAACCAAACAAACCCAGGTGTTGATACTCAGCCAGGAATCACCTCGGGACAATTACAAAGTATGGGCCCAGGCCGTCATGTTGGGTGGAAGCGAATTCCCTTCCGTAAACGACTCACGTCAGGGTTCGGAACTGTTGCCTCCAGACGCTGATGGCCTAGCCATGACGCCTTCCGATGCCGTGAACACCTACATCGACATCCTGAAGAACGGTGGCAAAGCAAAGAACGCCAAGAACTTTGAAGACGACCCGTTCCGCAAGCAGACCGCTGACGGACAGCGCAAGGCAGCTGAGGCGCTCAAGGACGGAAACGCAAAAGTGACGTTTGATTACGCCCGAGGTGACGAACTGGTTGCGCAGCAGGTGGCAGATGGTTCGGCAATGGTAGTGGCTTCGGCTGTCCAGAAAGTCACGTACTCGCCGGAAAAGGTTGACGGCCGTACGGGTCAGCTGACGATTGACAAGCCACAGAGTGAAATCGTTGGGAAGAAAGAAACGGACAAGGACCTCACCACCGAATACCGTCAGGTATACGTGTTCATTGTGCCTAAGGGTGAAGGAAAGGCTCGTTTGATTGGGCTGACTTCGGTGCTCTCGGGCGCCAAGATCGGAGATGGAAACGACGGCGGACGGTAACGAAGAGTAACGCTGACGCGGTCTTTGCCGGCTACCGCACGTGTGAGCGCGGGCGTGAAAAGGCGTGCAGGACCGTAGGCGTAGTGGCCCTCGATCAACCGATAAACTGAACGTTCACAGGGAAAGGTCACAAAGTGAGCAACGAAGGCGTATTTGACCCACGGCAACAACAAGCACAACCACAGGGGCTCGACCTGTCGGCAGTTCGTACCCCCGCGCCGGGCGCTGGAGCAAGCGCGCAGTCAGCCCAGCAACAGTCAGTCGCTCAGCCACATGTCCAGCAGCAGGACCCCAACGGGGTGAATGTTCCGGCACTGGTGTTCGACGTTGACGAGCAGTCGTTCGAAGCGGTTGTCCAGCTGTCGACTCAGGTTCCGGTTGTCATTGACCTGTGGGCTGAATGGTGTGGGCCATGTAAGCAGCTGTCACCCGTGATCGAAAAAGTCACCCGCGACTACGACGGTCGGCTGGTACTAGCCAAGATCGACGTCGACACGAACCCGCGCATTCAGCAGGCCTTTGGCGTCCAGTCGATCCCCACGGTTGTAGCACTGGTCAAGGGCCAGCCCGTGCCACTGTTCCAAGGTGCAACGCCCGAACCACAGATCAAACAAGTGTTTGACCAGTTGCTTACCGCGGCCGCACAGGCCGGTGTCAACAAGCGCGCAATCACCGGCGACGCGCCTCAGCAACCCGCTGGCCCCAAGTACCCAGAAGCCATTGAAGCACTGGAAGCAGGTGACCTAGACCGGGCCGCTCAGGTGTACCAGGACGCCCTTAACGAAACACCTGGCGATGAAGACGCTAAGAGCGGTTTAGCACGTGTTGAACTGTTGCGTCGCACACGTGGAAAGGACCTCGCCGAGGTTCGCGCCCGTGCCGCCCAAGACCCCAGCGATGTTGACGCCGCCCTTGAGTGCGCGGACCTCGACATCAGCGGTGGTCACGTCGACGATGCTTTCGCGCGCCTCATCACCACCTTGAGCAAAGTCACTGGCGATGACAAAGAGCGCGTGCGCAAACGCATCCTGGAACTGTTCGAAGCTGTTGGCCCGGCTGACCCACGCGTGACACAAGCCCGTGGCAAGTTGATGCGCGCCCTGTTCTAATGATTCGTCTGGTTCTATCTGGTCTGAGTGCGCTTGTAGGCGTGCTCAGTCTGATCTTGGCCATTTCGGCTCTGTCCGTTGTGGGGTTTGACGATGTCACACAGACCAAACCCCACAAAGTGGGCGACGGAACGTACGCGGTGGTGTTTGACCAACAGAGCATTCCGTTTACCAAGACGACTGCCACGATCAGCGCGGATTCTGAGAAGCCCATCATGCTGGGAGTGGCCAACGGGGTGGACTCGTCGAGTTTTCTTACGGGTGTGAAGCACGAAGAAATCACGGAAGTGAAGTTCCCCCGGGATATCACTACCCGTTCTGTGGCGGGTGAGGAGACGCCTGCCAAGACCGCGCAGAGCCGTGACTGGTGGATCGACACAACGGAGGGCACACATGTGTCACGGTCCTTCGATGTGGACGGCGATCCGCAAACAGTCGTTATCGCGCCCACTGGCGAGAACCCAAACCTCAACGGCACCACCATTCACATTTCTGTAGAAATGAAGGGCGTTTTAGCGTTTTGCCTGATGGGGATTGCGCTGAGCATCATCGCGTTTGCTGGGGCGTTCGCGCTCTTCATGTGGTGGAGGAACGACCAGCCGCGCGTGAAAAGAAAGGCGAACGTGAAAGGTGAGGCCGAGGTCGCTGACAAGGACGCGGACCCTCAAACGGCTCTTCCAAAGGGAGACAGCGTTGAAAAGAGCGCCCGCACCACCTTCCAAGCTGGCCTCGCCCAAAAGGTTCGCTCTGTTGCGATAAACCGCCGCGCCCGAGGTGTGAGCGCCTTCGCCGTTGTGACGGCAGTGACGCTCAGTGGGTGCGGGTTGCCGGTTGCTCAGCCCAAGCAGCCTGAGATCGAGAAGTACACGCGCCCAGGTATCAGGCAGGGCGAAGCGTCTAAGTTCCTGAAAGACTATTCGGACCAGTTAGATGAGGCGCTTAAGGGTGATCACAAGAAGCTCGATCAGATCCAGACCGGGCCGCTTTTGCAGCGCACGCGTGCTGAAGTTGCGATTGCTGAAAAGACTGACGGCAAACTGTCGTCTCCACGGTTCTCATCTGTTTTGGTAGCCAGCCCAAACTTCGAAAAGTACCCCATGTGGTTTGTGGCTTTTGGGGCCGTTGATAAGAAAGACGCCGGCTCTCAAGCGCTCCTTGTTACCCGGGAATCAGCAACAGAAGAATGGACGGTCACTCAAGCGCTCTTTGTGCCCGATGACCAAGTTCCGGGATTTGAAGTAGATGAAGGCGGGTCTGCTGAACGCGCCCCAGGTGGGTTCGCTACGAAGCTGGGGGACACCTCGGACGTGGTCGCCAAATACTTAAGTGACGGCAAAAAGGAGCACCTGGACGGCGCCAATATCAGCACGGAAGGCAAGGCGTTTTCAGACTTCCGGGATTACGTGGACAGCTACTCGGAAGGCGACAACGCGTTCGACAAAGTCTCCACCGAGTGCAAACCGTATGAAGACGTGGACCTTTCGGCATACACCCTGGCAACCACGGACGGGTCCATAGGGTTTGGGGAAATCCGTTGTACGCTCACGCTTGAGGTGCCGGCCGAATACGCCGTGACGCTCCCCAAAGCGGTCGAAGCTGTGAAGACAAGCGAAGAAAAAGGCAGCCGAGTCATTATTGAGACATCGGTGCCGTTCATGATGCATGAAAGTGACGGCGTGAAAGCAGTGGGAACCGGCTGGTTCATGCTGGAGTCACGTACTGAGAAGAACTAGGGGCTAGCGGGCCGCGGGGCCAGTGCCGAGGTGGTGCGGGCTTGGCGGCCATGCCTCACGCCTCGTGCGCCTACGCAGCGCGCGCCCGGCGTCCCACCCGGAGTAACCAGAAGAGTCCCACAAACGGCAACACCAGCGGCACGAACCCGTAGCCGATCCCAAACGTGGACCACACGGTTGCAGCCGGGAAAAGTTCAGGATCCAGCACCGTCAGCAAGCCCACGGACAAAACGCCCACTAGCTCAACCGATACCGCCACGACGGCGATGTGGTGAGTCACCCTATTGCCAATGACCAGGCACACTGTGGCCACAACATACACAACAGCGGCAAACAAACTGAGTGAGTAGGCAAGTGGAGCGTGTTCAAAATCTCGGTAAAACTGGTAACCGGCCCGCGCGGTGGCAGACAGGGCGAAAATCCCGTAGACGGCGGTGAGTACTCGCCCCGGCCCAGAGTGCATGGCCGAATACGGGTTCTGCGCTGCCTTGGCACTGCTGTCCTTGGCGCCAGCACCCGCGCCGCCACCCATGCGGTTCTTCCTTATTGCCAAATCTGATCCATCCTAAAAACCATGATGAAAGCGGTAAATGAAGAAACTACTAAGACCATAGGCCCCCACTTAGACAGTTCGGCAAACGCCCAGTAACCGGAGGCAAGAACAACGGCGATCGCGGTGAGCACGTAGCCGAAGAACAGGATGGGGTCGGTGCCTGTTTGGGTGGACCACATGACGACACCCATGATGAGTTGCACAATCAACAACAGCAACAGTCCCGCGGTGGTCAGCACCAGCGGGGGAGAGGCATGACGGTTACGCAGCGCGGTCACTAATGACCACACGAAGATCACCGCGCATACGGCATACTGGAAAACTGTATAGATGAAGAGCACCGAACCATTTTAGAGCACCTACACTGGAAGTCTCATGCGCATCTATTTGGATTACGCGGCCACCTGCCCTATTCAACCGCAGGTTTTGGACGCATACGTTGAAGAACTTCAGCAGGTCGGCAACCCGTCGGCCCTCCACGCATCCGGTCAGTTGGCCCGGATGCGCCTTGAAGCTGCCCGCGAACAACTCGCGCAGTGTGTGGGCGCGCAGTCAGCGGAAGTGGTGTTCACCTCGGGCGGTACGGAAGCCGACAACCTGGCACTCAAGGGGCTGTTCTGGCAGGCCAACAAGGCACACCTCACCACCGGCGCCCCACACGAACGGCCCGTGGTCATGGTGTCAGCGATTGAACATTCGGCCATTTTGGAAACTGCGGAATGGCTCGAAACCCAAGGCGCCACCATCGTCACCTTGCCGGTTGATGAGCAGGGCGTGGTGCGGGTAGATGCGGCCCGTGAACTGCTGGAAACCCACGGCCCGCGCACCGCGGTGGTGTCGGTGATGTGGGCAAATAACGAAATCGGTGTGCTCCAGCCGGTCCCAGAAATCACCAAACTGGCCCACGCTCACGGCGCGCTCATGCACACTGACGCCGTGCAGGCGCTGGGCAACGTGGACCTGAACTTCAGCGAAGCGGGCGTGGACGCGATGACCGTGACCGCGCACAAGCTGGGCGGTCCCGTGGGCATTGGCGCGCTGATCCTCAAGCGTGGCGTCAACGCGGTGCCCGTGCTTCACGGGGGTGGGCAGGAACGGTCCGTGCGGTCTGGGACTCTGGATGTCCCCGGTGCTGTTGCGTTCGCCACGGCCGCCCGCCTGGCTACGGAGGATCGCGATGAAAAGGTGCGCATCGCCCGCCTGCGTGACCGCTTGATCGCAGGAATTGAGGAACGGATCCCGGATGCTCAGCTGACCGGCCCCCGAGGTGACGGCCGCCTCCCCGGCAACGCCCACTTTGTGTTCCCCGGCTGCGAGGGCGACACGTTGTTGTTCGGCTTGGACATGGCGGGATTCGACACGGCTACAGGTTCGGCGTGTTCGGCGGGAGTAAATCGGCCCAGTCACGTGTTGTTAGCTTTGGGGCGTAGCGAAGATAACGCGCGGTCGTCCCAGCGGTTCACCCTGGGGCCGGGGACCACAGAAGAACATATTGACGCGCTGTTGAAGGTACTGCCCCAGGTCGTTGAGAACGCCCGCAAGGCCGGTATGGTGTCCGCGACACCGGCGTGGATGAGCGCGGGCGAGGGTTCCAGCGCAGCCTCCAGCGCACACACAGACACAGAAGGGACTGAAACTTCGTGAAGATTTTGGCTGCCATGTCAGGTGGGGTTGACTCCGCCGTGGCTGCTGCCCGTGCGGTCGACGCCGGCCACGAGGTGGTGGGCGTGCACCTGGCGCTGTCCAGAATGCCTGGCACCATGCGCACAGGTTCCCGAGGGTGTTGCACGATTGAGGACTCCCGTGACGCTCACCGCGTTGCGGGGATGTTGGGCATCCCGTTTTATGTGTGGGATTTCTCGGAACGGTTCAAAGAAGACATTGTCGATGACTTCATTGCGGAGTACTCACAGGGCCGCACCCCTAACCCGTGCATGCGCTGCAATGAACGGATCAAGTTCGCAGCGCTACTCGACCGCGCACTCGCCTTGGGCTTCGACGCCGTTGCAACGGGCCACTACGCGGAAATCGTGTACGACCAGGACGGTCACCCGGAACTGCACCGCGGCGTGGACATGAACAAGGACCAGAGCTACGTGCTGGGTGTGCTCACGGAAGATCAGCTGCGCCATTGCTACTTCCCGATTGGCGCATCTGCCTCCAAGGCCGATGTGCGTGCAGAAGCCGCCGACCGCGGGTTCCCCGTGGCGAACAAGCCCGACTCGTATGACATTTGCTTCATCCCAGACGGGGACACTAAAGCGTGGTTGGCTGACAAGATCCCCATGCGCCCAGGCCTCATCAAGGACCAAGAGGGCAACGCTCTGGGTGAGCATGACGGCGCCATGACGTTCACGATTGGCCAGCGCAAAGGCCTTGCTTTGGAACGCCCGGCAGCTGATGGCAAGCCCCGCTATGTGGTTGACATTGACGCCAGAAACAACACCGTCACGGTGGGTGGGCGTGAAGCCTTGTCAGTTGATCGGCTCGAAGGTATCCGCGCCACGTGGTGCGGCCAGCCAGCGCAGAACATGGGCGACTCAGAAGACACCGCACTGGACTGCGAAGTGCAGATCCGCGCCCACGCTGAACCCGTTTCCGCCCGCGTGTGGCTGGGGGATGTGGTCACGCAGGCGCCGGAATCCGAATACAACGTGCCCACACCTCGGCCCGCGGGGCAGACTCTCCACGTTGCGGTGAAGGAACCGCTTTCTGGGGTGGCACCCGGGCAGACCATGGTGATCTACGAAGGCACCCGCGTGCTGGGACAGGCCACGATCGACCGGGCAAACCGGGTGGCGTAACCGCGTGCCTCATGACACTGAACTTTTAGCGACCGGTTGGGGCGCGTGGCCGGGTGAGAATCCCCGACAGGGCGCCTCGGTAGCCTTCAGCGAACTCGCTGCTGGATACCCGCCGGTTCCGTACCCAAGCACCCCCGCAGTGGGCGGAACCCGCTGGGCGTGTGACCTCCTGGGTTTTGCAGTGACCCTATGCGAAGGCCTGCCGGTAGACCTCACCTCGTACGGGTGGCGACTGGCCAAGGGAGCAGGCCGGGATGAGTCTCGCGCTCGCTCTCGCCGCGCCCGCGCCATCGAAGCAGCTGAAGAGTATGGTGCGGGTTTTGACGGCCGCATGATGTTCACGGTGCCCGGCCCGTGGACGCTGGTGCGGAACCTGTCCACACCGGACGGGAACCGGGTATTGGGCGATTCGGGCGCTCGTCGTGATGTCATCCAGTCCTATGCGTTTGGCCTGGCCGAGTACATGAGCTCGCTGGAACGTGCGCTGGGTCAAACCCCGCGCATTATGGTTGTTGAACGCGCGCTGGACCGGATCCTCACCGGCACCGTACCCACGGTTTCCGGGTACCGCTCGCTACCCGCATTGCCTGACCAGTTCGTCACCGCCGCGCTGGGCTCGTTCCTCAAACGCGCAGGCACCGACCCGCTCCTTGCACTCCCGGCACTGAGCAGTGTGACGATCGCCGGAAAGCGGATCCCGCACCTCCAGCTGGCACGTGAAGCCGGGGCAAGCGGTGTCGTAGTTCCGCTGCCGGGCACGGATCCGCGTAAGTGGGAAACCCTCGCCGAGGCGGTAGATACCGGCGCCGAGGTGTGGCTCAGTCTCCCTTGTTCGGCTGGGGAGAAGCCTGACAGGGTGAACCGGTGGGTGGACACGATCCGTGAACCGTGGCATCGAACCGGAATGAGTGGTGCATCCTTGGCTAAGCTTGGGATTGTGGCCGGTTACGGGTTCCCCACAGACATTCCGCCACTCCTTCCCCAGGAGTTGACGGATACGAACGCGCGAGGTGGATATGCGCTCGCTGCCAGGTTGAGTGAGGCACTCAAGGAGATCGAATGACACAGACAGACATTTCGCGTGTGCTTTCTGCAGACCCAGCTGAGCTTGAACCGGCTGAACGCCAAAAGTTGGCCGCGGAACTTGCCGCCCAAATCGAAGAGCACCGCGAAGCCTATTACGTCCACGACGCCCCCAAGATCTCCGACAAAGAGTTCGACGAGCTGGTTCACGCCCTTGAGGACTTAGAGAGCGCATACCCTGAACTCGCCCGGGACGACTCGCCCACCCAAAAGGTGGGCGGCTACGCGGACACAGAAGCATTCGCGCCCGTGCAACACGTGGCACGCATGTACTCCCTGGAAGACGTCTTCAGTGTTGAAGAACTGGACCAGTGGTTTGAGCGTGTCGCAAAGTCCGTTCCAGCAGGCACCCCGTTCTTAAGCGAAGTGAAGATCGACGGTCTGGCGTGCAATCTGCTGTACGAGAACGGCCAGTTGGTGCGTGCCGCCACCCGTGGCGACGGGTACACCGGTGAAGACATCACCGCAAACGTGCGCACCATTGACGACATTCCAACCACGCTCAACGCCACGAACCCACCAGCGCGCGTGGAAATCCGCGGTGAAGTGTTCTTCCCCAGCGACAAGTTCGCCGACCTCAACGCGAGCCTTGTGGAACAGGGCAAACCACCGTTCGCCAACCCCCGTAACGCCGCGGCTGGGTCCCTGCGCCAAAAGGACCCCAGCATCACCGCCCAACGGCCACTGCACATGCTGGTCCACGGGATCGCCGCGTGGCAGTCGGGCGACGCGGGTGCGCAAGAACCCACACAGCAGTCCCAGGTGTATGACCTGTTGCGTGACTGGGGCATGCCCATCAGCCCGTACTACCGGGTCTGCACAACCCAAGATGATGTCCACGCCTACATCACTGAGTTTGGCGAACGCCGCCACGAACTCCTGCACGAAATCGACGGGATCGTCGTCAAGGTCGACAACATTGCGCTACAGGAAGAACTGGGTTACACATCGCGGGCACCGCGTTGGGCGTGCGCGTACAAGTACCCGCCGGAAGAAGTCACCACCAAACTGCTCGATATCCGAGTTCAAGTGGGCCGCACCGGCCGCGTCACGCCGTTCGCTGTCATGGAACCTGTTCTGGTTGCTGGCTCCACGGTTTCCCGTGCCACTTTGCACAACGCCCACGAGGTCAAGCGCAAAGGCGTGCTGATCGGTGATGACGTGGTGATTCGGAAAGCCGGGGACGTTATTCCCGAGGTGTTAGGCCCGGTGACTGCCAACCGCGACGGATCTGAACGCGCCTTCGTCATGCCCACGCACTGCCCGGACTGTGGGGCGGAACTGTATGAGCAAAAAGAAGGCGACAAGGACCTTAGGTGCCCAAACTCGGAAACGTGCCCCGCACAGGTCGCCAACCGACTGGCCTATCTCGCCTCCCGTGCAGCCCTGGACATTGAGCTGCTGGGTGAAGAAGCCTCGCTCGCACTCACCCAGCCGCTGGGAGAACCCCCGCTGAAGTCGGAAGCCGGGCTTTTCGACCTCACTGTGGACGACCTCGGCGAGGTTGAAATTGAGCGCGAAGTGAAAAAGAACGGTGTGCCCACCGGCGAAATTGAGCGCGTTAAGTACTTCTTCACTAAGGAGGAGCTGTACGCGTCCGGGGAGAAAAAGGGCCAGGTGAAGAAGCCGTCGCAGCCGCGGGCCAACACTCTGGCGATGCTTGACGAAATTGAGAAGGCTAAAGGCCAGCCGTTGTGGAGGGTGCTGGTTGCGCTGTCCATTAGGCACGTGGGGCCCACGGCGGCGCGAGACATTGCGGCGCATTTCCGTTCCATGGACGCGGTGCGCAACGCAACTGTTGAGGACCTTCTGGAAGTTGAAGGTGTGGGTGAGACGATCGCGCAGAGTGTGGTCGATTGGTTCGCAGAAGAGTGGCACGCGCACATTGTCGACTCGTGGGCCAAAGCCGGGGTGCGCATGGCCGACGAACCTGCGGAAGAGTCCACACAACCGCAAACGCTTGAAGGGCTCACGATCGTAGCGACCGGTTCACTCGATAACTTCACGCGCGACGGGATCAAGGAATCGATCGTGGGGGCTGGTGGAAAGGCATCGAGCTCCGTGTCCAAGAAAACCGACTACGTTGTTGCAGGTGAAAACGCCGGGTCCAAGCTCACCAAGGCACAAGACTTGGGGGTTCCCGTGCTCAACGAAGAACAGTTCCAGCAGTTGTTGGCCACAGGAGAAGCGCCTGCGTAGATCATCACTTCGCCACTTGGGCGAAGAAATCCTTTGCAATCGTAACGGCTGACGTGGCGTTGCTATCTTCAACGAACACCGATATCGCAAGATCGCCGTCATAGCCCGTGAACCACTGGCTCGCGGTGTCGTCCGTAAACGCCTCGCGCATGGTGTTCCGCACGTCCTTCACAGCCTGCGAGTCCAAGGGAGTGGCCGATTCGTTCGGGGCGTCCTCGGTGACCAGAACGGGTGAAACCGTGTGTCCGGCAGCGATAGAGGCGGCTACAGTGGCCGTATTGAGCGGGCTGGCCAGCACCTCACCCTGACCGCGTGACGCTTCCTGCCGCGCTGCGGGCGAATCGATGAGGGGAATCTTCCCTTTGGCCGCGTCCAAACCATGTAATGAGGACGTAAATCCCAACGCCTTGGCTGAGTCAGCAAGCGTGTGCGAATCGAGCACGCCGTCCTTTGCCAGGGCGTACTCCGTCACACATGTGAACGTGGCCCCGGGTGCATACTGACCGTAGAGCGCACGGTTTGGTACAGCGCCGGCAGGGTCATGGTTGGCTACCGCGAGCACGTGCCCGTCGCTGGGTCGGATCGCAACGAGCGAAGCGGGTGAGCCAGATGAGCTCAACACGTCCTGCGCTACCTTTTGTGTGCGCACATCGAGTGTGGTGGAAACGTCCGATCCGGGTTCGCTCTGAATGGTGGCAAGTTCATGGGGAGGGTCGAATTCCCCAGCGTCGGCAGGAATCCGTTCAACCGCGAATCCGCGGGTGCCACCGAGCTTCGAGTTGTACGCCCTTTGAATCCCGGACTTCCCCACGGTATCGCCTTCACGCGTTCCGCTGAGTTTCTCAATGTCTTCCGCGGTCGCCGGGCCCACGGTTCCCAAGGTTTCTGTGGCAAAGTTTGCTTCGACCGTGATCGGTTGGCGTCCTTTCCTAAACACAACACCAGGAATGGGCCGGAGAGTCTTTTCTAAGCGGTTGTAGTCTTCCTGCCTGAGAGCCGAAACATGCAGATACTGATCCTCAGGCGCGGACTCCACCCGTTTTTCGAGATCCTTCAACTCAAGGTCCAGAATCGACCGCAGCTCTGCCGCAAGTTTCGTAACGTCGGTGACCCGCCTTGGCTCAACCCCCACATTGACAACGCGGGTCTCCTGCATGAGCGCAACCCCGCCCGCACCTCGGATGGCACCACGAGCAGCGACAAGTGACCGCACGCGCACCCGGTCACCCAGGTTTAGACCCGGGGCAACCAGGGAATCTTCCGCTACGGGCTTCCACTTCAGCCCCACACGCTTCACCGTGATGCGCGTGTGGTACTTCCACGGTGTGACCGGTTGGGCAAAATCCCACGTCCACAACAGTTGTGCGTGTGCCACATCGCCATCGCGGCGGGTGGAGTCAAATTCGATGCGCGGTGTTACGTTCAGGCCTTCGACCAGGCCCGCGGATTCGAGCGAATCACCCGGTGAACGGTTCGCCCATTCGTGTGTGACCGTGCCCGACATGAGGTCCTCGATCGCATTGTTGACCGCGGCGCGGGGCGTGTTGACAAACAGGGGGACCACAAGCGCCAGAGCAACTCCCACACACAGTCCAAGCGCTAAGGCAATACGAAACTGCCGTCGGTTCATCGTGTGCTCATGTGTTCTCGCCCCGGTACATGGGCACTATCCTAGTTGAGGCGCACATTGTGCCAGACCTGTGAAGAACCGACCAGCGACAAGGGTAGAAGCAACCACATGACCCACCAACGCTTTGCGCGACTCAAACTCATCCTGGGCGATGAAGGCCTGGAAAAACTCGCTGGCTCAACAGTGATGGTGACGGGACTCGGGGGAGTGGGGTCCAGCTGCGCGGAGGCCTTAGCACGTGGCGGAGTGGGAACCCTGATCCTCATCGACCGTGACGTGATTGAGGAAAGCAACATCAACCGGCAGGCCCTGGCGTTCGTGTCCACGGTAGGCAAGGTCAAAGCTCAGGTCATGGAGGCGATGGTCGCCGACATCAACCCGGACTGCACCACGTACGCCCGCAACGTGTCCCTGAGCCGGGAAAACCTGGGTGAGGTTTTTGCTGAGTTGCCTCGCCCGGATTACGTGATCGACTGTATTGACGATGTCACCGGGAAGATCGAAATTGCGCAGTGGTGTGCTGAAAACCGTGTCCACCTGGTGTCCTCAATGGGCGGTGGAAACAAGTTGGACCCGTCGTACTTGAAGTTCGCAAAAGTCAACAAGACCCAGTACTGCCCGTTGGCAAAGGTGATCCGCCAAGTGTGTATTCGTCGCCGGATTCGCGGGCTGGAAGTTCTGTACTCGTCCGAAGTGCCCGTCAACATTGAAGACAAAGGAAGCGGCACCAAGGCCGAAACCGTGGGCACCATGAGCTACTTCCCACCCATCATGGGGCAAATGCTGGCAGGGAAAGTGATTCGCCGGCTGGTGGGCTTTGAAGAAACCCCGCTTGCACCGCGCATCGGCGGACCGGCAGATGACAGCCAACCGCCAACGGAGTCATGACCACCCTGCTCGACACCCACTACCACTACGACTTCCTCCCGCCCCAGTCACGGTCCGCGTTCCTGGAAGAACTCGCCCAGGCGGGCGTGGAGATCGTGGCGCAGACGCTCACCCCGTCTGACTTCGTGGCGCTGGAGGCGGAAGAGAAACGCAGAGTCGGAACCAGTAGCTCAGCTGGTCCGCGCCCCAGTAGCCACGCCAGCCCCCGGCTGTCTGTGGGTTTTCACCCGTGGAATATCGGACCGGATTACCAGCGCGAACTGGACTTTTTTGCCCAGGCGCTCACGCGGACGCGGTTTGTGGGGGAAGTGGGGCTGGATTATGTTCCGCGCCGCCTCCAGCAGGTGCCCGCTGAAACCCAGGCCGAGGTGTTCCGCCGCATTTTGGACATCGTCAGCTCCCAGCGGGCGGACGGCCCGTATGTCCTATCGATTCACGCTGTCCGCAGCGCGAGCCAGGTGTGCGACGCGCTTGAGGCGACGGACACCTCGGGCATGGTGCCCATTTTCCATCGCTTTGGCGGCACCAGCGACGAACTCACCCGCCTCATCAAACAAGGCTGCTACATTTCCGTTAACCCGGCGATGCTCGCCACCAAACGCGGACGCACTTACGTCACGCAAGTTCCCGCAGACAGACTCCTGTTAGAAACCGACTTGCCCGCGGGCAAAGAAGCCGGGGGCGACCCCGGGAAGTCCCACGCACGGGAACTCATCGAAACGCTGAACGCAACGGTCAGCACGCTGGCCGCCCTGCGTCACCAGGACCCGGACGAACTCGCATCCCACATCATGCACACAGCGCAACACCTGTACGGAGCGCGACCCGCGGGCAGTTAGTACTACACTGATCAACGAAGTTGACGCACATATCAGAAGGGGTGACGATGACGGAGAAATCCGCGATCACACTCGAACAGGTGGAACACCTGGCGAACCTGGCGCGCATCTCGATGAGCCAGGAAGAACTCGAACAAGTTTCCAGTGATTTGGGACAGATCCTTTCAAGCGTGGCAAAAGTGTCGGAAGTGGCAACAGACGATATTCCCGCCACCAGTCACCCCATTCCTCTCACCAATGTCATGCGCCCTGATACTGTGGCCGACCAGCTCACAGCAGAGCAGGCCCTGTCTGGTGCGCCAGCGGAAGAAGACAACAAATTCCTGGTTCCGCAGATCTTGGGGGAGGATTAAACAATGACCGACCTGACCCGCAAGACAGCGACGGAACTGGCCCAGAGCCTGCGCGCAGGCGACTTCACTTCCACCGAAGTCACGCGCGCGCACCTGGACCGTATCGAATCGGTAGAACCCACCATCAACGCGTTCATCACCACCACCGCTGACGCGGCCTTGGCAACGGCAGCCGACGTTGACCGCAAGCGCGCAGCAGGCGAAGACCTGCACCCGTACGCCGGTGTGCCCATTGCGCTGAAAGACCTGGTGGTAACTCAAGGGATTCGCACCACCGCCGCGTCGAAGATGCTCGAAAACTGGGTGCCGCCCTACGACGCCACCGTGTACCAGAAGGTGCAGGAAGCTGGCCTTCCGCTGTTGGGTAAGACCAACCTCGACGAATTCGCCATGGGTGCCACAACGGAACACTCCGCTTTTGGCAACACCACGAACCCGTGGGACACCACACGCTCACCGGGCGGGTCCTCGGGTGGTGCGGCCGCCTCGGTCGCGGCATTTGAAGCCCCGCTGTCAGTAGGAACCGACACGGGTGGGTCCATCCGCCAGCCGGCCGCGTTCAACGGCCTGGTGGGAGTCAAGCCCACGTACGGATCGGTGTCCCGCTATGGAATCATCGCGATGGCCAGCTCACTTGACCAGGTGGGGCCGTTGGCTCGCACGGTCGAAGATGCTGCCGCCTTGCACCAGATTTTGGCCGGGCACGACCGCCACGACTCCACATCACTCACCGACGAGGTCCCTGACTTCACCGCCGCCGCTCACGCAGGCGCCCAGGAAGGGCTCAAGGGCAAGAAGCTGGGCGTTATCCGCCAGCTGCAGGGCGAAGGTTGGGACGTCGGCGTGATCGCGAGGTTCAACGAAGCGCTCGAACTGGCACAGAAGGCCGGGGCAGAAATCGTTGAGGTGGACATCCCGTCCATTGGGTACGCGGTTGAGGCGTACTACCTCATCATGCCGTCCGAGGTGTCCTCGAACTTGGCGCGTTATGACGGCATGCGTTACGGGCTGCGGGTCGAACCGTCCGAAGGTCCGGTCACCGCTGAAACCGTTATGGCGGCTACACGTGCTGCCGGGTTCGGTAAGGAAGTGAAGCGTCGTATCCTCTTGGGAACCTACGCGCTGTCCGCCGGGTACTACGACGCGTACTACGGTTCGGCACAGAAGGTGCGCACACTGGTGCAACGCGACTTCGCGGCAGCCTTCGACAAGGTCGACGTGCTCGTTTCACCCACCTCACCCACCACGGCCCTACCGTTTGGGGTCGAAGACGACGCCGACCCCATGGCCCTGTACATGGGTGACATCGCAACCATCCCAGCAAACCTCGCCGGAATCCCAGGCATGAGCCTGCCTTCAGGTCTGTCGGACGGCCTACCTACCGGGCTGCAACTACTGGCACCCGCCCGTGAAGACGCCCGCCTCTACACAGTGGGAGGGGCGTTCGAAGCGGAACTCAACGGACACCTCGGCGGCCCTATTCTGGACCAGATTCCTCAGCTCTAAGGACACGAATTGAAGTACGAAGACGCAATTAAGAAGTACGACCCAGTTCTTGGAATCGAAGTCCACGTGGAACTGGGAACCGTGACAAAAATGTTTGACGCCGCCCCCAACACGTTTGGTGGCGGGCCCAACGAGAACACCACGCCGGTGTCGCTCGGTTTGCCTGGCGCGTTGCCGGTGGTGAACGAAACCGGTGTGGAATACGCGATTAAGATCGGGCTGGCGCTGGGGTGCCAGATCGCTGAAACGTGCCGGTTTGCGCGCAAGAACTATTTTTACCCTGACCTGGCGAAGAACTTCCAGACTTCGCAGTACGACGAGCCGATCGCATTTGACGGCGCGTTGGAAGTCGAGCTGGAAGACGGTCAGCTGGTGACCGTTGACATTGAGCGCGCGCACATGGAAGAAGACGCGGGGAAGAACACGCACGTGGGTGGGTCCTCGGGGCGCATCCAGGGTGCGGACTACTCGCTGGTGGACTACAACCGTGCCGGGGTTCCCTTGGTTGAGATTGTCACCCGGCCTATTACGGGTACGGGGGAGCGGGCGCCCGAGGTCGCAGCCGCGTATGTGCGCACGTTGCGGGATATTTTTAAGGCTTTGGGTGTTTCGGAAGCGCGCATGGAGCAGGGAAATGTGCGTGCCGATATTAACGTGTCGTTGCGTGAAAGTCCGGATGCGCCACTGGGTACCCGGACTGAGACGAAGAACGTGAACTCATTCAGGTCGATTGAGCGGGCTGTGAAGTTTGAGATTGCACGCCAGGCCACCATTTTGGAGGCGGGGGAGAAGGTGTTGCAGGAGACTCGGCACTTCCACGAAGACACGGGTGAAACGTCGTCTGGTCGTGTGAAGTCCGACGCTGATGACTACCGTTACTTCCCTGAGCCTGATCTGGTGCCGGTTTCACCTGCCCGTGAGTGGGTTGAGCAGTTGCGTGAAGAGTTGCCGGAACTGCCGGCTGCTAAGCGCCGTCGCCTCATTGGTGAGTGGGGATTCAGTGACCTGGAGATGCGTGACGTTGTCAACGCTGGTTTGCTTGAAGCGATTGAAGACACGGTGGCAGCAGGTGCTACGCCAGGGAATGCCCGTAAGTGGTGGATGGGTGAGATTGCGCGCCAGGCGAAGGCTAGTGAGGCCCACGCTACGGAACTGGTGACACCGGAACAGGTGGCTGAGCTCGCTGACCTGGTGAAGCAGGGCAAGCTCAATGACAAGCTGGCACGGAAAGTGCTGGAAGGCGTTATCGCCGGTGAAGGAAACCCGGCTGCTGTGATGGAAGCACGTGGCCTGGAGATCGTGGAGGACGACGGGGCGTTGGAAGCTGCCGTTGATCAGGCGATCGCTGACAACCCTGATGTGGTTGAGAAGATCAAGGGTGGCAAGATGCAGGCGATTGGTGCGCTCATGGGGCCCATCATGAAGGCCACACGTGGTCAAGCCGATGCAGGTAAAGCGCGCGAAATGATCATGGCTAAGATTCAGTGACGAGCGTTACGCCCCGCCCCAGTGGCGGGGCGTTTTTCGTTGAGTGAACGGTGAGTGTCTGGGGCGAGAGTCGTCACTTGAGTGGCGCGCGTGACCACTGTTTGCACTGTTCTGTATGTGGCGTGTTACCGGGGCGTATAGAAGTTGAGCCGATTGTGTGAAACAATTATGGCGCTTAATAAAGTGTGTGTATTGCATGTATCTCACCTCAACGGGCAATGATCGAACGGCCCATTGGTGTTGTTCAAAACCTCCAGGAAGGACTGAGGGATGCATTCCTCGAAAACTCCGACACAGCGGAGGCGCTTCTTGCGCGTCCCGATTGCCGCTCTGTCGGCCCTCGCATTAACGGCTGGGGCATTTGCTGTACCTAACTTGATGTCGGGCGATTCGGCCGCGGCTGCCACATTCTCCGGGGGCATCCGCGACAAGTCCGGCGCGGTAGAGAAGGACGACCAGCGAGCCTCGGATCTGCCTGCTGGCTCCTGCGAAGTGAAAGGTGGCAGCCCGTCTGGCAGTCAGGCCGGCTTCACCTGGACCACCCTAGAACCAGACCAGCACAGCACCGATAAAACCAAGTGGGGCGTGAGCGTTGCGTTGGATAATTCGAAGGATCGAACGTTTGCCGACTGGGGTTTTAGCAACTCTGGGCTCCTTGGTGGCGTCTTGAACACCGGAACCATTTCCTCTATGGATGTCGGCCAGACTCTTTTGGGCGCTGGTGGGCCGGTGACTGCTAAGGCCGACGAAAAGATCAAAATCACTAGCGCTCGAAACCAACGGAACCTGAACCTCAATTCAGAACTGACCGGTGAAAAGGTCAAACAGTTCGCAGATGCAGACGCCTCTAACCCTGTGCGTTACGCATGGCAGGGAAAGTACACGAAGGATAACGTTGACGGACCTAAAGCGACGCGGGGAGACAATGTAGGGTTCTCCGCTACAGTCAACCCGTGGCCAAGCGAGAACGACAACTGCTCGCCCATTTCTGTGGTATGGGAAAACAAGGAAAAGCTGGTTGTCAAACCGGGCGAGGAGCTCAAAGTCGGCACCATCAGTGCTGACGCGGCGTCTATGCCGCGCATGGTGATTGAGGCCTACGACGCTCAGGGCAAATTCATCGGCACCAGTAACACTGAAGCCTCCGGTGGCGAGGCACGTCTGCGCGTTGAAAATAGTGGCGACATATACTTTACGATGCCCGAATACAAGGGCACTGAGCTCAACGCCCAGCAAGGTGTACGCTTCAGCGTGCTCGCTCTGCCGCGCTCGGTTGAACAGCTGCAGTCCGTGGTCGACGCGAACAGCTACGAGGGCAAGGCATTCGAAGAGTCCAATGCGCTGCCTCGCTACAGCAAGGCCAATGTCATCGGCAATCACCAGTGGAGCTTGGACGATACCCAGTTCCACGACCCGAAGTACGACAAGACCGAAGCCAAGATCATCTCTGGTGTGGAGAGCAGAACGGGTCCGATTGCAACCGAACCGCAGAAGGTGACTTTCAAACAGGTCCCGGACCTGATCAAGAACCTGGCTAAGAAGAAGGGCGAAGGTGGCTTTGAGGCGAAGGTCGAGCTCGACGAGGCTTATGTCTACGAGGGCTGGACTGTCGAGATGGACGATGACTACAATGTGACCGTCACGGCGCCAGAGAACCCGCGCCCAGGCACTTTTGCCCGCCCGAGAATCACAGTGGAGTACTCGAACGGATCCACTGACATACTCGACCTACTCGTCGTCGTTGACCCGAACAACACGCAGGTCACTGACCTGGTCAAGCCCAACATCGCACAGGGCAAACCGAACCAGGACATCGAATCCCAGATTAAGGCTAAGGCCATCATGAAGGGCCATAAGGCTGTGGCGCCGGCCAAATACGAAGTCGATGAGTCCACTGTGCCTTCGGGCTGGACCGTCACGGTGGACAAGAACGGCAAGGTCACAGCGAAAGCTGACGACAGCGTGCCGCTGGGCACCGTGATTTCTCCGAAGGTCAAGGCCACTTACCCGGACCACACCACCGACGAAGTCGAGGTCCAGTTCCAGGTCATCAACGAAATTAAGGTGCCGACTTACGGCACCGAAGTCAAGAAGCCTGGCGAAAAGGCCAGCCTGAAGCCCACTCTGCCCGAAAAGGGGTTGAGCGGTAAGGAAAGTGACGAAGCACCAAACCGCTACACGTTCGAAGACGGCACAACCACGTTCTCCAAGGATGGATGGACCGTCACGATTGATGAGAACACTGGTGAGCTGACTACAACAGTGCCAAAGGGCGCGCAGCCGGGTGATCAGCTAGATATCCCGGTTCTTGCCCACTATGAGTCCGGCGCTAAGCCGCAGAAGGCAACCGGCACGGTGTTCGTCATCAAGGGAGACGAAGTGCCGGTCTACTCCGTTGAGTCAACCGGTCCTGGTAAGCCCGTAGACCACCAGGTTGAGGACGCCCCGAAGGGTTCGAAGTTCTCGTTTGGCTTGGACGGTGACAAACCGATCCTCGAGCAGGACGTTGACGGCTGGAAGTACAAGGTCGACCCGAACACCGGTGTTGTTACGGCAACCCCGCCGCAGGACGCTAAACCGGGTGACCAGAAGACGGTGTCTGTGACTGTCACTGCTCCGGACGGCTCCAAGCCGAAGGTGCCCGTCACCACGGTGGTGAATCTGACCAATAACTACGAGGCCGAGCCGTCATACCCCACGGAAACGGTATACCCCGGCGATACTGCGAAACTGCCGGTGACTCTTGAAAAGCCGGACAACGTTAACGTCGCGAAGGAAAACCCATACAAGGTGGACAATGTTCCTGCTGGTTGGACTGTCACAGTTGATGATGAGGGCACTATCACAGCGACCGCACCTGCGGATGCGAAGGCTGGAGACGAAGTCAAGATTCCAGTCACCGTGACCTACGAAGACGGCTCTAAGGACACAGCCACAGCCGTGGTCAAGGTTGTCGACGTTCCGAAGCGTGAGGTCCCGTTCAAGGTCGAGTACAAGTACGACGACTCCATCCCTGCTGGCGAATACCGGACTGAAACCAAGGGTGAGCCAGGCGAGGAGAAGCAGCAAAAGGACGGCACCTGGAAACGCACCAAGGAGCCTGTCAATGAGGTCGTCGTCATCGGTACGAAGCCGGCTGAGAGCGCCAAGGAAGTCACGTGGACGGTTCCGATCCCGTTCCCGACCGAAGTCCGCGAAAACCCTGACCTTGCACCTGGTGAAACCAGGGTTGTTCAGGAGGGCGAGAACGGAGAGAAGAAGTTCACCGCCAAGTTCACTGCCAAGGGTGACAAGGCTGAAGTAGTCGAGGAAGAAACCACCAAGGAACCCGTCAAGCGCATCGTCGAGTACGGTCCGGGGCTGGCCCCAAGCGAGCTGGTGACCAAGACTGAGAAGCCGGTTCCGTTCGACACCAAGGTCGAGTTTGATCCCAACCTGCCGGCCGGCGAAAAGGTAGTCGACCAGAAGGGTGAGCTCGGAACCGAGGTTGAGACCTCGACCCAGAAGCTCGTCGACGGTAAGCCTTCGGGCGACCCGACCGTGACCACTGAGCGCATCAAGGAACCGACAACGGAGAAGATCCGCGTTGGTACCAAGACTGAGGGCACTCACACCACCTCGTACGAAAAGGATGTGCCGTTCGAGACTGAGATCATCTTCGACGAGAACCTGGAAGCCGGAAAGCAGGAAACTGTCCAGGAAGGCAAGCTGGGTAAGGACAAGGTCACAACGACTCAGACCATCGTGAACTCGAAGGTCACGGACACGAAGACCGAGACCGAGCGTGTGACCGATCCGGTCAAGAAGATCGTCAAGGTCGGCACAAAGGGCAAGACCACCTCTAAGACCGTCGAGTGGACAGAAAACACACCGTTTGAGGTCGAGGTCCGTCTCAGCCCCGAGCTCAAGGCCGGGGAAACCAAGGTGATCCAGGAAGGCAAGCCTGGTGAGGTCAAACACACTCTGACAGTGACTTCCGATAACGGTGAGATCTCCACCAAGGAAGACACCGAAGAGCTGAGCAAGCCGACCACCCACATTATCGAAGTGGGCACGGCGCCGACGCTGACCGAGCTGACAGACAAGCACACGGAGAAGATTCCGTTCGAGACCATCATTGCGGAAGACCCGAACCTCGAAGCAGGAAAGATTGTCGAGGACCAGGCTGGTGCCTTCGGTGAGAAGGAAATCACCAAGACCTGGAAGCTCAAAGACGGCAAGGCTGAAGGAGAGCCGGAAACGTCCGAAAAGGTCGTGAAGGAACCCCAGCAACGCAAGCTACGCGTAGGCACCAAGTGTGACTGCGAGACGCCGACGCCGGAGCCGTCCGAAGATCCATCGGACGAGCCGACGGATGAGCCAACCGCGGATCCGACCGAGGACCCAACGGCTGATCCAACTGAAAAGCCGACAGTGAAGCCTTCGGAAACTCCAAGCGAGGAACCAACCACGGAGCCTAGCGAGAACCCATCAGAGGAACCGACTACGGAACCTTCGGAAACTCCAACCGAAGAGCCAACTCAGGATCCGACGGATGAGCCTTCCGAGCAGCCTTCGGAAGAACCAACGACGGAGCCTAGCGAGAACCCATCAGAGGAACCGACGCCGGATCCGACCGAGGACCCAACCACGGAACCGACTACGGAACCTTCGGAAACTCCAACCGAAGAGCCATCGGACAATCCTTCTGAGGAACCGTCAGATGAGCCAACCCAGGAGCCTTCGGACAAGCCATCTGAAGCGCCAACGGACGAGCCTTCGGACAAGCCTTCCGAACAGCCTTCGGAAGAACCGTCAGACGAACCTGGTAAGCCTGGAGACTCGCCATCAGACGAGCCAAACGATCCGGGCGAGCCTGGACAGCCTGGCGACGACTCCGATGGTCCCGGAACGCCTGGGGACTCCAGTAAGCCTGGTGATTCCGGCAAGACTGGTCCGCTCCCTAGAACCGGTGTCGAGGTGGCTATGGCAGTGGCCATGGGTCTGGGCTTGATCGGTGCAGGTATTGCACTGACAGCGGCCAGCCGAAGGAACCGTCGTAGCTAACGGCTCTGACTGAGCGGGGTCGCGGCCTCGCACAGGCCCACAAAGTGAGTGGTCCGGCGCAATCTTGCGCCGGACCACTCACTTCTCCATTCCCTCGATAGGGTGGCGTCTCTGGAAGCTGCTGCAACCTCGGGAGCGTCACATGCCGTTTGAAATTCGAATAGTAAAGCTCCAGTAAGGGAGCTCTATATAGTCATTCGGAAACAGTGCTCTGTGCTTAGAAGAAAATGAAAATGGGGCCGATTTCGCAACCGAACCACCCCGCACACTCCATCACAGGCGTAGCGTGTTTCACGCCTGGAAATCCCCCCAGGATGTCTAGATTATGGAGAGTGACATGCTCAAGAAAGATCTAACACGTTCCCTCACCCACGGAGCGCTGGCTATCGCAATTGGTGGTGGAAGCCTCCTCGCTGCGACCGGCGCCGCTCAGGCAGCCACGCCAGCTGACAACACCTCGGGCACTTCTACACAGGCCCAGGCGGCAGGCGAAGGCATCAGTCGCGACGAAATCATCAAGCGCGCTGAAGACCGCATGGCCAAAGCCCCTTACTACTCACAGGGCCAGGACTACTTCGAAGACTACCGCCGCGACTGCTCCGGATTCGTTTCATACGCATGGAACTCTGGGGGACCGGGTGAAGCATCATTCACCTTCGTTCAAAACGGTGTCGCTCACAACATCGGATGGGAAGAACTCCAGCCAGGTGACGCCGTAACCGGACCAAACCACATTGTGCTGGTTAAGGCTGTGAACCCAGACGGATCGTTCGAACTGCTCGAACACGGTGGCGGACAGTCCGGAAAGGAAGCACCAAACACACGCCACGCAACCAAGGACGAACTGATCAGCCAGGGCGTTGGCGAACCAATCCGCTACAACGGAGTTGGCTAATCACCATTGGCAACACGCAGACTTCTGTGGCCCGGCCAAATGTGGTCGGGCCACAGCTTTATGCACCCAGCTAGATGTCAGGTCAGCTCACTACAATGAAGTATGCGGAAGGAGTCATATGGTTCACTGGCGTGAGTTGTGGAAACAAGAATGTCGCGGACACGTTCCGCGGTACCGTGTGCTCGTCCCGGGAAGCGTCCCCGAATCAGTCATCGACGTGTGGAAGGCGCGCGGATACGACCTCACTTCATCTGATCTCGCGCAACAGGTGTTCCCACAGCGCTACAGTCGCAACCTGATCCGCTCCAAGTTGGTGTTCGCAACAACCACAGGCGCGGGTGCGGCCACAACCGGCTTTTTCGGCTCAACCGCGCTCATTGCGCTTGCGTTCGCCGACACGGTTGCCATTGCCACCACCTCGGCGTTTACCGGGATCGCCGCGTTAGCCACAGCCGGCGTGGGCATTTTCACCGGAAGCCGGTTTCTGCGCGACCCCAAACGGCTGACCGGCAAGCAACTTAAACAAGCACCACACGTCCGGTGGATCGCCCCATTCGACTTGGGATACATTCCCGGCGCCAACGGCCGTGATACCGACGAACAAAGGCTTTTCCACCTCGCGGTGACGGTCTCCCAGGCCATCGTGGGCACTCGCGCATGGACACACCCCGCGCTGGAAGGTCACGTGAGCCGGGTTGATCTGGACTTCGCAGTCGCTTCCATTGGTGAGCGGTTGCGTGAGCTGTACGAACTACGCCAGAAGCTTGAGAGCATTCGGCAACCACACCTGGACGCTCGGATCGATGTGTATCAGCGGAACCTGGCTAAAGCGTTCGCTTCGCTGGCCCGCCGCGTTGAGTCGATGCACGGGTACTTGGAGCAGTTGCGGAAGCTGTCAGTGCAGTTGGTTCAGCTGGACAGCACGGAACAATCGCGCGAACTGGGTGAACAGGTGCTTGACGTGCTATCGCGTACCGTCAACGACGACACTGCGCAGAAGCAGTTCAGTGACCTCAACCTCGAGGCTGAGTCGCACGCGGACGCAATCCGGGGCATGCTGGGTGAGCTTGAGGAATCGGTCGAAGAGTTCGACAACTTTGATGACCTGGACCGGAAGCTGGCGCAAGCCGAACGCGAAGGCAAAGCGAACAACTGAAACGGCGCGAAGTGAGCGTGGTCGTTCTGGTTATTGGCCGTGACCAAACGGGTCGGGGTCGGTGCCCGGAAGCCACGAGTTCCCTGGAACGTTATACCCGTGCTTCTTCTGTTCCTTCTTCCACCGCTTGGCCCACCTGGTGTCTAACCGGTCCACGTATAGGGTTCCGTGCAAATGGTCGAATTCGTGCTGCATAATGCGGGCGAACCAGCCTTCAACACTGAGCGACACCGGTTGATTGTTCTCATCAACACCGGTGACGGTGACTTTATCTGCCCGTTTCAGCGGGTAGTCCAAAACGGGAACTGACAAACACCCCTCCGTGTCCTCGCTGGGATCCGGGTTGGTGGTGGGAACCTTCGACGCCACCAAAACTGGGTTGATGAAAACGCCACGACGCCTCACACCGGCGACCTCGTCATCAGCGTCGTACACGTAGATCTGCTTGCCCACCCCAATTTGCGGTGCGGCTAAACCGACGCCGTTAGAAGCTGTGAGGGTCTCATACATATCAGCGACAAGTGTGTGGAGCTCATCGCCAAACTCCGTGACAGGGTCAGCTTTTCGGTGCAGAACAGGTTCGCCGTAGACAACAATCGGGTGGATAGCCATGGGTTACATCATAGTGCTGAAAGGATTTTCGCCAGCGTGGAATATAGTAAGAAGCTGTTGCGTTACGCATGATGACGCATTAACAACAGCTGAAGCCATTGGCTGGTGTGAAGGACCGCCTGATCACCTCCATGCGCGGTCCGGGTACAAACAGACACCAAAGAAAGGACCGCTGGTGAACATTTACGCGAACGTTTCAGAAGTCGTTGGTCGCACTCCACTTGTCAAACTTCAGAAGGCCAGTGAAGAAACTGGCGCGGAAATCGTTGGAAAGCTCGAATTTCACAACCCTGCCAACTCGGTGAAAGACCGTATTGGGGTTGCCATGATTGACGCGGCTGAAAAGTCAGGCGAGTTGCGCGAAGGCGGAACGATCGTCGAAGCAACCAGCGGTAACACCGGAATCGCCCTTGCCATGGTCGGAGCTTCACGCGGATACCGGGTAGTCCTCACAATGCCAGAATCCATGTCGAAAGAACGCCGTGCCCTGCTCCGCGCATTCGGTGCTGAACTCGTTCTCACCCCCAAGGCTGACGGGATGAAGGGAGCTGTCGCAAAGGCTGAAGAAATCGGCTCACAAGACAACGCCGTACTGGTTCGCCAGTTCGAAAACGAAGCCAACGCGCAGGTCCACCGCGACACCACCGCACAGGAAATCCTCAACGACACCGACGGCGAAGTCGACATCTTCGTCGCCGGAATCGGTACCGGAGGAACCATCACCGGTGTGGGTGAAGTCCTCAAAGAAAAGAACAAGGACGTCCAGATCGTTGCCGTAGAACCAGCAGCATCGCCACTTCTGTCAGAAGGTAAGGCTGGCCCACACGCCATCCAGGGAATCGGTGCGAACTTTATTCCAGGTGTCCTCAACCGCGACATCATCGACGAAGTAGTCACCGTTGAAAACGAAGTAGCGCTTGAAACCGCACGCGAAACCGCCAAGGCCGAAGGTCTGCTTGTTGGAATCTCCTCCGGTGCAGCTATCAACGCTGCCAAGCGCGTGGCTGCACGCCCAGAAAACAAGGGCAAACGCGTAGTCGTCATCATTCCATCGTTCGGTGAACGCTACTTGTCCACTCCACTGTTCGCGGAGTACATGGACGCATGAGTTTTCTCAAAAAACTCGCCGTGATGGCCGGGGTAGGGGCAGCGGTAGTTGCTGCCACCTCGGCCACCACAGTGGGCAAGCGCGCCCGCGCTGCCCTACGAGAAGACCTGGACACCGCCCGAAGGCGCGACCCCGCCGTGCGCAGCGACTTTGTCACCGCGGTCAGCTACCCGGGCCTGCACGCCGTGTGGGCATATCGCGGACTGCACGAACTCAACAAAATGCCAGGTGGGGAAGTGCCCGCGCGCATTCTGTCCCAGGCCGTGCGCACCCTGACCGGGGTTGAGATCCACCCGGCGGCGAAGATCGGGCGCAGATTCTTCATTGACCACGCCGACGGGATCGTGGTGGGGGCCACGGCTGAAATCGGCGACGACGTCATGCTGTACCAGCAGGTCACGCTGGGTGGCACCTCTATGGAACAGACCAAACGCCACCCCACGCTGGGGAACAACGTGCTGGTGGGGGCCGGTGCCAAGATCCTGGGGCCCATCACCATAGGCGACGGAGCTTCCGTAGGTGCCAACGCGGTTGTGGTCAAGGATGTGCCCGCCAACCATGTGGCCGTGGGCGTGCCCGCCAAGAACCGCGCACCCAAGGGGACTGACACTCCCCAGAACCACGTGCTTGAGGACCCCGCCATCTGGATTTGAGTGGGTCGAGGCTGGCCTGCCCTGGGGTACCTGCCCAATCGACGCACTGACTCTAAAATACGCACACCCATCTACACTGTGTCGAGGAGGTGTGTGTGCGTTTTATCGTTGTGGCAGTGCTGTTCACGTTGAGCTATTCGACGTGGACGGTTCTTTTGGCGATCGACCCGCAACTGGACGTGTTGCATTCGTTCGTGTCCGAATACGCCGTGTGGGGCAGACCCGGTGCCGTGCTCATTCGCGTGGGCGACGCGGTGGCTGGTGTGCTCCTGGTTGTGTTGGGCGTGTTCTTGCGCAGGCGGCACGCGCTGTCGCTCATGCTGTGCGCCGGTTTGGTTGTGGCCGGTGCGGCCACGGTCGGGGACACCTTGCTTTCGTATGAATGTGCGCCCAGTCTGAGTGAAGAATGCGCCGCCGCCGAGGTCGCAGGCACCGTGGGTCTTGCCCACCAGTTGCACTCGGTGACCTCGGCCCTGGTGGGCTTTGGGTTCGCTACGGCCGTGATTGCCGACATTGTCATGCTGGTGCGCTCCGGGCGGAGTTTTGCGAGCTTGCCTGTTGTTCTCAACGTTGCGTTGCTGGTCTTGCTGGGAGTTAGTGGCGTGTTGGCACTGGTTCCGCACGTGGGGTGGACAGGTGCCGTGCAAAGACTGTCCCTGGTGTTGATATGCGCGTGGGTGATTGTGCTCAGTGTGCGCCACGCCCGTATGCGGGGCGGGGCGTTGAACGTTCAGCACGTGGACGCGTGATTGTGTGGGCCTTGACACGCCTGCCCATAATGGAAACATGTCGACACTGGATATTCGCACAATCGCTTTCCCCGACCCTGACATTTTGGCCAAAGTAGATGGACGCATCACCGATCACCAGCAGACAGGAATTGAGTTTGTAGTGTGGTCGGCAGAAAACCCCACGGTAGAAGTGAACCGCGCAGCCATCGACGCGATCATCTTGCCCTACATTGACGCTCAGCCCACCGTTGCCCGGCTGGGGGAGTTGCCAAACCTCAAGCTCGTACAGACGCAGACCACCGGGTATGACCTGGTCGCAGATCTGGTGGGAACGGACACCACAGTGGCGACCGCCTCGGGCGTGCACGCCGCAGCCACAGCGGAACTGGCCGTGGGCCTCGCACTGGCCAGCCTTCGCGGAATCGATACGGCGGTACGCAGCATGGCTTCGAGGTCGTGGAACCATGCGCGTATGCGTTCGTTGGCTGACCGGCGCGTCATGATTCTGGGTGCCGGTGGGATTGGTGAAGCGATCCGCCAGCGTCTGGTCCCGTTTGAAGCGCACATCACGCGCGTGGCTTCGCACGCTCGCACGGATGAGCACGGGCGTATCTACGGGCCGGAAGACCTGCCCAAACTGTTGCCACACACCGAGGTCCTTATTGCGGTCACGCCACTGACCAAGCAGACTGAAAAGCTCATTGACGCGGAATTCCTCAGCCAGCTGCCGGACAACGCGCTGGTGGTGAACGTGGGGCGCGGGAAGGTTGTCGATACTGACGCTTTGGTCGCTGAGCTACGTGCCGGGCGCCTGTCTGCGGCACTCGACGTGGTCGACCCCGAACCCCTGCCACACGAACACCCACTGTGGGGGACCCCAAACACACTCATCACTCCGCACGTGGGAGGGGACACCTCGGCGTTTGAACCCCGCATTGAACAGATGCTCACGGAACAAGTACGCCGAATCATCGCAGGTGAGCCACTCATCAACGTCGTTGAGGGGTAAGGCCCCGGCCTCTTCCATACCACATGGTGATGCGATAAATGAGACGTGTGGCGTGCGGGCTAGACTTCAGGCATGAGTGCTTCAGATAACAAAGTAGACATCAAGCCACGGTCCCGCGACGTCACCGACGGCCTGGAACGAGCCGCCGCGCGAGGCATGTTGCGCGCCGTGGGAATGGGCGACGACGACTGGGATAAGCCCCAGATCGGTGTGGCGAGTTCGTGGAACGAAATCACCCCGTGCAACCTGTCACTGGAACGGTTGGCCGGGTTCGCTAAAGAAGGCGTGCACGCCGGTGGGGGATACCCGCTGGAGTTCGGCACGATTTCGGTGTCCGACGGCATCTCCATGGGGCATGAAGGCATGCACTATTCGCTGGTGTCGCGTGAAATCATCGCCGACTCGGTAGAGACCGTGTTTGGTGCTGAGCGCCTGGACGGTTCAGTGTTGCTGGCCGGATGTGACAAGTCGATTCCCGGCATGCTCATGGCAGCAGCTCGCCTGGGCCTGTCCAGCGTGTTCCTGTACAACGGTTCGATCATGCCGGGTACGGCCAAACTTTCAGACGGAACCGAAAAAGAAGTCACGCTCATCGACGCATTCGAAGCGGTGGGTGCGTGCCGTGCGGGCAAGATGACGGAAGCTGACGTTGACGCGATTGAACGCGCCGTTTGCCCTGGTGAAGGTGCGTGCGGTGGTATGTACACCGCTAACACCATGGCCAGTGCCGCTGAAGCGTTGGGCTTGTCGCTGCCGGGTTCAGCCGCCCCGCCGGCGATCCACCGGAACCGCAACGTGTTTGCGCGTCAGTCCGGTGAGGCCGTTGTGGAGCTTCTGCGCAAGGGCATCACCACGCGCGACATCCTCACACGTGAAGCATTTGAAAACGCAATCTCTGTGGTGATGGCTTTTGGTGGGTCCACCAACGCGGTGCTGCACCTGTTGGCGATCGCTCACGAAGCTGGGGTGGAGCTCACCTTGGATGACTTCAACCGGATCGGTGACAAGGTGCCTCACCTGGGTAACGTGAAGCCGTTTGGTGAGTACGTCATGAACGACGTGTTCAAGATTGGCGGCGTGCCGGTGGTCATGAAGGCCCTGCTGGATGCGGGACTGTTGCACGGTGACGCGCTCACGGTGACTGGGAAGACCGTGGCTGAAAACCTCGAGTCGATCAACCCACCTGACCCGGACGGAAAGATCCTGCGCGCGCTGAACAACCCGATTCACGCCACCGGTGGGTTGGCCGTGTTGAAGGGTTCGCTGGCCCCTGAAGGCGCGGTCGTGAAGTCGGCTGGGTTCGACGCCGAGGTGTTCGAGGGCACCGCTCGCGTGTTCGACCAGGAACAGCCCGCGATGGACGCTGTGCTTAACGGTGAACTCAAGGCTGGCGATGTGATTGTAATCCGTTATGAGGGCCCCAAGGGTGGCCCGGGTATGCGTGAAATGCTGGCGATCACGGGCGCGATCAAGGGTGCAGGGATTGGCAAGGATGTGCTGTTGATTACGGACGGCAGGTTCTCGGGCGGGTCCACTGGGCTGTGCATTGGGCACGTGGCTCCCGAGGCGGTCGACGGCGGCCCTATCGCTCTGGTTGAGGATGGGGACACGATCCGCGTTGACATCGCCGCGCGCACGATCGAACTTGACGTGAGCGAAGAGGAGCTGGCCGAGCGGAAGAAGTCGTGGGTGATTCCGGAAAACCCACGCCTGCACGGTGTGCTGGGCAAGTACGCCAAGCTGGTGCAGTCGGCATCCACCGGCGCGGTGACGTGCTGATCTAGGTTACGGTAACGAATGGCGCAGGCATTGCCTGCGCCTTTCGTGTGTGCGTTGTACCGCCCCCGAGGTCTTAGCAACCGCCCGCTCACCTGCAGTTTCGCTGTGGTGAACTCTTTTTTCGCCATGTGAGAAAGCCTGCGCGCCGAACATTTACTCTGTAAGGTATGACGTCAATCACTCAGGGTTGTTAGGAGTACGATGACGTTCACCACTGTTTACCCGGCTCGGATGGTTCGAACCATGGACCCCGCGTGCCCCACGGCAGAAGCAGTTGCGGTACGCGACGGGCTTGTTCGCGCTGTAGGAACTGTCCAAGAGCTGATGGAGTACCCGGACGCACAGCTAGACGACCGCTACTCAGACGCCGTGATTCTTCCCGGCTTCGTCGAAGCGCACGGACACGCAGGAACAGGCACAGTGTGGGACAGTGTGTACGTCGGCTACTTAGACCGCACGGACCCAGACGGAAAGTTCTGGCCCGGATGCACAACAGTTGACGACATTGTGAACCGTCTGCGTGAGGCGCTACGCGACCATGACCCCAACCGTCCACTCACCGCGTGGGGACTCGACCCTATCTTTTTCCCCGACACCCCAATAACTGCAGCGGAACTCGACCGCGCCTCGGCCCACACCCCCATCTGTATCTCCCACACCAGCGGGCACGCGTACGCGGTAAACACGATTGCGCTGAAGAAATGTGGCGTCGACGCGTCCACCACCGTCGAAGGTGTCATGAAAGACAGCTCCGGGAACCCCACGGGAGAACTGCATGAGTTCGCCGCAATGGGCCTGGTCGCAAGCCTGACAGAAGGCGGTGGGGTGCTGTCGGTGAGCCCACGGGCGATCAAACAGTACGCTCAAAACGGAGTGAACGTGGGCGCTACAACGCTCACTGACTTGGGCTCACAAAGGCTCATGGACGATGGTGTGGCGATCTACACCGACACGGTCGACGAAGATTTCCCCGTGCGCCTTAACGTGTTCCACTTTGGGGCAGGAGTGGGGCCGGTGTCCCACTCACTTCCCGAAGCTGCCGCCCGAATCGTTGAACTACGCGAACAGTCAACAGACCGTCTGCAGTTCGGCAACATCAAACTCATGCTCGATGGCACGTTGCAGGGACTCACCGCACGCGTTTTAGAACCCGGGTACTACAGAACCGACGAAAACGGTATGTGGAACGTGACGCCACAGGAATACCTTGAAGCGTTCGAAACGTTCCACAAAGCCGGGCTGCTCATCCACGTGCACTGCAACGGAGACCAAGCGACGCAGTTGTTCATCGACACCCTGCAGACGGTGCTGGAACGTCACCCGCGCCCAGACCACCGGCACACCGTTACTCACTCACAGATGACACGCCCCGCCCAGTATCGTCGCCTCAAGGCCCTGGGTGCGTGCGCCAATGTGTTTGCCAACCACATTTGGGCGTGGGGTGACCAGCACCTCGACGTCACCGTGGGGCCAGACCGTGCCCGTCGCAACAACGCATCGGCAACCGCGCTGCGGATCGGGGTGCCCATCAGCATTCATTCGGACACTCCGGTGACACCACTGGGGCCGTTGAGCACCGCGAAGCACGCTGTAACCCGGTTGACCCAATCGGGCCGCGTCATGGGAGAGCACGAACGCATCAGTGTTCAAGAAGCACTTGAAGCAATCACGATCGGTGCTGCTTACATGCTCAAAATCGACGATAAAGTGGGATCAATTGAGGGCGGAAAGTTCGCAGACTTCGCGATCCTTGACGAAGACCCGCTTGAAGTAGAACCGGAACGTCTGCCCGATATTTACGTTCGCGGAACCGTGGTTGGCGGGAAACACTACACAAGCCTGATTGCCCCACCAGCAACGCGCTCATGACCCACACGCCGTTACAGACAGCACGGCTGATCGTCCTCGGGGGCTACCTCGGAGCGGGTAAAACGACGCTGTTGAATGCCCTCCTTCGAGATGGCCGGCTGGGACGAACCGCCGTGGTCGTCAACGACTTCGGCAGCGTCAACATTGACGCGGACCTCATCGAAGCAGTCGACGACGACGTCATGCAACTGACCAACGGGTGCATCTGTTGCCAGATCAGCACTGACATGATCGACACGATGGCGGTGCTGGCCCGCATGAACCGCTTTGACACCGTGCTGTGTGAAGTCAGCGGGGTCGGGCAGCCGGAGCGCATGCGCAGGTGGGGCGACTTCCCGGGCTTCCACTCCGGACCCGTGGTGATCGTCGCGAACGTGACGGCCATTCCTCGGCTGGTGTGGGACCAATACGTGTCTGATGTGGTCACTCAGCAGCTTGGCACCGCGGACATCGTGGTGTTGAGCGGTGGGACGGTTGCCCCGGGTGCGGTTCGGCGTCAGGCGGCCGAGGTGTCAGCGAAGTTCGCGTCGAAAGCCCCGGTTCTCGAATGGACAGTTGGGGAGACACTGCCGGATTGGTTTATCCAGGCGTTAGTGAATGAAGAGGCCGCAGCGTCTGCCAGTGAACGTGCGGAAGGTTCACTGGCAGTTACGGTTGCCGAACACAACGTCGCCCATGCCACGGTGACGGTACGCCTGCCCACGGTGACATCCGCAGCGCACTTTGCTGACACACTCACCTCCCTGGCACCTGCACTCGCCAGAGCAAAAGGACACGTGCGTGACACCGCCGGGAACCTTCACTCCGTCCAACTTGCCAACAGACAAGTGACACACACAGAAGTCCCGGGGAACACCTCGGCGGGGGAGGGCTACACAGAGTTCGTTCTCATCGCAGCCGAACCGGGCGCAATGGCAGCCCTGCGGCGAGCAGTCGAAACCATTGCCCAGTCACTGAACGTGACGGTTGAGAGTTTGGGCGCCAGTTTTTCTGCACAACCCGAAACTACTAAGAGCAAGGAGACGTTATGAAAATGGGAATCAGATGGCCGGACAGTGCACGGAAGTGGGTGTGCTTTGGCCTTGTGGTTGGCGTCATTGTGATAGGCGTGTGGCCGGTTATTCCACTGTTTAACTCCGACACAATCATCTTTGGAATGCCAGTTCTGATGGTGTGGTCTGTAGCGATTGTCATTCTGACGACTGCGGTGATGGCTGTGTGCAACCTGATCATGAAAGGTGAAAAAGAATGATCCAGCACATTCCTTTTATCATCACTGCAGCGTACTTGGTGATTGCTGTCGTCATTGGTTTTCGTGCGGGGCGCGGCTATGACATGAACACGACCGAAGCGTGGGGTGCCGGTAGTCGCAGCATGGGGCCAATCGTTGTCTATCTGTTGGTCGCGGCCGGGGGAGTGAGCGCATACACGTTTATGGGTTCACCTGGTTGGGCGCACGACAAGGGTGTCCCAGCGCTCTACGTTGTTGTGTACCTGTCATACATGGCGATCCTTGCGTGGTACTTCGGCCCTAAAGTGTGGGAACTTGGGCGCCGATATGGGCACATTACACAGGCCTCGGCGATTGCTGACCGGTATGAAAGCACCTTTTTGGGTGGTTTGTCTGGTTTTGTTGGATCGATTGGTGGACTGGCCTATGCGGTTCTTCAAACGATTGGTTCGGCGTACATTCTCAATGTGATGAGCTTTGGGCTTATCCCAGTCTGGGCCGGTGTGCTGGTGACGTTGGCCGTCATTTCCATCTACCTGTATCGCAGTGGCCTGCGGGCAATTGGCTTTACCAATGCATTCCAGGGTGCGCTGATGTTTGTTGTGGCATGGCTTGTGGGTATGTGGGCAGTCAACCACTTCACGGGTGGGTTCAGTGCGCGTCCCATTTTCGAGCGTCTACAGGCAGAAGCGCCTGAGTTCCTGACTTTGCCCGGTGCGCTGGGAGACATGGGTTACGCGTTCTGGACGTCGTCGATCTTGATTTCGTTCTTCTCGATTTGGCAGTCGCACTGGATTTCGTGGATGGGTGCTAAATCTGGGGTTGGGCTGAAGAAAGCAGTCACGTATTTGCCCCTGTACTACTTGGTCTTGATTCCTATGATCTTTGTGGGATTCATCGGGATTTTTGAATATCCAGACATTGCGAAATCGGACCAAGTTGCGATCACAATGGCAGTTGACAACATGCCTGTTGTTTTGGCGGGGCTGTTGGGCGCGGGAACGCTGGCTGCGTCCATGTCTTCGAGTGAGCCCAACATTCACGCTACTGCGCTGACGTACAGTAAGGACATTCTTCAGCCAATGTTTAAGCTGTCGGACAAGACGGCAGGGAAACTGTCACGCTGGCTCATCTTCCCGATTATGGGTCTGATCATCGCCCCTATTTCTATTGCTGAACCAGCGAGCCTTGTTTACATCCTTCTCATTGGGTACGGCTTTATTGCACAGCTGTTCCCGTTGCTTGCAGGGATTTTCTTCTGGCCGCGGGCAACTAAGGTTGGAGCGATTGCCGGGCTGTCGGCAGGGTTTGTGGTGACCGTGGTGTTTTCGTTCTTCATTGTGCACCCGTTCGGTATCCACGCAGGAATCTGGGGTCTTGGAGTCAACGTCCTGTTCCTGGTTGTCGGTTCACTGTTGACCAAACCTGCGTCCGAGGCCACGCTCAAGCGGTTCTATGACCTCACACCTGAAAAGCCAGTCGCAGGAGAAACTGGAACTTTGTGAGAAGTGCTGAAGTAGGTTTCCGGTAGCGAAAGGCGCAGGCAATGCCTGCGCCTTTTCGTGTGTTCGCGTTGCGCCGCCGCCGAGGTCGTCGCCACTCCACCTACCGCAACAGCGAACCGAGGAAGTCGTCGTTCTTGCCCTCCGCCTGAACGTCGTCGTACTGGGGCAAAGTCGCACTGGTGTCCATGGGCTGGTGTGGGCCACCCGGGTAGTCCTTACCGAACAACTGGAACGTCCGCTGCCTCACAGAGTCAAACCCGAACCGCGCAATCTCGGCCATGGGCAATGACAACGGACTTGGGTCCCACGAACCATTAGCTGAAATCCGGTCAAACGCCACAATCCGATTACGAATCTCGCCAATCCGCCCACTGTACGCATCGATCTCATGCCCAGTGCCGTGCGAATACGTAAACAGGCCCACAAACGCCTTCGCGTCGATGACCGTACGCGCCAGCGCCTTCGTCGACCCCAACTCCAACGTGTGAGCCGGCTGGCGCACCAGTTCTTTTCCTGTTTTCTCAGCAACCCGCTGAATCAGTGGTTCGGTCAACGGTGGATCCACTCGCGTAATGTCGCGCAGGCGCACAGCGTCAAAACCCTGCGCCTGCAACTGCCGGTTCACGGTCGCCACGAGCACCCACTTGTCGAAACCTGCCACCACGCCAACCAGCGGCCACATTTCAACGCCTTCACGGGTGATTTGTACAAGGGTTCCGTTGGTTTGTGACTCTTCTAAACGCGCCTGAATTTTCGTTAGTCGCATATCGTCCCCTCGCCTTGTACGCTCACTCCCATTCTAGTCCGTTCACCCGCCCGCTATTCCGGGCTCGTCTTCCCGTGAACGGGAATAGCGCGAATGACCTTACACGGGTTTCCCGCCGCAAAACTATACGCAGGAATATCTCGAGTGACGACACTTCCCGCACCAATCACACAACCTTCACCTATGGTCACCCCGCCGCAAATAACGACGTTGGCCGCAATCCAACAGTCGCGTTCAATCGTGACCGGCTTGGCGTACTCCAGCGTGTAGGAAGAACCGTCCGCACGCTTCCGGGCATTGCGCTCGCTGGGCACAAGCGGGTGCATGGGCGTTGCGATCGTGACGTTAGGGCCAATAAACGCGTTATCACCAATACTGACCGGGCACACATCAAGACACGTGAAGTTGAAATTCACCTCGCATAGCTGACCAAACACCGTGTTGCACCCGTAGTCAAAGTAGATCGGCGCCTGCAGGGCCGGAATCACGGAAGCAGAAGGCAGTAGTTCTTCGAGAATTTCGCGCTGCGCCTCAGGCTCGTCTTCATCGGTCAAGTTGTATTTCCTGGCCAACTTCCGAGCCTTAACCCGAAGCGCAGCCAGCTCCGGATCAGACGAGTCATACATCTCACCAGCGAGCATCTTATCTAGTTCCGACATCCCTCTCCTCGCGCTTATCTATTCGGCGTCAGTGCTCCCACCAGCCTGACGCGCCAACCTGACAACCACCTCGGCGTGGGAGGTATGCGGAAACATGTCCAAAAACCGCGCCTGTTCAATCCTGTACCCGGGCATTTTTGCAAGATCAGCCGCCAAGGTGCGCGGATTGCAACTCGAATAGATCACGTGCGGAATCCCGGACTGCTCGACCCACCCGGCCATGTCCTCGCCCATCCCGCGCCGAGGTGGATTCACAATCAACACGTCCGGCACCTGTGTCTGTTGGCGGGACCACTGGGCGGCATCGGCACAGATGAAGTTCAGCCCGAGGTCGTTCTCACCTGCCACCTCCCGCGCGGACTCGACCGCGGCGGGGGCCACCTCGACACCCGTGACCTGCCGACCCGGCCCTGCGACGTGCAAAGCGAAACCTCCCACCCCACAAAACAGATCCCACACCCTGAGGTCACGGCCGTGGGACGTGGCGGGAGCCTGGGCTTTGGAAACCCACTCACGCACCTGCTCATACAGACCAGACGCCACCACAGTATTTGTCTGCACAAACGACTGCGGCCGAACCTTCAACTGCACCCGCCCCTGTGTCACCGGCAACCACTGCGGGCCGTGCAACGCGATCTCTTCGTCACCCTCGATGATCGCCGTGTGAACAGGGTTGATGTTCGCGCTCACCGAAAACACCTCGACCCCTTCACAGGCATCCATAAACGCGGGCAAGTGTTCCTGAATGCGCGGCAGGGCAGACTGTGACGCCAACACGAACCGCACCATCACTCGGTTGTCATCACCTGCCGTGACGATCACGTGCTTGAGCTGACCCTTGCGTTTGCGCACGTTGTACGGCGGGACCTGCGCGCGCTTGATGAGCCAGGGGAGTGTGCGAATCACGGTGTGGATCGACTCGGGGTACAAGGGGCAGTCGGTGAGGTCGATTCCCGCCCCGTCGTCGTCCAAGATGCCCAACGTGGGGTGCTCGGTGGTTCCCGCGACCACCATCTTGACCTTGATGCGGAAACCGGACTCCGGGCCCACAACCGGGGGCAGCCAGGTTTGTTCCGGTGTCTCCGTTTCCCCTGTTGCCCAAAACGGTGCCAACAGTTCAGCGACCTCGGCCTGTTGCGACTCCACACGCGTACTCATAGGCGTAGGAAGAAGCGTGCAGGAGCGGCACAAGCCGGCGTCAAAATACGAACAATCCACGCCTCCCACTTTCTCACATCTCACACCTTGGTCCTTATGTGTCAATGTTTGACACCGCACGGTGGGTGCCCCATACACTAAGTGATATGAACAACATTGTCGTCCTTATTAGCAAGCGCGCGGAGTTACTCCAAGCGTTCTAACAAGGACGAACCCGCGCGCCCCTTCCGGAAAACGGTAAGGGGCGTTTTTATTGGTCAGACGACCACCCAGACTAAGGAGCTATCTTGGCCACAACGCAACCGGCACCGGCCTCGGCCACCAGGGCCCACCCGGTACCAAAACGAACCTCGCCAGAGAATCTCACGGGCGCACAAGCCGTCATTCGCAGCCTCGAGCTCCTTGGTGTCGACACGGTATTCGGCCTCCCCGGCGGTACGATACTTCCCACCTACGACCCACTGCTGGACTCCAAAACCATCAACCACGTCCTGGTGCGCCACGAGCAAGGTGCCGGACACGCAGCGGAAGGTTACGCCTCTGCGACGGGACGTGTGGGCGTGTGCATGGCGACCTCGGGGCCCGGGGCAACCAACCTGGTCACCGCGTTAGCCGACGCACACATGGACTCCGTGCCAATCCTGGCCATCACGGGGCAGCAGTCCTCAGCCCTGCTGGGAACCGACGCGTTCCAAGAAGCCGACATTGTGGGTATGACCATGCCCATCACCAAACACAGCTTCCTGGTCACCCGCGCAGAAGACATCCCGCACGCGATCCAGTCGGCCTATCATATCGCATCAACCGGACGCCCCGGCCCGGTTCTGGTGGACATCACCAAAGACGCCCAGAACGCCGTCGCCGAATTCGTGTGGCCCGACGCCCCCAACCTGCCCGGCTACCGGCCCACCACCCGGCCACACGCCAAGCAGATCAAGGAAGCGATCAAGCTGATCGAACAGTCCGCGCGACCTGTGTTCTACGTGGGTGGCGGAGTGATCCGCGCCGAAGCCAGCCCGCAGCTGAAAGAACTGGCCGAAGCCACTCGAATCCCCGTTGCCACCACCCTGATGGCACGCGGCGCATTCCCCGACTCCCACCCGCTGCACGTGGGAATGCCCGGTATGCACGGCTCCGTGAGCGCGGTGACGGCGTTCCAAAAGTCAGACCTGCTGATCGCCGTGGGCGCTCGGTTCGACGACCGCGTCACCGGCAACCTGGAATCCTTCGCCCCAAACGCAAAGGTCATCCACATCGACATTGACCCGGCTGAAATTGGGAAGAACCGCGCGGTGGACGTGCCCATCGTGGGGGACGCCGCCGAGGTGCTCGCCCAGTTGACGGCCGAACTCACCGCCTCGAAGTCGGCAGCTTTGGACAACGACCGAGGTGCGTGGTGGTCGCAACTGAACACGTGGAAGAGCACTTACCCGCTTGGATTTGAGCCCAACGATCAAGGACTGTGCGACCCGCAGTACGTGATCGAGAGGATTTCGGCCTTGACCGGGCCGGAAGGAACCTACGTCGCAGGTGTTGGACAGCACCAGATGTGGGCCAGCCAGTTTGTCACCTTCGACCGGCCCAACTCGTGGCTCAACTCCGGTGGCCTGGGAACCATGGGGTACTCCGTGCCTGCCGCCATGGGGGCGAAAGTGGGGCAACCCGAACGCACCGTGTGGGCAATCGACGGTGACGGATGCTTCCAGATGACCAACCAGGAACTGGCCACCTGCGCGCTGAACAACATCCCTATCAAGGTCGCAGTAATTAACAACTCGTCCTTGGGGATGGTGCGCCAGTGGCAGACCCTGTTCTACGACGGTAGGTACTCCCACTCAGACCTCAACACCGGTCACGAATCCGTACGCATCCCTGACTTTGTGAAACTCAGCGAAGCCTACGGGTGCTTGGGGCTGCGCGTTGACCGAAACGAAGACGTAGACGCAGCCATTGCGACTGCGCTTGAAACCAACGACCGTCCCGTAGTGATTGACTTCACCGTTCCGGCTGACGCCATGGTGTGGCCCATGGTCCCTGCCGGTGTGAGCAACGACCAGATCCAGTACGCCCGCGACATGCAACCAGACTTTGACGACCCCATGGAGGAGTTGTGACAGTGAGCCGCCATACCCTTTCGGTTCTGATTGAAAACAAACCCGGTGCGCTCACGCGCTTCACCGGGTTGCTAGCCCGTCGCGGTTTCAACATTGATTCCCTGGCAGTGGGAACAACAGAAATTGAAGAGATTTCCCGTATCACGGTCGTGGTTGACGTCCGCGATACGCCCCTTGAACAAGTGACGAAACAGCTCAACAAGCTGATCAACGTCATCAAGATCGTGGAGCTGGCGCCTGAGCAATCCGTCAGGCGCGCTCACGTGATCTTCAAGGTCAAGGCTGATCCACAAGCGCGCGCGCACATCGCCAGCACATGCGAACTGTTCCGCGCCCACATCATCGATGTGTCAGCTGACGCAGTGTGCGTTGAAGCAACGGGCGAACAGTCCAAGCTTGACGCGCTGCGACGGGTGCTCGAACCGTTTGGAATCAGAGAAATCGTGCAATCAGGAACCGTGGCAATCGGACGTGGAGGCAAGTCCATTTCGGACAAGGCCCTGCGGAACTAAACCAACCTCATATACTCAAAAACACACGCACAAAAACAAGGAGAAGCAATGGTAGAGCGTTATTACGACGACAATGCAGACCTGTCAGTTATCCAGGGTAAGAAAGTTGCCGTAGTTGGATTCGGAAGCCAGGGCCACGCACACGCACTGAGCCTTCGTGACTCAGGCGTTGACGTTCGTATTGGTCTAGCTGAAGGTTCAAAGAGCCGCGACAAGGCTGCCGCACAGGGCTTCGAAGTGGGAACCCCAGGAGAGGTTGCAGACTGGGCTGACGTCGTCGTCATCCTTGCTCCCGACCAGGTTCAGGCCGACATCTACGAAAACGAAATCAAGGACAAGCTTTCCGCTGGCAAGACCCTGGTGTTCAGCCACGGTTTCAACATTCGCTTTGGCTACATCCAGGCTCCTGAAGGAGTGGACGTCATCATGGTTGCGCCTAAGGGTCCCGGCCACATTGTGCGCCGCGAATTTGTTGACGGCCGAGGTGTCCCCGTGCTTGTCGCTGTCGAAAAGGACGAAACCGGAAGCGCATGGGACACCGTTCTGTCCTACGCCAAGGCCATTGGTGGTCTGCGCGCAGGTGGAATCAAGACCACGTTCACAGAAGAAACCGAAACCGACCTGTTCGGTGAACAGGCCGTACTGTGCGGTGGTGTTTCGCACCTGGTTCAGGCCGGTTTTGAAACCCTGACCGAAGCTGGCTACCAGCCCGAGATCGCGTACTTCGAGGTTCTGCACGAACTCAAGCTCATCGTTGACCTCATGGTTGAAGGTGGAATCGCTAAGCAGCGCTGGTCCTGCTCTGACACCGCAGAATACGGTGACTACGTGTCCGGTCCACGTGTCATCACCCCAGAAGTGAAGGCTTCCATGAAGGCTGTTCTGGACGACATTCAGAACGGTTCGTTTGCCAAGCGCTTCATGGACGACCAGAAGAACGGCGCAAAGGAATTCAACGAACTGCGCGCTAAGGAAGAACAGCACCCAATCGAGGCCACCGGCCGCGAACTGCGCAAAATGTTCGCATGGCTCAAGGACTCCGACGACGACTACACCGAAGGCACCGCTGCACGCTAACCCGTAGCGCTTGCCCTTGCGGCGCATGTGGCCCCCAGCTCACCTTGAGCTGAGGGCCACAGTTGTTTTGCGGGGCCCGGGAGGGGCCGGGAGGTGCTGCCACCTCGGCGGCGGTTGACCTTGCGTTACATCACGACTTCGATGAGGTACGGGCCTTGCGCGTCCAGACCTGCGCGGAAGGCGGTTGCGAGGTCGTCCATGTTGTCAACGGCCTGGCCATCCACGCCCATCGATTTGGCCAATGACACCCAGTCGATTGTGGGGTTGGTGAGGTCCATGAGGGCTTCGGCGCGCGGGCCACCAAAATCGGCGCCCACATTGCGCATTTCGTCGCGCAGGATCTGGTACTTGCGGTTCGAGAAGATCACCACCACGATGTCCAGTCCCTCACGCGCATAGGTCCACAGCGACTGTGGCATGTACATGCCGGAGCCGTCGGACTCCAGACAGATCACCTTGCGGTCCGGGCAGGCCACCGCCGCGCCGGCTGCTGTGGGGAGCGCGTAACCAATAGACCCGCCGGTTCCCAGCATGTAGTCGTGCGGTTGGGCGGTGGCTGCGGTGGAGAAGAACGTGAAGCCGGTGGTGATGCTTTCGTCGATCACGATGCCGTTTTCCGGGATCATGTTGGCCAGCAGGTCGCCCAGCTTTTCCTTGGTGATGGAGCCGGTGGGTAGGTCGGGCAGGTCCAGCGCCGAGGTCGTCGCCTCTTTCGCACTGTCTGCGCCTACCGCTGTGACCAGGGCCTCAAGTGAAGCCGTGAGATCGTGGCGTGGCTGGGCGAGTTCCACCACGTGCATGGCTGGGGGAGTGAGCGCGCTGGGGCGGTTGGGGTAGGCGAAGAACCCGACTGGGGCCTTCGAGCCAACCAGGACCAGCAGGTCGTAGTCCTTGAGGAAGTCAACGGCTGCAGGGGTGGCGTACGGGACGCGCTTGACTGGCACACGGCCAGCACCCTGGGTGACGCGAGCGACCATGTTGGGGCACAGCAGGTCAGCTCCGGTTGCTTCTGCGATCAGGCCCGCGCTGCGCAGTGGGACCTCGCGCAGGGCGTTCTTGCCTAGGAGAATTGCCGGGTTCTTGGCTTTCTTGAGGGCAGCTGCTGCGCCTTCGATGATGTCGTCAGCAGGGATTCCGGCGGCGGGCACGAATGCCTTTTCTGGTTCTTGCTGGTTCTCCACCGGGTTCCACGCGGAGTCGGCCGGGAGGATGAGCGAGGCGATCTGGCCAGGGTTGGTCAGTGACGCGGCGATCGCTGCGGCCGTGTCGTGGGAGACGGAGTCGGCGTTCGCGGTGGTCCGTACCCAGTGGCTGAACGGGCGTGCGGCACCTTCGACGTCCGAGGTGAGCGGGGCGTCGTACTGGCGGTGGTAGATCGCGTGGTCACCAATGACGTTGACGATGGGGGACTGTGCGCGGATCGCGTTGTGCAGGTTGGACAGTCCGTTTGCCAGGCCAGGGCCCAGGTGCAGGAGCGTTGCAGCCGGGGTGTCCTTCATGCGTGCGTAACCGTCAGCGGCTCCCGTAACTACGCCTTCGAACAGGCCCAAGATGCAGTTGATTTCCGGGGTGTCATCGAGTGCTGCAACGAAGTGCATTTCCGAGGTACCCGGGTTGGCAAACACCGTGTCGACACCGTTGGCGAGCAGGGTTTGCGTCAGGCTGTGCGCACCGTTCATGGTTCTCCTTGTCTCAATAGATATGGGGCAAAAGTGGAGTGTGTCACATCAGAGAGTACGGCCTGTTCGGGTGCCAAGTAAATTCCGTAGCCACGAATCGAGCAGATCGCTTCCAAGGTCAGTAAGTTCCGGGCCAAGTTGGCCGAACTGAACCGCGTTAATCAGGCCAATGAGTGACGTCCACGCTAGCACCGCACCCGTGGCGCGCTCAGGCGACATTTCCGCGCCCAGGTCCGTGGCGCCTCGGGCGAGTTCTTCTATAAGAGCGGGTGAGGCAGGTTCCGTCCCGAGGTCGAAGTGGGCAACCGTGTGAACGAACAAGGTGAGGACCCGGGTGCCGGGTTCGGTGGTGGACTCTGCGGGAGCGGCGTAGTTGGGGACCGGCGTGCCGTACATCAGGGCCCACAGTTGCGGGTGTCGTTGCGCCCATTCGAGTAGCGCGTGGGTGAGTGCGTGAAGGCGCGCATGGGGTGTTGTGGCGGTGTGTGTCGCTTTCTCGACGTGGTCTGCTACGCGGTTGAAAGATTCGACGAGGAGGACGGTGAGGAGTTCGTCGCGGTTTTTCACGTGCCGGTACAGCGCAGATGGGGCGACGCCCATGGATCGCGCGACTTCGCGGAGTGATAGTCCTGCGTGCCCATGCTTCTCAAGAAGTCGTGTGCCGTGCGTGATGATGCCCTTGCGCATCTGGGCGCGTGACTCTGCGTGAGGCTTTCGAGTGGTCATGTACACAGTGTGGCAAAGGTTGAGACGATTTGTATGTGAACGGTGTTCACAATTGTGGATGGATGAGGTAGGTTAATTATGTGAACGGTGTTCGCTAAATTGTGGAGGGCGAAATGAGTTTTTTGGTAGTTGGGTATGGCCAGATTGGGCGGGAGCTTGTTCGGCAACTGACTGAGCGTGGGGATCGCGTCACGGTCGTGAAGCGGTCAGGTATGCCGCAGCGCAGGGGAGCTGAGGTTATACAGGGTGATGTGCAAGATGCGCTCTCTGAGTTGGGTTCGGAGGGGTTCGACGGGGTGTTTAACTGTATGCACGCGCCTTATAGTGCGCGTGCCTGGCGGGACGCGCTGATTCCGCGCGAGAAACAATTGCTCGAATGGGCTGGTGACGTGCCGGTGGTTTTCCCCGAGTCCGTGTATGCGTGGGGGGCCGGAGCGCAGGAGCTGAAGGAAGGGGAACCAGTTGAGCCTGCGTCGCCATTAGGAGAAGTGCGAGCTCAACTGCTACGCAACCGCGAGGCGTACGGTGGGAAGACCGTTTCCGTTGTTGCCGCGGACCTCATTGGTCCCACTGCGTCATTGGCTGGGGCGGTGTTTCATCAGCTGGTGTTTGATCGTGTGATGAAAGGTCGCCACCCGCTTGGTATGGGTGACGTGAGGGCACCTCGCAGTATCACGTATATCCCCGATCTGGTCCGTGGAATGATGTATGCGGTTGAAAACGCACATGACCTACCGTCTGTCGTTCATGCGCCGGCGGCTGGGCCGGTATCGCAAGTTGAGTTGGCGCGTGCGTTTGCGCGAGTGGCTTCAAAGCCTGAGCCGTCTGGCGTGTTCCAGATTCCCTGGACTGTGATGAAGGTGACGGGCTTGTTTTCGCAAACCTTCCGCGAACTACACAACCAAAAGTACTTGTGGGACTCGCCGCAGGTTCTTCACGCGGGGGTGCTGGCCGATCTTCCGGTGACGAGCCTGGATGCTGCTCTAGTGGGGTGCGTGTCTGGGAGGGAGGGTGCTTCGCTGTAGGGGCTGGTTCTGTCCGTTTGTCTACATGAGTCCGCGCTTTTCCGTGAGCTGTGTAGAGTAACGTGCCGATTATGGGTCGAAAACGTGAACAAAACGAACAAAAGTGGTGTTTACTCTACACTTCAGATTGAGCTGTGTAGATTAACTGGCTTTTGAACCTACGTGAGAGAAGGTCCAGGTGATTTAGCTAAGCCCAGAAGGCGCAAAGTGAGCGAAACTACGCAATATAACGCGTAGTTTCGCTCACTTTGCGCCGTTTCGTTTGGCCCCGAGGTGGCGTGAGCTGGGTAAACGCGCGCTACGGGTCTGGGCGGTTCGTCGGGTCTACTGGAGGTTTGAACGGCTGCTGCGGGGAGCGTGTTGGTAAAATATACCGACACAGACATTTTGCGAGAAGAAAAGTGGGCGATCATGAGCGAAAGTACAGTGACGTACATGTCTCCTGAGCAGCTACAGGCGCGTTATAACGAGCTCGCAAGTCGAGTTGGCGACCTGGAAGAGTTCAAGGTGCGTGGAGCGAACTATGACTTAGACGCTGACGATGCCGCGATCTATGACGAATTGCGTGACCTTGAGTTCCTGCTCAGACGAGACTGAGTTCTCTAACGGCCTCGTACGACACGCGCAGAAATTCGCGGACACCATGACGCGAACGATCCGCGCAGTCACCCCGCGCTGCGATGGTTTTGAAGCGACCCACAGCAATAATCGCCTTGTGGTAAGACAGTGCCCAGATAAGGGCATTGTCTTAACGTTTAATGGTCAACCGCTACTGGTGCTTAAAGCAGAGTTCTACTGTGAGTGGAATCGCGAGAACCAGTTCCTCGCGGTTCAGAGTTCGACAATTAAGGTGCTCACGAGCGCAAGTACCCAGCCACTTTTTCGTTACGAATATTTGCGTGACCCAAATAATGTGCCTTCGGCGCATCTACATGTCCACGCGCACCGCGACGCTATGACTTACGTGATGACCAAGGTTGGCCGAACCACTCGCCGTCCCCAACGCCGAGGTGGTAAAGACGGAATTCCAGCGTTGCAGGACCTGCACTTCCCACTGGGTGGGCATAGGTTCCGACCGGCTTTGGAAGACATTCTCGAGATGCTGATTGACGAGTTCAACGTTGACCACGAGCGAGGTGCCCGGGATGTGTTGGCCGAAGCTCGAGCAGCATGGCGTATGACACAAACAAAGGCGGCGGTTCGGGACGCTCCGGGTGCCGCTGTAGAGGCTTTGACGGCTCTGGGGTATCACATCACGGCACCAGATTCTGCCTCTGCGACGCGACATGTGGATCGCCTGCGCTCACTCTGAACCGGAGCAGTGAGTTATAGCGACGGCTAGGCTCACTTTGCGCCGTTTCGTTTGGCCCCGAGGTGGCGGAGTTGGGTTGTCAGATGCGAGTTAGGCGTGCGGGCGGTTCGTCGGATCTGCTGGAGGTTCAAACGACTGCTGCAGGTGGCCCTGCGGAGCCTGACCAGGCTGAGCTGGGGACACTTGGCCTTGCAACTGACCCTGAGGCTGCCCAGCCTGCACGCCCGGCTGACCTGGAGCACCCTGCCCCGGCACGCCATAAGGAACCTGGGCCTGCTTAACCGGGCGAACGTGAACGGGGGCCGCCGTCGCGACCTTCCTCCAACGCGCAACAAGCGTCAAAACACCGGCAATAACAATGAGCGCCACCATGGGGAACAGCATGAACGCACCACCGGATCCTTCGCCTCGATCAAAAGCGTTAGAAATGTCGCCTGATAACAACGCAATGATGAACATAGTCACGTTGTTCACTGCGTGGACGACGACGGGAGCCTCAATCCCACCAGAGAAGTGCGTGAGCGCAGCCATGACCAGCCCAAACACCGCGTAGTACGCCCACAGCCATGGGTCGGAAGCCCCGTGCGCAAGCGTGAACAGGATCGTGGCAACAATGACACCAACTATCCCTCCCACGCGCGGGATCCACGAACCAAAGACGCGCGGAACGTAGCTACGGAACATGACCTCTTCAGCCGCTGCCTGAAACGGCGTGGTCAGAACAATGATGAGCAAATACGCCAACGCCGTACCGTCAAACGTGAACGACGAGTCACCAGACCCCTGAATTGCGCCGTTGTCAAAGAGAAACCCGACTCCCATGTACAGCGCAAACAACGGCACCGTACACGCCAGGCTCAAGCCCCACCACTTCCAACGCATACGCGGCAACACCGAGAACATGCGCGACCACGGCTGCTTGTGCAGAATCCGGTGCGCTAACAAAGCAACAAGGCCACCCAAAATGAGCGACAGGTTCACCGTGAACAGCAGCAGCGGGGTGTTGGTGATCTTGCCGGCCATGGCGTCTTCTTGTGAAGTCGCACCAGTCGCAATGTCGATCGCCACCGCGACAATGCCACCCACAATCGACACGAAAAAGAAAACGATGAGGGTCGCAACAATCCCCACGAGCCCCATCCACCAGCGGTTGTGCGCGGTGCGGTAGTGGTTCTCGAACGGTTCGCTACGTGGCTCCTGCGCAGGAGTTTCAAACGGCCCGTTGTGGGAATGTGGAACGTTCGGTGGGGTTACGCCATGAGAAGTAGTCATGCTTCAACGATATCCGCGCGACTTTTCGCGACGCAATTCTTGCTCAACAGGGTCCGGCACGGGCGCTGCCTCGATGAGCGACCGCGTATAGTCCGAACTGGGCGCCCCCAAAACCTGCCCCGTTTCGCCTTCTTCCACCACGCGCCCATCGCGCAAAACAACCACACGCGACGCCACCTGACTGATCACCGCCAGGTCGTGGCTGATGAACAAGGATGCGAACTGACGCTTCTCGTGCAGTTCGGCAAGCAGGTCCAGGATCCCGGTCTGCACAGAAACATCCAAGGCCGAGGTGGGTTCGTCTGCGATGAGAAGGTCGGGTTCCAGCGCCAAAGCTCGAGCGATCGCCACGCGCTGCTTCTGCCCGCCGGAAAGCTCCCGCGGGAAACGGCGCGCAAACTCCACAGGCAGTTGAACGTCGCCCAGCAACCCATCAACCTTGCGCGCGATATCTCGGCGCGACAGTCGCGTGTGCAACTCGAACGGCTGGGCAATCTGAGCCCCGATCGTGCGCCGAGGATTCAGAGATCCAGCCGGGTCCTGGAACACAACTCCGACCCGTGAGCGCAACCGCCGTTGCTGCCGGGAAGTCCCCGGAACTACGGCAGTTCCTGCGACCTCGGCGGTTCCACTGGCAAGTTTCTGCGCCCCCGTGAGCACGTTAGCGATCGTCGATTTACCGGAGCCCGACTCACCAACCAACCCCACGATCGTGTGGGCGGGGATCGTCAGCGAAACGTCGTTAAGCGCAACCGTCGACCCGTGCTCAACCCGGGCGTGCTCCACTCGAGCCGCAACAGTCTCACTCGCGTCCTGTTCTTCCGCGGCACGGTCCGTAATCCGGGGCACCGACTGCAACAGCTTGCGCGTGTACGGGTGCTGCGGGTTTTCGAACAGGTCACGGACACCCGCAGTCTCAACCACACGACCGTCCTTCATGACCACAACATGGGTCGCAACATCGGCAACGACACCCATATCGTGCGTAATCAGTAGGACTGCGCGTTCTTGAGCGACGTCGCGCAACAGATTCAGAATTCCCGCCTGAACCGTGACGTCTAAGGCCGTGGTGGGCTCATCGGCGATGAGAAGTTCAGGCGAATGCACAGTGGCAAGCGCGATCATCGCACGCTGCAACTGCCCGCCCGAAAGCTGATGCGGATATGACCCAGCGATCCTGTCAGGATCTTTCAGACCAGCCTTTTTTAGCACCTCGGTAACGGACGCTTCTGTTCCGTGCGCTCGCATGGCTTCACGCACGTGATACCCGATCGTGTACATGGGGTCGAACGCCCCCATGGACTCTTGGAAGATCATGCCAATGCGCTTCCCACGCACGGAACGCAACAGCTGAGGTGAGGCAGAAATGAGTTCCGGGCCGTCGGCCAGGTGGGCCTCACCGGTGACCGAAGCCCCGGTGAGACCCAACAGCGAAAGTGCCGTGACCGACTTACCGGAACCAGACTCACCCACAAGCGCAACCACCGACGAAGCCGGCACGTCAAAACTCACGTCGTGGGTGACCTCGGCGCCGTTAAACGACACCGACACATTCCGAATCTCTAAAGCATTCACTGAGATAGTGACACCTTGAGGTAGTTGGGGTAAGCAGGGAACGAACCGATGATGAAGTTCTCCACCTTAGAACCGTGCATGAACGAGTTCTTGGTGTACATCAGCGGAACTACGGGCGCGTCTTCCATGATCGCCTTGTCGACTTCAGCCCACAACTTCTGCGCCTCTTTATCGTCGATCGTATGCGTTGCCTTGCTGATCATGTCGTCAACCTTGGGGTTGGAATACCGCGAAATGTTGTAGTTTCCGTTGCCGATCTGCGACGACGCGAACAGTGGCTCAATGTTGGCGTTGGCTGATGGGAAGTCCGGCTGCCACGACGACAGCGCCAGGTCGTAGTCACCTTCGCCCTGTGTCGCGTCTGCGGAGAACGAGTTGGTGTCTTCAGCCTTGATCCGCACCTTCACGCCTGCCTTGCTGAGGCTTTGCGAAATCGCTTGAGCTTGGGCTGACGAGATCGGGTCGTTGCGGGTCAGCAGCGTCAGCGTGCCCACGTCCTTACCTTCGAGCAGTTGCTTGGCTTTTTCCGCGTCCCCAGAGTCCGGTGCCTCGTACAGGTTGTACTCTTGGCGCCCAGGAATTCCGGGTGAAATGAGCGTGGAGGCGAAGCTACCGGAGATCTCACCACCGGAGGCAATGCGGACCGCGTTCTTGTCGACCGCGTAGTTCAGCGCCTTGCGAACGTCCGCGTCTGAGATGCGTTCGGTGTTAATCGCCAGATACTTCAACGCCCCATCATCGCTGGTCACCAAACGTGACTTAGCGGACGGGTTCTTCTGAGCCTGTGCCAACTGAGCGGCAGGGATGAAGTCCGCACCAAACGAGGTTTGCGCTTCATTCGAATCACTGATCAGCGACTGCGCTGCCACCGTGGGGTCCTGGCTCATTTTGAACGTGATGGTGTCTGGGCCGGCTGTGCGAACCTTGTCGGTGTCCTGGTTCCAGTTGTCGTTGCGTTTGAGAACCATTGAGGTGCCCGGGGTGTTTGATTCAACCCGGTAGGGTCCCGAGGCGACAGGCGCGTTCCCGTACTCCGCGGGCTTGTCCTTGTCCTTAGGGACAGGGGTGAAAGCGGGCATCGAGGCGATCCACGGCCAGTCACCAAACGCTTCGTTGAGGTGGAACACGATGGTCTTGTCATCCGGTGTTTCGATCGAGTCGAGCTCCTTACCATCGAACGGGCCGGCATATTTGTCCGCCCCCTTCAGGAGTGTCTTGTGGTAGCTCAGACCGCCAGAAAGCTCCTTCGAGAAGGACCGTTCGATCCCGTACTTGATGTCCTTCGACGTGATCGGGGTGCCATCTTCGAACGTCACACCGTCTTTCAGGGTAAACGTCCAGGTCTTACCGTCCTCGCTGGGAGTCCCGGTGTCCGTAGCCAAGTCAGGAACGACCTCGGGGGTGGTATCAGGCTGGATCTTCCACGTGGTCAAACGCCGTGCCACCAGGCCCAGGGACGTAATGGCCAGACCTTGGCTCTTACCTGGGTCCATGTCCATTTCCGTGCCCGAGGTGAGGATCGTTAAGTCTCCGCCCTTAGCGGTTTCTCCCAGCCCGGATTTCTGTTCGTCAAAGTTGTTTGCGTTGCAACCGGTGACTGCCATGGTGGTTGCAAGAAAAATGGCAGACAGAGATTTTAGGTGTTTCATTGTTTCCTTTGTGTCAAGAAAGTTGTTGAGGTAGCCACGTAGGGGTGTCTACCGAGTGGGTGTGTTGGCGTGCTCTCAACATCGGGTTCCGGGTGGAAACACAAACGCGATGCGCGGGCTTCTGGTTAAGTACCACCGAATCATCATGACGTGGGAGCCCCGATTCTTGGGTCGAGAATCCCGTAGATGATGTCGACGAGGAAGTTCGCAAGAACCACGGCTAGTGCGGCGAACAGGGTCACGCCCACCACCAGCTGGACATCCAAGTTGTTCACAGCGTCCAGGAGGAGTGAGCCCACACCTTGGATTGAGAAGACCTTTTCCGTCACAACCGCGCCGCCTAGAAGGGAACCGAAGTCCAGGGCCACAAGAGTCGCAATGGGGACTACGAGGTTACGCAGACCGTGCCGGCCCACAACCTGGCCTTCGGTGAGGCCAATTGCGCGGGTAGTGCGAATGAAGTCCTGGCTCATAATGTCAAGCATTGAACCACGGGTGAACCGGACGTAGATCGCGGCGTTGACGATCGCCAATGTGACCCACGGCAGAATCAGGTGGAACGCCCACTGGAACGGGCTATCGGTAAACGCCACGTACCCGCCAATGGGGAGCACGTTGAGGGTGAACCCGTACAGCAGAATGAACAGCAAGCCCACTAAATAGGTGGGGGCCGAAACGCCAACCACAGACAGACTGGTGAGGGCACGGTCGGTGAAACGACCTCGGCGGAGGGCCGCCCACGTGCCCATGGCAACACCCACGACCGTCCACAGCACCAGGGCGCCGATTGCAATCGACAAGGTGACCGGGATGCGGTCCGCGAGGAGGTCGCTGACGTCAGCGCGCAAGCGGAAGGAATAGCCGAAGCATGGGGCGGCGCATTCGATGGCGGCTTGGCCGGAACCAAAGGTGCGACCGGCCACAATGCCCCACAAGAACGCGCCCAGCTGGACCAGCCACGGTTTGTCGATGCCCATGTATGCACGCACTTCAGCGAGGCGTTCCGGCGTGCACGGCTTGCCGCAGCTGAGCTGAGCTGGGTCGTTCGGGAGCATGTAGAAGATTGCGAAACTTGCCACTGCGATGACCAGAAGCACCACTAGGGAACCGGCCAGACGTGACAAGAGGAAACGAGTAACGGGCCACCACTTCATGCTTTTTCACCTGCCACTGCGTCGCGTAGTCCGTCGCCTAAGAGAGTGAACCCCAGCGTGATGAGGAAGATCGCGAGTCCCGGGAACAGGAGGTAGGCGGGGTCGACTTGGACCCAGTCGATGGCGTCTGAAATGGTGCGACCCCATGACGGTGTGGAGGGGTCAACGCCTACGCCCAAGAAACTGAGTGTGGCCTCAGCGCCGATCTTGCCGGGGATGGAAAGGGTAGTGAAAACCAGGATCGTGGCCAGGAGGTTAGGCAGGATTTCACGTGTGATGGTGCGGATGCCACTTGCGCCCTGGGCGATACTTGCGCGGACGAATCCTCGGGTGCGTAGGCTCAGGGTTTCTGCGCGCACAACCCGGGCGATTGATGGCCAGCCGAAGAGTCCAATGACCGCCACCAGGACCAATGACCGATTGACTTCAGGTGGGATGACGGCTGCCAATGCGATGGCAAAAATAAGGAACGGGAAGCCGAACACGATGTCGGTGATGCGGCTTAGTAGCCGGTCCCACACACCACCGAAGAAGCCTGCGGCCACGCCAACAACCACTCCGATCAGTACTGACACCGCGGTTGAGGCGAGCCCGATGAAGAGGGACACGTGCGATCCCCAGGTGACGATCGCGAGCAAGTCACGCCCGGTCTTTGGCTCAACGCCCAGCGGGTGCTGGAAGCTCATGCCACCGAAAGTGCCAGCCGGAACGGCGTCCGGGCGTAGTAGGTCAGTGTTAAACGAGTGCGGGTCGTTACCGGTCAGCGCCGTCAGAATTGGGGCTGCAGGAACCATACACAGAAAGAACACGACAATGACGAATCCTGCGCGAGCAGTTGAATTGCTCATCAGGCGCGGCCATTTGATGCGCGTCGCAACACGTTCCATTCGGTTCCTCTGTACGGGTAAAGGTTGTGGGCAGGGACATAGCCAACCGCATAACCGGTTGTACTTCCCATTTATTCCGCCAGGTACGTTAGTCTGAAGTTTGTGACCGAATACATTTTTGAGACGTTCAAGCCCACCATCACCGACAACACCCCGGATGAGAAAACCACCAACTACATTCATGCGGTGCGTGCGGGGTTCCACGACAAACGCGTGTCGGGAGAAAAACTTCTGCAACGGGTGAAGCGTGCGATCGCTGATGATCGCGTGTTCACCGCCGCTTACAGCCAAGAGTCATACGATCACGCGCTGGATTCGGACATCCCAGTCGCAACGTTCGCGCACTTTGAAAAGAACGTGAACGTTGGTGGCGGAAAGCTCATTCCTGCACACCTCATCACATGGGTGACGGTCCGCCCCACCCACCGTAGGCGCGGACTGTTGCGTCGCCTCATGACCGAAAACCTCTCCAACGCAGCCGACGCAGGCTACCCGTTCGCAGCGCTCACGGTTACCGAAGGTGGAATCTACCGCCGTTTCGGCTTTGGGGCAGCGTCCTGGCTCACGGACCTGGAAGTGGACACATCACCAGGTTTCCAACTCATCTCCGAGCCTGACCGCCGCGTCGAAATGTGTGATGCGCAGGCCCTGCAGGAACTCGCGCCACAGATCTACGCGGAATTCCAGAAAAAATCACCGGGTGCTATTGGCCGTCAGCAGGCACTCTACGACTTCGCTGCCGGACACGACATTGAGACCGGAGAAGCAGATGATGCCGTGCGCGGCGCCCTGCACTATGACGAAAACGGAAAGCCAGACGGTTTCGTTTCGTTTAAGCACAACGCAGGTGACGACTGGTCACACGGAACCTTGGAACTGCTTGACTTCATCGCAGTGAGCAACGACGCGTACTCAGCCCTGTGGGCATTCCTGGGTGCCATCGACTTGAGCGTGAAGGTGAAGTTCAACAACGCCGCGCACCAGTCACCTCTGCCGTGGCTCCTGACCGACCCGCGCCGTGCCAAGATCGTCAACGAAAACGACGGAATCTGGTTGCGCATCCTCGACGTGAAGAAGTCGCTCGAAGCACGCGCGTGGCTAGTTGGTGGGGAACTGACGTTGCGCATCAACGACGACATGGGATTCGCCGACGGCACGTACCGCTTGGTCTCAAACGGTCAAGAAGCTACCGTGACCAAGCTGGACGACGGCGAACCCGCTGACCTTGAAATGAACGTGTCTGAACTGGGCTCCCTGTACCTGGGTGGAGCCGACCCAGTGGTGCTTGCCCGCGCCGGACGCATCACGGAAGTCCGCCCAGATGCGGCGCTGGAGGCTCGTTCGCTGTTTGCGCTGGAACGCGCACCGTACACCCCGAACGACTTCTAGGTTGAGGTTCGGAGTTCTAGCGTCAAAGCCCGGAGTTTGAAGTCCGTCTAGCTCACCAGCTAACAACACAAAAAAGGAAGCGTGGCATCCACGCTTCCTTTTTCGTTTCCCGGTAGGAAACCCGCGTTACTGCATCGCAACGCCTTGCGCCGGTTGGGTGCGCGAGGCGGTGATCGCGGGCACCACCGAGGCTGCCAGGGCCGCTACGAGCGCCACCACCGCGACCGCAGCAAGCATGAGCCACGGAATCCCAAGCGAAACCGCGACGCCGCCAGCAGCCACGAGAGACTGCACGCCGGTCCAGCCGAACAGGATCCCCAGCCCCAGACCAACGACCAGTGACGTGAGGGCCATGAGGACCGCCTCGGCGGCAACCATGAACGCCGCCGACCACCGCGACATCCCCATGGACCGTAGAAGGGCCGTCTCCCGCTTGCGCTCCATGGTCGCCAGGGACAGCGTGTTACCCACGCCCACGATCGAAATGATGACCGAGGTTGCCAACAGTCCCAGCACAATGCCGGTCATGATGTTGAGGATTTGCGAGAACATCGCTCGCAGGCTGGCACCGTCGATGTACGCGACCACACCGGCGCTTTCCAGTTCTGCCTGGAGCTTTGAAAAGTCCGGCACGGATGCGGAGTTGGTGACGCGCACCCACGTCTGACCGTTCGAATCTTCGAGGCCCAGGTCGGTGACGTCGGCCTTGTTGGCAACAACCGTGTTTGGTGGCACGCCTTCGACGGTCTTGAGTGTGAGGCTGACCTTCTTGTTTCCAACCGTGAGGTCGACCTTCTTGCCGTCGTGCTTCTTTGTGTCCGGGGTGTCGCGCACGTTCACGGTGCCGGGTTCGGGCAGGAAGTGCGTGTCGCGTGGAACGTCCTTGATGGCTTGGTCGTGTGTGTCGACGCCCACGACCTGGGTCAGAGATTCGTCTTTCTCGTCGAGGTCGTGCCCCAATGGCACAGACGCTTTGGCCTGCACACCCGGGAGGCTGACGAACTTGTCTACGGCGTCCGACTTTTTGATGGTGTCGGCAGTCTTGTCCGAGGTCGACGTCGCCACCACATCGATGGGGTCGTTCTGGTTGAGTCCGTTGTTGACGGTGGTGCGGGCGGTCTGCGCGCCCACCAGGATGGTCGCCACCAAGGTGACGCCCACAAGAAGCGCCGAGGTCGTTGAGGCTGTGCGTCGCGGCGACAGTTTGACGTTGCGTGCGACGAGGCCCAAGGCCGGGGAGCGGAAAATCGCTTCTCCGGCGCGACCGATCATGGCGACCATGGGCGGTACGAACACGCGGCTGAGCACCAGAACACCGCTGAAGGCGAGGATGCCGCCGGGCAGTGCCAGGAGGAGTTCTCCCATGGCGGCGCCTAGAAGGAGCACGGCGACTCCAACCACGGTGAGGAGTGTCCCTACTACCAGACGGATCCACGGGAACCGGGAGGCCGGGGCTGGGATGTCGGCGGGTGCCAGCGCGTCGATAGGGGACACGCGCGTGGTCTTGAGCGCGGGCCAGAACGAGGCGATGACAGTCACGGTGACACCCACGGCCAGTCCGAGAACAGCGGCGAGGAGGGTGAGCGGCGCCAACGCGAAGGTGGGTTGGAAGAAGGCACGTGCGGCCAGTGTCAGCAGGATCGCGAAGCCCCAACCCACGAAGACACCGAGGATCGCGCTGATGAGACCCAGGACTGCGCCTTCAGCGAGGGTCGCGTTGCGGAGTTGGGAGCGGGTGGCGCCCACTGCGCGCAGGAGTGCCAGGGTGCGGGTGCGTGAGGCGACCAGCACCTGGAATGTGTTTGAGATGACCAGCCCGGCGACGAACAGGGCGACGATGATGAAGGCGGCGATGAAAGCGACTAGGGTCGTTGCTTGACCGGTCATTTCCTTCATGCGCTGTTGCACGATTTGGTCGGGGGTAGAAACCTGGAGGCCGCCGGCTGATTTGGCACCGGTGTCCTCGGTCTTGACGTCCTTTGAACCGGCCAGTGCTTTCGCGACGGCGTCTTGGACCTGGGCCACTTCAGACGGGTTGTCGACGAAAACGCGCATGTGGTCAGCGGCCGAGTACAGGTTCGAAACGTCCGTGGCGAAGAACATGGGGACGCTGGATGGAACCTGTGCCAGACCGGTGATTGTGAAGGTGTGGGTGTCTTTGCCCTCGCCGTCTTCAGAGGGCACGACGAGTTCGACCTTGTCGCCCACCTTCTTGTTATGCTTTTCGGCCAACTTCGCGTCGTACAGAAGTTCGCCCTTTTTAGAAGGGGCCTGGCCCTCTGTGATTGAGATACCGCTGTGCTTTGGCCACACTGAGACGAACGCAAATTCGTCCGAGGTGGTGAACACGGAGCCCTGGTCGATGATCTGAGTGTCTTTGACGCCGTCCACTGACGAGACGGTCTTCTGAGTTTTGTCCGTCAGTTCGTTTTCGTCAGGGGAGACCAGGAGGTCGGCGCCGGAGTACTGCACGCTGAACTGGTCGCGCATTGTGTTGTTAAACGCAGTGAGCAAGCTGGTCACTGCAACGACGAATGCCACCGACACCATGACGGTGATTCCGGCAGCTACCAGACGCGAACCACCGGAACGAAGATTCGCTTTGACGATCATTTGGTGACCTCCAGGAGGGCCTGGGAAACCTCTTCAACGGTGGGGTCGAAGACCTCGCCGGCGATACGTCCGTCAGCCAACAGGACGACACGGTCGGCGTACGCGGCCGCGGCCGGGTCGTGCGTCACCATGACAACTGTCTGACCCATCTCGGATACACATGAGCGCAACGTCTCTAACACCTCGGTCCCGGAACGCTTGTCCAGCGCGCCCGTGGGTTCGTCAGCGAAAATGACATCCGGCTGGTTCACCAGGGCGCGAGCCACGGCCACGCGCTGCTGCTGGCCACCTGAGAGTTCGTGCGGACGGTGGGTGAGGCGTTCGCCCAGGCCCAGGTTTTCCACGATCGCGTTCTTGAAGTCTAGGTCGATGTTCTTACGGGCGAGTTTGGACGGGAGCATGATGTTTTCATCCGCCGTCATGGCCGGCACCAGGTTGAACGCCTGGAAAATGAAGCCCATGTGGGCGCGCCTGATGCGAGTGAGCTTGGTGTCGCTGATGCCCGTGATGGCGAGGCCAGCGAGCGTGACTGTGCCGGAGTCGGGGGTGTCCAGCCCGGCCAGGATGTGCATGAGCGTCGACTTACCTGAACCAGACGGACCCATGATCGCGGTGAACTGGCCGGAACGGATGTCGACGTCGAAGTTGTCAAGCACGGTGAGGTGAGCCTCGCCGGTGCCGTAGGTTTTGCTGAGTCCGCGGGCACAGATCGCGGGCTGTGCGGTTGTTAAAGATTTATTCATGCTTCTACTTTCGCGAAGTTGTGTGGCGGAAACATCAGCCTGCGGGATATAGCTTTGGGCGTGCGACTCATCCTTGAGGATGAGATTCTTTGTGGCGAGGTGGTGGTTTGGTGGGGCGCGGTTTGGTGGGGCGCGCGGTTAGCTGGTTGGCGCGTGGGCCTGCGCGATTTGGGTTGCGAGTTCGTGGAACCGCTTGACGGCGCTGGCTGGGCTCTGGATTCGGATGTGGTCGCCAAACTGGAGGAGTTGGCGTACTGATTCGACGTCGGGATAGTGGACGGCGATTGGCGTCCACTGACCCGAGGTCGTGGTGACGTTCGCGATTCGGGTGCCGAGGATTCGTTGAGCAAGGTCCAGGCGGGTTGAGCGCAGGAGTGCGCGGATCTCGATATGAGGTGTGGGACGAAAGCTAGCTAACAGGTCTGCCCATACCGACCGCAAATCGTGGCCCGGTCGCAGTGTGGCGACATCCGCGAGAAGTTCGTGGCCTTCGACGCGAGAGGTGTTGAACATGCGGGGCTCTTCGTTGACGTCGGCCACCAGGTACCAGGAGTTCGCCTTGCTCACGAGGCCGTAGGGGTCCACTGTGATCCAATTCCCACGAGGTTCTCCGCTACGTCGGTAGCACAGGCGTATGCGTCGTTGTTCTCTAGCGGCGGTTAGCAGGCCAGTCAGGTCGTGTTCTGTGCCGGTCGTGAACCACCCGGACGAATCGATAAGGAGTACGTCAGACAACTGTGAGGTGGGAGATAGGTGTGTGCGCGAGGTGGCAGCTGTCAGCTTTTCGTGGACGCTGGAGTGGACCGCTTGAAGCCCGATCTGCTTGAGAAGGTCGGGGTCCACGCCTGCGACTGTGATGAGTTGCAACTCGACTGGGTTGAGGCGTGCCAGATCAAGCCGTGCCCGGCGGTCCAACACGATCGCACCATTCCGGCCCTGTTCCGTGAAGACTGGAACGCCTGCGGCTGACAGGGCTTCGACGTCGCGCAGGATGGTGCGTGGCGAGACCTCGAACCGTCGAGCAAGTTCTTTGCTGGTCATTCGCTCGTGTGTCTGCAGGAGCAGCAGGATCGACAACAGCCGGGACGCTTTCACGGTCTCGAATTTAACAGAAAACATGACCGTAGTTGTCGTCTATTGCTGGTCTAATGAGGTCTGCCAATCTGCAACAAAAGGAGAGATCTATGTCTGCACCTAATCTGTTTCTGATCTATGTCAGCGATGTCGAACGGTCTACCGTCTTCTATAGTGACTTGTTCGATATCGAACCCACTTTCACGAGTCCGCGCTACGTCGCCTTCGAGGTGGCGCCAGGGGTGTTGTTCGCCGTCTGGACCGGGCACAATGAGAATGTCACCCGCGGCACACCTCGCACGAGCGAGGTCGGCCTCATGGTTCCGCAGTCGTCAGTGGCACTCGACGACGTTTATAAAGAGTGGGTCGGAAAGGGCGTACGTGTGGTCAAGGAGCCGTATGATGAGGTGTTTGGTCGCACCTTCGTCATTGCCGATCCCGACGGCAATCTTATTCGTGTCAGTCCTGTCGACTGACTGAGATCTGAGGTCTTTGTGTGGCGGTGAGCGCGTGCTCACCGCCATCCTCTGTATTCACTGTGATCGTGTGGCGGCTGTGTGTCTTCATGGGCAGTCTTGTTTTTTGCGCCGACTGCGTATGTAGAGGTACGGGCGTGGCGTATTCACTGGCGAGGTTCGATGGAGGGTTAACAACTGAGCGCTTGTCGTGCCCGCAGCTGAGCGCTTGTCGTCTCATCAACTCAACGCCGTTCGTCGCCACAACTGAATGCTCGTTCGAAAACAAATAGAAACAAAATGAACAAAACCCTTGACTCACGCATTCGAACGCAAATAGAATAGAACCACACAAGGAGGTGAACCCACATGACCACAACACACACCCACACACGCAACGACATGCACGACGGCCCCGCTGTGGAACTGTTCGAAACAGTCAAGGACACCACGCGCATCATGGACGAAGCACAGGTGAAACAAGCAGAAGCCGTCGCAGCAGTCATCAGCGCCCACATAGTGCCGTTGGATGACTTCACTCATGGTCTACACGCGGTGTTTACCTCTAATCCCGGTGCTGGCCCACTCGTCACAAACGGCGCGGCAGGAGAAAGCTTAAGTGCAGGCCCGACCGCTGGTGGGTCTGTTGGTGTGGATGATGTGGTGGCGTGTGTGGTGTTGCCTACGGGTGAGGTGGCCACAGTGGCCAGTGTCGAACGGGTGCCGGACGTGTTGCCGACTCCGACAGAAGGGGTGTTGGCGAAGCTGTTGGATTGCACACGATCCCAGCTCATAACCCGGTTACGCAAGGTCATGACAGCGGTCGTGCTCATGCCCAAACTCTGGGCCCTAGCAAAGGCCGGTGTGATCAGCTTCGACCGGGTTTTGTATACGGCTGGCAGGGTTGTTCGTGCTGGGGTGTGTATCCCGGTGTTTGATGACATGCTCACCAACAAGCGTGTGAACGTGCCCTGGAAAACCTACAGGCGCCACGTCAATGAAATCCTTGCGATGCTTATGACTCCTGAAACCCGGGTGGAGAACGCTCGGCGTAACCGGGGAGTGACGTATTGGGTGAATGATGACGGTACAGCCACATTGTCGCTGACGGGGCCTGTGTTGGAGATGGAAGCGTTTTATCAGCGTGTGCGTGGAACAGCCAGGGCGATCCTGGCCAACCACATAGAACCGTTTACTGCCAGGTTGACGGATGAACAACAAGCCCTGTTCATGACTGAAAACAATGGTGAAACGACTGAGATACGTGTTGGGGATTTGGGTCGGGTTGAGGTTGATGACGACCGGCTCATGGATCAGTTGACCCTGGATTTGATTACCGGGGCTAAACCCTCAACAACACTGCGTGTCCGCGTGGTTCCGACAGGTAAACACGCCCCGATCACAGTCACCTACACCAAAGACACCTTCGGCCCAGACACACCAGGAACGGAAAACGCCCGTAGCGACAAGGGTGCGGAATCCGATGGTGCATTCGAAGCTGGCGTTCCCGGAATGGATACCCGTGGCAATGCGGGTGGCCCTGGCCCGGGTGAGTCTGGTTCTGTGTGGGCTGAGAAACGTGAAGCCAGGCAGGCGGAAGACGTGTACGAGCTTGAGTTGTGCGTATCCATGCCTGAAAAAGACGAATGGCTCAAAGCCCAAGCCGGTATCACCGTCACAGTCCCGGTCCTGCACTTCCTCATGGGCACCCCGCCCCCAAACAAAAACAGAGACAAATATCGGGGCGCAGGTTCAGGAAAAGACCCCGGGCCAGACAGACACAGACCCGAAAACCAAGATTCCGGAAGATATGAAACCGAAGATCGACAATCCGGAAGAATCCACGAGTCCAGAAAACAAAGAACCGAAGAACAAGTATTTGAGGACCAAGGGAGTAGTGCGCCACCAGGGACTGATGCGCCACCGGGCGATGGCGCGGGTAGTGGGCTTGATTTTGGGTTGCCGGTCAAGGTGGACCCAGGTGCACGGGTTCCGGTGATGATGAATGGCCGGGTGCCATTAGACGCAAAGACCGCTGACGAGCTGATCGCGCAGGCGAAGTGGGCGTACCGGATGTTCACCGACCCACAAACCGGGGTAGTCCTCGAATCCACACCGACGAAGTATTACATCCCAGCAGCTCTAAAACGCATGGTGGAAGCCAGGCACCCTGATTGCAGTGTCCCCTGGTGTGCTACACCTGCCAGAGTGTGCGAAAAAGACCATATCGAACCGTTCAACCACAAAGACCCTGAAAATGGTGGGTTGACTGTGATGGAGAATCTGCACCCGTTGTGTAAGCGGCATCATCAGGAGAAAACCCAGAAACGCTTACGCGTCGACAAGATGGATGACGGTTCCCTGGCGCGGGTGTTCCCACGGATTGGTGCCATGCTGGTCTACCCACCAGAATCACGGATTAACCAACTCCAGTACGAACGGTTACTCGAGTACTTCGACACCGGCGACCAAGACATCAGCCACACCATTAATGAGTACCTAGCAACCGAACACCAAACCGCCCACCGCCCTGAAACTGGGACTGGTCATGGTGCAGAACCCGCGGAGGCAGATAGCCCTGAGTCCACGGTCGTGAACCGTCCCGAACCAGCAGCTGCGCCAAGTAGAGGGCGGGCCCACGAGTACCCCCGCGAGATCGCAGACGAGTACGCAATCGCAGCGGAGGTGTTCAACGGCGACACCCGCCCCTGGGAACCCAGCGAAGAACCACCACCCTTCTAACCACGGTGTGTAAGCCGGAGCTGCTCTAACCCGCGGGGCGTCTTGGGGTCAGCCAAATCAAAACGGCGGCTCACTCCTTCACACCACTCCGGCTTCGTAGGCGAATATGACGGCGTGGATGCGGTCGCGCACCTCGAGCTTGGTCAGAATATGACTCACGTGCGTCTTCACAGTGGGGCCCGCCATAAACAGCTCGCCCGCAATTTCAGCATTGGACTTCCCACGCGCCACCAGCTCAAACACCTCACGCTCACGCGCCGTGAGCCGCTCCAACTTCTGGGCATGCTCATCAGGCACCGTAGGTGCCGCGACCACCGTCTCCAACAGGCGGCGCGTCGTCGTCGGCGCAATCACCGCGCCACCCACGTGGGCTTGACGAATCGAGTCCAGCAACACCTCGGGCCGGGCATCTTTCAACAAAAACCCACTCGCCCCCGACCGCAACGCCGTCAACGCATAATCATCAGTATCAAACGTCGTCAACACAATAATCGTGGGCACTTGCGGCAGCGCCCCAGCATCACCCAAGGCCACAATCTCCTGCGTTGCAGAAAGCCCATCCAAAACCGGCATGCGAATATCCATGAGAACCACGTCAACCGCATGCGCCCGCACAGCTTCAACCGCCTCACGACCGTTCTCCGCCTGCGCAACCACCCGCATGTCATCCTGCGAATCAATCACCATCGCAAGACCCGCACGCACCAAAACCTGATCGTCAACAAGCAACACCCGAACAGTCATGCAACATCCTCCGGCAACGACAGCTCAACCAAAAAACCAGTCTCCGTGGGTTCAGCAACCAGTGAACCCCCATGAATATGCGCGCGCTCCTTCATACCCTGGATGCCCGCCCCGGACCCAGGTGCAACAGCAGACTCGGCCCGCCCGGTAGAAACAACCCGCGCCACGACTCCCAACTCGCCCGGCTCCACCGTGACTTCTGCACGCGCCTCTGGCCCACCATGCTTCATCGTGTTGGTGAGCGCTTCCTGCACAATCCGAAACACCGCCAACTGAGCCGCCGGTGCAAGCGCAGGCACATCCGGCGCAACATGCAACGTCACCTCAAGGCCCGCCGCCCGCACATTCTCAACAAGCGCCCCGAGGTCCTCAATACCTGGCATCGGTGTCGTTTGCGCGCTGGCACTGGGATCACGCAGAACCCCCAACATCCCACGCAAATTACCCAGCGCTTCACGGCCAGTCTCTGCAATCGTTTCCAACGCATCTACAGCAGCCTGAGGTGAAGCCTTCGCCGCATAACGACCACCGTCGGCCTGCGTAATAATCACCGACATCGAGTGGGCAACAATGTCGTGCATCTCCCGTGCAATTCGCATCCGCTCAGCATCAGAAGCCAGGCGAATCTCATTCTCACGTTCACGCTCCAGCAGCGCGTTACGCTCGGCAATCCTCTGCGCATCATAACGCTTACGCCAATGGATATCCCCAAGCGTCCACGCAAGCGCCACCGTCACCATGGGGAAAACCAACGCCGCCAAAACTATGAATAGCAGTTCACCAGCGGTGGCATCCGAAAGCCTGGCACCCGACACATGAAAGTAAGTGAAATTACTGGCCGCAAAAACGAACGCCGCCACAATTCCAATGCCCAGGAAAATCTTTCCCCACCGCCGAGGTGCATAAGCAGTGACCGCGTGCACCGTCACCGGGACGGTGATAAGAGCGTGGTGCGGGAACGCAAACGTCAAAGCGTAAACAAACCCAGTCGCCACCACAATCCATCCCGTGACCAGGGGAAACGTTCGCCTAAACACAAGCGACGCACACATCGCGACCAAAACCACGGTCTGAATCACCCCACGCAGACCGGGCTCATACGCCGGAAACACAACTGTGAAGAGGACCAGCGGGGCAGCGAAGATAAGCGAGTCAACCACCCACATGTGGGCCGACATAAACTGTGATGCCCTCACATGCCACGGTTGTCCCATGACCATAAGTTTAGGTAGAAGGAAAGCGCTGTTCATCGTCCCGCGGTATGAAATGTTCGGCGGAGAGCGTTACCCCCGCTGTAAAACATATTCATCACCATGAATAAGATACGTATAGGCCCGTATCCCGCACCTGGGTCGTCAGCACGTGTTCAGGAGGCACAGTGAAACCCGTTGTCCTAATTGCAGAAGAACTATCGCCAGCCACCGTTGACGCGCTAGGGCCAGATTTTGAAATCAGGAAATGTAACGGGGCAGACCGCGCCGAACTCCTGCCCGCCCTCAAAGACGTCAACGCCGTGCTCATCCGCTCCGCAACCAAAATGGACGCCGAAGCAATCGCAGCAGCACCTGAACTCAAAGTCATCGCTCGCGCCGGTGTTGGTCTTGACAACGTAGAAATCCCCGCCGCCACCCGCGCCGGAGTCATGGTCGTCAACGCACCCACCTCCAACATCATTTCGGCAGCCGAACTCACCATGGCCCACATCCTGGGTTCAGCACGCAACTACGGTGCAGGCCACGCGTCCCTCAAAGCAGGGGAGTGGAACCGCTCCAAACTCTCCGGCGTCGAACTCTACGAAAAGACCTTGGGCATCGTGGGCCTGGGACGCATCGGTGGCCTGGTCGCTGAACGCGCAAAAGCCTTCGGCATGAACCTCATCGGCTACGACCCCTACATCTCCGCGGCACGCGCAGCTGCCATGGGCGTGACCGTTGTGAGCCTCGACGAAGTCCTCGAACAGTCCGACTTCATCACCGTTCACATGCCAAAAACCCCTGAAACAATCGGCATGATCGGCGAAGAAGCGTTCACCAAAGTCAAACCCACCGTGCGCATCATCAACGTTGCCCGCGGAGGAATCGTGGACGAAGCAGCACTCGCCAAAGCCGTTGAAGACGGCCGCGTAGGTGGCGCCGGTATCGACGTGTTCACCCAAGAACCACCCGTGGACTCACCTCTCATGGCACACGACCGCATCAACGTCACCCCACACCTGGGCGCCTCCACCGCCGAAGCCCAAGAAAAAGCCGGCATCGCTGTGGCTCAGTCCGTGCGCAAAGCCCTGGCTGGTGAACTCGTGCCAGACGCTGTCAACGTCGCCGGTGGCGCAATCGACCCGCAAGTCCGCCCCGGCATCGCCCTGACGGAACGCCTGGGTCGCGTCGTTTCAGCCATGGCCGGCGATCCGGTCACTCACCTGCGCGTCGAAGTGCGCGGCGAAGTCACCCAAAAAGACGTCAGCGTCCTCAAACTGTCCGCCCTTAAGGGACTGTTCCTCGACGTGGTCGACGGCGCAGTGTCCTACGTCAACGCCCCACTTTTTGCGCAAGAACGCGGCGTCACCGTCGAACTCGCCACCGAACCCCTAAGCGAGAACTTCCGCAACGTCGTCACGCTCGTCGCTGCCACCTCGGCGGGGCAACAAATCCGCGTCGCTGGAACCGTCACCGGCCCCAAGGACGTGCAGAAACTCACCGAAATCGACGGCTACGACCTCGAAATGAAACTCAGCGACCACCTCGTCTTCTTCAAATATGACGACCGCCCCGGCGTCATTGGGCTGTTTGGTCAGGCGTTGGGCAACCTGGACATCAACATTGAAGCCATGCAGGTTTCGCCCAACAACGATCAGGCGTTGGCCGTGCTCGCGGTTGATTCGGAAGTGTCGGCCGAGGTCGTTAACACCGTCGCTTCTGAAATCGGGGCGAGCTTCGCTCGGGTTGCGAACATCGAAGAGGAGTAACTCAGTTCTTCCACAGCCCATAGGAGTCTGACAGTTGCGCGATTTTCTTTGCGCGGGCCAGACGTGGCAGGTAGGAACCGTCGGCGATCGCGTCATCGCCGGCGGTTTCTGCTTCCTCTAGCATTTTGCGCGCCCACGTACGGTCATCCTCACTGGGTGCTAACGCGTCGTTCGTGGTCACGGCCTGTTGCGGATTCAAAATGAGCTTGCCCGTCATGCCCATCTTCAACGTCCATCCACAGTCATGGAGCAGGGCCTTGGAGTTCGCGCTCGCGGGGGAGGGGCCGTCGATTGCGCCGGGCAAACCACCCACGCGAGTGGCAACGACCAACCGCGAACGCGCGTACGCAAGCGCCATAGGGTCATCGCCCACACCCGTGTCCTTGCGGAAGTCATTAGTACCCAGGGCCAGGCGGAACGTGCCCGGTGCCTGTGCGATGCGGGTCGCCGCCTCGATACCAATGGCCGTTTCAATGAGCGCTAAAACTGGGATGCCCGCACCGGCCCGCATTGCGGTCAGGGTGACCTGGTCCGGCTCCTCAGTGTTGGGCAACATGACCCCTTTGAGGCCCGGGAGCCCGTTGAGGGCATCCAAGTCTTCTTCCCACAAAGGCGTTGTGATCGAGTTGACGCGTACCCACCCTGCCATGTCGGTGGACAAAGCCTTGACAACATTGGCACGCGCTTGATCCTTGGAAACGTCTGGAACGGCTGCTTCGAGGTCGAAAATCACGGAGTCTGCTTCGCTCGTTTGAGCTGGTTCAAACGATTCGGGGCGGATCGCGTTGACCAGAAGCCAGCTTCGGGACAGTTTTGCGGGCAGAGCTGCGGCTCTCTTGTTGCGAATGGTTGTGGGCATATGAGCAGTGTATGTAACACTCGCACCAAATCGACCATGTTGTGAGATGTGTTACTGAATAGTGAGACTGTGCGGCTACTGTGAACCCTATGACTACGTTCAAAATTGCAGTAATCCCCGGCGACGGAATCGGAAAAGAAACAGTCCCAGAAGGACTGAAAGTTCTCAAACGTTCAATCGAAGCAAGCGGTGATTCCGTTGAACTCGACCTCAAGGAATTCGGGCCCTCCGCCGAACGCTATTTGGAAACTGGCGAAACTCTCACGGACGAAGAACTCGAACAGCTGCGCGCCCATGACGCGATTTTCTTCGGTGCTATCGGCGACCCGCGCGTGCCATCTGGTGTTCTTGAACGTGGCGTCATTATCAAATTGCGCTTCGAACTCGACCACGCGATTAATCTGCGCCCCTCCCGCTACTTCCCAGGCACCAGCTCGCCTCTGAAAGACCCCGGCAACATCGACTTCATTGTGGTGCGTGAAGGAACCGAAGGTTCATATTCAGGGCAGGGCGGTTTCCTGCGTGCTCACACTGAACATGAAGTGGCAAACGAAATTTCCGTCAACACCCGCTACGGAGTAGAACGCGCCGTCCGCTACGCGTTCGAGCAGGCCAACAAACGCCGTCAGAAGCTCACCTACGTGCACAAAACCAACGTCATGGTCCACGCGGGAAACCTGTGGGAACGAGTCGTGAAAGACATCGCGCCGGAGTTCCCTGATGTAGCCGTTAACTACGAACACGCCGACGCCTGCACCATGTACGTCGTCAACGACCCGCAGCGCTACGACGTCATCGTCACCGACAACCTGTTTGGTGACATCATCTCCGACCTCGCAGCCGCGGTGACGGGCGGGATTGGTCTTGCCGCCTCGGCAAACCTCAACGTCACCGGAACCGGGCCGTCCCTCTTCGAACCCATCCACGGATCTGCCCCCGATATTGCTGGTGAAGGAATCGCAGACCCCACCGCAACCATCCTGTCTGCAGCCCTCATGGCGCAGAACTTGGGCATGGATGTTGTAGCCAAAGCAATCGAGACCGCAGTCGAAGCTGACATCGTTGAACGAGGCGATGCGAAGCGTTCAACTTCAGAAATCGGAGATGCGATCGCGCAACGCATCGGGTAAGGGAGTAACATCGGTCACAGAAGCGAATCGAGTTAATGGAGACTTACTATGAGCACATTTGTCCAGCAGAAGAACTCGCAACCCGCTCCACAGGGTGTACGCGAAGCAATCCTGGCTAAGCCTGGTTTCGGTGACTACTTCACTGACCACATGAGCCACGTCCGTTACACCAAGGACCAAGGGTGGCACGCACACACCGTGAAGCCATACGGCCCACTGGTTCTGGACCCTGCCGCTGCAGTCTTCCACTACGCGCAGGAAATCTTCGAAGGAATGAAGGCATACCGTCACGCTGACGGTTCCGTGTGGACGTTCCGCCCCACCAAGAACGCGGAACGCATGAACAAGTCAGCAGCCCGTCTGGCGTTGCCTGAAATTTCCGCCGAGGACTTCGTAGGATCCCTCCGTGCGCTGGTTGAACTCGACGAAGCGTGGGTCGCAACCCCGAAGGACGCAGCCGACGAAGTCTCGCTGTACCTGCGACCCTTCATGATCGCCTCCGAAAAGTTCCTGGGTGTCCGCGCAAGCCACGAAGCCGACTACTACGTGATCGCGTCACCAGCCGGACCGTACTTCGCAGGCGGTATCAAGCCTGTTGACATCTGGCTATCCAAGGACCTCAAGCGTGCTGGCACCGGTGGAACCGGGTTCGCCAAGTGCGGTGGTAACTATGCGGCATCTCTGCAGGCCGGTAACCAAGCGGCTGAAAAGGGGTGCCAGCAGGTCATGTTCACCGACGCAAAAGAATCCAAGTACTTGGAAGAACTGGGTGGCATGAACCTCATGCTGGTCACAAAGGACAACGAACTGATCACACCAAGCGTTTCAGAAACGATTCTGGACGGTGTGACCCGCCGTTCACTGCTGGAACTGGCGCCTTCGATTGGCCTGACCCCTGTTGAGCGTGACATTGAGGTTGCCGAATGGCGTGAACGTGCTGCCGCAGGTGAGATCGTTGAAGCGTTCGCATGTGGAACCGCTGCTGTGATCACACCAATCGGACGTCTGGTGTCAGACGACTTCACGATTGAGCAGAGCACCGAACCAGGTGAAGCGGCAATGAAACTCCGCTCGACCCTGCTCGACATCCAGTATGGCCGCGCAGAAGGCCCTGAAGGCTGGATGGTCAAGCTGGCTTAAGCTCCTGGTCTAAACTCCTGCTTAAACCCCTGGCGAGGGCCCCTTCGGGGGCCCTCGCGCCGTCTCACATTAGACCCTCACCAATTTCATGACGCTCAAAAAATGGAGTAGGCTGTACCGCTAAGCGCGTAAGGTGTGTGACCTAGCTCGTGGAAGGGCTCAATAGCCAATCAACTTCCAGGCCGCAGTGACGGCACACAAATTCCGGTCGGCAGATCTGATCGGCGCGCCACTTCAGATAGGAATAACTGTCATGAATCGTGTGGCAACGGAAGTGCCAACGGCACAACAGGTGGTTTCAAACCTCCCCTGGAAATGGAATGTTCAAGGCGCAATCTTCATTGTGGGTGGCCTTGGGTTTGTGTTCGACGCGTGGGACGTGGCCCTCAACGGGTTCCTCATCCCACTGTTGGCAAAAGAGTGGGGCTTAAGCATTGGGCAGGCAGCCTGGATCGCAACCGCCAACCTCATCGGTATGGCCCTGGGAGCCTTCATCTGGGGCGGAATCGCCGACCGCATGGGACGCAAAAAAGCGTTCACACTGACCCTGCTCATCTTTTCCGCGTTCACGGTTCTGGGAGCCTTTGCGCCCAACTACGCACTGTTCCTGATCTTCCGCTTCTGCGCCGGATTTGGACTAGGCGGATGTATCCCAGTGGACTACGCTCTGGTAGGCGAGTTCACCCCCACCAAACACCGCGGGCGCGTACTTACAGCCATGGACGGCTGGTGGCCGGTGGGCGCGACCCTGTGCGCCGTTGTTTCAGCGTGGCTCGTGAGCTTCGCGTCATGGCACACCATCATGCTGGTCATGGTGCTACCTGCCCTGCTGATCGTCGCAGTTCGCTTCTTCATCCCAGAGTCACCCATGTACCTGCTGTCCCAGGGCCGCCACCAGGAAGCCGACGCCGTCATCCGAAAACTCGTCACACGCACCGGCGCCAACGTCACCGAATGGTCCCACGACGGCGTTGAAGAAGCCCCCAAGGCTGCACCGCTCATGCAACGCCTGCGCGCCATGACCGGACAGGTGAACCTGCTGTGGCAGTACTCCTGGAAGATTACGCTCACTTCATGGATCTTGTTCATTTCAGTGCTTCTGCTGTACTACGCGGCACTCACCTGGCTACCGGGAATCCTTAAGAAACAAGGACTCACCGACCAAGCCGCGTTCATCACCACGGGCGGCATGACCGCGATCGGAATCGCCGGTGTGGTCGCTTCAGCGCTCCTCATCGAAGTCCTTGGCCGCAAATGGGTGCTGGGCTCCTCCGCTGTGCTCGCATCAGGGGCACTGGTGTGGTTCGCGCTCGAACTCGAGAATTCCGGCACCCAGCTTTCGCGCGCCGCAGTGATCGCCATTCTGCTGTTTGGATTCCTCATCCAAGTTTCCGTTCCCGCTCTCTACACCTACGTCACCGAGCTGTACCCCACACGCCTGCGCTCGTCCGGATTCGGCTGGGCCTCGTCCGCCAGTCGCGTGGCCATTGGTATCGCCCCCATCGTGTTCGGTTCGCTCCTGTGGCCAACGATCGGGTTGGTCAATACGTTCGCGCTCACCGGCGCCCTGGTGGTCGTAGCCGTGATCGTCATGGTGGCCTTTGGCCGTGAAACCGCGGGCGAGGAACTCGACTAAAGCTGGCACCCACCTCGGCGGGCGAGGCTCCCGCTACCTGGTCCCAAAGCGGTAGGCTCGACTGTATGAACACGTTTCACACGGAAAGAAAAGTCCCTGGCGGAAAACTCGTCGTTGTTGACGGTGAACTCACCGACGGTGTCATCACCCACGCGCAGGTCTCAGGGGACTTTTTCTTCGAGCCTGAAGAAGCGTACTTTGCGTTGGCCCCCGCCCTGGTGGGCGTGAGCATTGCGGACAGCCGTGAGAGCATCACTGAGCGGCTGGATAAGGCTGTCACTCAGGCCGCCGCCGAGGTGGGCGCCCAGGTGGACTTGCAAGGTTTCACTACCGCTGATGTTGCGTTCGCGGTGCGACGCGGTCTGACGGGTGCCACCGATTTTTGGGACCACGAGTGGGAAGTTTTCCACGACGAATCACGCCCCACGGTCGAAAATGTGGCACTCGACCAGGTGCTTCTGGAAGAGGTGGCTGCCGGGCGCAGGAAGCCCACCGTGCGCTTCTGGGAGTGGGACGACACCGCGGTTGTGATTGGGTCGTTCCAGTCGTACTCCAACGAAGTCGAACCCGAAGGGATTGCGCGCTACGACGTGCAAGTCGTTCGACGAATTTCAGGTGGGGGAGCGATGTTCATGGAAGGTGGCAACTGTGTGACCTTCTCGATCTACGCCCCAGACAGTCTGGTAGCTGGACTGAGCTACGAAGAGTCCTACGCTTTTATGGACCAGTTCATTCTGGATGCGCTCACCCAACTGGGGGTCAAGGCAAGCTACGAACCCATCAACGACATCGTTTCCCAACACGGCAAAATAGGGGGAGCCGCCCAGAAGCGCGTGTCCACAGGAGCTGTTCTCCACCATGACACGTTGAGCTACGACATCGACGCGAACAAAATGGTGGAAGTTCTGCGCATCGGAAAGGCGAAAATCTCCGACAAGGGTGTCGCTTCGGCGAAGAAACGCGTGGACCCGTTGCGCAGCCAAACGGGTGTAAGCCGGGAACTCGTCATCGACACCATGATCGATACGTTCACCCGCAGAACGGGGGCCAGCAGCGGCGGCGTCACCGCGCAGGAACTGGAGCGAGCACGCGAACTCATCGACACGAAATTCGGTACCGAAGAGTGGACCAGACGAGTTCCATAAACGCACGCGTGAACCACACGCATAAGCCACTAGACTGGCAGTCAAAAGTACCACAACAGAAGGAGCCCATGTGCGCCCCGTTGAGCCCAGTGTTGAACTGATTTCACGCCCCAAAATCGACTGGGAAGAGATCACAGCCTACCTTGAAGAAGTGGGCGGAACCGCGTGGTCAGACCGCGTACGCGAACAGGATTCCCCTGACAGCGAAGACCTTCTCGAATTCGCCGGACGTATGTGTTACCGCTCGTGGGAACCGGGTCTTAACCCAAACGTGGGTCGTGTTCGCACGGACTCCACGCAGTACTTGGGCAACGTGGTGGCGTCACAACACGGGTCCGTTCTGGAACACGCAAGCTACACGTTCATTCTGCACAACGTGTCGCGTGTCTTTACTCACGAACTCATCCGTCACCGTGCAGGTGCCGCATACTCACAAGAGTCCTTGCGTTACGTGCGCTTAGAGGACATTCCTTTCTGGTTCCCCGAATGGGCGCGTGAAGATGAAGAGCTCATGAAGCGTAGCTTGGACCTCTTGGACCGGATGGAAGAGCACCAGAAGTGGATGAGCGAACACTTTGGGCTGGACGAAGAGGGCCAGAACTTTACACACAAGAAGCACATGACATCGTTCATGCGCCGTTTTGCTCCTGAAGGACTGGCAACCGGGATCGTGTTCACCGCAAACCTGCGTACGCTGCGCCACGTCATCGAGATGCGCACCGCCAAGGGTGCGGAGGAAGAAATTCGCCTCGTGTTTAACAAGATCGGTGAGATCATGAAGAAGGAAGCCCCCGCGATCTTCGCCGACTACACGGTGGAAGACGGCGAGTGGATTCCGGGCACACGCAAAGCATAAAAGGAGCCCCACCATGTCTGATATTTACGACGCAGAACTTAAACCTTCAAAGAACCAGGTGCTTGCCACCGTCTTAGGAACCGACGAAGCAGACATCGAGAAACTCGCAAGCTACCGTTTCGACGACCCTGCTGGGCAAATCGGCATGGAAGTACACATTGTGCGCACCCCTGATGGCTCAGTTCTTCAAGTGCCACTGGTGTACCGCCCCGAACCGCTGGAAGACGCAGAAGAAGACGAACTCATCACCACCATGGAACACTCGGTGCTGGGCACACGCTACGTGTACCTGGGCATGTCAGACCCCGTGTTCGCAGAAGCACTCGATGTCACTATCAGTGAAGAACAGGGCGGTGCAGAACAGTTCTTGGTTGAAGGCGACACGCGAACCCCCATCACTGAGGGTCTTGCGACTGTTACCGGAACCGGTGAGATCGAACTCGAAGAGGAAGAAGACGACGAAAACCTCATCGGCGTTCTTGAGCTGTTCGCAGAACTCGACCTCGACGGCTTAAGCGAAGAAGAAGCAAGCCAGCCAGGCCAGCTCATCGGCACGTGGGAAGGACAGAACACCCCTGTTCTGCTGGCCCACTCCGGCCTGGTGTACGTCGATGAGGACGAACTCGAAGAGTTCGACGAAGAAGGCGACGAAAACTAACCCCGCACACGCCTGAGGTTGCCATCCACACGGGTGGTCCAACCTCGGGCGTCTGTGTGTTCCAACAGCGGAATGGCAATCCGGCGGGTCGTGTCCAAGGCCTGCCGGGCCTGACTCAACGTAAACGGCTGCGCCAACCCAGCCAGCACCCGCATGGCGCGCGCCGGCGTAGACGGAAGCACCACAACGCCACCATCTAAACGCAACAGCCGGCCGGCCTGCTCGGCAGCCGCAAGCTCACGCACACCCAAGTCCAGATCCTCCAGATCCCGGGCTTCCGGCGCATCAAACGGGTGCTCAGACAAACGCCGCTCCAACTCCGCGACACCAGCCTCTGCAGCCCCCAAAGAACCTGAGCCCGGCAGACGGGCAAACCCGGAAACCACCTCGGCGGGGGACTCAACCAGCCCTTCCACCAACTCACGCGGGCAACCCACACTCTTCGCCAACTGCGCAAGCGGCACGCCCCGAGACAACGGATCGCGGGCGTCGTCCTCAATCACGCGCGCAACCTGGGCCACCCAGGTGCGCACGACGTCATCGCGCACCAGCCACGCGCCCATGCGCTGAACGCCCGCCGGCAGCTGATCAGCCTCACCAGGCACGTCGTAGCCGAACGTGGTTAATGCGGACTCCCGCACGCATCCGCGACGGGTCAGTTCAGCCGTGAAATCGGCAGGGGAGTAGTGGTCAAGGGCGTGGGCGCGCTCAGCTGCAGATCCGCGACGAAAAAGCTCGGGCGGGTCCACGTCCAGCACGGTCAAACCGCCCAGCACCGCGCGTTCCCCGCTTCCGCGCACCACCAGCCGGTCACCCACCTGAACGGGAATCGAGCGGGACAGTTTCAGGCGTGCGAAGCGGTGGGACAAGGGCCGCACGTGCGCCTGAAAACTGGCCGCGCCAATGTGGACGGTGACATCGGTAGGAATCGTGTCCACAGCCACGCCTGCGACGTCCACAACGTCCGCCACGTGCCAGGCGTCCGGCGTGATGAGCGCGTCACCTCGGGAAATGTCCTGTGCAGACACCCCGCGCAGGTTCAGCGCCACCCGGGATACCGGCGCGATGCTACTGACTGCGGAGTTGTGATTCTGCAACCCCCGGACCGTGATCCGGGTGCGGGCCTGCGCCGAGGTGAGCTCCAAGTTCTGCTCGGTAGTCACCGTGCCTTCGCCCAGGGTTCCCGTGACGATCGTGCCCGCGCCGGTGATGGAGAACGCGCGGTCGACCCAGATACGCACCCGCCCGTCCGTAGCAGGTGGGGGCGTGGCGCTGGTGACCGCGTCCAGGGCGGCAAGGAGTTCCGGGAGCCCGTCCCCAGTGACCGCCGAGGTGGTCACCAGGGGCGCGTCTGGCAGGCAGCTGAGTTCGGTGCGGGCTTGGGAACTCACGTGATCGATCTGTTCCGGCGTTGCCGAGTCGCACTTGGTGAGCACGATGACACCTCGGGTGATTCCCAGGGCCTCCAGCGCGTCACGGTGATCAGTGGACTGCGCCGACCAGCCTTCATCCGCGGCCACAACGAAACACACGATAGGAGCCGGACCGAGCCCAGCCAGCATGTTGCCGATGAAGCGTTCGTGGCCGGGAACATCAACAAACGACACGTGCGTGCCACTGGGCAACGTGCAGTGCGCGAAGCCTAAGTCAATCGTGAGACCGCGCCGCTTTTCTTCGTCTAATCGGTCTGGGTCCGACCCGGTCAGGGCGCGCACCAGTGCGGACTTACCGTGATCCACGTGTCCGGCCGTGGCAACAACAAACGACATGTCAGTGACCCGTGTGTGCAGTTCCCGCGCCTGCATTGCCCGCCGCCCGGGCACACTCAATAATCCGCGACGCAAGCACGTGTTCGTCTGACGGGTCAACGCACCGCACGTCTACCAGGCACGCTCCGTCCTGCACGTGCGTGACCACGGACGGTTCACCCACGCGCAACGGCTTCGCAAACGACTCCGGCAGTCGCACGGCCCACCCGGGAAGTTCCACTCCGGTGCCACCGCCACCACCCACGCGACCGGCGTGGGGCGTGATGTCGACTGACACCTCGGCGGCGTTGAGCGTTGCCGCCAGTGCTTCGGTGCGCTCACGGAGCTTCTCAGACGACAGCCCCACATACGTGTGGACGGGTGGTTCCTCACCCACGACCGTTGCCGCCAAGGTGGCCAACACGAACTTGCTGGCCCGCACCGCGCGCGCCAGCGGGTGCGTCGCAAGCTGCGTGACCAGTTCGCGTTTGCCCAGAATGATGCCGGCCTGCGGGCCGCCTAACAGCTTGTCTCCAGAAAACAGCACGACGTCTGCACCCGCCTCCAACTCCGAGGTGGCATCGGCTTCGTTGGGCAAGTGCGGGTTGGGTGCCAAGAGGCCCGAACCGATGTCCACAACAAGCGGTACGTCATATTCGCGCGCCAGCTGTGCGAGCGCCTGCGTGCTAGGGGAGGACGTGAACCCGGACTGCGCATAGTTGGATGGGTGAATCTTGAGAATCGCGGACACCTCACCTGCTTCACACTCACGCCGATAGTCAGCCAGGTGGGTGCGGTTGGTGGAACCCACCTCGGTGATGGTGGCGCCGACCGAACGCATGAGTTCATGCAAACGGAAACCCGCCCCAATTTCCACGAACTCCCCGCGCGAAAGCAGGATTCGCCCGGGGCGGCTTTGTGCCGCCACGAGCATGAGCGCTGAGGCGCAGTTGTTCACCACCAGCGCGTCCTCAGCGGCCGGCACGTGGAGGGTGAGAGCGTCTGTGGTTTCGACACCTCGGCGCCCCCGCTTGCCGGATTCCAGGTCCATCTCAATGTCGACGTACGCGGCGGTGTGCCCGGCAACCTCCGAGGCCCACGGGCTCAACGGGGCGCGGCCCAGATTGGTGTGGACCACCACGCCTGTCGCGTTGATCGTGGCGCGGTAAATGCCGGAGTTGAAACGGGTGAGGTCGGCGACGAGGTCGTCACGGAAGCTCGCCGAGGTGAAAGAAGGTTGCGTGCGTGCGCGGTCTAAGTGCCGTCGGACGATTGCCCGCGTGGTGGTCGCGTTGAGGCGGGTTGAGGCCGCGCGAACCCAGTCGCTGGCCAGCAGAGTATCGGTGCGTGGCAAATTGCGACGCGGATCTTCAGACACGTGTCCCCTTCCTGTGGCGGAGGCGGACGGGAATCGAACCCGCCAAACCGAGCTACTCGGTTTCAACAGTTTTGAAGACTGCGGGGCCCACCAGGACCCGGACGCCTCCATGAGCAAAACCTACCATCTGAGACAAGTAGGGGTTGGAAATACGTGAGCCTGGGATACGCTGGGGCCATGACTGCTCACGATCTTCCACGTTTAACGTCCCTTGCTCACGGTGGCGGATGCGCCTGCAAAATCCCGCCGGGCGAACTCGAAGAAGCTGTGAAAGGACTGGCCGGCCAAGACTACGACTCGGTTGTCGTTGGCTTAGACGACGGTGACGACGCGGCCGCAGTGAGCATTGGCAACGACACTCTGGTGCTCTCAACAGCCGACTTCTTCACCCCGGTCGTTGACGACGCGTTCGACTGGGGACGCATTGCAGCGGCTAATGCGCTCAGCGACATTTACGCGATGGGTGGCACCCCTGTTGTGGCCATCAATCTGGTGGGCTGGCCTCGTGAGGTCCTGCCGCCGTCGCTGCTCAAGGACGTGCTGGCCGGTGGCCTAGAGGTCGGTAAACAAGCGGGAGTTCCCGTGATCGGTGGGCACTCGGTGGACGACCCTGAACCCAAGTACGGCATGGCCGTGACCGGTACCGTGACCCCTGACGCGCTCATGCGCAACGACGCTGCCAAGCCCGGCCTTCCCATTACGTTGACCAAGCCACTGGGCGTGGGAATCCTCAACAACCGTCACAAGGCAACCGGCGACGTGTTTCCTGAAGCGGTCGAATCCATGACCACGCTCAACCGTGACGCTGCGGTTGCCGCGACACAAGCTGGCATTACAGCAGCAACCGACGTCACCGGCTTTGGCCTGCTGGGTCACCTGTTCAAAATGTGCCGTGCATCCGGCGTGGGTGCCCGCATCGACATGTCCGCTGTGCCCGTATTGGACGCCGCCAGAACAAGCGTGAGCGAAGGGTTCATCCCCGGTGGATCACGCAGAAACTTGGACTGGGTGAAGTCGAACCTGGCTGAACAGTTCCAGGTGGACTCGGGCATCAGCGATGACGACGTGATCCTGTTGGCTGACGCTCAAACCTCAGGCGGACTATTGCTCGTAGGTGAGATTCCGGGCCACCCGGTAATTGGCTACACAACGGACGAACCTGGCATCCAGATCAGCTAAGCACGGCCCCTGCCACACATCTGGTGAAGCCCCTTGTGTATGATGGCCTCATGCTCAAGTGATCTTCGTTCCGCTCCCGCGACCGAGGCCGTGCCCGGCGGGAGACCGCGCGACCACGAGGATCCTAATGTCTACCACCAACTCACCTGCGTCATCCCCTGCTCACCTTCAAATTGAGGGGATCTCTAAATCATTTGGCGACCGTCGTGTCCTGACCGATATCTCTTTCTCCGTTCCTGCTGACAGCCGTGTGGGATTGATCGGGGAGAACGGCTCTGGCAAGAGCACGTTATTGCGAATCATTGCTGGACACACTCAACCAGACACCGGAATTGTCCGCGTGTCTCGGCCAGGGGGACTGGCTACGGTGGGCCTATTACACCAGCGTCCGCCGTTTGACATGGACGATTCTGTCGCTCACGCCCTCGAATCTGCCGTAGCCCATGTCCGGCGTGCCACAGAAGCAGTTGAACAGGCTTCACAAGCGCTGGCTGAAGATCCATATGCGCCAGGTGCTGCCGAACACCTTTCCGCAACCTTGGAAACCGCTCAACGGTTGGGAGCCTGGGAAGTAGATACCCGGATCAGCACAACGCTGGCAGGATTCGGGCTCGCTCACCTCGACCGTGAGCTTCCTACTGGATCCTTGTCAGGTGGCGAGCGCGCCCGCCTATCCCTGGTGTGGCTGTTGCTTTCTCGACCGGACGTACTCTTGTTGGACGAACCCACCAACCATCTGGACGACGCAGCTTCCGAGCACCTGTTCCAAATGTTGGCCGAGTGGACCGGACCTGTGTTGATAGCAAGTCACGATCGCGCGTTCCTCGATGAGTCTGTCACCGGCTTGGTTGACCTTGACCCCCGCCCAGTACCGCATAAGGCACAAGACACCTCGGCCGGTCCAGCTTCAGGCGTGGGCGTCACTCGCTACACGGGCACCTACACCGACTATCTGGATGAACGTCGACAGGTCCGAAACCGATGGGAGCTCCAATACGAAGAAGAACAAGCAGAACTCAAACGGTTAAGCGCCACGTTGCGTAACAGCCGGACGGTCGGCCATCCGGGACGCGAACCTCGTAGTGAGATTCGAATGGCCAAAAAGTTCTACGCTGACCGGAACGCTAAAGTTGTCTCGCGCCGCGTGAACGACGCTCGTGCACGGTTAGAGGAGCTTCAACAACGACAAATTCAGCGTCCACCTCGAGAGCTAGAGTTCCAAGGTCTGACCGCCGCTAATCAACCTGAACCGGCTAAAACTGGTACCGTTCTCAGCGCCGTCAACGTCAGCGTTGAGAACCGGCTTGCTACAGTGTCCCTCACGGTTGGTCCATCTACAAAACTGCTGGTCACCGGTGCAAACGGGGTGGGAAAATCCACTTTGCTTCACGTGCTTGCTGGCGATTTATCTCCGTCCCGAGGTGTCCTGACTCGTCGTAGTGGTGTGCGCGTAGGAATGCTGGCGCAGGAGACCACTCTCCCCGATCCTCACCGCCGGGGGTCAGGTCGCACGGTAGCGCAGGCGTACACAGACATGGTGGGAGTTGCACGGGCGGAGCAGGTTCCTCTGTCGACGTTTGGGCTGATCGCGCCCTGGGACCAAAACCGTCCCGTCGAAGCTTTAAGCGTGGGACAGCAACGTCGCCTGGCCCTGGCGAGCCAGCTGGCCGATCCGCCAGACGTGCTGTTGCTGGACGAACCCACGAACCACCTGTCATTGGCGCTCGTCACTGAACTTGAGGCAGCCATTCCGGGGTACCCAGGAGCAGTCGTGGTTGCATCACACGACAGGTGGCTACGGCGCAACTGGAGTGGCGACGTTTTAGAGTTATGACCGCAGGCTTACGCAGTCTTTACGCTCAGCCAGTCACCTCACGTGACGATTGAGTCGTGCGTGATACCCGCCTGTTGACGTGCCCGCAATCGGGCCTTCTGCGGTTCCACCACGTACTTAGGGTCTTGCGTTGACGCGTGCCCTGCGTCCATGACCCCAAACCTGGTCAGCGCCGAACCTGCCACCAGACACGCGCCCGACACAATCGCACCCACCCGGTTGCGCCCCACCAGGGCAGTGCCCACACCACCGGCGATCACGCACGCCTCGGACAAGTGCATGAGCTTGCCCGCGTGCCCAATCTCAAGCGGTTCGGCCTCCAACGGGTGCATGTCCTTCTTGGTCCACGTCAGCGCAATCAGGTCACCGGCCACACCCATGAGCGCTAAAAGTCGCGCTGGCCCTGCCTGCGCTGGGGAGGTGGTGACCATGGCCGCACCTCCAGCTGCCAAAGACGCCGAGGAGGCAAACACAAACGGCAACCCTCGCCTGGCCGCGTTCCAGGTGGGAACTGCTGTGTTGGACAAGAGCGCTGCCGTGTACACGGCAAGTGGCGCACCCAAAGCCGACGCGAGGAACCCTGCCGGGGTTTCCACAGCGAATAGGGTCTTCTTACCGGCCTTGACCAACGCAGTATCTTCGCCGGGGATGTGACCTTCCAACATGCGCACGACCTCGGCCGCGGCAGCCACACCCGCACCTGTGGAAAAACCACCCAAAATCCACGACCCCAAACTCATAGGGGACGTGACCTTCACGGTGCGCATCATGTTAAGAAAACGTTCGGGACGCCCCAGGTCAGCAATCAGCGCCACCGCACCGGCACTAATCGCACCCAGAGCCGTGAGCCTGGCGTTACGGCGAAGCTCGTGCAGCCCCGTCACGTGAGCGCCAGCCGCCAACAGAGCAGAACCACCGGCGATTCCACCCAGCACCAGGTACGCGCCAATCTCATGCTTCCACGGTGGCGCTTTCACAATGGGGCGACCGTAATACGACTCAAACTGCGCCTCATCCACCATGAGGTCTTCGCCACCTCGGCCGCGCTTTTTACGCTTGCCACCTTGCCCAAAGAAATTCCGGAAACGCTTTTCGCGCTTCGGAGGCCGGTAGCTGTCGAACTCTTGCGTCACTTGCGACCTCCCAAAAACGCAACCGTAGCCGCCGCGAGCATACCCAACGCAGCCACTCCCGCACGCTTGTACATACTGGGCAGATCCGCCGTGGGCACCCGTGGGTCAGGTGGTAGACCGTACACTTCAGGTTCGTCCAGAAGCAGGAACACCGAGCCCGTTCCGCCTACACCGTCATTGGGGTTGGCGCCGTACAACCGCGCCTCAGTCATGCCGGACTCACGTAGCTCAGCCACGCGTTCTTGCGCGGTTTCGACCATGGTGTCATGGTCACCGAACTTAATTGACGTGGTGGGGCACGTCTGCGCGCACGCAGGGGTCTGACCCTCTACCAGCCGGTCGTAACAGAGCGTACACTTGTTCGCCGTGCCCGGATTGGGTACTTCCTGGTCCAACGGCTCACGGTCCGGGTTCGTGTTCACCGTGCCATCGTCACGACGCTCAATCACCCCGAACGGGCACCCAGCAACACAGGTTCCGCACCCGTTGCACACGTCGTTTTGCACCACAACCGTGCCGAACTCAGTGCGGAAAAGCGCACCCGTGGGGCACACATCCAAACACCCGGCGTGCGTGCAGTGCTTACACACATCCGAGCTCATCAACCAGCGGAACTCAGGGGTATCCGGCTGCGCGTCTGCGCCTGTCGCCTCCGAGCCGGTGGGATTAGCCAAACCACCCAAAACATCGACATTCGACAGGTCCTCTGACGGGGCAGGCAAGGTGGCCCGCGCCTCGGGGGAGCTGTTAGCCGGGCGCACCTGCGGCATACCCAGGCTCACCAGCTTGCGACCGGATTCCCGTGCCGTAGCAATATCGTCCTTGCCCTGCTCAACGAACTTCACGTGTCGCCACGTGTTCGCACCTAGACCACCGGTGTTGTCAAAGGACGAACCCAGCATCTCCAAGGAGCCGTCCTGCGGGTTCCGGTTCCACTCCTTGCACGCAACTTCGCAAGCCTTACACCCAATACAAATGGAGGAGTCGGTGAAAAAGCCCTTGCGCTCGTGAGGAGTGTGCCAGTTGGCATCAGCAATCGGGTCGGTCGCTCCAGCTAGCTGGCCCATTACTTGTCACCTCGATTAAATCGCGCACGCTTATCATCCCACTTTTGATTCTCCCGCGTCGCCTCAGCGCCTTCGACCGGTGTGGGCCCTTCGCCCGGCGGAGGAACTGCACCTTCCTGCGTTGGGAGGTCGTGTCCGGTATCCAAGGTGACTCCCGCCTCGGCCCGGTACTTATCAACCAAATCCCGCAACGCTTCACCACGTGGCCTGCGCCCCGGTTTGATCGCAACCGCGATCGACTTGGATTCCTGAATCTGCGCGTTGGGGTCCATGGTGACACCAATGAGGTCATTCGCCGAATCCCCAGACACCACCGCGTGCGAACCCTGCGCCCAGTGGTACGGCAAACCAATCTGGTGAACCGTGCGCCCGTTGATGTCCAGAGGTGTGAACCGCTCACTGACCATCACGCGGGCCTCAATCGCCGAACGCGGCGTGATCAACGTGGCCCAATCCCCGTGAGTCAAACCTTCAAGTTCAGCCAGCTCAGGGGACACTTCGCAGAACATTTCTGGCTGGAGTTCCGCCAAGTATGGCAACCAGCGGCTCATTCCACCAGCCGTGTGGTGTTCCGTGAGGCGATACGTGGTGAACACGTGCGGGTACACGTCCTTGCCCGCTTCGCCGCTGCCCGGCGCGTACAGGTTGATGTCGTCTGCGATCGTCATGCGCGCTGGACTGTTTTGCGAGTCGTACAGCGGGTTCGGAATCGCGGATTCCGGCGGTTCGTAGTGCGTGGGCATCGGCCCGTCGACCACACCCGTGGGCGCGAACAGCCAGCCCTTACCGTCAGCTTGCATGATGAACGGGTCATCACCGGCAAGAGCAGCCGGTCCCACAGCGTCTTCCGGCGGTTCGTAGTCGGGCGCGCGGTCGGCTGGGAAGTCCGGGATGTCGCTTCCCGTCCAGCGTTGCTGGTCCTGGTCCCACCACACGTACTTC
>NZ_ADNU01000008.1 GCF_000178455.1 Brevibacterium mcbrellneri ATCC 49030 | reverse complement strand
CTGAATGCCGGGGCCACTTTGTGCGTCAGCTAAGAAACTACTTATTAGCCTTACGCGCCAAGAAGCCGTAAATAACCATCACGATCAACGCACCGATAACAGCCAACAGGATGGTTCCCAGGCTCCACGGGTTGTTCATGATTCCCTGGACGCCATCTCCACCAAGCAACCCTCCAATGAAGCCACCAACGATGGCACCAACAACACCTAGAATCACAGTCATCATGAAGCCCATGCCCTGTTTACCTGGCATGACAGCACGAGCGATAAGCCCAATCAGACCACCAATAATGATCCACGAAATAATCGACCACAAAAGTCCCACTGTTGTCCTTTCCTTGTAGGAGCGCCCAACGTTACCACAGACTCGTCCACTAAGCACACCATGAACCCAAAGGGCACCTTGTCAATATTATGCGCGTCACACCCAGGTGTTTAGACATACCCAGTCGCTTCGCGCACCTCGTGGCTAGGAGTTTTTCGTAACGTAAGGGTGCTCCGGAGTTGAGCACATCCCCATATGTGAGCCCTTGCAGAAGTACTCTTTCCCCGCATCAAACTTCGCGCCCCGATACAGCTCTGAGATTGTCACCATCGCGTAGCCCTGGTCCTCCAGATACTGCAAAATGTCATCTGTCGCATCAACGGTCGGCTGGTGAATCGAGTGCATAAGAACAATCGCACCAGGCTGCACGCTCTGCTTAACGGTAGCGACTGTCTTTGGCTTTGACTTGGTCTGCCAGTCGAGAGTGTCCACATCCCACATAATCACTCGTTTGTCATGCTTACCTGCAACATCATCGACCTTGCGATTGGTCGCACCGTACGGTGGCCGCAGCAGCGTGGGCTTCTCTAGCCCAGCATCTTCAATCGCCTTGTCGGTGTCGGCGATCTCCTTTTCGGCCTTCTTTGCACCAACCTTGCTCAGAATCGGGTGCGTGTACGAGTGATTGCCCACTTCATGCCCTGCGTCAACCATTTTCTTGACTTCCTCGGGGTACGCCTTCACGTTCTTACCAATAACAAAGAACGTCGCGTGCGCGTGGTGTTTCTTATACGACTTAATCAGGCGATCAGTCAGGTCGTTCCCGCCGGGACCATCGTCATACGTCAAAGCCACGCAGGCGGCCAGCGCACAAGAAAATCCTGGGCCTTCTTCACTGTCCTCGTCGAGTTTCACCACGTCTTTCGACCCGTTGTCCGCGACCTTTTTGCCCAGGTCAGAAAGCTCGTCGTATGTCTTCTTCTGACCCTTATACGACGGCAGAGCATCCTTGCCGAAAGTCAGGTCGTCAAGGTCGTCGTCGCTCGGCAACGTTTCACCTGTGAACATATCTTTGGCCGGCATCGTTTTGTCAGCTTCGAGATCCGTAACCAGCAGTTTGACTGTTTTTTCGCCCTTGACCAGCGCCTCCACACGACTCACTACATATTTGCCGCCTGCAAAGACAACTTCGTTGCGCAGGGTGATATCAGCGTCCCCTCCCGCCGAGGTGTCATCCGCCCCCGCTGTTTCTTGGCCTTCCGGCGAAGCGGTTGCGTCCGAGGTGGGTGCCTCTTCCGAGGAGGAACCAGATTCCTCGGGTCCCGAGGTGGTGTTTGACTCCGTAAGACCCCCAGCTTGCGCAGTGGAGTCATCCGAACCGTGGGGTTTGGAATCGGGTTCACGAATGAACGTGTCAAGTTCAGCCTGTTTGCTCACTGGCGTAGGAACTGGTGTAAATCCTTTTTTGCCATCGAACGCTCCGCCTTCACCAAGCTGATCGAGCGCAAACTCTTCAACCATTTCGTTCAGCGACGCGGCACCTTGAAGCGCCACCAGCTGAGCGTCGATCGAAACACCCGCTTTGTTTTTCACAATGGCTAAACGCTGCAAGCGGTCCTTAACGCTGTCTGGAACCCCGTCATAAGAAGTAGAAGCACCTCCATTGCCACGTTCTTCATCGTTGACATTGGAGGAACAAGCGATACCACCAGCAACGACAGTCGCAACAAGCGCCGTCGACGCCATCACCTTTTTGAACAACACAAACACCCTCCCCGCCAAAAGGCGACGAATAGAGACATAATGATAGTTAAGCTACTCGGCTAAAACCGAAAACGCGACCGTGGCTCCGGCCACCAGATGGATCAGGATTCGCGCTTAACGCGAACCACCATGGTGGGGCACCTGGAGTACGGCAAAACAGACTGCGAAGTCGATCCCAAAAGGAGGCCCGCAAACCCGCCACGACCTCGGGAGCCAATTACCAAAACGGACGCAGTGTCAGAGGCACGCACTAGCGCTTCTGCAGGCTGCCCGTCATACAACGACCAGCTCACGTCCAGGTCAGGGTACTTCTCACGCACTGCCTGCGCAGCAATCGCGAGCTTGTCCGCACCTTTATCAACGTAACGCTTCATGTCACCCGTTGAAGGCAACCATTCAGGCCCTACAACCGTGGTGGTGATGACGCCCAGAAGCACCAGGGAGCTGCCTCGGCGGTTCGCGAGTTCCGCAGCTTGCCACAGGGCCTGAGATTCAGCACCCAAAGCGTCGATTCCTACAACAACTTGACCCGTGTAGTCAGGCCCAGTAACCGTGTCAGCTTCAATAGTGTCCTCAAACGAGTCACCACCGGCATTACGGATTGGGCGTGAGGCTGTCTGCTCAGGAGTACGCTTCGAATCGTTCGACCATCCAACGGGTATCACCACCGTGGGGCAGTGGCTGTGAGCAGGCAGGGCCGAAGACACAGTTCCCAAAAGACGGCCAGCGAAACCACCTCGGCCACGGGATCCAACAACCGCCAGCGACCCTTGCTTGGATTCTTCAACCAAAACCCCGGCAGCGTCACCAATCTCGATAATCGCCTCAACTTCGACGCCCGCTTCTTTCACCAGCGACGCCGCTTCCCTAAGCGAATCCGAAACAGCCGCGCGCACCGCACTGTCGTCGACAGGAACATATGACACGTCTACCGTTGCAGACGCAACGCTAGGCACTGTGTAAGCGCCAACAAGACGAATGGACTTCTTCTGAGCGCGGGCCTCATCAATCGCCCACATTAGCGCATTACGGCTGGCACTTGAACCGTCAATTCCAACGATGATTGCTTCAGGGTCGGCAACTTCGGTAGTCATCTGTTCCTCTGCCACGGGTACTCCTTACAGATCGAAACCGCTTATCTTTCAGTCTACTCCTGCCCCTTTTTGCCACGGCATTTGACCCGCTACGAAACGGCAACGGTTACCCGGCGACTGTTGCACTTGTGTTGCACACCGATAAACCTGCCTTGATACTGCAAACCATGTCGCACGAGCCACGTCGCACGAGCCGCAGCACTCAAAAGTGAGCCCCTACGCGGATTTCGCCGCAACTTCGGGCGAGCGTGCCAACTGAAGAAAAGGCAACCAACGCTTGGCAGGGTTTTCAATGTCACGCAACCACCAGTGGCCCGTCTGTGGGGCAACGGGAGTGAACAGCAACTTCCACCCCATCTCGTCTGGCGTGCGGTTCCCTTTCACGTTGTTGCACGACCGGCAACATGCCACCAGGTTTGTCCATGTGTTCTGCCCACCCCGGCTACGAGGAAGTACATGGTCAACCGTATTTGCACCTTCTCCGCAATATGCGCACAAGTGCTTGTCGCGTCGCAGTACTCCCCTGCGGGAAAGCGCTGTCGTCCGCCCCCGAGGTGGTTGCACGTACCGGTTGAGCAGAATAACTGAAGGCTGATCAATGGATACGTGTGCGCTACGGATCAGCAAGCCCTCGCTTGCTAAGACTGTAGCTTTGCCCGCCAAAACCAGGGCGATCGCACGCCTAAATGACACGATCGACATGGGCTCGTAGCCAGCGTTTAGAACCAGTGTTTTCACTTTTTTCTCCTGAGGCGGGTAGGAAAACGCGCGAGGCGCCGCGCATAAGCGCGACGCCTCGTTAAAGACAGACATGAGCCACTCACAGACTCCACACCTATCGAATGTATGGGTTCTGCAAACGATATAAGTTCACCACTGCTGTTGTGCATGCTGGTCTCCTTACATCGTGAGCAGTGAGCAATGTCAATACAGTCAAGATTACCGGGCGCATCCACCGATTCACCCGCACATAGGCCGGTTTTAGCGAGAATTATGCACTGTTTGTCAAATGTTCACCATGCAGGCCTATGAATGCACGAAACCCCCGCGCTGTACCGATTTGCGCGGGGGTCTCAACTTAAGTGTTCTTAAGTTTAAGAAGTCTTACAGAACGCGAATGAACTTGGCTCCTGAACGGACCATCCAGTCGATGGAGCGGTAAGAGGTGTCAACGCGTGGGTTACCTGCGTCGTACATCATGCCGTTACCAGCGTAGATACCAACGTGTCCGGGCGACCAGATAATGTCACCAGGCTGAGCCTGTGCACGCGACACGGTCTTTCCAGCGTTGCGCTGAGCACCCGAGGTGCGAGGCAGCTTCACGCCCACCTTGCCGTACACGTATGAGGTGTAGCCGGAGCAGTCCCAACCACTTGGGGAGGTTCCACCGGATACATAAGGGGTTCCGACGTACTGACGAGCAATTGCAAGAACCTGCTGAGCCTTGGATCCGCTTGGCAGCGCAACGTCTTCGTTAGCTTCAGACTTGGAGCTCTTCTTGGATGAAGATGATGAGCTGGACGAAGATGCTGCTGGAGCTCCGGAGCGGCTGTTCGAAGTGGAAGCGTTAGCTTCTGAATCTTCTGAAGTTGGTTCCGCAACTGGCTCAGGAGCTTTCTTAGCGGTGACGTTTGCAGCCACACCAGTTGCAATGTCAGCGACGTCAGCTTCTGCAACCGCGGTTGCCTTCTGAGCGGTGAAAGTTTCAGCTTCGTCAGCCTTTGCAGCATCCGCGGAGACGGTTGCGTCATCCTTAGCGTCGGCAGTTGACGGAAGGGTTGCAGTCACAAGCAGACCACCAGCAGCTGCAACAACAGCAGCGCGCTTACCCATTGCACCAGAGTTAGCGTTCAGCGCTTCAGTGAGTTCAGTCAGTGGTGTCTTGACACGTGCGTCAGACGCGTGACGCCCCATCTTCTTTCCAGCCACGAGATTCCTCCATCTACCAGCCTGCGGCCGCCACGTTCATCGGTACTCTCACTGGGCTGTGTGACTAGCGGTAGCAACCCGTGAGTGGATCAGTTCAAAATCCAACAGTGAAAACTGTAACCGAACGGAATCCCAATGTCACATTTCAGTTACAACTCAGGCACACATTAGGCGCGTTTTACTGCATCACCCCAGGTCAGCTGGCATAAAAAAGTTTATAACGAATTTTGATCCTCGGTTATATTTGCATGACCCAGGCCCTATTTTCGCCCTTCACAAGCCCACTTCGACACTCGTCCGCCAGGTCCACTGCGTATAGCCACACATTTTCCTCACGCCACAACCTGAACAACTCTTGACTCACGCAGTGGTGTACGACACACTTATTCGAACCGATCAAACGATCGGTTCAAGCTTTCATCAAAGGCGATAGGAGCTTTCATGACCGCATCATCAGCAATTGACCCCACACAGGCCCACCACCACCTGAAACACCGAAAGCTCTTGGCATCCGGTGTCGTCGGGTCCTCGATTGAGTGGTACGACTTTTTCCTCTACGGCACGGCAGCCGCGTTGGTGTTCCCACACGTGTTTTTCCCATCGGAAGGACCACTGGTTGCGACCCTTTTGAGTTTCGCTACGTTTTGGGCAGGGTTCATTGCCCGCCCTCTGGGTGGCGTGATTGCCGGTCACTACGGCGACAAGCTTGGTCGCAAGCCCGTCGTCGTTGTTTCTCTCATCGTTATGGGCATAGCAACGTTTGTCATCGGGTGCCTTCCAGGCGCGGCGAGCATTGGCTTAGCGGCACCTATTGCCCTTGGCCTTTGTCGCTTTGCCCAAGGTCTTGCAGCAGGTGGCCAGTGGGGCGGGCTTGCGCTCCTTCTTACTGAATCAGCTGGCCCTAAGAACCGCGCATACTCCGGTTCATTTAACCAGATCGGTGTTCCAGCAGGAGCATTCCTAGGCAACGTCGTGTTCATCACCGCAACCTATGCCCTTACACAAGAACAGTTCATCTCATGGGGCTGGCGCATTCCGTTCTGGTTCACTGCAGTCCTCTTCCCTGTTGTGTTGTTTATCCACCACAAAGTTGAAGACAGCCCAGAGTTCCGCGAACTTGAAAAGAAGACGTCTGAAACTCAGTCGCAAATCGTCAAAGCACCCCTGTGGGTCGCAGTGAAGAAGCACTGGAAGACCATCCTTCTGGGTTGCGGACTTCTCGCTTCGACCAACTGCATCTTCTACATCTCCATCGCAGGTGTACTCAGCTACGGCGCAAACTACCTGGGCTTGGACCGCACCCACATGCTGATCGCAGGAGCGCTGGCGTGCGTCATAGGTATTGTGACCACACCCCTACTAGCCCTATGGTCAGACCGAATCGGCCGCCGACCCGTCATCATCGTTGGAGGAGCAGGAATCTTCCTGTTTGTACCGATTTACTTCATGCTGATCAACACCGGAAACATTGTCCTGTTCGGAGTAGCAGTGTGCGTTTCGTCGGTGTTCCAGTGCGCGGTCTACGCTCCACTGGCAGCGTACCTGGGTGAACTGTTCGAACCTGAAGTACGGTTCTCTGGCGCTTCACTTGCCTACCAGCTGGCAGCTATTTTGATCTCGGGCGCAACACCGATCCTCATGACCTCACTCATCGCGTCTTCGGGTAACACACACGGCGTGACCATCATGGTCATGATCATGGGTGTCATCACGGTTGTCAGTGCTTTGCTGTTGAAAGAAACGAACCCCAAATGGGTCCGGGAAGACCCTCACGCGGTTCCTGGTGAGTTCCTTTACGAACAGAAGGCAGTTCAGTCAGCTAGTTTCCAGACAGCTTCCGAAGAGGACCCGGAACCAGTCGCGTAACCTCGTCACACAGTCCTAGTCGACAACAGGGCTGTACTAAAGGTGGCCGGTAGCAACACTGCTACCGGCCACCTTTATGTTGTAAACATCCGAACTTTACAACTGAGACACATCGATCGCGCGCTTAAGGATCTTCCCGCTTGGCCCCTTAGGCAACGCCTCTACGAACTTAATGATCCGAGGAATCTTGTACGCCGAAAGCCGTTCCCTAGCAAACGCCTCAATTTCTTCTTCCGTCAGCGTCACCCCTGGCATAGGAGTAATAACAGCCGTAACGATCTGCCCGTAGTGCTCGTCGTCCGTTCCCAGCACGGCTGCCTCAAGAACGCCTGGGTGTTCGTACATCGCTTCTTCGATCTCACGCGGGTACACGTTGTAGCCACCGTGAATGATCAGGTCCTTGAGCCGGTCCACGATATATAGGTATCCGTCCTCATCAACCCGGCCCAGGTCACCGGTGTGGAACCAGCCGTCTTCGTCAATCACTTGGGCCGTTGCGTCTTCCCGCTTCCAATAACCGGGCATGTTCACCGGACCACGCGAACATACTTCACCGACCTCACCTACTGGCACCTCGGCGCCGGTGGGGTCCTTAATGCAGAATTCCAGTTCCGGCAGCGGCACTCCCACCGACCCTGGTTTACGCACACCGTCCAGCGGGTTCATACTCACCATCGCCGAGGTTTCCGTCAGCCCATACCCTTCAGTGAGTGCCGCGCCAAAGCGTTCTTCGAACTTGCGAATGAGCTCAACTGCTGCTGACGCCCCACCTGAGAGCGCGAACCGCATGTGGGAGAAGTCGTAGTCACCTTCTGGCGCGTGCACGATCGCGTTCCACATCGTTGGAACTCCGGACACTACCGTGAGCTTGTCATGGCTCATGACTTTCAGCTGTTCAACCGGGTCAAACCGGGGCAACAGCGTCAGCTGCGTGCCGTGCGCGACCGCCACCATGAGGATTGACGACAGCCCAAACACATGGAATAGCGGGAGGGAGGTACCACCTCGGTCGTCTTCTGTCATCTTCGAGTCGATGCCACCGATCCGGGCCGCGTTGGTGAGGTTGCTGACCGTGAGCATGGCGCCCTTTGGGCGGCCCGTGGTGCCCGAGGTGTACAACAGCACCGCGACGTCCTCACCTTTGCGTTCGACCGGGGTGAAGTCGTCAAACGGGGGAAGGTCAGCCAGGTCAGCCGGGGTGATCAGTTGGCATGTTTCGAACGTCACGCCGGCTTTCTGGGCGGACTCTTGGCCGGCTTGGGCCACGGCCGGGTGTGCCACGACGCGGCTAGCTCCGGAGTCTTCAAGGAAATAGTCGATTTCACGCGTGGTGGCCAGCGGGTTGATGGCCACGATTGTGAGCCCGATTGCTTGGGCGGCAAAGAATTCGACCACAAATTCCGGTGTGGTGGGGGCGATGAGGAGCATCCGGTCCCCCTCGCTCACCTGGGGCGCTAACTGTTGCGCGCGACGCGCAACCAGGCTGGCCAACTGTCCACGGGTGATTTCAACTCGCGGCTCTGTCAGGGGCCCGCGCAGTTGCATGCGATCAGGGTCTTTACGAGCGAAGTCGAAAACCGGCGTTGCAAGATTCAGCGGTGAAAATTCCACGATTCTCCTTTGAAACATGGCGGTTACGTACTCACATACTAAAACAACATTTGCTCCCGAGCGATCGATCGGTGAAGATGTTTTATAAACTTCATTGGGCTCGAAGAGGAGATCACATGGAAGTGAACGGAAACGTAGCAGTCGTCACCGGGGGCGCCGGCGGAATTGGGCAGGCCCTGGCCGCGGAGCTCGTCAGCCGAGGTGCCCGCGTGGTTGTGGCGGATGCCGCCGAGGCGGTAACCGAGGTGGCAGAAAAGTTAGGCTGCCACGGTTGGCAGGGCGACGTGTCAACAGTCGCCGGAATCGAAGCGCTCATCGCTGAAACCGAAAAAAAATACGGCCCCGTCGACCTGTTCTTCGCAAACGCAGGAATCATGGGGCAGTCTGGGCTCGGCGACGAGGAAACGTGGGACACGGCCATCGACGTGAACCTGCGAGCGCACATCCGCGCCGCCAAACTCCTGATACCTGGCTGGCAGGAAAGGGGACGGGGGCACTTTGTGTCGACGGCCTCGGCGGCGGGCCTTCTCACCCAACTGGGGCAGGCGGAATACTCCGTGACTAAACACGCGGCGGTTGGATTCGCCGAATGGCTGGCCATCACTTACGGCGGTGACGGCATCAACGTCACGTGCGTGTGCCCCATGGGAGTCAACACCGCAATGTTGCAAGCAGGCACAACCGCGCAGAATGTCACGGAAAAAGTCGCAGCCGCGGCCGTGACACAAGCCGGGCCGGTCCACGAACCGCAGCACGTGGCACAGATTGTGCTCGACGGGGTCGAGAACAACGAATTCTTAGTGCTCCCCCACCCTGAAGTTCTCGATATGTACCGCATGAAGGGGTCCGACTACCAGCGTTGGATTTCCGGAATGCAGCGTTACCAAACCACCCTCACCAACCAACACAAGGAGTAAAACATGTTTGAACAGACGGAACGTGGAAAAGACTACGAAGGACGCCTCAACGCGTTTATGGACGAATTCGTGTACCCGGCCGAACCGGTGTACCACGAACAGATGCGCGAAGTGGGCCCGCACGGCATGCCGCAGGTTCTGGAGGACCTCAAGGCAGAAGCAAAGTCGCAGGGCCTGTGGAACCTGTTCCACCCACACCCAGAGTGGGGCCCGGGCTTAACCAACTCAGAGTACGCGCCGCTGGCCGAAATCACCGGCCGTTCGATTGAGATCGCGCCTGAAGCGATCAACTGTAACGCTCCTGACACCGGGAACATGGAAGTGTTCACGCTGTTCGGAACCGATGAGCACAAGGAAAAGTACCTCAAGCCCCTGCTTGACGGGACCATGGCTTCGGCTTTCGCGATGACTGAGCCTGCCGTGGCCAGCTCGGATGCGACCAACATCGAGTTGCTCATGAAGAAGGACGGCGACGAGTACATTCTGGACGGGCGCAAGTGGTTCGCGTCTAACGCAATGCACCCCAACCTGGGCGTGTTCATCGTGATGGGCAAGACCGACCCTAACGCTGACACTCACCGCCAGCAGTCCATGATGGTGGTGCCAGCTGACGCTCCCGGCGTCACCATTGTGCGCAACCTGCCCGTGTTTGGGTATGACGACCGTGAGGGCCACGCCGAGGTCATTTTCGACCAGGTGCGCGTGCCGGCTAAGGATGTTCTTAAGGGCGAGGGCGAAGGGTTCGCGATCAGTCAGGCCCGCCTGGGACCCGGCCGTATCCACCACTGCATGCGTGCGATTGGATGTGCCGAACGTGCGCTGGAACTCATGTGTAAGCGTGCAGAAGAGCGCGTGACCTTTGGTCAGAAGCTGTCGCAGCGCGCGAACATTCAGGACTGGATCGCTGAGTCGCGTATTGAGATCGACCAGGCTCGCCTGCTGACCTTGCACGCGGCTCACCTCATGGACACGGTGGGCAACAAGGTGGCGCGCACGCTCATTTCAGAAATTAAGGTCGCAGCCCCTGTCATGGCGTTGAAGGTCATTGACCGTGCGATCCAGGTGCACGGAGGTGGCGGTGTCACGAACGACTTCCCGCTGGCTTCGATGTACGCGCACATGCGTACCCTGCGCCTTGCTGATGGACCAGACGAGGTTCACAAGATGACCATTGCCCGCCACGAACTCAAGAAGTACCGGAAGTAGAGGAAATCATGTCGTATGCACCGCTGTGGGAATCGGCTGCTCGTGAACTTGAGGAGCTCCGTAACCGCCCCGCTGAAACTCAGTCGCAGATCGATTCTGTTGACGGAACCGTTGCAACCTGGGTAGCGCATTGGGCACTCACACGCCCCGAAACCACAGCGGTGCATTTTTACGGCCGCGACATTACATACTCGGAACTGGACAATCTAGCTGACCGTGCTGCTGAATGGTTGCGCTTACACGGGGTCAACACGGGTGACCGGGTTGCCATGTACATGGGCAACTGCCCTCAGTACCTCATTCTTTTTGTTGCGATCATGCGCCTGGGTGCGGTGCTAGTCCCAGTGAACCCCATGTTCCGCGCCAGCGATTTCACGTACGAAATCAACGATTCGTCACCCAAAGTTGTTGTTGCCCAAGAGGAACTGCGCGAGGTTGTCGAAGCGAGCCGCGCCGACCTCGATTCTGTTCCTCATGTTGCCTACACCCGGTTGAGTGACACGCTGACGGCAACACCTCAGCCCCGCGCCCCATTTGAGCGTGAAGAAGTGAGCGCGGACTGGCAGGAGATCACGAGCACTGCCCCGCTTGCGCAGCGTCCCGAGGTCGACCCAGCTTCGCTGGCCGCTCTCAACTACACGGGTGGCACCACTGGACTACCAAAAGGGTGCGAGCACACTCACGAACACATGGTGTATACCGCACTGAGTACGCTGGCTGTGCGTGGAATGCGCCCGGGTGATAAGCCCGAGGTCTACCTCTGTTTCCTACCCATCTTTTGGATCGCTGGAGAAAACGCCGGCATCCTCAACCCGCTGGTCGACGGGTCGACCGTTGTCCTGCTGACTCGCTATCACCCTGATGCTGTGCTGGAACTGCTCGAAGATCAGAAAGTCACGTTCATGGTGGCTCCGGCAGATGTCTACTATGAGTTGCTCGCTAAAGACGTGGCATCACGTTCACTCGTCCTTGACCAGGTGCTAGCGGTGTCGTTCGTCCGCAAGCTCACGGTTGATCTACGCGAACAGTGGATGAAAGCTACTGGTTCACTATTGTGTGAGGCTTCATACGGAATGACCGAAACCCACACGATGGACACGTCCACGTTTGGACTTCACGAAAACAACCAAGATCTCCAGGCCGAACCGATCTACACGGGCTACCCCGTGCCGGGAACCCAGATTGTTGTTGTCGATCACGATCTCAAACCGGTCAAGCTTGGCGAAATCGGTCAGATTTTGGTCCATTCGCCTTCGGTTCTCACCAGGTATTTCAACCGCCCCGAAGCAACTGAAGACAGTCTTATTGAAGGGTGGTTGCTCACTGGTGACACGGGTCGTTTTGATGATCACGGTGGGCTGACTTACCTTGCTCGCACAAAAGAAATGATCAAGGTCAACGGAATGAGTGTGTTCCCTGCTGAACTGGAGTCGTTCTTTAAGCAACACCCTGAGGTCGGCAGTGTTGCAGTTGCACCACGCGAAGACAACAAACGCGGACAGGTTCCCGTCGCATTCATTGTGCGCGCAGAAGGCTCGCAGATCACAGCAGATGAACTTACTGAGTGGGCACACACAAACATCGCGGAATACAAGATTCCAGAAATCACCTTCGTAGAAGCGATGCCGATGACCGCGACCGGCAAGATCAGAAAAGTCGACCTTGTAGCCGCACTTAACCAAGAGGACTGATGACACACACTCTGCTCATTGCTAACCGTGGCGAAATTGCGGTGCGAATTGCTTCCACTGCTCGACTCATGGGGATACCAACGGTGGGCGTGTACACCCCTGAAGATGTCACCAGTTTGCATGTCGACGCATGCGATACCGCCGTGGAAATTCTTAGCTACTTGGACGCCGAGGCTATCCTCGATGCTGGGGTGAAGAACGGAGCAACTCTTGTTCACCCGGGCTATGGCTTCTTTGCCGAATCCGCTGAGTTCGCCCGCAAGGTACGTGATCGCGGCCTAACTTTTGTTGGACCAACACCGCAGGCGCTTGAAGCTGTCGGAGACAAGGAACGAACGAAGTCGCTGGCGAACACACTGGGCATCTCAGTCACCCAGTCCACGGGTCTATTGAGTGGTGATGCCGGGGTTGCCCAAGCGGTTCAGCTCCTCGAAGAATCGCCAGATGGAATAGCGATTAAGGCCGTAGCTGGCGGTGGGGGCCGTGGCATTCGCGTCGTGACGAACCACAATGACGTGGTTCAAGCCCTTTCGCAATGCGCGCATGAAGCTCGCGTGGGGTTCGGTGACGACAGAGTTTTTGCTGAACAGTGGGTTCAGAATGCACGCCACGTTGAGGCGCAGGCTCTTGGCGCGTCTACAGGCGTACACATTCTGGGCGACAGGGACTGTTCCCTGCAGCGTCGACGCCAAAAGGTCATTGAGATTGCCCCAGCAATGCTCGCAGAGAACGTGCGTAAAGAACTTCACGACGCCGCCCGCACTCTTCTTGAACACGTCAATTACACATCCCTTGCAACCGTCGAATTCCTGGTCACAGATTCCGGCTGGTATCTCATGGAGGTCAACCCCCGCATCCAAGTTGAGCACACGGTCACAGAGTGCGTAACAGGACTCGACCTGGTTGAACTCCAGCTGCACGAGGCGATGGGTACTGGTGTAGAAATCTCGCCTACTCCTTCTCAAAGAGTTGCGGTGCAGGCGCGAGTATGTGCGGAACGGTTTACAGAAGATGGCGACATCGTTCCCATGACGGGGACTGTCGATACCTTTGACGCACCGCACGATGCTGGAGTCCGCGTCGACACCTGGATTCGTTCAGGCACAGAAGTTGGCACGGCCTATGACTCGCTTGTAGCAAAAGTGATCTGCACGGGCCACGATCTTGACTCCGCGCTCAGCAATTGCAAGAAAGCGCTCGCCCGCACACAGGTTCGTGGAGTCAATACCAATGTGAGCTTCTTACAGGCTCTTCTCCCCTACGCCGTAGACGCCACGACATCGACAATCGACACCCAGTTTGCACGCATCGTCGAAGCTACCCCGGAAGCCTTAGTCGAAGCCGACGAGCACAGCGTCCCTACAGATCTTGCAGACGGTGAAGAAGCTATCCTGGCCCCGGTTTCGGGAACTGTGGTTTCGCTTGAACCCAATGAAGGCGAACTTGGGCTCATTGAAGCCCTCAAAATGCATCACCCCATTGTGGCACCCCCGCACGTCAACGCCCGCCCACTTGTGAACGTGGGAGACACGGTCGTGAAGGGGCAACCACTGTGGATTGTTCAGGGCGCAAACGTGGCGCATGACAATGCCACACGAGCGACCAGCCAGCCGCACCCCGGTATTCAAGAAGTGAATGACCGCCACGCTGTCACACACGACGAAGCCCGCCCAGAAGCGGTCGTCAAACGTCACGGACAGAACCGCCGCACCGCCCGCGAAAATCTGGCCGATCTGATAGTTCCAGGAACATTTGTCGAATACGGGGCACTGGCAATCGCAGCACAGCGTAAGCGACGAAGCCTCGAAGAATTGATTACTAAGACGCCCGCCGACGGACTGGTGGGCGGAATCGGACAGGTAAAAACGACCTCGGGCCCGGTCAGCGCTGTCATCATGAGCTATGAGTACATGGTGCTTGCTGGAACCCAGGGAGCACGCAACCACGCCAAAACTGACCGGCTTCTTGAACTGGCTCACCGGAAGAAACTCCCCGTTGTGTTCTTCGTCGAAGGTGGCGGAGGCAGGCCCGGTGACACCGATATTGCACCAGGAACCCAGCTCAACGTTTCCACGTTTGCCGCCCTGGCACGCCTCCGAGGTGTGGTCCCGCTTATTGCGGTCGCAGCCGGCCGCACATTCGCCGGCAACGCGGCTCTCGCAGGAGTGTGCGACATCATCATTGCGCACGAAGACGCGAACATTGGGATGGGCGGTCCTCAGATGATCGCAGGAGGTGGACTGGGCACGTTTGACGTCAGCGAAGTAGGTCCCACGGCGGTGCACCGCCGTTCAGGGGCCGTTGACATTGTTGTTCCAGACGATCAAGCGGCCGTGAAAGCCGTTCAAGAGGTCCTGGGGCTGTCTCAGCATGTCATTGAATACGAACACACTGGTGAACCCCAAAACACTGTTCCGGCTGATCGCCTCCGCGCGTTTGATATGCGTGACGTGATCACAAACGTGGCCGACGACGGCACGTTTCTTGAACTCCGTACTGACTACGCTTCTGGTGCAATTGTTGGTTTCATGCGGGTTCACGGGCACAGTTTCGGATTTATCGCCAACAACAACCACCATTTAGGCGGGGCGATCGATGTTGATGCAGCCAGGTCTTTCGCCCAGCACATTGCGTGTGTTGAGAACCTGGGCCTCCCACTCATCAGCTTTGTCGACACCCCTGGTTTTATTGTGGGACCGGAGGCAGAAAAAGAACCTGGCATGCGCGCTTTTGGTGACTTGTTCGTTGCAGGCGCGCATTTCACAGGCAGCACAGGTGTAGTAATCATCCGCAAGGCGTATGGCCTTGGAGCCATGGCAATGACCATGGGATACCTGCACGCTACCGATTTCTGCATCGCATGGCCTGCAGGCGAAATGGGACCCATGGGCTTAGAGGGTGCTGTGCGACTGGGGTACGCAAAAGAGCTTGCGCAAGTAGAAGGCGAAGAACGCGAACAACTCTATTCGCGACTCCTTGACGAACTGTACGCTCAAGGCAGGGCGCTTTCAGCCGCTGAAGTCTTTGATATTGACGATGTGATTGACCCGGTGCACACGCGCGAATGGATCGCGTCGCTCATCACACCACAGTGACGAACACGTTGTCCGCAGTCTCAGGTGGCAGGTCCAAAACTTCCGGTTCACCTTCAACAGTCAAGGTCAAGTACTCTCCGTTGACCCGCAGAGAAGCCACTGCCCCCGGCACGACGCCGGTGCGCTTGAACTGCCCCAACAAAAACGTGTCCACCTGAAGTGGTTCGCCCAGCCACTGAATCTTCACAGTGAGGTCTTTGTCAGTGGTAGCGACATCGGTCAGCGCCCGTGCTTGTGGCCCAGTTTCAGGTTCAAGCCCCAGTTCTTCCAACCCCGGAATGGGGTTGCCATATGGACTGGTGCTCGTTGTGGGAAGGATTTTCACCAAGCGTTCTTCGACCTGCTGGCTCATCACGTGTTCCCACCTACACGCTTCGTCGTGAACCAGTTCCCAATCCAGCCCGATCACATCAGACAGGAGCCTCTCAGCCAACCGGTGCTTACGCATCACCGACGTAGCCAACTCACGCCCCGATTCTGTGAGTTCAAGACTCCTGTCCGAATCCACGATCAAGAGTTCGTCGCGTTCCATACGCGCAACTGTTTGAGACACAGTAGGACCAGAATGCTCGAGGCGCTCTGCAATACGTGCACGCAACGGCCTGACCCCTTGCTCCTCAAGCTCCACAATGGTCTTGAGGTACATTTCGGTGGTGTCGATCAGGTCCTTCACATTACCCCTCAGCTCATGACGTCCAGTTGGCCAGTGGCCCATTCATCATTCTATTAACAATCCAATAAATGGCTAGGCATCTTTCACTTGCCAAACTACTGGGCGACTCACGGGAACAGCCGTTGCACCGTCCACGCCGCCGCATCATCCAAACGCGACACCTGAGAAGCCTTCACCTGAAAACGGTCATGCATGCGACTTTCACTCCCGTGCCAAAACTCCAACGTGTGAGCGCGCACCACATACCCACCCCAGTTGTCAGGCCGCACTACAGGGGCACCGGCTGCCGCCTCGGCGCGGGCATACGCCTCATCCAACTCTTCGCGGCTACCCACCGGCTGGGACTGCCGGGACGCAATCGCCCCGATCTGCGATCCCCGTGGCCTCACCGCAAAATACGCATCGGACTGCTGGGCGGGAACCCGCTCAGCGACACCACGCACACGCACCTGACGGTGCGCCGCATGCCACGGAAAAACCAACGCCACGTGTGGGTGCTCAGCGATCTGACGACCCTTCATCGAGTCGTAATTAGTGAAAAACACGAACCCTTCCGGGCTGAACTCCTTGAGCAGAACAATGCGCGAATCCGGACCGTCCTCATCGACAGTCGACACCACCATCGCATTGGGTTCATGCACGTGTTCAGCCACTTCCTCATACCACCGACTGAACTGTTCAAACGGGTTCTCACCTACCACATCAGATGAGTTTCCCTGGTACTCGGTTCGAGTCGTAGCAAGCGATTCAAGATGGCTCATAGGCCAATAGTACCGCCGGCAAGAAGTACACATCTTGACCCGCCCGCACTCTCTCTACCCGCATTCCCTACACTTGCACATGTGACTGAGACTACTTACGCACCCATTCCGTCTGAACTGCTTCCCCGCGATGGCCGCTTTGGTGCCGGCCCTGCTCGTATCCGCGACGAACAGATCACCGCGCTCATGCAAGCCGGACGCACGGTTTTGGGCACCTCGCACCGCCAAGCCCCCGTGAAGAACCTGGTCAAGCGCGTCCGCGAAGGCCTCCACCAGCTGTTTTCACTCCCCGAAGGCTACGAAGTGGTCTTGGGCAACGGTGGGTCCACCTGTTTTTGGGACGTCGCTACGTTCTCCCTGGTGCGTTCACGTGCAGCTCACGCGCAGTTTGGCGAGTTCGGTTCCAAGTTCGCAAAAGCCACCGCACAAGCCCCGTTCCTGGAAGACTCGGTCATTTTTGACGCCCAGCCAGGCACTGCGACTATCCCGCAGGCAACCGACGGGGTTGACGTGTACGCGTGGCCTCACAACGAAACCTCAACAGGCGTGGCAACCACCATCACCCGCCCCCACGGCATTGACGACGACGCTCTGGTCGTCATCGACGCGACCTCGGCCGCCGGTGGCCTGCCGGTAGGCCTCTCCCAGACCGATGTCTACTACTTCGCACCTCAAAAGAACATGGGCTCCGACGGTGGCCTGTGGGTAGCCGTCATGAGCCCGCGCGCCCTCCAGCGCGCACAGGAAATCAAGGATTCTGGTCGCTGGATTCCGGCCTCCCTGGACCTGGTGACGGCCATCGACAATTCGCGCAAGAACCAGACGTACAACACTCCTGCGGTTGCTACCCTGTTGCTCTTGGCCGAACAGATCGAATGGATCAACGCCCAGGGCGGCCTGGCCTGGGCTACCGAACGCACCCGCGCATCCTCGCAACTGGTGTATGACTGGGCAGAAAAGCGCACTGAAACCACCCCGTTTGTGACCGAGGTGCAGGACCGTTCCGCCGTTGTGTGCACCGTGGATTTCGATGACTCGGTGGACGCCGCCGAGGTGGCAAAGACCTTGCGCGCCTCCGGAGTTGTCGATGTTGAACCGTACCGCAAACTGGGACGTAACCAATTGCGGATTGCCACGTTCGTGTCAGTGCCACCGGAAGACGTCGAAGCACTCCTTGCGTGCATCGATTACGTGCTGGACAACCGTTAGCTGACAAACGCGCGGCCCTGCGCCTAGGCGAACCGGCCGCGCGTTTATGTGAAGTAAACGAAACACCCAACGGCGAACGCCAACGCGGCAATTGAGGCGAAGCTGAGCTCAACCACAATGCCCAGTGCAGCTGTTTTGATGATCGCCCAGGACGACGCCCAGGCTGTTGATGCGTCTTTTAACCGTTGGTATTCCATCACGAACAGACCCACAACAAAGCCCAAAAGAAGTCCCACGACTGGGATTAAGAAGAAGCCCACCAAAGCAAGCGCACCCGAAACCAACAGGGTGGACTTAGGGATTTTCATGGTTGATAGTTTGCGACCGGTGAGCACCCACGAAGAAGCCATTCCTGCTGCAACACACACCGTGATAATTGCAAAGACGATCCAGGTTGGTGTGGTGTTAGCAAAAATTGCCCACACCAAACTGCTAATCCATATGAGGATCGACCCGGGCAGCACCGGGATCACAATCCCTAACAACCCCACACATATGGCCAATGCGCACAGTACGGTCACAACAATGATCGTGGTCATTTGGGTCCTTTCGTCGCACACAGTCTACGGGGTGTGTGCGGGCCTATTTGCGCGGAGTTTTCCCGTCGTACGTGAAGAACACCAATCTGCGTGAACGGGCCCGGTGGACTCGAAGATTCTTTGCGGTCATCATCCACAAAGTACCAATGGTTATCCCGATGATCCCGGACGTCCCAGCTACCAGCAACGCAATACGTGGACCATAGGTGTTAGCGATAAAACCTGAGATAGGAGCACCCACTGCTCCCCCACCCATGAGGACTGCTGTGTACATGGACATGACACGGCCACGCACATGCGCGGGAATGGTGGTCTGAACAAAACCGTTTGCTGCCGTGAGCATGGTGATGGTGGCAAAGCCCACGCCTACAAGCGTGATTGCGAACAGTTCATACGTGGGCGCAACTGCAGCCAGAATCCCCACAAAACCAAACCCTCCAGCGGCCCAGAAAACGTAACGGAGTCTCGGCTTTTCACGGCTGGCCGAACGCAAAGCACCAGCGACTGACCCAATCGCGATAATTGAGGACAGTAGCCCAAAGCCTGCCGCATCTTTTCCGAACTCGACGCGCGCCATAGTGGCCGTAAAGATGTTGAAGTTGAAACCCAGGGTGGAGATAACAAACAGAATCGACAGGACCACCACAATGTCTGGGCGTGTTTTGATGTACGTGAAACCACCCAGGACCGATTTCAAACCGTGAGCCTTGGACCTGGGCGAAGGGTGCAGGCGAGATTTATCCAAACCAATCAGCACTGCCAGGGTGGCAATGTATCCCAGTCCGCTGATCGCGAAGACCACCGCAGCCCCTACCGAGGCGGTCAGGAGACCCGCAATTCCGGGCCCTAAGAGACGTGCCCCGTTAAAGGACGCCGAGTTGAGCGAGACTGCGTTGGGTAAGAGCCGGTCACCTACCAACTCTGAAACAAAGGATTGGCGCGTGGGTGCGTCAAGGCACATCACGAGTCCCAAAAACAAGGACATGCCGTACACCCACCAGATATTCAGCGCGCCCGTCAAATACAGGGTCAATAGCACAAAACCACTGGCACCTTGAAGCGCTTGAGTGATCATGAGGACCCCGCGCTTACTAAAGCGGTCAGCAATCGCTCCAGCAAACGGAAATAAGAGAAGTTGCGGTCCCAACTGCAACGCCATACCGATTCCCAGAGCGGCCGCGTTGTGGTCAGTTAGTTCCGTGAGCACCAGCCAGTCTTGGGCCGTTCGCTGCATCCACATGCCGGTGTTGGACGTGAGTGCTGCAGCGAACCAGTTCCGGTAATTGGGTTCGCTCAATGAGCGGAATGTCGAGCTCATGTGCCCGCCCCCATTGTGCGTGTCCTCCTACCCGCTCACCTTTAAGCGGTCGTACACAACCGTTGACGAATGTACTCTACGTCAGTGTTCTGACTGGTTGTGTTCGGTGGTGTCATCTGAACCACCGGTGTTTTCTGATTCTGTTGTATCCACCATGTCGAAATGTTCGACTTTGTCATCAATGACGGCCTGCGGAGTTTCTTCGCGACGTTTACGCACATCAGTTTCCGAGTGTGCGCCACATCCCGAATCGAGTGACACCACACGACCATCAAAAGGTGACCATTCGTTCGCACATACTCCAAACTGCATGCGCAGTGAACCTGCAATCGGTAGCAGGTAACCACATGTGGAGCAGTGCGCAGATGCGTGGCGTGAATAGTCTCCGTCGGACCCAGATTCCGAACGCTCCCACCGCGTCGCCGCACGCGACAAGCCAGTAGACGACAAAACGCGCACCCGCCCAAGGCCCAGTTCGTAGTTAGGGATCTGGTCCACGTTGTCACCAGCGACAACCTCGACCTGCTCGAAGCCACCTTCTAAGTTGTCGTCAAAGTCTTTCTTTGGCAAGACATCGCGGGTACCCAGGTCACCTGGCTGAATACGGTCTTGCCAGGGAACCCACTTGGGCGCTGTCAGAGCTTCCTCGCCAGGTAGCAAAGCAGTTTCACACACGGTGACAGGAGCGTCATCTTCCGGGGCACGTGCAATCACGGCCGTCCACGCCCAACCGGGGTACGCCGGGTCCAGACACGCAAAGGTGTGGGTGGCACTGCACCGCGCTTCGCACGAAACACCGAGGTGTCTCCCCACGACCTCGGCGGGAACAACATCAAGAAGTGCCCGCCGTGCAATGTCGACAGCGTTTTCAAGAACTGGGTCCAGCTCCAAGGTAGAACCGGGGTCCACCGATTCGAGCCATGCGGTAAAGAGCCCGCTCATTAGCCCTCCAGGTCGTCTGCGATGTGCCTGAGCACTTCAGCGACCTTGTTCGAGAACACAGGGTCAGGGAACCGGCCCTGACGAAGTCCCGCCGAAGTATCTTCAAGCAGTGTAATGACATCATCGATCATATCCGCAGTCTTTTTGGGGTCACGGTTGCGCTTGACCGCATCGATGAGACGAGCCTTGAGAACCTGCTTTCCGCGGCGCCCGTCAACTACGTCGAACTCCAGCCGTGTTCCCGGCGCTACCTTGACACCGTCGGGAAGAGCAGTCTGGTGCAAAAACATGTCGCCTTCATCGCTTGTGACAAAGCCGAACCCTTTTTCTTGATCAAACCACTTAACACGACCAACAGGCATGATTGTTTCCTTTCGGAGATGAGATAAAAAACTAGAGCGATAAGGAAGAAAAAACTTATGCTTTACGACGTTTGATGACCATGCGAACCCACAGCACACCCAGCAAAAGAATTGCAACTGGTGAGGCAATATACGCACAGGCCATCAGAAATGTGGGCGGCGTGTGGTCACGTACTCCCATGAACACGACAGCGGCCACCGAAAGCGCCCCCACAACTGAAAATAAAAGCGCTAACACAGCCAGAAGGAAGTCCGTTCCCGACATGGTCGACGCGCGCTGCGGTACGCGGTCTGGTCTTTCCCCGGTCATACGGCTTCCTCCTTTCAACAAAAACAATGGCCCACATTGGGGGCCGGTGTTAAACGCAGTGGCGAGCGCCCACAGGCAAGCCCACAAATACGTGTATTGTTCGAATATTATACAGGGCTTCTCTCACTCTGGATACCTCCCCACCTCGGAAACCATCTTCAGCCCTGACTCCAGCCACACCTCGGGCACGCCTTCAGGCACAACTCCGGGTACTACACTGGTTCGAGATGTCTACTGTGTCATTTGCGTCATGGATCAGTTCCGCCCCCAAGGAAACGCTCATAGCGATCCTGGAGTGTCGCCGTGACCTGGTCCGTTCCGACACCGCTTCTTTTCAACGCTTAGCTGGACTCGCGTCTTCCCGCGCCGCGGTAGCCGTAGGCCTGGAGTCACTTAACGCGCAACAACTTCAACTGGCGTGGAAGATGGCTCGCAGCGCACGCACCGGCCCGCTCATCACCGGCCTGCCAGAAAGCCCCGACCTTAACGCACTTATCGACGCTGCCCTCGTATGGCCCTCCGGCGACGGCCACCGCATCCAGCCAGAAGCCATTGCGCTCCTGCCCACAACTGCGTCCGCGGTAGCGACACCACCTCACTGGACCACTCTGGACACCCCAGTCTCACCTGAAACACATACCGTTCCAGACTCCGTGTCCACAAACGCTGCCGCGGCAGCCGTCAACCAGGTACTCACTGATCTGGGTGCCGTTGTAGAAGCGCTCGCAGCTCTGAAACCTTCCCAATTAGTCCGAGGTGGGATAGGCAAAAGGGACGTGTCCACCTTGGCGACGCGCACCTCGGCGGACGTTTCCACAGTGGTGTTCTTGCTGGAACTTGCCCGCGCGCTGGGACTCATCGGCGTGAGCGACTCCCCCGATGACCCGCAGTGGGTGCCCACCGTCGCATGGGATGCATTTCACGACGACCGTGCGACAGCGTACGTAGCAGCGGTGGGCAGCTGGCTCACTCTTGTTCCCAACACGCTTCACGTGGCTACCGGAACCACCTGGAACGACCAAAAAACACACGTTCTAGGCACACATCGACCACCTCCTGCGCCTCGACCAGTCATGCCGTTTGCGCGCTACCGGGTGCTGACCCTGCTCAACGAACTCGCCCGTGATCAGCAGACCATCCCCACCGCGGACCTCGTGGCTCACGCGCAGTTCCACCACCCGCTCACACTCGGGTTCGATGAGCCCACAGTTCGACAGATACTCACTGAAGCAGAACACTTAGGGCTCACATTCACCCCATTTCACGCAACCGACTCGTCCGGGCTCACACACTTGGGCGCAGCACTCGTTGAACACATACAGTCGCGCATGACCGCTGAACTCAGCCCCCTGTGCTTTGACCGCGACCGCTTAGCCGCTCCGGACGAATTCGCCCACCTAGTCACCCCGCTGCTGCCTGAACTCGAACGCACGGTCATCACCCAATCCGATCTCACCGCGATTGCCACCGGCCCCCTGCACCCGGAGACCGCAGCGGCCCTGGATCAAGTGGCGACCGTTGAAACCAGGGGCCAAGGAACCGTGTACCGGTTCACCGCGGCGTCAATCACCCGCGCACTAGAATCGGGCCTTTCAACAGCAGCGATCCTTGAGCTGATCGAACGTGTGTCCTCAACCGAGGTGCCCGGCCCCCTGGACTTCCTCATTCGTGACACGGCAGCGAAACTTGGTCGAGTCACCGTGTCAGCAGCACGCGGCGTCATTGTGGTAAACGACCCCGAAGAACTCGACCCGCTCATCGCCGACCCCCTGTTCGCAGCCGCGAAACTCACCCGAGTCGCACCCACCGTGGCCATTTCCAGCGTGGGTCCTGAACGTTTGGGCGTGCTCCTGTCTACCCACGGAATCGACGTCATGAAATCCTCACCTCCAGCCCCAGCACGAGCCCGCGTACCCACCAACACGCGCACTGTCCGCACTCGAACCACCCGGATGAACGACCTCGGCGCGTTCTATCACATGCTCACATCCCACACCGGCGACGCCCAGGGCGCACCCATCACAATTGCGGACACAATCCGCGAAGCAATCGACTCACGTACCCCTCTCACGCTCACCGTTGCAACCGCAACCGGTGGCCGCCAAGCAGTCACGCTCACCCCCATCGCGGTAGCCGGTGGCCTGGTCCGAGGTCGTCGCAGTTCCGGAGACGTGACCGTTCCGCTGGTAAGAGTGATCGCAGCACAACCAAGCAAGGAGGTGTCATGACCGGACCACTTATTGTTCAGTCGGACCGCACGCTTCTTTTAGAGTCCGGGCACCCAGATGCGCAAGTCGCTGCCGTTGCCATTGCGCCGTTCGCCCAACTGTCGAAGACGCCCGAGTACATTCACACCTACACCATCACCCCGTTGGGACTGTGGAATGCTCGCGCGAGTGGTTATGACGCGGAGTCCGTGGTCAACACGCTTATCGAGTTCGCCAAGTTTCCCGTGCCACATGAACTGTTGGTCGACATTGTTGACACGATGGACCGCTTTGGAGTCCTCACCCTGATCGACCACCCCACGCACGGATTGACCCTCCAGTCCACGGACACCGCACTGCTTGAGAAACTGCGAGAACACCCGGACATGCAAGGCATTCTGGGGCAAAAGATCGACGACGAGTCTACCGAGGTGTACCCGTCAGAACGAGGTGAACTCAAGCACCGTCTCCTCAAGTTGGGACACCCCGTAGCCGACCGGGCCGGTTATATCAGCGGTGAAGCCCACACCATTGGACTGACTGATTCGTGGCACCTGCGCGACTACCAAGAGCGCGCAGTCGACGCGTTTGTGCAAGGCGAATCAGGGGTTGTCGTGCTTCCGTGCGGGGCGGGCAAAACTGTGGTGGGTGCAGCAACCATGTCCCGCGTGCAAACGACAACTCTGATCCTGGTGACAAACTCAGTTTCTGCAAAACAGTGGAAAGCTGAGCTGTTGCGCAGAACCAGTTTGACGCCAGAAGAGATCGGGGAATACTCCGGGAACCTCAAACAGATTCGCCCAGTCACAATCGCCACCTACCAAGTGCTCACCACCCGCAGAAAAGGGTCCTATTTACACTTAGAACTCCTGGATGCGCGCAACTGGGGACTGGTGATTTACGACGAGGTCCACCTGCTGCCCGCCCCCATTTTCCGACTCACGGCGGGCCTCCAAGCGAGACGCCGGTTAGGGCTCACCGCCACCCTGGTGCGCGAAGACGGGCGAGAAGAAGAAGTGTTCTCCCTCATTGGCCCCAAACAGTTCGACGTTCCATGGAAAGAAATCGAAGCGGCCGGCCACATCGCCACTGCGACGTGCCACGAAGTACGCGTCAAACTCGACCGGGACTTGCGTTCCACATACGCGAGCGCAGAAGGCGAAAACCGCTACCGCTTAGCTGCCAGCTGTGAAGCTAAAGTGCGGGCTACAAAGCACATCGTCAAGGAACACCCAGACGCCCAGCTTCTGGTGATTGGGCAGTACCTTGACCAGCTCGAGGAGCTGGGCGAAGCCCTCAACGCTCCCGTTCTGACTGGAAAAACTCCCGAGTCTGAACGTGAACGTCTGTACGAGGACTTCCGCAACGGGGAGGTTCGTGTTCTTGTCGTGTCAAAGGTCGCTAACTTTTCCGTTGACCTTCCGCAGGCCTCCGTCGCCATTCAGGTGTCCGGCTCTTTTGGCTCCCGGCAGGAAGAAGCCCAGCGCTTAGGCAGGATCCTGCGACCAAAAGAAAACGCGCTCCCCGCAACCTTCTACACGATCGTCACGGCGAATACCGTTGACGAAGACTTCGCCCAGCACCGCCGGCGCTTCCTCACCGAACAGGGGTATTCCTACACGATCGAAAACTTCCCCCAGGATTAACTCTTCCCGGGACTAACTTTCGGTGCACGGACTCTTACAAGCCACCTCGGCCGAGGTGTCAGCAGGGTTGGCCTGCGAAGGGGAGGTGGCGGCGGAAGGGCGCGACTGCTCCTCGTCTGGCTCTTCCACGATCACCGGGATTTGACCGGTCGCAGGGTCGATGTCTTCGATCCGTACACGTTCGCGTTTCGTTTGCTGGTTTTCGCCCAACTTAACGAACACGACTCCAGCCAAAACAACAATTCCACCGCACAGCTGCACATATGTGGGCAGGTCGCCCAGCATCCACCACGAAGCCACAACTGACGCTGGAACTTCCAGCAGGTTCAAGAAACTACCCACCGTGGCACCGATCAGTTGCAACCCAATCACACCAGTCACATACGCAAGAATGGTCACGGCCACAATTGCAAGAACTCCCGCCCACCACGGAATCGTGAAATGCGCGACCGTCACCGGATCATAGGCAACCTTGAACGGCACGAGACCCACCGCGCACACAATTCCAACGACGATTGCGCCTACTCCCATTCCAAATGCCAAGAGCGGGACAGGAGAGATACCCATATCGGAACGGGCGGACATTACAAAGAACGTTGCCAAACACCCTGCTGCAGCCAGCGCATACAGAACACCCAGCATGTCCAAGGTGGCACCTCGGGGGTCCAACACAATGACCACACCTGCCATGGCCACTACCATTCCCACCAGAGTGGCAATGGCAGGGTTCACGCGAGTTCGAATCCACAAAAAGAGCACGATCAGAATGGGAGCAGTCATCTCTAAGAGCAGGGCAATGGACGGCTTGAGACGCTCAACCGCCAGGAAGAACAACAGTTGCACACCTGCCATGGTGATCACGCCGTACATGATGACGCGCATGTAATTGCCCTTGAGGTTATGCCACTTTCCGCGCATAGCCCACAGAGCGGGGACCATGAGGAGGACCGAACACCCGGTCAGACGCGCAAACGTCACACCACCAGCCGACCAATCAGACGCATACATGGTCTTAGCAATTGGTGCCGCCAAGGCAAAGGCCACAACAGAAATAAGAGTGAGAATAAAACCCCACAGCGTTGGTCGTGTCGTCATCGCATACCCCCTCACGTGTAAAAGAAAGCAAAAGCCTAGCGATATTGGAGCAGACCGCTATTTATAAGGTCAAGAGCGTCTCGCAGCCACAATCGCTAAGTGTGATGAATGCCACTTTCACATGCAGGTTAAATCCAGGAAACATCCAGAATTGAAGCGCACACTGGATGCATGACAACTCAGCATGACAACTCCGACGTCGAAGCTACCCTGCTCGTCGTTGACGACGAACCAAACATTCGCGAACTTCTTTCCACCAGCCTGCGGTTTGCAGGCTTCGATGTTGTTTCAGCCGCCAACGGTGCAGACGCGCTGCGCCTGGCCGAACAAAACGACCCAGATCTTCTGGTTCTCGACGTCATGCTCCCCGACATGGACGGATTCACCGTCACACGGCGCTTGCGCCAAGCCGGCAAGCACATGCCGGTTGTTTTCCTCACCGCACGCGATGACACCTCGGACAAGATCACCGGGCTCACGGTAGGTGGCGACGACTACGTCACCAAACCGTTCAGCCTCGAAGAGGTTGTCGCACGCATTCGCGCTGTCCTTCGCCGCACCCACGCACTCGACGAAGAAGATGACGCTGTCCTCAACGCTGGAGACCTCGAACTCGATGACGACACACACGAAGTTCGACGCGCAGGCATCTACATCGACCTCTCCCCCACCGAATTCAAGCTGTTGCGCTACCTCATGCTCAACGCCAACCGCGTGCTTTCCAAGTCACAGATTCTGGACCACGTGTGGGAATACGACTTCGGCGGAGACACCGGAATCGTCGAATCCTACATTTCGTACCTGCGCCGCAAGATCGACGTCGCGCCAGAAACCGACGAAGCTGGCAACCCTATCGACATGGAATGGACCCCCATGATCCAGACCAAACGTGGGGTCGGCTACATGCTTCGGACACCCGAATCTAAATAAACGTGGCACCGTCTCCCACGGCACGCCACAGCACCTCAGGCAAAGCGCCCTTCTGGGACAGTTGGTCACTCACGACCAAACTGCTCACCATCATGATGACCCTCATGACCCTTGTCCTCACGGGAACAGGGGCGTGGACCCTAGAGAACTTGCGCGCCAGCCTTATTGAACGCACAGATGAGAGGCTCGTCAACGCCTCGCAGGCCCTTGCCATTCAGGCCGCCGAACAGGTGTTGACGCCATCTCCCATCAAACCCCGGTCAGAAACGAGCGAGTCAGTTCGCAAACTCCTGCCAGGTAGTTACTACGTGCAGTTCTTTACCCACGACGGTCAAGAAATCGGATCACCCCTAGCGCCGTCCGAAACCAATGTGCCCATCCTGCCCACCATCGATGAGCAAAAAGTCAGCGAAATGCAGGGCCAACCGTTCAGCGTTCCGGGCACTCAGTCACAGTGGCGTGTCCTGGCTCTTCATGTCCAAGACTCCGACATTGTCGTAGCAATTGCTGTGCCCTTTGACCGCGACATTGACGGCATTAGCGAATACACTCAGAACACGATCGTGGGTATCGGCATGCTGGCGCTAGCAATTGTGGCCGGCGTGGGCTACTTCGCCATCACCAATACGTTCCGGCCTCTTAAAGAAATCGAAAAAACAGCTTCACGCATCGCTGACGGGGACCTCTCCCAACGTGTTCCCGAATATCCTCGCAACACCGAGGTGGGGCGCCTCTCCGCTGCCCTCAACACCATGCTGGGGCACATCGAAGACTCGTTCGACAGTCGTCGCCGGAGCGAAAACCGAATCCGCCAATTCGTCTCTGACGCTTCCCACGAACTACGCACCCCGCTCGTCACAATTCGCGGATATGCCGAACTGTACCGACAAGGTGCCGTGACAGATCCCGAAATGATTGGCCAGGCCATGAGCCGAATCGAAGCTGAAGCCAAACGCATGGGGGTTCTCGTCGAAGACCTAGTCACGCTGGCCCGCCTCGACGAAAGGCGACAGGTCGAGACCGGCTGGGTCGACCTCGGCGATATTGTGCGCGACGCGGCTGCCGACGCAGCCGCGCAAGCACCCGACCGCGACATCAGTTTCATCGCTTTGGACGGCACCGACGCAAAACCCGTTCCTAAAATCTACGGCGCAGAATCCAAACTGCGTCAAGTCATCGTCAACCTCGCAGGAAACGCGGTCCGTCACACGCCACCCGGCACTGCGATCGAATTCGCTGTAGGAACCGCGGGCATTCCCGTGCCCGGCCCCGAACACGCCGTCGACAAAGGCAACAAGGACAAGGCAGGAAAAGAAAAGACCGGGAAGGAAAAACCCACCCAACTCGCTCGCACAAAAGCGCTCACCAACCGCATTCTCAAACGCGAACCACTCACCGACCAGTCCGACCACGCCATCACCCCTGACGTCAACACGATGGGCGTGCAGGTGTCCGACAGCCTCAAGGGCTTCCCAGCCGGGCGTGTGCGCTTTGAAGTCCGAGACCACGGCGACGGAATCGACTCAGAGGACGTTCCACGCATCTTTGAACGGTTCTACCGTCTCGACGCTTCTCGCACCCGCGACACAGGAGGGTCCGGCCTAGGGCTCTCGATCGTCAAAGCAATCGTCGAATCCCACCACGGAAAAATTTCGGTTCAGCCCACACCAGGTGGCGGCGCAACGTTCCGCGTCGACCTCCCCATCCCGCCGGAAGAACCCAGAAAGGAACAACAGTGAGTAACAACCAATTCGGTTCAGGCTCTGACGACCCATCGTTCCCGCGCACGTTTCCACCGGCGGAACCGCAGCCTCAACAGCCCACGGCACCTCAGCAACAGCCCCAACCCACGGAGCCGCAATCCCAGCAGGCCCCAACGTCTCAGCAGAGTTCGGGCTATGACACCTACGGATCTGGAACTGCAAGCTACGGCTATGACACGTACGGTCACCAGAACTCCTACGGCATAGCTACTGGACCCACCCCCGCGCCAACAGCCCCCACACCCCAACCGTGGGCCACCTCGGCCACCACACCGGCCAAAGAACAGCGCAAGGGACCCTCCTGGGGCGGCGTTATTGCGATCGCAGCAGTAGCGGCCCTTCTTGCTGGTGGCCTGGGCGCCGGCGCAACGTACGCCCTCCAGTCGTTGCAGAGCTCGTCTTCGACACAAGAGACCTCCACCGCAGACGAAAAAATCAAGACCACCGAAGTTCCCGACTGGGCCACGATCGCTGCCGACGCAGCGAAAAGTGTCGTAGCCATTCAGGTGGGTCGCGACGGAAAAATCAGCGAGCTTGGTTCCGGGTTCGTGTACAAGCACAAGAACAGCGACGACCTGTTCATCATCACTAACAACCACGTTGTTGCAAGCGGAGACTCCGCAGGTGGCGAAGTCAAAGCAGTATTCCGCAGCGGTGCTACCGTCGCCACAAGCATTGTTGGTCGCGACCCAGAAACCGACGTGGCCGTTCTGAAAATGAAAGATGTCCCCCGAGGTGTAGACGCACTGCCGGTGGGCAATTCGGATGCACTCAAAGTAGGCGAACCCGTTATGGCGTTGGGAAACCCGCTAGGGCTGGCCGACACCGTGACAACAGGGATTGTTTCCGCCCTCAACCGGCCGGTAGCCACCTCCAACCCTGGCAGGAGCGACGAGCCTGAAGTCGCTACGATCACAAACGCGATCCAAACCGACGCGGCGATTAACCCTGGTAACTCGGGCGGTCCGCTGGTCAACGGGGCCGGAAAAGTCATTGGCGTCAACAGTTCCGCGGCCGCCCTGCCGGGCACTGCCGAAAGCGGTCAGGCAGGTTCGATCGGCATTGGGTTCGCCATTCCGATTGCCCAGGCTACCTGGATTGCTGACCAACTCATTGAATCGGGTCATGCACAACACGCGTTCTTGGGCGTCAAAATTACTTCCGGCGAGGTGTCCAGGAGCGGTGTGACGGTTGGTTCAGCTGTCGTTGACGATGTGGAAAGCGGGTCTCCAGCTGACCAAGGTGGGCTCAACAAGGGTGATCACATCGTTGCTTTCGACGACACCCCGGTCAACGGGGCGGTGAGCCTCCAAGCCCTCACACGTTCAAAAAAGGAGGGTGACACGGTCAAACTCACCATCGTCCGAGGTGGTCACCCCACAGACATTCACGTCACCCTCGCCTCGAAATAGGTGCAGGAGCGCTGTGGATAACGCTCGTCACTGAGTGGTTACTGTTCTGTGGACGCTTTGCGCTTATCCACACGCCTCCTCTCCCCCGTTTCTTTTGTGTCGATTGCGGTTCATTGTGAAAAGACGCCGGTTTCACAAAGGCGTGAACTCCAGAAAGGAACACAATGTCATACTTCGAAGTCGATTCAGAACGGGTCATCTCTGCTGCCGGCATGGCGAACAAAAGTGTAGAGACCCTCAGCACTGAAACTGACGCCCTGATGGCTCATTTGAACTCTCTTGCAGACAGCTGGAAGGGTGGTGCTGCTCAGAACTTTCAGTCGGTTGCAAAAGAGTGGGAAGGCGTTCAGCGACGCGTTCACGAATCCCTTGGGAAGATTCGCGACGCACTCCAAACAGCAGGAACCCAGTACTCAGATGTGGAAAATTCCAACATGAGAATGTTCAGCGCCTAGCGCGTGCTACATGCGCTTGTGGCATGTCTTCTTGGTCATCTCACTAAAGAAATTCACAGCCGAACCCAGTAGGGTTAGAGATGGACGAATCGACCATATTAACGGTCAAACTGGTGACCAAGGAGACATCCACTCATGAGCATCTTTAAGCGCATCGCGATGATTTTCGGCGCTAAAGCCAACAAGGCTTTGGACAAGGCCGAAAACCCTAACGAAACACTTGACTACTCATACCAAAAACAGCTCGAACTGCTCCAAAAGGTTCGTCGCGGAGTAGCCGATGTTGCAACAAGCCGTAAGCGTTTGGAACTGCAGATTGGCCAGCTCGAACAGCAACAGGACAAACTGCAGGGCCAGGCGCAAAAGGCGATGGAAATGGGTCGTGAAGACTTGGCTCGTGAGGCTTTGACTCGCAAGTCTGGCCTCAACCAGCAAATTGCCGACCTCCAGTCTCAGCACCAGAACCTCCAGGCTGAAGAACAGAAGCTCGTCAACGCATCGCAGCGCCTACAGAGCAAGGTGGAGTCCTTCCGCACCCGCAAAGAAACCATCAAGGCCAACTACAACGCGGCTGAAGCTCAAAGCAAGATCGGTGAAGCATTCAGCGGAATCTCTGAAGAGTTCGGTGACGTTGGACTCGCTGTTCAGCGCGCTGAAGACAAGACGGCAGCACTGCAGGCGCGGGCTGGAGCCGTTGACGAACTCATCGCCAGCGGTGCCCTCGACGACGTGACCGCAGGGCCTAACGACGACATTGACCGTCAGCTTGCTCAGCTGTCGAGCGACTCGGATGTCGAATCTGAACTCGCTCGGATGCGCGACTCGTTGCCAGCTTCCAACAACTCGGCACGCCCGCAGTTGGAAGAAGCACAGGACGCTCAGGTCGACGACGTTGAGGGAGAACAGAAGTGATTATCCGCGTAATGGGCGAAGGCCAGTTCAATGTGGCCGACGTCGACGAAGAACAACTTCAAACCTATGACAACGAAGTAGAAAAAGCAGTCGCCGACAAGGACCTCGCACATGTGCAGGACGCGCTCACACGCTTGCGTGAATTCGTTTTGGAACACGCCACCCCAGTAGACGAAGACTATTTGGGACCATCTGACATCGTGATTCCTTACGCCGACGCAAACCTCGAAGACATCGACGAACTACTGACAGGCGAAGGGTTCATCCCCGACCTGTCCTAAAACCACATAAAGGAGGCTCCCGTGTCTGCGCGTGGGCGCTTTGTCAAAGACCGTGGTCTGAACTTCAGAATGGGCACGGCACTGTTCCTCAACGGGCTCATCTACGTCATTCTGATTTTAGGCATCTGGTACGTCCTAGGACGTAGCCCAGCCGGTGTTGTATTCGCCCTTGTCATCAGTGTGGGAGCCTTCTTTTTCCAGTGGTACTTCTCTGACTCCATCGCGCTACGCGCCATGCGCGCACGCGTCGTTTCAGAACAGGAAGCACCAGAACTGCACGCGATCGTTGACCGGCTGTGCCAGCTGGCCGACTCCCCCAAACCACGCGTCGCATATTCGAACTCGCCTGTGCCCAACGCCTTCGCTACAGGGCGCTCCCCACAACGCTCCGTAGTCTGTGTCACGCAAGGGTTGTTACAAACACTTGAACCCAAAGAAGTCGAAGTGGTTCTAGCTCACGAACTGTCCCACGTGGCTCACCGCGACGTCACCGTCATGACGATCGCAGGTGTGACGGGTGTGGTTGCAGGGCTCTTGGTCCGCATGGGCTTCTACACGCGCTACCGCGGTTCAAATAACAACAACAGCGCTTTAGTGCTCCTGGGTCTGATGGCCGTAGGTGCCATCGTGTACGTGCTCAGTTTCTTCCTCATTCGGGTTCTTTCCCGATACCGCGAACTCGCAGCCGACCGCGCGGCCGCTCTTCTCACCGGCGCCCCGTCGACCCTCGCCTCGGCCCTGACGAAACTCAGTGGACAGATGACCACCGTGCCAACACAGGACCTCCGTGCGCAAGGAGCCGCGAACCACTTGGCCTTCCTGCCGGCGGTCAACGGTAAATCGGTGAAGCAACTGTTCTCCACCCACCCGTCACTTGAACAGCGCCTTGAACAGCTGAGCAAGATTTCGACACAGCTGTCACGCCCTCACTAAGCACGAACACGCTCCGCATGAACAGCGCACACAGCACTCGCTCGATCGCAACCAAGATAAGGGCAACATATGGGATTCTTTGACGCTCTCATGGGCCGCAGCAAGCCCAAAAAGCCACAGCTCGACAACCTCTTCGCAGTTCCAGGCGCAGCACTCACACTCGAAGTGTCAACCAACTTCAGACCCACTGGCGTCGCAGCTGTCGCATTCCGCGCCATGGAGGGTGCCGCAATTGCGCAAGCAGAACGCGAAAGTGTCGACCTCATCAAAATGGACAACGCCACCAGCGTTCGGCAAGAAACAGACGAATTCGGGTACACGTGGCAAGTGGTACGCGATGAAGACCGTGACATGTCGCGGCTTATGACAAACGTGCACGCCATCAACTCAGCACTCGAAAACCAAGGGTTCGGGCCCATGTTGCTGTGCTCTTCCACGTATTTCCGCGACTCAAACGGCCAGAACGCCACAATCGTGTACTTATATAAACGAGGAACCTTCTACCCGTTCGTCCAAACAGGGAAAAACGTTCGAGACACGGCTGTAGAGTTCAACCTCAAAGCGGCAATCGGTTCTGATCTTCCCATGGAAAACGACACGTCCAAATGGTCGCCCCTGTGGGACGCTCCCGGGATGACAGACAGTTAACCGCGCCCCGAGATCTCGAACTCAACCCCAGCGACACTCACCACATCGCCGATCCGCAGGGTGGCACCTCGGCGGGTATCAACCTGACCGTTCACCGTCACGTCCCCACCCTGGATCATCTCTTTGGCCATAAAGCCGTCCTCAGCGACCCCGTGCAGTTTGAGGGCTTGACCAAGTTTGATGGTGTCGTCGCGAATCTCTAGCTTCTCCATCAGAAGTCAAAGCCTCCGAAGTCGCCGCCACCAAAGTCTCCTCCGAAGTCGCCACCCCCGAAGTCGCTGCCGGCATCTGCGCCACCGGCGTCACCATTCATCGCGTCGTTGAAACCGTCCGCGTACGAACCGTCAAAATTATGAGCGCCACCAAACATCATAGCACCCAAGAGCATTCCCGGAAGCAACCCGGAACCCGCATAAGAATTGAAGTACCCCCGGTTATACGCGACATAAGACGGACCAGCTTCCCAGTAGTTCCGGCGCGTGTAGCCATCTGCCGTGGTGACCTTGCGAGCTGCAGGCTCCGCGCCCACCGCAACACGTTCTGCATCAGCGGCGCACACCGGAACAGGCCGAGGTTGCCCTCCCACGGGCGCCCAATCGACGTTCTCGACGCTGGGGCCATGTTGGGGGTTGAAAAAGCATGGCGGGGTGCGGGTAGGAAGAGGCTTCCCATCAACGCGCGCCCGCACGCAACTAGCCGCGTACCGGCCGTCTTCGAGTGCTTCCGTGACATGTTTAATCGCGTCCGGATCCTTCACCCGGTCCAAGGTTTCTTTTGCCGTTTCATACGCGTTCAAAGCGCGTTGGTAGTCCTGACGACCGCCTTCATCTAACTCAACACCAGCAGTAATAGTGTCCAAGTACGCCACTTCTTCACCAAACTCAGTCACATCTTCGTGAGCTGTTTTCTTTACTGCTTCTAAAGCTGCCTGCGCACGAGCCTGTTCCTGCTGTCTATTGGATTTTTGGATCATAAACGCGCCTGCAAAAGTCACAGCAAGCACGATAAGAAACACGAAAAGCATTCAAAACCTTTCACGGGGTAAAACCCTTGTTGAGCGCCACCATTATCGCGAATCACTCTGAATACCAGCTGAGTCCCACCGGAAGTCTCGCCTAGTAGCTGACTGTGCGGCCTAGCCCGCTAACTCGCTCACGCCCTTAATGATCGTGAGAATTCCGCCCAGCATCGCCAATGACAACATGACCACACGAGAAAGCTGCACCGGAACCTTACGCGCACCGAAATCACCTGCCACCTGACCCGCCAGCAAAGACACAGCCACCGCAACCCACACCTCGGGCGCCATTTGCGGCCACGCTGCCTCTTCCAAAACCAGTTTGCTCGCAACCGAAGCTGCTCCAATCGTGATGAAAACTGGCTGGATTGACGCGGCAAACGCCACCTGTTGCCACCTGGAGAGAACTGCGTACGAACTCAAAAACGGCCCGCCCATGCCGGCCGACGCATTCATGACACCCGAGCCCAGCCCAAACAGGAACGCATTGCGAGAACAAAACTTGATGGGGTCAAAGATCCGACTTAAATACAAGGACGTCGCAAGCGACCCCACGATCAGCACGCCAATGAATACGTTGAGCCACGCAGTGGGCATGCTACTCGCCAACAGAGCACCCGGAAACGTGCCCGCTAAAGCCCCAGCAATGAGCACGCCTGCCTGTTTCCAATGCACATTGCGCCACGTACGGGCAAAAACAATCACGGACGACACCGCGCCCAAAATATTCACCAGGACAACACCGGGAATCGGCGCCAAAACAAGAACAATAAAAGGTCCAGAAACTAGCGCAAATCCCATACCTGCCATCCGCTGTAGAAGAGCACCCACAAAAGCGGTAGTGCAGATCACAAATATGGCGAGAGTCATTTGCCCACTGTAACCCAATGTGGCCCTCTGCCGTACGGCAGAGGGCCACATTTGAGCTAAGCGACTAGATTAGAAATCCATGCCGCCCATGCCACCGGTTGGGTCAGCCGGAACCGCAGGAGCCGGTTCAGGCTTGTCAGCCACAACTGCTTCGGTGGTGAGGAACAGACCTGCAATCGATGCAGCGTTCTGCAGTGCCGAACGCGTCACCTTGACAGGGTCGTTAATTCCTTCAGCGAGCAAGTCGACGTATTCGCCGGTTGCTGCGTTGAGGCCGTGGCCGTCTTCCAGACCGCGGACCTTTTCAGCTACAACGCCTGGTTCCAGACCTGCGTTGGTTGCGATCTGCTTGAGAGGCGCGTCAATAGCAACCTTCACAATGTTCGCACCGGTTGCTTCGTCACCTTCCAGTGAGAGCGAGTCAAACGCCTTCTTGCCGGCCTGGATCAGAGCAACACCACCACCGGCGACGATACCTTCGTCAACGGCAGCCTTTGCGTTGCGGACAGCGTCCTCAATGCGGTGCTTACGTTCCTTGAGCTCAACCTCGGTAGCAGCGCCAGCCTTGATAACTGCAACACCGCCAGCGAGCTTCGCCAGACGTTCCTGCAGCTTCTCGCGGTCGTAGTCGGAGTCCGAGTTTTCGATCTCCTGGCGGATCTGAGCTACGCGACCAGCAATTTCGTCGGAGTCTCCGGCACCTTCCACAATGGTGGTTTCGTCCTTGGTGACAACAACCTTGCGTGCGGTACCCAGGAGGTCCAGGGTTGCGTTTTCGAGCTTGAGGCCCACTTCTTCTGCGATGACCTGACCACCGGTCAGGATCGCAATGTCAGCCAGCTGAGCCTTACGACGGTCACCAAAGCCAGGAGCCTTAACAGCAACCGACTTGAAGGTCCCGCGGATCTTGTTCACAACCAGAACTGCGAGCGCTTCACCTTCAACGTCCTCGGCGATGATCAGCAGTGGCTTACCGGACTGCTGGATCTTCTCGAGAACCGGCAAGAGGTCCTTCACGTTCGAGATCTTGGAGTTGACGATCAGGATGTACGGGTCTTCCAAGACCGTTTCCTGACGTTCAGCGTCAGTGACGAAGTATCCGGAGATGTATCCCTTGTCGAAGCGCATACCTTCAGTGAGTTCGAGCTCAAGACCAAAGGTGTTGGATTCTTCAACGGTGACAACGCCTTCTTTACCGACCTTGTCGATAGCTTCAGCGATCAGTTCACCGATTGCAGGGTCACCAGCCGAAATACCAGCGGTAGCAGCGATCTGCTCCTTGGTTTCGACGTCCTTAGCGTTTTCAAGAAGAACCGAGGTAACTGCGTCGACAGCCTTTTCGATTCCGCGCTTGAGGCTCAGTGGGTCAGCACCGGCTGCGACGTTGCGCAGACCTTCGCGAACCAGAGCCTGAGCGAGAACGGTAGCGGTAGTGGTTCCGTCACCGGCAATGTCGTCAGTCTTCTTAGCTACTTCTTTAACCAGCTCGGCGCCGATCTTTTCGTACGCGTCTTCGAGCTCGATTTCTTTAGCGATGGAGACACCGTCGTTGGTAATCGTCGGTGCGCCCCACTTCTTTTCCAGCACAACGTTGCGGCCGCGAGGTCCCAGCGTCACCTTGACTGCGTCAGCCAGGGTGTTCAAACCTGTCTCGAGGCCACGACGAGCTTCTTCGTCAAATGCAATGAGCTTTGCCATAGTGGCGAGCATCCTCCCTGTGCGGGTGGCTTGTGTTCACGTTGTACAGAGCCCGCGACGGCGGGGCTTACTCAACCGATTCCCTTCTTCGGTTCAACAAACCCTCATCTGCACTCAGTGCTTGCCACGTCTAGATTTAGCACTCTCCACCATCGAGTGCAAATGCAGAGCGCCTTAGGCGCGTGAAATTCTCTTTAGAGTGGCGTAACGCCTTCAGCCTGCGGCCCCTTGTCTCCCTGGCCCACATTAAATTCAACCTGCTGGCCTTCTTGCAACGAACGGTATCCATCCATCTGGATCTCCGAGTAGTGCACGAAGATGTCCTGGTCACTGCCGTCAACGGTGATAAATCCGTAGCCCTTTTCAGCGTTGAACCACTTGACCGTTCCCTGCGTCATTATCTTCTCCAGTTGTGTATTGCATCGTTGCGTACATGTGTAGCACTCCCGATCCTACCGAGCTTTGACGCATGTTTTTGCAGGTCGCAGCGTATTTATGTTGCGTCAGTTCACGCACTCATAAGCGTGCACTCAAAAAACACACCACCAAAGACGCAAAACAACAATAAAACCACGATTTTCCACGCAATCACACCATTTAATGCCGATCTTCGTAGGAAAATGCACAGGAAAACTTTTTTTAACACGGCGTGTGCATCTACAGCACACATCCATGACGTTTATTCGCTAGCGCCACTTTCTTCGCTGTTTTTACTGGCTCCGTCAGTCGCCTCGGCACTGGGCTCATCTGACGCCAAACCCTTTGCAATATCAGAGTTCAGCAACAGCGTGATGTCAGTGCTGTACTTGGGACTAGACTTCACGTCCTCTGCACCAACGACCTCGGCGAGAGCTTGAGCTTCGTCTTTAAAACCATCCGCGTAGTACACAACTGAAGTAGATGACGAAGACCGCCCACGTTCCGTCTTCACATCGGACCAACCGGCGTCTTCGATTTTCTTTGCAACCGTCGTATCCGCTCCGGTCACGCCTGAAGCGTTGAGAACCTGCACGGTTCCCGAACGCTCCTTCACATTGACCGAAGTCTCCGACGGCTGTGGGGTTGCGGTTTCGCTATTTCCAGGACCAGCGACCTGTTCCTCTGGGTCAACCGCAGAAGATCCAATGATCCGCACCACCCCGATCACTAAAACAACAGCAACGACCGCCAGAACGGCGATCAGCGAAATCGCCGCGGTCTGACTCATACCACTCGATTGGCGACGGTGCGCTCCTTTACGTCCCGACGGAACGATGGAGTCGAATTCGTCTGGTGGGTACTTGGTCATGTTTTAACGGGCCATCCTCTGGGCTCGATCACGTTGGCGTCCGTCACGGATCCGACGGAGACGTTTGATCAAAATAGGGTCTTGCGCATAGGCATGCGGGTTGTCTAAAAGCGAGTTGAGAATCTGAAAGTATCCGGTCGAACTCAGGTTGAACTGTTCACGAATCGCGTGTTCTTTAACACCGCCGAGGGTGTGCCACTGCCGCTCAAATTCGAGCACTTTCTGCTCGAGTTCGCTTAGCTGTTCAGATTCCATGTCACCTTCCTTCACTGCGCGCTATTCTACCCACCATTACCCTTCCAGCGTTTCAGACACTTCGAGGGAAGCAGAAACGGGAGCGCTGTGCACTCCCGTTTCTATCACGCCGAGGTCGTTCCCACCCGCCTCTCAAAGGGCAGGTGTCCGCGGGTCAGGTTCAGCGAATCGCTACGTTGATCTGTTTGAATTGGGTGAAACCTTCCAGCATTCCTTCCAGTGAGGCTTCACGCCCAAAACCGGAGGTCTTCATACCACCGTAGGACTGCCCAACCTGCTGGCCACCACCCTGGTTGACCTGGACCCAACCGGATTCGATTGCGTTGGCCACCCGCAGTGCGCGGTCAATGTCCTTGGTGAACACGTATGCGGCAAGGCCGTAGTCGGAGTCGTTTGCCATGGCGATGACTTCTTCTTCGGTTTCGAATCGGATCACCGAAAGAACTGGACCAAAGATTTCTTCGCGGCTGGTTTGCCAGTCGTTCTTCGCGTTAGCGAACACAACAGGTGCGTGGTAGAAACCAGGTTCCCCAACTTCGAGGGCATCGCTGCCGTCATATGCGACGTCCACGCCTTCCATGGAGCGGCCGATTTCAATGTACTGCGCAATCTGGTTGTACTGCTTTTCGTTTATGACACAGCCGATGTCGGACGACTCATCGCGTGGGTCACCGACCTTCATGCCCTTGATGCGCTCAACGAGCTTGCCCAAAAATTCGTCGTAAATGGCTGCGTGGATGAACAGACGCGACCCCATGGTGCAAGACTGCCCCTGACGTGCAAACCGGGTAGACAGAAGCACTTGGTCCAGAACCTCATCAGACATTGCGTCCGGGAACACAATGTTGGGGCTCTTACCGCCCAACTCCATGGAGGAGTGAGCGAGCCGGGCGCCTGCCACCTTGGCCACGTGGCGACCAACGCCGGTGGAGCCAGTGAACGACACCTTGTCAACGTCTGGGTGCTGGGTCAGGGCTTCACCGATCACCGATCCCTTACCGGTCACAACGTTGAGAACTCCGGCAGGAAGGATGTCGCCAATAATCTGGGCCATCCGCAAAATAGTGAGCGGCGCGTCTTCGGCACACTTGAGAACGATGGTGTTTCCTGCAGCCAGGGCAGCAGGAGTTTTGAACGCTGCGATCATGAGTGGTGAGTTCCACGGCAGAATACCGGCCACCACACCGAGTGGCACGCGCTTGGTGAACTGCAATTGGTCTGGCCCGGTTGGCAGGGTGTTGCCTTTCACTTCACCCGCGACTCCACCAAAGTAGCGGAACAGGTCGACCAGAATGTTGGTTTCTGGGCGCGCCTGGGTGCGGACCGCGTTCCCTGTGTCCAGGGCAGTGAGCTGAGCAAGGTCCTCAGACGCTTCTGCCAGTGCATCGGCGCACTGGGTGAGCAACTTCTGGCGTTCCTTGAAGTGCAGCTGCGACCATGCTGGGAAGGCAGCGCGGGCTGCTTTGACGGCCACGTCAGCGTCTTCAGCTTTTCCGTTCGGAACAGTTGCGATGACCTGGTTGCGGTCGATTGGAGTGATGACGTTTGCGCGGCTTCCGTCAACCGCGTCAACCCATTCGCCACCGATGAACATCTTCCAGTCTTGCGCCTGAGGGAAATCAGCCATGTCGATCCTTTCGTTGGATAAACCTCCCAGCCAGCATAGCGATACTGCGTGATGCTCGACACATCAGTCCATGGTCCGTCACATGCAAAAATCGCACATCGGCTGTGCGCCCTGCACTAGGCTCGGGATTATGGCTCTGACTGACATCATGGCCCCCGACTGGGCACAAGCGATGGAACCTGTTGCAGACAAGATTGCGCACATGGGCGACTTCTTGCGCGCTGAGATTGCCCAAGGTCGTGGTTATCTGCCTGTCGGCAACGCAGTTTTCCGCGCGTTTGAAGAGCCTTTGGCTAATGTCAAGGTCCTCATTGTGGGACAAGACCCGTATCCCACAGTGGGCCATCCCATTGGGCTGTCGTTCGCTGTGAACCCTGACGTGCGCCCACTCCCCCGTTCACTTGCCAACATTTACCGCGAACTTTACGACGACCTCGGCGTTGGACCTGCCACACACGGAGACTTACGGGCATGGCAGCGCCAGGGGGTGATGCTCCTCAACCGGGTTCTCACGGTGTCGCCGGGTAGCCCTGGGTCACACAGAGGCGCGGGTTGGGAGGACATCACGGATCACGCGATCCGGGTTTTGGCACGCCGAGGTGGCCCCCTGGTTGCGATTTTGTGGGGTCGGCAAGCGCAGGCGTTGGCACGAGAGCTTGGCGAGGTTCCCCGGATTGAGTCGGCGCACCCGTCGCCGTTGTCAGCTTCTCGCGGATTTTTTGGGTCTAAGCCGTTTAGTCGGGCGAACCAGATTCTGCGAGATCAGGGTTCTGAGCCTGTTGTTTGGCGTTTACCCGACGCTTCATAAACGGGCGCACAATAAAGTCGCCCAGAATCGCCCCCACACCTATTGCAGCATTTGCAGTTAACGCCGCAAACAGGGCAGACAGACCGTTTGCGAGGCTCACTGCTTCTTCTGGTTCCACAATTTTGTACACCGATGAGAAGATCGACAGGCCTTGGAGCAACGGGAAAATTGTGGGGATCATCAGCACAATCACTGGTGCACCGCGTTTAAAGGCGGCTGGGCGGCACAGGAATCCCACCACGGTTGATGCGACGAAACACGCCAGAATGTTTCCCACGCCCAGCACCATGAGCCCCACGAGGATCACAAAACCGACCAGCCCAATAACCCCGGCAACCACAACGGTTCGTTTGGCAGCTTGATACCCAATCGCGCCACACGCGGCAACGAGAAAAGCAGCGAACAGGGCAACGATTGTTGTAAGCGCGTCGATCCCACCGGAGCGGACAATCACGTCAATTTCACGCAGGTGCAACAAACGCCCAATGTACAAGCCCGCAGCAATTCCAGATACGATTCCCGCAAAGGACATGAACAGGGTGACTGACCTCGCCGCTGCCGTGAGCGGGAAGTCCGTCAGCGCGTCTTGGACAGCAGAAATCAGGCTCACCGTAGGGAGCAACAAAACGATTCCCCCGGCGACCATGTACTGCGGACTTGAGATCAGGCCAAATGAGTAGGTCACCATTGCCACGAGAGTCGCGACAGTCGACTGAGCCATGATGACAAAAAATGGCGGGACGTTAACTCGGTAGAGAACTTTCCCGAACCAGTCAGAAGCAATGGCAATCACGAAACCCAGAATTGAAGCGACTCCGTTGCCGCCCACCAGGTTGATGAAGCACATGACCAGCACTCCCCAAGCCAGGGTCACGACCCATTCGGCGTATGGGCGTTTCTGGTTGCGGATTGCGTCGATCCGAGAGCGTGCTTCTTCGTAGTCGATCTTCCCGTTGGCCATTTCAGCGACGAGCGAATGCACCGAGGACAGTTTGGCAAAGTGCAAGGACAGCGCCCGCACCACGCGCATGACTGTGAGGAGTTTGCCGTCGGGGTCGGAGTAGTGAACCGTCAGCGAAGTAGCTGTGAGGTCAACTTCAGCGTTGGGTAGTCCCATGGCTGAACAGGTCGCAATAACGGCGAGCTCAGTTTCAGCACTCGACGCTCCTGCACGCAACATGATTGCCCCCAGGTCCACAGCGAGATCCAAAATGAGACGTGCTTCGGCTTCGGTTTTTGCGCGGGCTTCGACAGGTTCCTGGTAGGGCGTCCCTTTGAGCATGGCCACAATGGGGACCGGTTGGGTGGGTGGAGAAGGGTCAGAGACGATTTTTTCGACAGTGCGGCGGGCAATGTCCTCTGCGCGTTTGCGGGTTGATTTACGAAGAGGCGCCGAGGTGGTTGCCAACAGTTTCCGGGCCCGGGACTTTCGTTCAGGTTGCGGAACAGGTTGGGTTTTTAACGCTGACTGCGGAAGAGCCGCTCCACGCGTTGTTGGTTGAGTTGTTGGCTTCTGTTCGCTCACGCTGCCGCCACACTTTCTGCACCGTTGAAGCTCAATGAATGCGTGAGTCTCATAAGTTGCAGACGGTGAGCGTTCACTGTGCTCCTTTCGTGGATTGGCGGGGTGTGTGAGCGTCTTCGCCTCAGATCGTACACTCCTACGTTACTCGCTGTCTGTACGAGGTCTAGACGGGAGGTGAGCATCATATGAGGGTCTCATGTGTGGAAGGCTGTGAGGGCAGATTACTGCTGAAAAGTCGTATTATGAGGGCACAACACGCGCCCCAACAGGTTGAGGAAACATGTCAGATCCCACCCGTGACTCTGCTCCACACGAAGTAGAACCGCAAGCCGATCTCATCCACCGCTATGCGGCACTGGGGGATTCATTTACCGAAGGCCTGATGGACGGTGAGGGCGACACATTTAGAGGGTGGGCCGACCATTTCGCAATCGCGTTAAGCGACAGCCCGCTGTCGACTCCGGAATTGCAGTACGCGAATTTGGCGGTACGGGGAAAGGTGCTCCACCAAGTCGTAGACGAGCAGCTGACGTTTGCTCTAGACACTAAACCTGATCTGGTGTCATTCGTTGCCGGTGGTAACGACTGTATGCGGCCTGGCGCCAAGGTTGATGAGCTCGCATCGGTTGTTGAAAACTCGATCGTCGCCCTCCGTAGGGAAGGCATCCAGGTTCTCATGGGCAACGGGTATGACACCTCGGCGGCGTCCCCTCTTTTACGCGCATTGCGGTCACGCGTTGCCATCTACAACTCGCACTTGTGGACCATTTCCCAGCGCCACGGGTGCTACATGCTGGACCTGTGGGGAACGCGCGGGCTCTACCGGGCACAGATGTGGGCCGAAGATCGAATTCACTTGAGCAGCGAGGGGCACGCTGTGGTAGCGGAAAAAGCCTTGTCGACCCTGCTGAATCGTTCCGCGGAGAAGAGCGGTTTCAAAATTCCCAAACAGCCAGCAAAACCCGTGCGCGAAAGAATCGCACACGAAGCCTTGTGGGTTCGTGAGCACTTTGTGCCGTGGGTAGGTAGGCGGATTCAGGGCGTGAGCTCTGGGGACTCAGTTACCCCTAAATACCCTGACTACGTTCCCGTTTCCCAAATCCGGTAGGCGCAAAAGCGACGCTCTCGCGACATCCTTACGCGCCACCGAGGGCGTCTTGCAGTGGCCCGGAAACAAAGTACAGCACAAACATTCCGGCTGTCAGGTACATGAGTGGGTGAACGTCCCGGTACTTTCCGCGCGCCACCTTCATCACCACAAACGTGACGAATCCCGCCCCAATACCGTTCGTGATCGAGTACGAAAACGGCATGAGAACGATCGTGAGGAACGCCGGGATTGCGATTTCAGGATTGGCCCAGTCGATCTTGACCACTTGTTGCATCATGAGGAAGCCCACGAGCACCAGGGTGGGTGCGGCCGCCTCAGACGGGATCACTGAGGCCAGTGGTGAGAGCACGATCGTCGCTAAGAAAAGCACACCGGTCACCACATTTGCCAGCCCGGTGCGGGCGCCGTCCCCGGCACCCACGGTTGACTCGATAAACCCGGAGTTCGCCGAGGTGGCCCCCAGCCCACCGCCGATCGCGCCTATCGCGTCGGCGACCATGATCCGTTTGGAGTGCGGGATCTGCCCGTGTTCATTCGCAAGGCCACTTGTGTTTGCCACGGCCATCATGGTGCCCAGGAGGTCGAAGAAGTTGGTGAGGAGCAGCGTGAAAACGATAAGCACTCCCGTAATGATGCCCACGGAGCTGAAGGAGCCCAGCAGGTTGAAGTGACCCAGGGTCGATAGGTCTGGGAGGCTCAGCCACTCTTGGTCAAGCGTGGGAACGGTGAGTTGCCACCCGTTCGGGTTGATGGCTTCACCACCGGATACTTTGGGGCCGGGCTTAAAGATAGCTTCGACAATGAGGGCGAGTGCGGTGGCGCCCAGAATCGACACAAGGATCGCCGAACGCACTTTCTTGCTGTGCAACACAAACAGCACGAAGAGCGTGACGATGAACACCAGCATGGGCCAGCCCACAAGGTAGCCGTTGTTGCCCAGTTGCAGTGCGTTGCCGCCGGCGTTGGCGATAAACCCAGCGTTGATCATTCCGATCAGCGTGATAAACATTCCAATACCAACTGAAATGGAGGTTTTCAGTTGATCGGGGACGGCGTTGAAAATCGCTTGCCGAAATCCCGTGAGAACGAGGATCAGAAGAATAATGCCTTCAATGACCACGAGCCCCATTGCGTCAGCCCAGGTCATTCCCGGAATCACAATGATTCCAAAGGTAATAAAAGCGCTCATACCCAGGGATGACGACACCGCCATGGGGAAGTTACCAATGAGCCCCATGAGGATTGTCAGAACACCGGATATGAGCGAGGTGGCAGCCGCGATCGCTGCGAAGTTTGGTTCGGCTCCCCCGCCCAGGAACTTGCCGGTGGAGTCGGCGGCGGCTCCAATGATGAGCGGGTTGAGCACAACAATGTAGCTCATTGCAAAGAACGTGGAGAGTCCTCCACGCACTTCACGACCTACCGTTGATCCGCGAGCTGAGATCTCAAAAAATCGGTCAAGCGCTTCGCGGGCCAACGTCCCTCCTAAAGTCCAGTGAAACAGTCACTGGATCAGTTTAATGTGATCTACGACTCTGGGTTGTACGGCGGGAGGTCGGGAAGGTCATCAGAGTAGTTCTCCCACTTTTGGCGGACTTCCTTCCGCGTCCGAGGTGCGCGCTTCTCTGCGTCTTCATTAGCTTCTCGTACTGCGTTGACTTGCAGAAGAGTGGTGCGGATTTCTTCGCTCAGGTTACCCAACTGGCCTGGGTTGTTAGGCAGGAGGAGTACGTTTGAGCGTCCATTACGTGCCACGTCTTGCATGGTATCGAAGTACTGGGTCATGAGCAGGAGCTGTTCAGCTGTGTCTTCAATTCCCACTTCACGCAGAAGCTCGTACTGTTCGGCAATACCGGTTGCGATTGCTTTACGTTGAGCAGCGATACCCACACCTTGGAGGCGCTTGGACTCGGCTTCGGCTTCTGCCTGTGTCACGAGCTTAATCTTGTCGGCTTCCGCGAGGGCCTGGGCGGCTTCGCGGTCGCGCTGCGCCGCGTTGATCGAGTTCATGGAGTCGCGCACGCGGGAGTCTGGTGAGATGTCGGTGACGAGCGTGTTGACGATGCGGAATCCGTAACGGGCCATGGATTCGGACAGTCGCTGTTCAACGCTGTATGCGATGTCGTCTTTGGATTCGAATGCGGAGTCCAGCGTCAGAGTCGAGAGCGCCGAACGCACAGTGTCGAAGACGTATGACCGGATTTGTTCTTCTGGGTTGGCCAGGCTGTAGTAAGCCTCGCGCACCGAATGTTGGCTCACCACGTACTGCACAGCCACTGGCACCATGACGAACACGTTGTCCTGGGTCTTGGTTTCAATGTTGACTTCCAGCTGCTGGACGCGCAGTGAAATAGGCTTTGTGGTGGTTTCGATGAACGGCATCTTGGTGTTCAGACCTGCTTCGCACACCTTCTTAAAACGCCCAAATCGTTCGACGATGACGGCTTCCTGAGTTCGCACGGTGAAGAAGATGCTGGTGCGAAGGCCACCAAAAAGAAGAACCGCAATAACGATGATGAAAATTACGAAGACAACGAGTGCTGTCCCCAATCCTTCAAGCAATCCCATGTGAGTCGGGCCTTTCGTGTTTGTTTGATTCTTCTACTTATCCTAACGATTCGGCCGTCTGATCTAGGGATTAACCGTGTGCCGGTTCTGTAACGGTTCACAGGCCACGCACGGGTTATAACACAAGCACTCATTTCAAGAACGCAGAAGCCCTTCACCAGGGAGGGTGTTTCTGGTGAAGGGCTTTGAGAGAGCCCCCTGTCGGATTCGAACCGACGACCCTCCGCTTACAAGGCGGATGCTCTGGCCATCTGAGCTAAGGAGGCACTGCTTCAGACCTCATCGATCTGAAGCCAATTCAGTCTAGCCGAATACCGGTCCCAAAGTCACATTTGGCTCCTCGTTCAACCTGGCACTACTTTTGGCCACCGATCTGGCCGGTCGCCTCAAGCAAGGTCCGCCCAAACGACTGAGGGTTGGCCCACACTTTGGGCTCTACGTCCTTGCCGTTAACCTGAATGCGTGGTGTGCCCTTCAGATCACGGTCTTGTGCAGTTTTGGTGGCCTGTTGCACATATTTCTCAAACGACACATTCGTTACACAGTCGCGCACAGTGGGCTGTTCCTCAAGAACTGTCGTCTTAGCGTCCAAGTCAACTCCGGACTTTTCGAGAATGCCCAGAAGCTGATCGTCTTCCATTCCGCTGCCACCTTCTTCAGGCTGCTGCGCAAAGATATTCTGGATCACGTCGACGAGCTTGTCATCGTTCTTCGCATCAGCGACACACATAAAAGCGTTAGCGGCACGGGTCGCGAATTTGTTTCCTCCCGAAGCTCCATCGAGGATAGAAACGGGATGGTACGTCACGGTGATGTCGCCAGATTCCATGAGTTTGGTGAGCGCGGCACCGTTGGTGTCTTCAAAGCTCTTGCACGCCGGACACTGGAAATCCAGGTACACGTCTACGTGAGCTGCGTTCTCTTTTTGTTTTCCAGAATCATATGCCGGCAGGCCGTCTGGGACGTTTTCTTTATCTGATGGGTGGGCAACGACTGTGGTTCCCTTTTCGCCCTGCGTTAACGTAACCCCACCGTTGACCATAGTGGCCGGGCCAACAGCAGGTCGCGACGAATGCACAATCAACACAACGATCACTGCGATAACGGCAACCACAACAACAGCGATTCCGGACCAGAGGATGGTCTTGGCACGCTTCTCTCGGTTGGCCTGCGCTTGTGCAATCTGACGAGCTTTTTCGCGCGCAGCTTGCCTGCGTTCAACTTGGTCTTTGGCCATTTTTCCTCTTCTATGGTTTTGCCCAGGAGGTCACGTTTTCTCGTGGGCACATTATCACAACGGTTGAAGGCTCAACTTCTCGAGTTAGTCACTTACCGGCAAAAGATCAAGCGGACTGTCTTGGGCCGGCCACCACGTGACGCCGACTCCCCCAACAACCGTCAAAAACGCTAACAGGGCGAGCACGCTCAGCAACCCGATCGCCAACCAATGCCCCACTGTCGATTTGCCAACTGCCACGGCCGCAATCTGGCGCGAACCTCGGCGTAGATTGGACGACGTGGGACCAAACCACATGACAACTGCACCTGCACAGGCAGCAGCGATCAAGGCCGTTTCTTCGCGATAACCCCGCGGCACGATCCCGGCGACGTCCAACCACGTCATAAGCGCCACAGCACAGGCTGCGATCAACGGCAAAATAAGCCCCACAGCAGTGAACAGCACAGCTGTCACAATCGCAACGGGCGTGCGCGCGACAGTGCCTGACGTGCTCGCTTTTCCAGTCGCCACAAGGCGTTCACGGTGACTCCTCACCATGGTTCCCACCGTGCGCGCAACAATCTGCCACACAACTACCGCGCCCAAAGTGATCAGCGGCGCCAAAGCGGTTAGCGCAATGGACAGAAGCACCAAAGCAAGCACAGTCAGAGCCGACAGCTTGGACGCACCAGCTGGTGGTCCCAGCGTTACGGGCTGTTCATAATGTTCGTAGTGGTGTTGCGAGCCGTACTGAGGATACGGCGTGCCCACCGGTCCCGACATGTATGCGGGCTGCTGGGTGAAATCTTGCGGGGGTGGCTGAATGTTCGCCGGTGGCACGTGCTGTTGAACCGGATGCCCTCCTGGCCGTGGGCTCCCCATAAGCCCCATAGCAGAGTGCCGGTCTTGGCTATGTGCGCCGAGGTCGATGCCAGCAAGCGCGGGCCCGTTCTCGAACGCTGGTTGCCCGGCATAACCGGCAATGTTGTTGTCAGGAGGGGCCGGCACATTTGGCCCACCTACCATGGTGTCGCCGAGGTGGGGCGCGGGTGGAGGTGCCGGGACGGCGCCACCCAGGCTGGGCATTTGGCCCGATTCGATTTCAACAAGCGCTTCCAGGATCATCTGACCCGACGGACGGCGTTCAGGTTTGGGGTCTAGGCAAGCGCGAAGAAGTGGTACGAATCGTTCCGGGACACCTTGCAGGTTGGCGCGCCCAGAAGCAACGCGTGCAATAACAGCTTCGATGCCGCCTGATCCGTATGGGTTGTGCCCGGTTGCTGCAAAGGCCATGGTGGCGGCCCATCCCCACCAGTCGGTCTTTTCATTGGACTGCTTACCGTCCACAATTTCAGGGCTCAAGTACCCCGGCGTTCCCATGACCAAGCCGGTGACTGTCACCTTGACTTCGTCGGCTGCTTGGGCGATACCAAAGTCGATCACCATGGGTTCGCCGTCCATGATCATGACGTTGGCCGGTTTGAGGTCGCGGTGCACCACACCGGCGTTGTGGACCGCAGTCAGGGCGTCAAGAAGTGCGTGGCCAAAGTGGACAAGTTCGTCTTCGGCAAACGGACCGTTCTCCCGCACGTCGTCGGACAGCGTGAGACCGTCCACAAACTCGGTCACCACGTAGGGTGTTTCGGTTTCCAACTCCGCGTCGAGCACTGCGGCGATACGCGGGTGCTGGATCCGGCGAAGGGTGCGCACCTCACGCGCAAGGCGCATTCTGGCTGTTTGGTCATTAGCGATAGAAGGGTGCAACACCTTGACGGCAACGGGCCTGTTGTCCGGATCTACCGCAAGGTAGACCACGCCCATGCCGCCTGAACCAAGTTCCTCTACTAGGCGATATTTGCCTAACTGTTCAACAGCCATCCATACCAGCCTAAGCCAACACCTTAAAATAAGTTTTGAGCGTACTTTCCGAAAGGGACACATGGAACGGTTAGCTGAAGGTAAGTATCAATCAAAACGTATCGACCCGCCCCAGTCTGGCCCTGACTTTGTCGTCATTGCCAACCGCCTTCCGGTCGACCGGGATACCTCGGTCGATCCGCCTGCGTGGCGCACGTCCCCCGGCGGGCTCGTCACAGCGCTGGACCCCGTCATGTCACGCACCCATGGTGCATGGGTCGGATGGGCTGGTCAACCAGATGAAGATCTCGACCCGTTCGACAAAGACGGAATCCACATTGTTCCCGTGACTCTTACAGCAACCGAGGTCCGACGCTATTACGAAGGGTTCTCCAACGCCACTTTGTGGCCCTTGTTTCACGATGTCATTGTGCCTCCCGAATACCACCGCACGTGGTGGGACGCGTATCGCGACGTCAATGAACGCTTTGCCTACCGGGCAGCTGAAGTCGCAGCTGAAGGTGCAACCGTCTGGGTCAACGACTACCAGCTCTTGTTAGTTCCCCTTCTATTACGGGCGAAACGCCCGGACCTCAAAATTGGTTTTTTCAACCACATTCCGTTTCCAGCATGGGAACTGTTTTCCCAGCTGCCATGGCGGAAAGAGATCCTGACAGGCGTACAAGGCGCTGATCTGATCGGCTTTCAGCGCCCAACTGATGCTGCAAACTTCCGTTCAGCGGTCCGAAATCTCTGCGGCACTTCCACCCGCGGAGAGCGACTCACCGTACCTGCCCAGGACGACCTCGGCGTTCCAGGGCACGCGTCGATTGCCCGGCACTTCCCCATCTCAGTCGATACAGACTCCCTTCAAGAACTGGCCGCCGACCCCGCCATCATTGAGCGCGCGGCCCAAATCAGGCGCGATCTGGGCAACCCGGACATCGTCATGTTGGGCGTGGACCGTTTGGACTATACAAAGGGCATCAGGCACCGCATCAAAGCATTTGAAGAACTCCTCCGTGACAAGCGACTCGACCCAGAGTCCGTAACTTTGGTTCAGGTGGCCACACCCAGCCGAGAACGTGTCGAGCAGTACAAGCAGATTCGGTACGACGTTGAACTCGCCGTGGGCCGGATCAACGGCGAGTTCTCAGACCTGAACAACCAGGTCGTTCACTATCTGCACCACTCGTATCCGCGCGATCAAATGGTGGCCCTTTTCCTCGCCGCTGATGTATGCCTCGTCACCGCGTTGCGCGACGGCATGAACCTGGTTGCAAAAGAGTATGTCGCGTGCAGGCTCGACGACACGGGCGCACTTGTCTTAAGCGAATTCACCGGCGCTGCTGACCAACTGACACAAGCGCTCAAGGTCAATCCGCACGACATCGACAACATGAAAAACACCATCATGCGCGCGTGCGAGCTCCCGCCTAAAGAGCAACGCCACCGCATGCGTCTCATGCGTAAACGCTTGGAAAAGGACACAGTGCACGTGTGGTCACGTAGCTTCCTCGACGCTCTTGAAGACGCAGCTACCCACCACGCCCACGGCCTTCCACAGGACCTCAAAACAGCCATTGAACGGCTGGCTCAGGCTTCCAGGCTCACCGTCGCGTTGGATTTTGACGGCGTTCTGGCCCCGCTTGTCGACGACCCGTACACGTCCGCTCCCCTGCCGGGTTCTGCCGCCGAGGTGCGGGCCCTGTCTGTTTTGAAACACACGCGGGTGGCACTCGTGTCTGGAAGGAACCTAGACAACCTGTTCAACGTGTATGAGCCTCCGGCGGGAACTCTCATGTACGGCTCGCACGGTTCAGAAACCGCCCACGTTCTGCCTGGTAAACGTGGGCTGGAAGCCACCCAAGTGAACCTCACGGACAACGAAGAAGCCATACTTGAAGAACTAGAAGACTGCGTCCAGGAGTTTGAGACTAGATTCGCTGACTCCAGTGCGTGGATTGAGCGTAAACCTTTAGGTCGCACATTCCACTGGCGAACCGTCAAACCGGAGTTCCGCGACGAAGTTCTCGCGTACATCCAGCAGGCCCAGACACGTTTCAACCACGTACGGCAAGTCAGCGGTCACGACATTCTGGAACTGACCGTCCGTCACGTCACCAAAGGGGACGCTGTCAACGAATTAACCACCTCGGCCCCGGAAATCCTCTACGTAGGAGACGACGTCACGGACGAAGACGCGTTTGCCGCACTTGCGCAGAACCCCAATGCGGTGACCGTCAAGGTAGGTGAAGGAGAAACTCGCGCAACCTATCGCGTGAACTCACCCGCCGATGTCACCGACCTGTTGTTCCACCTGCGCGTCGCACGCGAACAACACCAAGCGCAGTAGTCGCACACCCAGCAGATTCGCTCAGGAAGTTCCGCCCAGGAGTTTTAACGTCTGCGAATAGGCTTTTCCGAACTGCGCAAAACGAGCTCAGGCGACATGGAGTATGACGGCATATAACCGGGTCGGCTGAGCATGGTTTCGAGCATGCCAACCGCAGTCTCAGCAACCGCCTGCCAATCGTAGGTCACCTGGGAAATGGGTGGGTCCAGAACGTCGGCATCATGAATGTCGCCCACCGTCAGAAGCGACACGTGTTCAGGCACACTCAACCGTTCACGCCGAGCGGCTTCGAGGAGCCCAAACGTCAACGACGGTGACGTCGCAATCACAGCAGTGCAGTTGGCCATTAATAGCTTCTGCGCCGCATGAATACCCGCTGGAAGACCGGGCTCAGCCATCGCGACCGGCGCCTGGTCACGAGTAGCTGAAATATGCAGAAGCTCAGCGAGACGTTTACGGAAAGTCGAAATGCGGGCAGCCGCGGCACTGTTGCGCGGAACCGCTAACCCAATCCTGGTGTGACCCAGGTTCACCAGATGGCTCAACGCTGTGTCAAGCGAGGTCGTGGGGTCCAAAACAATCTGCGCGGTTTCCGCATACGTGGACTGGGCGATACGCAAAACCCGGAAACCCTCCTCTTGCATGCGGACCGCCTCGGGTCCTGCGGAGCTACCACCCAAAACCAGAGCACCACGAATTCCAGAACTGGCGAGCATCGGAGTTGCGGAAGGAATCCCGGGGCCGGTGAGAACCCGGACGGCAGCCCGGCCCACTTCAAACAAGCGTTCGGACACGTGAAGAAACAGCGATTCGTACGGGTCCACGTCGCTTCCCACCGGCACTGCTTGCACCACCGCGATTGCGGAACACTCACCTGGTGCCGTTCCGTATCCCAGGGTCCGCACAGCGGTTTCAACGGCGCGAACGGCCGACTCACTCACTGATGCCTTACCGCGCAAAACGCGACTCACAGTCGCCACAGATAGGCCAGAAAGCTCAGCGATCTGTTTGAGGGTTGGGCGACTCATGCTCGACCTGCCGAGGTGGATCCGCGGGCGATGAGTTTGGGACGGAAGTTCGGTGGCACGGTTTTCATCTTCTCGCCAGGAATGTGCAAAACACTGCGTGTGGCTGCTGCGAGCGCTTGGGCCATTGCCGCGGAGTCCAGCGCCAGAACGGTTGCCGGTGGGCCCGTGTACTGGGTGGTCAAGCTGTCACCAATCCCCACTACAGACATGTCACGAGGCACGGTCAGGCCACGTTTCCGGATCGCGTCGAGAACTCCAAAAAGTTGAAGCTGTCCTTGCACGATCACTGCCGTACCTCCCGCGTCTTTGAGGCGCATAGCAGCGTGGATGCCGCCGGAATACGACTTGGATACTCGGACAATCCAGTCTTCTACACTGCCCAAATTACGCATGGGGTGTTCGGCGAGAAATCGAGAGGCCAGCAAATCCGCAAGTTCGCCGGAATCTTTACACACCAGGCCAATTCTGCGGTGGCCTAAGTCCGTCAAGTGTTCAAACGCCAGGCTCAACCCCGTGGCCAGGTCAAGTTTGGCTGCGATGGTTTCGTTCGTCGACGTTTGTGCGCTGACAAAAGAGGATTCGTCGAACCTGACCACAGGGACATCCACATCCAGGCGTGTAAACGTAGGAGTTACAACGAGCCCCGCACCTGCCTGAATCGAAGTTTTCAGTGACGTGAGGTTGCTATCGATGAGCGGGGTCATGGTCAAGATTCCCTGCGATTGCAGTTCTGCGTTGACGAGGCGACTCACTTCAAGTTGCCAATGTTCAGGATCTTGCGGTGTAGCAACGGCGATGAAACGCACATCGTTACGCGGGAGAAACGTTGACCGCGAGTATCCCACCTTTTGAGCGGCGGTGAGCACCTTCTGCCTTGTTGCTTCCGCCACCGAACCGCGGTCAGACAGCACACGGGAAACAGTGGTGACAGAAACGCCTGCAGCCTGGGCTACGTCATGGATGCGCACTGTCATACGCGTAGTCTACGAGATCGCTGTCTTCACGGACATTCACCTGCCCTGACCAGCAGTAAGAGAACGATATGTGGACGCTTCCCCGTGAGCCGGGTCACTAAACGTAGTGTTGTTTCATCACTTCAATAAATCACTGATCACACACGAAAGGCCTGGCTATGACAGACGTCCCTAACATTCCGAACCTTTTCAACATGTCCGACCGCACAGCCGTTGTTGTTGGTAGTGGCTCAGGTTTGGGCCAGGTTTCAGCCCTGGGGTTAGCTGATTCGGGCGCGCACGTTGTCTGCGCAGATCTCAACACTGAAGCTGCTGAGGCCACGGCTCAAATCATTGCTGAACGTGGCGGTTCCGCTGAAGCCTTTACCGTGGATATCACCGATTCAGGCAGTGTTGACTCGCTTGCTCAGTCTTTTGCGGATGCTCACGCGCTGGTCATCACTCCGGGAGCGAATGTCCGTAAACGTCTGTTGGACACCACGGATGAAGAGTTCGACCGCGTGATCGACATCAACCTCAAAGGTACGTACCGTTTGATGCGTGCGTTCGGAGACAGCATGCGCGAGCGCAGGCGTGGCTCGATCGTCACGTTCGCGTCGTTCCGTGCCGAGGTCGTTGAACCCGGTCAGGGTCTGTATGCCGCCGCAAAGGCAGGGGTTGTGCAGTTGACCAAGACGCTTGCGAGTGAACTGGGTGGCTCTGGCGTTCGGGTCAACACGATTCTGCCCGGGCCGTTCGACACGCCACTGACTGCGCAAATCAAGTCTGACACGGAGTGGTGGGACGCGTACGCCAATAAGACTGCGGTGGGTCGTTGGGGTCACCTGCACGAAATGGCGGGCCCTGTTCTTTTCCTCGCTTCCGATGCGTCCTCGTATGTCACCGGCACACCGCTGCTCGTCGACGGTGGATGGATGGCCCACGACGGGCGTTTCTCACCACGCGTTTAGCTACGAAGCACGCCCGCAGGCGCCTCGGTTTTCCTCCTGGGAAAGGCGGGGCGCCTTATAGCATGCGCGTGCGGGCAACCTCGTACAGGGCGACCCCTGCAGCGACTCCCGCGTTGAGAGACTCGGTGCTTGCGCTGATGGGGATCGACACGATTTGGTCGCACTTGTCACGTACTAATCGTGAAAGCCCCTTGCCTTCTGAGCCCACCACGAGGCACACGGGTTCGCGAGCGAGTTCCAGTTTGGGCAGTTCTACGTCTCCGTTCATGTCCAAGCCCAGAACGAATACGCCACTCTTTTTGAGGTCGTCGATGGCTCGGGCCAGGTTCACGACCTGGGCAACCGGAATACGGGAGGCTGCCCCCGCCGAGGTCTTCCACGCTGCCGCTGTCATGGAGGCAGCACGTCTTTCGGTGATGATGACGCCGTGCCCTCCGAACGCTGCTGTTGAGCGGACGATGGCGCCCAGGTTGCGTGGGTCGGTGATTCCGTCGAGAGCTACGAGGAGCGGATGTTCCGCGCGGTCGCGAGCCAGCGAGAGCAGGTCGTCGGGGTGGGCGTATTCATAGGGTGGCACTTGAAGGGCAACGCCTTGGTGAATGGCCCCGTCGGTGATCCGGTCAAGGTCTGGTTTCCCCGCTTCGAGCATGGGGATACCCCGGTCTGATGCGGCTTCGATGATGTCGCGGACACGTTCGTCGGCGTCGATTCGGCGCGCCACATACAGGGTGGTTGCGGGAATTCCTTCACGCAGGGCTTCAAGCACGGAGTTGCGCCCGGCCACCATATTTGAGCCGTGTTCCTTCTTCTTTTTGCGCGCCTGTTGTTGGGCTGCGCGCTTGAGTCGTTCTTGTTTGGCTTTATACGCCTTGTGGTAGACCCGGTCTTCAGCTTTTGGGGTGGGGCCCTTACCTGCGAGCGCGCGACGACCGTGCCCGCCGGTTCCTTTTCGAGCGCGTGATCCTGATTTCGACATGCTTAGTCCTTTAGGTGGTAGCGGAATCCGTCCGCGGTGTCTTCAATGACGATGCCTGCTTGTGTGAGTTGATCGCGAATCGCGTCAGCATTGGCGAAGTCCTTGGCTTTTTTCGCTTCCAGCCTTCGGTTTGCAAGTTCAGATACGAGTACGTCCAGGGCCTGCGTGGCCGAATCTGAGCCGCTTGCGGTTTCTGCCCACTGGAGACTTGTGGGATTGATTCCCAGTGTGTCGAGCATGGTTTCGACAGCAACCAGCGTGTGTGCAAGTTCTTCGCGGTTTGCGGAACCCCCGGCCTCTAAGAGTTTGTATCCCTTGCTGACGTAGTCAAAAACAACGGCAAGCGCCCGAGGTGTACTCAGGTCATCGTCCATGGCCTCCGCAAATTCGGGTGCCACGTGACCGCCTTCGTAGCCAGATTCGAATGACACAACGGCAGGCGCTGTGTCCCCGAGCTCGGTTCGGGCTCGCGTGAGGAAGTTGGTGATGCGCGTGACCGCAGCTTGTTGCTGAGCCACATTGTCCCGGGTGAACTCGAGCTGGGATCGGTAGTGGCCCGAGGTGAGGAAGAAACGCACGAGTAGTGGCGAGTATTCGTCAAAAAGGTCGTGAGCGAAAATCGAGTTCCCCAAGGACTTGGACATTTTGTTGCCGTCCACACTGACCAACCCCGAATGCATCCACAGGTTTGCGAAGGGGTCGCCGGCCGCATTGGACTGCGCCATTTCGTTTTCGTGGTGAGGGAACCTCAGGTCTCGTCCGCCACCATGGATGTCAAACTGTGCACCCAAGTATTTGGTGCTCATTGCCGAACATTCAATATGCCAGCCGGGACGACCTCGGCCCCATGGGGTGTCCCACGAAGCTGTCACAGGGTCAGCGTCCTTGCGGCCTTTCCACACCGCGAAGTCACGCGGGTCGCGCTTGCCACGCACGGGGGCGTCGGCGGCGTCTTCCATGCTGCCGCGGTCTTGGCGGGTAAGCGATCCGTATTCCGGCCACGAGGCGGTGTCGAAGTACACATCCCCTGAACCGTCCTGAGCTGGATAGGCATGGCCAGCTTCGATGAGACGAGCAATCAGCTCAATCATTTCTGGAATGTGCCCGGTAGCGCGTGGTTCATAGGTTGGGGGCGCGACTCCGATCCGGTCATATGCCTCGGTAAACACCTGTTCATAAAGGAAAGCGTGCGCCCACCACGGCCTGCCCTCATCAACTGACTTCGAGAGGATCTTGTCGTCAATGTCAGTGACGTTCCGAACTAGCGTGACGTCGAAGTTCCGGTACGTCATCCACCGGCGCAACTGGTCGAAAACCACGGCCGAACGCATGTGCCCAATATGAGGTGCACCCTGGACCGTGGCACCACACACGTAGATGCTCGCGCACCCCGGTGTTACGGGCGCGAAAGGCTCTAGCTTGCGGGTCTTCGAGTTATATAGCTGAATCGTCACGCATCAAGTGTACTTAAATGCTGAACTTGTCTACGATATGGGCTTGAATGACGACGATGTGATTCATGTTATATATTGCACGTTCGAACAGCCCAGCAAAGGCCGCTGGGTTGCTTCACGTGCGACACAGGTTATCTGTGCAGGTTTAAGGGACAGTTGATGAAACAAGTTACTTCCTCTCAGCCACGCCAGGTCTTTAGTACACAGACGGCGTTTATCATGGCTGCAATTGGATCGGCCGTGGGGCTGGGCAACATTTGGCGTTTCCCTTATGTTGCGTTTGAAAACGGTGGAGGGGCGTTTATCCTCCCCTATTTGATTGCGCTGATCACGGTGGGTATCCCTTTTCTGTTCTTGGATTATTCGATCGGACACAAGTTCCGTTCGTCTTCACCACTAAACTTCCGCATGCTCAACCGCGGAACCGAACCCATCGGTTGGATTCACGTGGGAATCGCTTTTGTGATCTCCATTTACTACGCGGTCATTATCGGTTGGGCGATTTGTTACACGTTCTTCTCGCTTAACAAAAGCTGGGGCGACAACGCCGAAGAATTCTTTGGTGGAACCTTCCTCCAGCAGTCTGGCGATGTGACGTTTAGCGTGCAACCGGTCGTGGGAGTGCTGTTGCCACTCATCGCTGTCTGGGTCGCTACCCTGCTTATTCTTGTGGGTGGAGTGGAGAACGGAATCGCGCGCGTCAGCAAGATCTTCTTACCTATTCTGCTGGTGCTGTTTGTGGCATTGGTTATTCGCGCGCTCACCCTTCCGGGCGCGGTTGAAGGACTTAATGCGTTCTTCACCCCTAATTTCAGCGCGCTTTCTGACCCCAAGGTCTGGATTGCAGCGTACGGGCAGATCTTCTTCTCCCTGTCCGTTGCGTTCGGAATCATGATCACGTACTCGGCCTACCTCAAGCCACGCACCAACCTGACGGGCTCTGGCTTGGTCGTTGGTTTCGCAAACTCCAGCTTCGAAATCCTGGCTGGTATTGGTGTGTTCGCCTCTCTTGGCTTCATGGCTCACCAGAGTGGTGTCGCGGTGAGTGAAACTGTGGCAGGTGGACCCGGGCTCGCGTTCGTTGCTTTCCCAGCCCTCATTTCGGAAATGCCAGGTGGATCCATTTTTGGTGTCCTTTTCTTCTTGAGCCTAGTGTTCGCCGGTCTGACTTCACTCATTTCGTTGGTACAAGTTGTGACTGCGGCAGTCGCAGACAAACTGGGCATCTCGCAGAAGACCTCAACTATTGTCTTTGGTGGATTCATGGCAGTTGTCTCCTGTATCTTCTACCCCACGATTACGGGCCTGAGCGTGCTCGACGTGGTCGACGCCTTCGTGAACAACCTGGCCATCGTGGGAATTGCTCTGATCGCTCTCATCTGCTTGACGTGGGTTATCCGAGCACTGCCTACCCTGCGTGACCACCTCAACAAGGTCAGCAGTTTCAAGGTGGGCTGGACCTGGATTGTTTTCTTGGGCGTCATCACCCCTGTCGTGTTGGGCTACATGTTCATCACATCCACATATGACTTGGTCAAGAATGGCTACGGCGAATACCCGGGCTGGTTTGTGGGCGTATTCGGCTGGGGCATGGTCGCCGGACTAGTGGTATTCGCGGTGATCATGTCACTGGTTCCGTGGCGCAAGGATGTCGTTGACGCAGCTCGCACGGACCATGACGAGACACAAGAGACAATTCACGCTAAAGACATTCAAGGAGAAAACGCATGAGCACACCGGCAATCATCATGATGTTGCTGTCCATGGTCACCGTGTGGGGTGGCTTGGGAGCCGCGATCGTGCATTTGAAGAAGCACTCAGACGTCGAAAACTGAGTCTGCTAGAGCGACGTTAGCGTAACGGAACCGCGTTCAGCTATAGAAGCTGAACGCGGTTCCTACATAGACTGGGCTCTATACACATAGTAGATCACGCATAGGAGTTGACGTGCCCACGACAGTTAAAGGCGTTGTTGCCAAAGCCAAAGGAAAGCCAGTCGAACTCGTCGACATTGTCATTCCAGACCCCGGCCCCGGTGAGGTCGTGGTCGATGTGAAGTCCTGCGGTGTGTGCCACACGGACTTTCACTACCGCGAAGGCGGAATCGGCGACAACTACCCGTATCTACTGGGCCACGAATCCGCGGGGGTCGTCTCCCAGGTAGGCGAAGGTGTCACAAATGTGGAGCCTGGCGACTTCGTGATTCTCAACTGGCGCGCGATCTGTGGTGAGTGCCGCGCCTGTAAACGAGGCGAACCCTGGTACTGCTTCGACACCCACAACGCGACTCAGAAGATGACTCTCACCGACGGAACGGAACTCGAAGCGGCGCTTGGAATCGGTAGCTTCGCAGACAAGACCTTGGTGGCTGCAGGTCAGTGCACCAAGGTTGAAGAAACCGACCCGGCAGTCGCTGGCCTGTTGGGGTGCGGTGTCATGGCCGGTCTGGGTGCAGCGATCAACACCGGTAAGGTCACGCGCGGTCAGTCCGTCGCTGTTATCGGGTGCGGTGGCGTAGGGGCTGCCGCCGTTGCTGGAGCACGCCTAGCCGGCGCCTCCCGCATCATTGCGATCGACTTTGACGACCGGAAGCTTCAGTGGGCAACAGACCTAGGCGCCACGCACACCATCAACTCGCGCGACCTCGGCGAGGATGACGTTGTCACCGCTGTACAGGAACTCACTGGCGGTTTTGGCGCTGACGTCGTGATCGACGCGGTTGGAGTTCCTGAAACGTGGCGCCAAGCCTTCTACGCCCGCGATCTCGCCGGAACCGTCGTGCTCGTGGGAGTACCTACCCCTGAAATGGAACTGTCCGTTCCGCTCCTCGACGTGTTCGGTCGCGGTGGCTCGTTGAAGTCCAGCTGGTACGGCGACTGCTTGCCCGAACGCGACTTCCCAATGTTTATCGACCTGTTCAAACAAGGTCGCCTGCCTCTGGACACATTCGTTTCTGAACGCATCACAATTGACCAAGTTGAAGACGCGTTTGCCAAAATGGGACGCGGTGAAGTTCTACGATCGGTGGTTATCAATGACAGCGCGAATTGAACGACTCATCACGTCCGGCACGTTTTCGCTTGACGGCGGAACGTGGGACGTGGACAACAACGTGTGGATAGTTGGGGATGACGCCGAAGTCGTCGTCGTTGACCCTGCCCACGACCCTGAGCGCGTGGCAGATCAGGTGGGAACACGCTTTTGTGAACGTATCCTGCTCACACATGGTCACGACGACCACATCCGCTACGCGCTTGAAACGAAGGACTCGCTGGGTGGTATCCCCGTGTGCCTCAACGCAGAAGACTCGATGCTGTGGGACGCGGTGTTCCCAGATGTTAAGCCGGATGAAAACATCCAGGATGGAAACACGTTCAGCATCGCGGGACTTCAGTTAAAAGCCTTGCACACGCCTGGCCACTCCCCCGGTTCCACATGCTTCTACATCGAAAGCGGACTCACGCTCGCCCAGTTGCCAAACGACCTCGGGCAGGCTGTAGACCAGTTGCGTAACGAACTAGGCGAAAACGCCAGCGTTCCCGTTTTGCTGTCCGGCGACACTCTGTTTTCTGGTGGTCCGGGCGCCACTGGACGGTCATATTCGTCCTTTGACACCATCATTGATTCGATTCGCTCCACACTGTTTGAGCTCCCGGACTCCACGGTGGTTCTCACTGGGCACGGCGACGCCACAACAATTGGCGCTGAACGTCCTCACCTGGACGAATGGATCGCTCGCGGTCACTAAACCCCGTTAAACTGTCTGTACCAACCTTCAAAACAAGGGAGTTAGTGTCCGTGGTTGACCAGTATCCAATCCTCACAATCCTTCCGCCTATCATCGCGATTATCAGTGCGATCGTCACCCGGCGGGTGGTTCTCAGCCTAGGGTTGGGTGTGGTTCTCGCAGCTCTTCTCGTTGAAAACTTCAACCCTCTGGGTACGCTGTCTCAAATCTGGTCAGCGTTCGCGGTAATCTTCTGGGACTCTGAAGCTGGGCGCGTGAACACTGACCAAGTGTTCAACCTGATCTTCCTGGTGATCCTGGGAGTCATTACCGCGCTCGTGCTCATGGCTGGGGGAACAGAAGCGTTTTCGGATTGGGCAGTTAAACACATCAAGTCACGCCGTGGAGCAAAGCTACTTGCCGCGTTTTTAGGAATTGCCATCTTCATCGATGACTATTTCAACGCTTTGGCGGTGGGGCAGGTCGCACGTCCGGTATCTGACCGGTTCAAGGTTTCACGTGCGAAACTCGCGTATATCATCGACTCAACCGCTGCGCCTGTTTCTGTTCTCGCGCCGTTTTCGAGCTGGGGCGCCTCAATTATTGGTCTTATGGCCCCCATCATTGCCGCGGCTGCTGTCGCGCCTAACGGCGTGATGGGATTCCTGGGAGCAGCCGCCGCTAACTACTATGCGGTCGGCGCGGTCGTCGCGGTCTTCCTGGTCATTATTTTCAGCTTGGAAGCCGGCCCCATGCGACGCGAAGAACGCAGGGCGCTAGCCGAAGGTGAAATGTTTGCAAAGGACGCCGAAATCCCCGGCGAGCTCTCCGAAGATCTCCCTGTTTACCGTCCCGGCGCGCTCCGCTCGTTAATCGTTCCGTTCGTGTTCTTGGTTGTCGGTGTCATTGGTGCCATGTTTATCACCGGGTACATGGAAAGCGGAAGCGCGAACCCCATGGACATGCTCGCGTCGACCTTGGTGCCCAACTCGCTCTTGTACGGAGGAACTGCCGGCCTGATCGCCGCCGTGTTCTACTACTTCCGCTACACAAGCAGCCACTCCAAGTTCAACGCGGGAACCCTGTTTAAGGGTGTTGCTGAAGGCACTAGATCCATGCTTCCAGCCATCTATATTTTGATCCTCGCGTGGATGCTGGGAACTGTGGTCGAAGCTTTGGGCACAGGCGAATACCTGGGTGGACTCGTTGAAAATGCAGGCATCCCCACCCAATGGTTGGTCCCACTCATGTTCGTTGTTGCAGCAGCTATGGCTTTTGCCACGGGAACTTCATGGGGCTCCTTTGGTCTGTTGATCCCACTCGCCGGTGACATCCTGTTGGCAGTTGGTGCGACCGATATGGTGATCCCCGCTCTAGGAGCGGTTCTTGCAGGTGCAGTCATGGGAGACCACTGTTCACCTATCTCTGACACCACTATCTTGTCGTCAACTGGTGCAGGATGCGAAGTTGTCACTCACGTACAAACGCAACTTCCATACGCTTTGGCTACTGCCGCTGCGGCTTTGGTCGGCTACATTGCCGTTGCCCTCACTCACCAGGTGTGGGTGGGCATGCTCGTCACTCTCGTCACGCTTACTGGATTGATTCTCGCTGGAGTATGGCGTTGGACCCGCCTGGAGAAAATCCATGGGTTCGAACTTGATGACGAACCAATGGCAACCGAAGCAAACAAAGCGTAGTTTCACATAAAGGACTCATATGACAGCGTGTTCTGACTTTTTTGACGAACCTCTTCTTGGGACTGCTCTTGAAGCGACCCGGTGGGTGTGCGTGGAGTTCAGTCACGGCTGGGGCCACGACGCTTTGGACGGCTTTGCTTTGGGTGAAGAACTAGCCGCCCAGGTCAAAGCCCACATGAATGCACACAATGCGCGGTTCCAGTTCATTCGCGAGCCTGGCCGAGACGGTCAAGACGCAAACGGCCACCGGGTGTTTATTGCGGAGTCGACGCCGGGCCAGGAGGCTCTGTACACACTCACCATCAATAGCGTGTCTGATCTTCTTGACCTTGACATATCTAACCCTGCGACGCTACCCGGCGCTACCGCCGTCGAATCGCCTTTGGCACTCATCTGCACGCATGGCAAGCGCGATGTGTGTTGTGCTCTCAAAGGTCGCCCGGTGGCAGCGCTTTTGTCCCAACATGTCGCTGGGCCGCAGAACGCTGATGCCCCAGCCGAAACCACCTCGGCGCGGGTGTGGGAAACCAGCCACACGGGTGGCCACCGATTCGCACCTGCTTTAATTGTCCTCCCCTGGGGGTTTACGTACGGGCGGGCCGGAGTGGTGGCCGCACGTCAGATCTGGGATCTGGCTGTCGACGGCCAGGTTCACCTGGATCTGTTGCGTGGGCGCAGTGCGTTTTCGAAACCAGCTCAGGCCGGTGAGGTGGCAGTCCGGTCCCACTACCACCTCACCGGGATTGCCGATGTCGTTGACGTGGAGGCCACAAGCGACACCGTGTTTCACGTGAAGTGCGCGAACGGGAACACCCACGCGGTAGAAGTTGAGCACACAGTCAGTGACCTGCCTCCGCGTCCGGCGACGTGTGGCAAGGGTGATAAAGAGGTCAAGGAGTTCCGCACAACATTGCTGTGACACACAAAATGAGATGCATGCCACATGCATTCTGGGTAAGATCCATGTATGGGACACAGTAGTTTTGACCAGATCGAAAAAACGCACCTCGACCAGATGGCACAGGCTACCGGAACTCACCTGTCGGTGCTCATGCCCGTTAATCGCACTGATCAGCAGTCGCGCGAATCTTCTACGCGCCTCAAATCGCTTCTAGGTGAAGCTCAACAGAAGCTTGCAGAGGCCGGACTTTCAAGTAGCGACATTGACGCGCGCTTAGAGACGTTTACTGCACTAATCAACGACGGTCCTTTTTGGCGTAACCAAGGAGACGGCCTCGCACTGTACTCCGCTGACAATGTTCACTTTGTTTTCCGGGTGGGCGTTCCACTGGATGAACGCGTCCACGTGGGCGAACAGTTCGCATTGCGCCCGCTGGCAACCGCGCTGGCCGAATCTTCCAAGTTCTACATTTTGGCTCTCTCACGCGCCAAGGTGCGTTTGTTTGACGCAACCCGCGACTCAATCACGCAGCTGGACTTGGGTGACACAGTTCCGTCGTCGCTCGACGATGTTGTGAGCCCAGATGAACGCCAGCGACAGCTACAGTCCCGTTCAGTCGGTGGAGACCGCGCCATGTTCCACGGTCACGGAGCAGGAGATGAGGTTGACGCTGTGTTCGTCGACAAGTTCCTCAAAGCTGTGGGCCAGGGTGTTGGCGACTTGCTGGGTAAAGCCCGGTCACAGCCCATGGTTTTGGCTGCCGTTGCTGAAGCGCACCCGGCATTTAAGCAGTTCTGCACGTACCCCGCACTGCAAGACGCGATGGTCGAGGGGAACCCTGACAGTCGCTCGCCAAAGGAACTTCACGCGGCCGCGTGGGAGGCGCTTCTTCCCACGTTCAAAGCACAGGACGATGCTACGTTTGAACGTTTTTCAGCGAAGCTCGGCACCGGTTTGGCTTCTACACAAAGTGACAAGATTCGCGAAGCAGCTGTAGAAGGGCGCGTGGACACGCTGTTCATTAACCCCAGCGTGACTCGGAACGCTGATGTTGTGAACGAGGCCATCCTGGCCACTTTGCAGAATTCGGGCAAGCTCGTCATCATGTCCGACGGAAGTGTTGAAAACACCGCAGCACTGTTCCGTTACTGAGCACAACTCTACGAATAGCAACCGGTGGCTAGGCGTGCGGGTGAAGCGATACTTAACCGCGGGTTAAACCGCACGTAACCAGAATCGCTTCTTTCACATTTTAGACTCAGAGGGTCCCCAAATTCCCTTAAGAAATGAGTCTGTGAGATGCGAATTCGCACCCTAGCCGCGGCTGTTACGGCCTGCGTCATCACTGGGAGCCCAGTAGTTGCACTGGCGCAACCGGCACCAGAAAACCTGGACCTGAGTTTCCTTGCGACAACAGATGTGCACGGTCACATTTACGACTTCGACTACTTCACAAACCAGCCGTACCCTGAAAAGGATTCACTGGGTCTCACACACGTGAACTCGATCGTGAAGAAGGTCCGCGCTGACCGTGGAGCTGACAAAGTCTTCGTCTTCGACAACGGTGACAGCATTCAGGGAAGCCCGCTCACCAGCTACTACGCCAACCAGGAAAACATCCTGAAGACCGGCAAAGAGCACCCCATGGCTACCGCGAACAACTTGATCGGCTACGACGCTCAGGTTGTCGGTAACCACGAATTTAACTACGGACTCGAATTCCTCAAGCGCTACCAGAGCCAGGTCGACTTCCCACTCGTGGGCGCAAACGTCATCGACGACGCCACGGGCGAACCCATGTTCGACCCGTACACCATCGTCGAACGTGAGATCGACGGAAAAACCGTCAAGGTGGGTGTTGTTGGGGTAACGCCTCCCGGTTCTGCAGTGTGGGACAAGCAGCACCTTGACGGCAAGGCACACTTCGATGACATTGTGTCCTCTGCAAAGAAGTGGGCTCCCAAGGCAAAAGAAGCCGGCGCTGACGTTGTGGTCGCCCTTGCGCACTCTGGTAAGGACCCTGAAGGTTCCACATGGAACCCTAAAAACAAGACCGACGACCTTGCCACCTCGGTCGCCCGCGAGGTACCCGACATTGACATTGTGATCGCAGGGCACTCCCACCAGGATGAACCAGAGGAATACGTCAAACAGGTGGACGGCACGCAGGCACTGGTGACGCAGCCTAAGTTCTGGGCTCGTTCCGTCTCCGAGGTGGGTCTCTCCTTGGTACCAGACGGCGAGGGCGGCTTCGAGGTTGACTGGTCCGAAGACAACAAGCCCAAGGTCACCCCACACTACTCGGGCGAGGCTCCTGAGGACCAGGAACTCAAGGACGCGCTGAAGGTTCCACACGAAAAGACCATCAAGCACGTGAACAAAGTGGTTGGTCAAGCGACCGAAACCATGAGCGCTAAGACCTCGCGTTACGAAGACACCGCAATCGTGGACTTCATTTCGCACGTGCAGGCCGACACTGTTCGCAACGCCCTCAAGGACAGCGAATACAAGGACCTGCCTGTCATTTCGCAGGCGTCGCCATTTAGCCGGACCGCAGAGTTCAAGAAGGGCGATGTCACGATCCGCGACGTTGCCGGACTGTACGTGTACGACAACACGCTGTCGGGTGTAAAGATCAACGGCAAGCAGCTACGTGAGTACCTCGAATGGTCGGCTCGTTACTTCAAGCAGGTAGACGAAGGCGCTGACTTCAACCCTGAAGAAGTCACCAATGCACGAGACGACGAACGCGGACGTGACATTCCAGATTACTCGTACGACGCTGTTACCGGCGTGAAGTACGACATCAACATCTCCAAGCCAGTTGGCGAGCGCATTGAGAACCTGCGTTTGGAAGATGGCTCTGAACTCAAGGACTCCGACGAGTTCATCATGGCGATCAACAACTACCGCGCGTCCGGTGGTTCTGGCTACCCGGTAAGTGACCTGCCCGAGGTGTACAACGACCAGATTGCAATCCGTGAAGCGATCGTCGATTGGACTGTGAAGAACAAGACCATCGACCCCAAGGACTTCTTCGTCGAAAGCTGGTGGCTGACCTCGTCAACCCGCCCAGTTGAAGACGAACCTGGCGAAGAAAAGCCTGGCGAAGAAAAGCCAGGCGACGAGAAACCAGGTGAGGAAAAGCCTGGTGAAATCAAGCCAAGCGAAGACCCAACTGAAGGCGCACCAACTGACAAGCCTTCCGAAGACGCTCCTTCGCAGAAGCCAGGCGACGACTCTGATGACTCCAGCGGCTCCAACGATTCTGACGGCTCTGACAAAGAAGCTGGCAAGGATTCCTCGAACCCGCTGCCACGTACAGGTGCGCAGATCGGTGTTGCGTTGGGCGTCGGTGTCGCACTCCTTGCAGCAGGTGCCGTGATTTCGGTAGCTACTCGTCGCAAGAACTAAGCAACCACGAAAAACTGAATAGCATGGGCGGGGCTGATCAGAGATCAGCCCCGCCCATGCTATTCACTGGTCCCGGTTATACCCGGTCAGTCGTCGCCTTGAACAAAGCGGTACCCCATGCCCGGTTCCGTAATGAAGTACTTTGGCGTTGCAGAATCAACTTCGAGCTTCTGCCTAATTTGTGACATGTAGACGCGCGCGTAGTTGCTTTCCTTTTCATAGCCCTTACCCCATACGTGTGTCAGTAGTTCTTCCCTGCGGACCAAACGATTAGGGTGGCGTGCCAGGTAGCCGACGATTTTCCACTCATGTGGGGTCAGGCTCACCTGTTCGCCTGACACCGCCACGATGTTGCGGGCCAGGTCAATCGACAACCTGCCGTCGGAGGTGACGACGACCGGTTCAGCCGTTTCTTGCGGAACACGACGCAAGTTTGCTCGCAGTCTGGCCAACAACTCACCTAACGCGAATGGCTTAGTGACGTAGTCGTCAGCACCGCGGTCTAAAGCCTCGATTTTTGATTGCGTTTCATGTCGCGCGGTCACCACGATGATCGGAACTTGTGACCAACCTCGGATTCCGTCGATGACGTCTAAACCGCTCATGTTCGGAAGTCCAAGGTCAAGCAAAATAGCTTCGATCGGGTGATCGGACGCCAAGGTAAGCGCCTGCTCCCCCGTGTTAGCAGTAAGCACCTTGTAGCCACGCGCAATGAGGTTTACTGCCATTGCACGAGACAGGGTCGGGTCGTCCTCAACAATGAGAATCACAGCGTACTCCTTGTCGTCATGTGATCTGATACAAACGGTGCGTGTGTGACTTTTCCGATTGGTAGTGACAGAACCATCGTGAGTCCACCTCCAGGGGTGTCATCGGCGACAAGTTCGCCACCGATTCCTTCGGCTAGCCCTTTCGCGACGGCAGCGCCTAGCCCAAGTCCACGCGAGTTGGTGGTGTCACCCAGCCGAGTAAACGGGGTAAACAGCTGTTGCTTCGCTTCATCGCTGAGACCCGGGCCAAAGTCAATGACACGAATTGCTACTCGGTCTCCCTCTCGCGCCGCATCGATTTTCACTCCGTTGCCTGTATGTTTGGCAGCGTTCGACAACAGGTTTTCCAGGATGCGTTCCACCAAACTTGCGTCGGTTTTGACCAGCGGCAGGTCGTGGGGGACCGCAATTTCGAGCGGTTCAGGTTTCAACGTGGGGTCCATGTGATCGACTGTGCGCGCCACCAGTTCGTTGGGCCCAATAACGGATTCGTTAATACTGAGTGTGTTCGTTTGCACTCGTGACATGTCCAAAAGGTCAGCCACGATCCTGTCGAGCCGATCAGAGGATGCTTCAATCGAACGCAACAGCTCAGCTTGCAGATCTTTTGGCAGGTCTACATCATCGAGAAGTAGACCGGAGACTGAGGTTTTAATCGTTGCCAGCGGCGTCCGCAGATCGTGTGAAACGGCACTGAGTAATGCTGTACGAATCGCGTTCGCAGCTTCCAACTGACGTGCCTGCAAGCGCGCTTCCGTCAGCTGCGTCTGAGTCATGAGACCAACGAGGCGTCCCGTGTACGCGTCCAGTACTCTCTGTTCACTCGCATTGAGCGGGCGGCCCGCCAACAGAAGTACGTGGTGGTCATCCAGAGTAAACGTCTCATCGGCTTCGTTTGCTGACGTGAGCTCTTTCCCCGAACGGTATTCCGTTACAAGACTCTTGTTGTCGTCGAAGTAGCCCAAGGTGACGCTGTCTTGGCCAAACGCTTGAGCGATCTTGTCCAGAATGGCCTGGATATCAACACCTTCGCGAATCACTGACCCTGCCAGTTCAGTCATGAGCTGTGCGTTAGCACGAGCCGTTCGTGCTTCTTGCGTCCTCCGCGCGGCCCCGTCAACAACACGTGCCACGAGAGCTGCAACCACAATGAACACGAACAGCAAGAAGATGTTTTCCGGTTCAGCGATCGACATGGTGTGCAAAGGCTCAGTGAAGAACCAGTTGAGTAATCCGGTTCCCACAACAGCGGATGCGAGCGCCGGCCACAGTCCCCCGACAAGAGCAACAACTACAACCACCAGGACATAAGCCATGCTCAAGGTGGAAAACGCGACCACTTCATGAGCCTCGGAAATTCCCATCGCCGTAATGCCGGCGATACACACACCGGCCAAAACCCACGCGCTCACCGTGCGTGCGACAGACAGGTTTCGCCGAGGTCGTCGGCGCGGTGGTTGTGGTTCGCCGGCTCCGTGGTTCGTGACGATATGGACGTCGATGTCACCCGCGCCGTCAATAATGCGTGAGCTCGTTGGTCGCAAAAGTAGCTTCTTGTACCACGGCGTTCGCGAAGATCCGATGACCAGCTGGGTGGCGTTGATGGTATTGGCAAACTCTAAAAGAGTTTCCGCATAGTCTTCACCTGACAGCGTGTGCCACGTACCTCCAAGGGATTCCGTCAACGTTCTTGCCTGCTGAATGTCGATATCAGACATGAGAGGCGCACCGTCCGTGGGAACGATGTGAACAACCACGAGTTCACGCCCGGCCATACGTCCCACAATTCGCATACCTCGGCGAATCAAGGTGGGTACGTGTGGTCCTCCAGCAACTGCGACCAGGATGCGTTCACGGGCAGGCCAGGTGGAGTGGATGCCTTCTTCGTTCCGGTACTTCGCTAGGCCCTCATCGACTTGATCGGCAAGCCACAGCAGCGCAAGCTCACGAAGCGCTGTGAGGTTCCCTTTCCGGAAAAACCGTGAAAGGGCAGCATCAGCAGCGGCTGGCTTGTAGATCTGACCTCGGCGTAAGCGGATGCGCAGGGCGTCCGGACTTAAGTCGATGAGTTCGATGTCGTCAGCATCGCGCAAAACAGCGTCGGGAATGGTTTCGTTCTGGACATGCCCCGTAATGTCAGCGACAACGTCGTTAAGCGATTCCACGTGCTGGATGTTTACCGTCGAAATCACGTCGATTCCGGCGTTGAGAATCCTTTCCACGTCCTGCCAGCGCTTGCGTGAGCTTTCCGCTCCCACGATCGTGTGTGCAAGTTCATCGACGAGCACCACTTCCGGTCGTCGTTCCAGAATCGCGTCAACGTCGAGCTCGTCATATTCAGATCCTCGATAGAGAACCTTTTTAGTTGGGATAAGTTCCAAGCCTTCCACCTTGGCAGCTGTCCCAGCGCGTCCGTGCGTGTGGACAACGCCAACAACCACGTCGGTTCCAGACTTCGACAAGGAGTGGGCTTCCTCCAGCATTGCGTAGGTTTTGCCCACTCCCGGAGCGGCACCCAAGAAAACCTTGAGCGATCCGCGGCGTCCGTTCATTTCAGCCCTTTGCCTTAACCACGTCCAGGTTGAGAGTGTTGACGTTCACTCGCGGACTACCGATAAATCCGAGGATCGACCCGTATGAGTTCTTCTCAACGAGTTCCTCGACCTCTGTGACCGATAGTCCCGAGTTCTTCGCAACACGTTCAATCTGAATGTGAGCATACTCCTTGCTGATATGTGGATCTAGACCCGAGCTGCTCGCTGTTACGGCGTCGGCTGGAACCTCAGCCGGATCGACATTATTTTCTGCAGCGATCGACTTCTTGGCTTCTTCGATGGTTTTCTGCAACTCGTCGCCTACCAGGCTGAGGTTGGAACCACCAGAAGACATTCCGTCATAGTCACCGGATGAAAGACGAGGGTGAAACAAACTAGGGTCGTCCGAGGTGTCTTGTCCAATGAGTTTTGAACCGACGACCTGGCCGTTGTACTCCAAGAAAGAACCGTCCGCACCGTTGGCGTTAAGTCGCCCTACTAGCCACGTCGCTCCGGGGTAGATGAGCCCCAGAATGACCAGCAAGACCAATAATGTGCGGGTTGCTTGAACGGTAGCCGAAACTACCCCTGCGGTTTTCTGTGCCATGAGACTTTCCTTTAGAAACCAGGTAGAAGCGAAACGATCATGTCGATGATCTTGATGCCGATAAAGGGAACGACGAATCCGCCCAGTCCGTACACAACGAGATTGCGTCGTAAAAGCTGGTGCGATGTTCCGGGAACGTATTTCACACCGCGGAGCGCTAGAGGAATCAGCAACACAATGATGATCGCGTTGAAGATCACAGCAGATGTGATTGCTGACTCTGGTGATGACAAGCGCATGATGTTCAGAACATCGAGACCGGGGAATGCCACCACGAACATAGCCGGCACAATGGCAAAGTATTTTGCGATGTCGTTCGCGATCGAGAACGTCGTAAGCGCCCCGCGGGTGATCAAGAGCTGTTTACCGATCTCCACGATCTCAATGAGCTTAGTGGGGTCGGAGTCCAGATCAACCATGTTTCCGGCTTCTTTCGCAGCCTGAGTACCGGTGTTCATGGCTACACCCACGTCAGCTTGAGCCAGTGCGGGAGCGTCATTCGTTCCATCACCGGTCATCGCCACCATGTTTCCGCCTTTTTGTTCACGGCGAATCAGTGCGAGCTTGTCTTCCGGTTTAGCTTGAGCCAAATAGTCGTCAACGCCAGCTTCACGCGCAATCGCGAGAGCTGTCAGTTCGTTGTCACCAGTGATCATCACGGTACGGATCCCCATCGAGCGCAAAGTTTTAAAGCGTTCGACCATACCCTCTTTGATGATGTCTTTTAGGTGAATGGTCCCCAGGACCTGGCGTTTCTCGTTCTCTTCTTCTGCTACGACGAGTGCTGTACCACCGTCGTTCGAGATGCGCTCAATCGCGTGTTTGACGTCGTCACCAACCTTCACACCAGACTGCTCGACCCACTTGACCATTTCAGTGGCAGCACCCTTAACCACTTGGTGGTTGTCAGAAAGTTTGACACCGCTCATTCGAGTTTCTGCACTGAACGGAATGAACTCAGCTTGAGCGAAATCAGCTTCAGGAACTTCTCCTAACCCAAGACCGTCCTGAGCCAGCACTACGATCGATCGGCCTTCAGGAGTTTCGTCAGCAAGTGAAGACAGTTGCGCTTTGCGAGCCAGCTCGATTTCCGAGATTCCTTCAGCCGCAACAAAGGCCGTGGCCTTGCGGTTACCAACCGTGATGGTTCCAGTTTTATCCAGCAACAGCGTTGTCACGTCACCGGCGGCTTCCACTGCCTTTCCCGAGGTGGCAAGGACATTGCGTTTGATCAACCGGTCCATACCCGCAATCCCAATCGCGGACAAAAGAGCACCAATCGTCGTGGGGATCAAACACACCAGCAACGCAATCAGAACGGTGATCGGTTGCTGAGCGTTCGAGTAGTTGGCCATCGGAACCAAGGTGAGAACAACCAAGACGAAAATCAACGTCAGCACGGACAAGAACGCACTGAGAGCAAGTTCATTTGGCGTCTTTTGACGGCTTGCACCTTCCACCAGACCAATCATGCGGTCGATGAACGTGTTTCCGGGTTCCGAGGTGATTCTCACCTCAATGGTGTCGGACAGTACGCGTGTACCTCCAGTCACGGCTGAGCGGTCACCGCCGGATTCGCGAATCACGGGCGCCGATTCACCTGTGACAGCCGATTCATCGACGGTTGCTGCCCCTGCGATCACATCGCCGTCACCGGGGATTGTTTCGCCTGCAGACACGATGACAACGTCACCGGGTCGCAAGGACGAAGATGGAACCTCTTCGACCTCGCCGTTGGGGCGTCGTACACGCCCCGTCGATGCCGTCTGGGTCTTTCGAAGCGCGTCGGCCTGTGCTTTGCCACGCCCCTCGGCAACCGCCTCGGCCAGGTTGGCGAATACCACGGTCAGGAACAGCCAGATCGCCAACGTAAACGTGAACAGGCTGGGATGGATGAACCCGAGGACCAGAGTGATGGCAGCGCCAACCTCCACGATGAACATCACGGGAGTTCGAACCATGGTCGCGGGGTTAAGTTTGCGGAGCGCCTGGGGCAATGATGCAAGAATCAGCTTTCCACTGATTCCAGACTGTGCCGAGGTGGCATCCCGGGTTTCAGTTTCAGTTTCCTGAATCTGAGTGGTCATGACATGAACCTTTCAGCAAGAGGTCCGAGAGCAAGAGTCGGAAGGAAGGACAGGCCGGTGATGAGAAGCGCAGTACCGGCCATGACAACCGAGAAAAGAGGTGTGTCTGTGGGAAGCGTTCCCTTGGTTTTTGCCACTGGGGCTTGGACAGACAAGCGCCCAGCAAGGCAGAGCACCAGCGCAATTGGGACGAAGCGACCTAACAGCATTGCGAAACCAAGAGCCACGTTAAGGAACGGGGTGTTCGCGTTGAGGCCAGCAAACGCGGACCCGTTGTTGTTGCCTGCCGAAGTAAACGCGTAGAGAACTTCGCTCAAGCCGTGTGGACCAAAGTTGGCCAATGAGTCACGGGTTGATGGAAGCGCGATTGCCAGACCGGTTCCCAGCAGAACAACAACAGGTACGACGAGAGCGTACATGCTGATGAGCTTGACTTCAGTAGGGCCGATACGCTTGCCCATGTATTCGGGGCTACGGCCAACCATGAGTCCGCTGATGAAGACTCCGATGATTGCCACAACAAGCATTCCGTAAAGACCCGATCCCACACCACCGGGGGAAATCTCTCCCAAGAGCATGTTGAAGATCAAGAGACCGCCGGAGAGTGGTTCATACGACGAGTGCATCGAGTCCACTGCTCCGGTTGACGTCAAAGTTGTGGCTGTTGCAAAAAGCGTCGATCCCAGAATTCCGAAGCGGGTTTCTTTTCCTTCCATTGCGGCCAGGTTGCTGTTTGCGAAACTCATCTGAAGGGCAGTGAGGCTTACCAGCGAACCGATCGCCAGAATGGCCATTGCACCGAGGACCGTATACCCCTGACGCTTGTCACCGACCATGACGCCGTAGGTACGTGGGAGGGCAAATGGGATCAACAGAATTAGGAACACCTCAAGGAGGTTGGTCCACCCATTAGGATTCTCGAAGGGGTGAGCGGAGTTCGCGTTGAAGAACCCGCCACCGTTGGTGCCCAGTTCTTTGATGGCTTCCTGGCTCGCAACCGGTCCTCCTGGAATGGTTTGCTGGCCACCGGCAAGTGTCTGTATGACTTGTGGGCCGTTGAAGTTCTGAATCGCTCCGCCCAGGATCAAAAGCACTGCACCAACAAAAGCGATGGGCAAGAGAATCCGGAGGCAACAGCGAACCAGGTCGACCCAGAAGTTCCCCAGTTTGTCGGTTTCGCGGTATGCGATTGCGCGGATAAGCACAATGGCCACGACGATTCCAACGGCTGCCGAAATGAAGTTCTGGAAGTTCTGAGCCAACATCTGGGTCAGATGACTCATGGTGGTTTCGCCACCGTACGACTGCCAGTTGGTGTTAGTCACAAATGACGTGGCTGTGTTCCACGCTTGGTCCGCAGATACTGGCCCCAGTCCCATGTTCATGGGGAGCCACTGCTGAATCCGCTGCAGAATGTACATTCCCAAAACGGAAAGCGCGGAGAGCACCAGAATATTTCGCAGGTACATCTTCCACGTGTGTTGTGCTTCAGAGTTCACACCTGCAAGGCGGTAAATGAAGCGTTCAATCTTCAAGTGTTTCGCACTCGTGAACGTGTGCGCCATGTAGTTGCCCATTGGTACATGCACAACGGCAAGCAGGGCGACCATCAACGGAAGTTGCAAAGGTTCCACTGTCAGTCGAACCTTTCAGGACGGATGAGAGAGTAAAAAACGTAAGCCGTTGTGACGGAACAAAACGCTAACCAGACGATGTCTACGAGGCTCATAGTTTGTTCACCGCCCAACCGAACACACCGACGACAGCGAAAAACGCCACGGTGAGTGCAATGAAGAGGATGTCTAACACGATTCAGCTTTCTGAGGCATTTCAGAATTCGCGTCGATTCACCTCGGCGCGAAGCCACTCAGTTGAGTGACAGTGAATATCAAAACGCACCCGCACGTTGGGCACTGCGGGTCCTTACGCTTTCTTTACACCCGGCAGGAAATTCTTTACACGCTCTTAATGAAGTGCTCTTTAGGGCAACACGGCCCCGCAGGGATCAAATAGGGAATTACTGCGTTCGGTACACCAGGGCGGTAGCAATGGCAGCCACGCCTTCACCTCGGCCGGTTAATCCCAAGCGGTCAGTCGTTGTCCCGGAAACATGAACGGTTGCCCCTGCGGCTTCGCTGAGCACGCGTTGCGCTTCGTCGCGCCGCGTACCGATTTTGGGTCGGTTGCACACCGCTTGCACGCTGATGTTGCCAATCTCAAAACCAGCCTGACGCACAATTCGCGCAGCTTCGCGCAAAAGAGCACATCCGCTGGCGCCGGCAAATTCGGGGCGGTCCGTGCCAAAGTGTGCGCCCAAGTCACCAACGCCGGCTGCAGAAAAGATGGCGTCGCAACACGCGTGAGCTACCGCGTCGGAGTCGGAGTGCCCTTCCAGCCCCACGACGCCTTCCCACAGGAGTCCCGCCAACCACATGGGCCGGTCTGGGTTGTCGCTTACTGCGTGGACGTCTACACCGATTCCTACCTGGGGCACAATCACGAGTTTTCCTTCCGTTGGCACAGCATCCGCGCAAGTTCAAGATCCAGCGGGTGGGTGATCTTGAACGCCTCGTGAGATCCCTCGACACCCACTGCGGGGATACCCATAGCCTCAAGCAGGCTGGCGTCGTCGGTCACGTTCGTTGTCGCGTCACGTTCGAAGCGTTCATGTGCATCCGCCAGATCTTTAAACGCGAAACCTTGCGGGGTCTGCACGGCCCGCAACCAGGCTCGCTCAACTGGGGCGCTTAAGCCGGCCACGTCCTCGGGCTGTTGCGACGAAAGTGTTCGTACAGTGTCAGAAACAGGGAGAACCGGGACCACGTTCCGATGCCCGGCACGGAGTGCTGTAAGCACACGGTCAAACACCCGCCGAGGTGTCAGCGGCCTGGCAGCGTCATGTACCAGGGCGTAGCTGGGATTGCCCTCGATAGAGGCAAGTGCGTTCCGGACTGACTCCGTGCGTTCAGAACCCCCGACTACGGTATGAACGTTGGGCTGGGCACGGAACAGATCTTGGGTGCGTGCTTCAAGGTCGCGTGGCACAGCGATGACGACCCGGTGGACTCCCACGTCAAGAGCTCCGGCAACGGCACGCTCAAGCAGGGTTTGTCCTTCCAGCGGAACAAACGCTTTAGGGGTTCCTAATCCCAGTCGTGTCCCAGATCCTGCCGCTGGAATAATCGCCACCGTCTCCATAACCGCAACTTTAGTCCACGCACGCACACAAAAAATGGGGGTGACTTCACGTCACCCCCATTTGCTTCTTCGAAAACTATGAAGCGAGAACCTTTTCCAGCATTTCCTCTGCTTCGGTTTCCTCTTTTTCTTCTGCCAAAGCAAGTTCTGAAACAAGCACCTGGCGTGCCTTTGCCAGCATGCGCTTCTCACCGGTGGAAAGACCTCGGTCCTGTTCCCGACGCCACAGATCGCGTACGACCTCGGCAACCTTGATAACGTCACCAGACTGGAACTTCTCCAGATTCGCCTTGTAGCGACGCGACCAGTTAGTTGGTTCTTCTGTCACTTCAGCGCGCAAAACCTGGAAAACCTTTTCCAAACCTTCTTCGCCCACAACATCGCGGACACCCACAAGGTCACAATTTTCAGCGGGGACTTCAATCGTTAGGTCGCCGTGTGAGACCTGCAACTTCAGGTAAAGTTTGTCTTCGCCCTTGATCGTGCGAGTCTTAATTTCTTGGATTGTCGCCGCTCCGTGGTGCGGATAAACAACAGTGTCGCCGACCTGAAAACTCATCTTATTTTTTCCCCTTTCGCGGACTTCCAGTTTAGCATGCTCCACAACACAGCCGCGAAGCGGCGTCCGAAATGCGCGACAACGCAGCGATCCTGTGATATGTGCTTCGCAGGCAACTGGGCCCTGAAGTGAGACGAAAGTAGGACCACAGTTTCTACGCGCGAAGAAAAGCAGGTAACATACACGGTGTTCCTTAAGATTTTGTTGCGTACCACTTTGAGGAGTATGTGAACGTGAAATGGCTAACCCGCGCAGCTGTTGCAGCCGCAGCGATTGCCCTTGTTGTCCCTGTCAGCGGTTGCGCGGCTCTGTTGTCGAACCAGCAGACTCACAATTACGTCTACCACGGCGGAGACGGCGCATGGGCGTCCCTTGGCGGAGTCGACTTCCGTGGCATTCTGCTGATTGCCAACGAGGACAACACGGAAGCCCAGCTGTTCTACACAATCGTTAACAACTCCCAAGGCCCAGCAACGGTCACGGTCAAGGTTGGCGACTACCAGAAGCAGATCAAGCTCGCAAAGGGCGAGAAGATCGTTCAGAACCCACAGTCGCCTGGCTTCGACGGCGAAGAAGCTCTTGTCAAGGGGCTCAGCGCACAGGTTGGCGAACAGGTCGACGTTGAAGTGACCGCAAACAACATGGACAAGACTGTGCGCGCACAGTTGCTCAACGCTGACCACTGGTACTACGAAGACGCTCAGCCTAAAGGAAGCTCAACCTCCACACCCACCGAAAGTGCGAGCGAAACACCTACTGAAGGCGCTACCGAAGGTGAAGCAACCCCTACACCTGAAGAAACTGAAGGACAGTAAGCCACAGTAAATTTCGCTCCAGTAGGGCACAAAACGTACATTCCAGTGGCCTAGGCTAAGGCAATTACTGCCTCACCTAGGCCACTGGTGTTTTATGCTTCGAATTTGTACCCCAAGCCACGCACTGTCACCAGCAACTTTGGCTCAGATGGGGTTTCCTCGATCTTGGCACGCAAACGCTTGACGTGAACATCCAAGGTCTTGGTGTCACCCACGTAGTCCTGCCCCCAGATACGGTCGATGAGCTGGCCACGTGTCATCACACGGCCAGCATTCCGTACCAGCATTTCAAGGAGCTCAAACTCTTTGAGTGGCAGTGCAAGCTCGGATCCACGAACGCTTGCCACGTGACGCTCAACGTCGATCCGCACTCCCCCAGCTTCAAGAACGCCGTCGTCAATGTCGGAAGACTCAGTATTGCGACGCATGACAGCCCGAATTCGTGCGAGTAGCTCACGTGATGAGTACGGCTTAGTCACATAGTCATCTGCCCCGAGTTCCAGACCCACAACCTTGTCGATTTCTGAGTCTTTAGCCGTCAGCATGATGATCGGAACCTTGGACTTAGCGCGCAACTGGCGGCACACCTCGGTCCCGGAGGCCCCAGGCAACATGAGGTCCAGAAGAACCAGATCAGCACCGTGAGAATCAAACTCCGCAAGAGCCTGCAGACCGTCCGCGGCAACTGTCACGTCATAACCCTCTTTACCCAACAGGTACGCAAGTGGGTCCGAAATTGACTCTTCGTCTTCGACGAGCAGAATCCGCGTCACGACTTCTCCTTCTGTGTCTGCTGTTGTGCCTGAGCGACCGTCAACGGCTGACCGCTGGAGTCGCTCAGCAAGATCCCCTCTTGTTGTGCCTGAGACAAATCGGCCTCAGGGTGAGCAAGAGGTAAAACAATAGTAAACGTGGATCCTTGATCCAGCTTCGACCATACGCGAACTTCACCGCCGTGCGTAGCCACGATGTGCTTCACAATGCTCAAGCCCAACCCTGTTCCGCCTGTCATACGTGAACGCGCGGGGTCCACCCGGTAGAAGCGTTCAAAAACACGCTGAGTGTCCTCGGTTGACAGTCCTATTCCCTGGTCGGTCACCGAGATCGTGACGTTTCCACCATCTTCTTTTGCTCCCACACCCACTTTCGTACCGTCGTTGGAGTAGCTAATGGCGTTGTCGATGAGGTTGCGCACGGCGTTCACTAGCAAATCGTGGCTGCCCAGCACAGTCCAGTCACCAGTCGGGACCATGTCGATCGAAATGTTTTTCGCTTCAGCGCGCGTCTTCGCCCGGTCAACGGCTTCTTCAATCACCTTGGCAATACTCACGTCTTCGGTAGCACCTGGGGCCTCGTGATCTTGGACGCGTGAAAGGTCAATGATTTCCTGAACCAGCTGAGTGAGTCGTTTGGATTCCTTCTGAATGCGACCCCCAAACCGGGCAACCGCCTCGGGATCATCCGCACAGTCCGTAACCGCCTCGGCCAGCAAAGACAGGGCACCCACGGGAGTTTTCAATTCGTGGGACACATTCGCAACGAAATCACGGCGCACCTCGTGAACCCGCTTAGCTTCAGTCTGGTCATCGGCCAGCACTAAAACATACGCAGACCCCAACGGTGCCACTCGCGCGTGAAGATGACGCACAAAAGCGCGATCGCCCCCGCGCTCCTTTTTGAAGTTCACTTCTTCGATCAGCCCGCGGGCACGCACCCGAACAACGACTTCGAGAAGCTCAGGCGAAGACAAGGAGTGACCACGCACAAGACCATACGTGTACGCGGCAGGAGACGCCTTGACAACATCGTCACCAGCGTCAACAACGATGGCCGCAGAAGGCAGAACCGCAAGCACTTCTGCAATACCTTCAGGAAGTTCCTCATCGGAGTGAAGATCAGCACTATTGCGGCTTTTTTCCGACAGGCGGAACGCCAAAATCCCGGAAATACCTAGCCCCAGACCCACTACACCGGTCAAAAGGGAAATAATCAACACGTCCACGTTGTTAGCCTAGTAGTACGTTCACCCTGGTATCGCACCGGCACCGAAATTGTGCGCACTTGTCAGCATGAATTCACCTTGGTGTCAGTGGTCGTTTACTGACAGGTGGGAACGTAAAACAGTCCATGCCCTTTGGCATGCCCGCGACTTACTCTGAAAGGACCGCAATGCGCGAAGTCTTTACCAAAGAACTTGAAGCACTTGCTGATGGTCTAGTTGACCTCGGAAAACTGGCTGTTGAAGCTATCAAACAGTCCAACAAGGCCCTTACTACCAATGACCTCCAGCTCGCTGAACAGGTCATCACTGACGACGCGCAGGTCAACGCAAACCAGGTCGAGATCGACCGTCGCGCAGTCGAGATTCTGGCGCTCCAGGCACCGGTTGCCGCCGACCTCCGCATTGTTGTTGCAGCCCTGAAGATGAGCGTCGCGCTTGAGCGCATGGGTGACCTGGCTCGCCACATTTCTGCGCTGGTTCGCATCCGCTACCCAGAACACGCTGTTCCAGAAGCTTTTGAACGTATTTTCACCCGCATGGGTTCGGTTGCTGAACGCATTGGTGAAGGAATGGTCGAGCTTCTTTCAACACCAGGTCTTGCAGCCGTTCCAATGATTTCGGCCTTGGACGAAGAGCTTGACACACTCCACCTGGAAGTATTCACCGTAATCGCTTCACTGAGCGCCGACCAGATCACCCCCAGCCAGATCGCTGACGTGACTCTGCTGGCCCGCTACTACGAGCGCTTCGGTGACCAGGCTGTCAACGTTGCTCAGCGCGTTGACTACATGCTGTCTGGAAACCTGGACTCTGACGCTTCTTCAGCGGAGTAACAACACTCCGTAGTTGCACTCAAACGTGCGCTGAAACAACGATGGCCCGCCAGTTTATCTGGCGGGCCATCGTGCGTCCGGTTTACTTCCCCGGCTTACTTCCCTTGGTTCGCGACCGCTGCAGCAGCTTCCTTCGCGGCTTCAGGGTCAAGGTATGTGCCACCGCGCTTGACTGGCGCGAAGTGTTCGTCCAGCTCGTAGTGCAGTGGAATTCCTGTTGGAATGTTCAGCCCGGCAATGTCTTCATCGCTGATTCCGTCGAGGTGCTTCACCAGCGCGCGCAGCGAGTTGCCGTGCGCTGTGGCCAGAACAGTCTTGCCGTCGCGCAGGTCAGGGATTACGGAGTCATACCAGTACGGCAACAGACGCGCGATCACGTCTTTGAGACATTCGGTGCGTGGAATCGAGTCACCTAGGTTGGCGTAACGGGCATCGCCTGCCTGCGACCATTCACTGGCGTCATCCAGCTCAGGTGGTGGCGTGTCAAAGGAACGACGCCACGTCATGAACTGTTCTTCGCCGTATTCGTCGCGAATTTCCTTTTTGTTCTTGCCCTGCAGTGCACCGTAGTGGCGTTCGTTGAGGCGCCATGAACGTTTCACGTCGATCCAGTGGCGGTCAGCCGCGTTGAGTGCGAGGTTAGCGGTGACGATCGCCCGGCGCAGGCGCGAGGTGTGGAGAACGTCGGGGAGAAGACCGGCTTCCGTGAGCAGTTCTCCTGCCCGTGCCGCTTCAGTGCGTCCTTGTTCGGTGAGAGGGACGTCGACCCATCCGGTGAAGAGGTTTTTCTGGTTCCATTCGCTCTGGCCGTGGCGCAGGAGCACAAGATTGTACGTCATGCTTCTATTCTGTCATGCAGACGTCATTCTGACATGCGGGTGTCGCTCTTCTGAGCGTCCGGGTCCAGGATTTTCCTAAACGCTTCGAGGTTGCGGGTGGATTCGCCACGCGAAACCCGCCATTCCCACTCCTTCTTCATGGACGTGATGAACCCGCGCACCAGCAGTTCGTTAAAAGAGGAGTCCGCAACGGTGAGAAACTCCCCCATGAGCCGGTCGATGAGGTCTTCGGTGACCGCTTCCCGGGGAATAGCTGCGCGTAGGTAGACATCGCCGAGGTGGTCGACCGCGAACGCTGTCATGGACAGTTCCAGGTTCTTCCGCAGGAGGTACGTGGCGAAGGTGAGGTGGTTTTCGTCGGGGCGGCGGATGATGAAGGCTTGGCAGTCGAGGCTGTGGTGGCTTTCTTTGACCGATACCGCTGTTTTGAGTTTCTTTTCTCCCGGTAGGACCACAACAGCGTGGTGGTCGTTCACCACGTCGATCTCAACGTCACTGTTTGTGGCCCACGTGTGAAGTATGTCCAGCGCTGTCATTGGTCTCCTCTCACAGCTGGTTTAACACGTTACGCACGCACGTATCCCACGTAAAGTTCTGAGCGTGTGCAACCCCGGCGTGGCCCATGCGTTCGCGTTGAGCCGGGTCCTTGAGCAGTTCAGTGATGGTGTGTGCCAACCCAACGTGGTCGCCAGGTTCGCAGAGGGCTCCGGTTTCCCCGTCGATCACCACACTAGGCAACCCTCCCACTTGGGAGGCCACCACGCACGCCCCACTGGCTGCCGCCTCGGCCGCAACGAACCCAAACGACTCCGACCGCGACGGCACAATCACCAGATCAGCCCGGCGGTACCACATGACGAGTTCATGCGGTGGGACCGGTGGGGTGATGTCGACACAGTCAGCCACGCCCAGCTCAGTGGCGAGGTGCTCAAAGTCCTGGGTGTCTGGTCCCCCGGAGCCGCCGCCCAAGAACTCCACACGCACATTCATCTCGGCCTTCCGTAGTTCGGCGAGCGCGCGCATCATGACATCAGTGCCTTTGATGTATTGCATGCGGCCTACGCACACCAGGGTGTAGGAGGTGGCCGGTGGGGCGGACATATCAATCTCCCCCGTTTCGCCAGGCGTGAAAATCTGGTGGTTGACCCCAGGCTGCGCCGCGACGATGCGCGCACGCGGGTCCAGCAGTTCACGCATAGCAGCAGCTTCCAGCGGCGTGTTTGCCACCAGCATGTGCGCGTCACGAGCGATCTGTTTTTCAGCTTCCAAACGCTCAACAGGTTCAAGGAACGTCCCGGTGTCACGGTCTTTTACGGCACCTATCGTGTGGAAGCTCACCACGACCGGCCTGCGCGAACTGTCAATGTCATTGCTGATCAGAGCCGTTTTTGCTGAAATCCAGTAGTGAGCCCACACAACGTCAGCGTCGCGGTACTCCGGGATATGCACCAGTCGTGACGCCAGCTCATCCATGTATTGCGGAAGATCGTCCTTACCTGTTGCATTCACACGCAAGTGACGCACCTCAATGTTGTCCTGCGTGACGCTGTCTGGTCCGGCCCATGCGGGGTCGGCGGTGAAGATTGTCACCTGGTGGCCGAGGTCGTTTAAGACTCGGGCGGTGTTCGTCACGTAGACGTTGAGACCCCCTGCATCACCCTGGCCGGGCTGAGCAAGTGGGGACGTGTGAAGAGAGAGGATAGCAACGCGCACGCTTGAAGTGTATCTGGCCGGGTGTCAGCGTCCTCGGTATCGAGGGTCCACTGCACGTAGAGCTTTACGGACATCGGCAAAGTACACACCGGCGGCCACGATCCCCAAAAGAGTGACAAACGGGACCCGAAAGTGCATGGGCGGCAGAGCAACAAAAGCCAAGGCTGACGCAACCCCCAGAATTGCTGACCAGAACACGCGGGAACGTTTACCGGCCGCGTCGTACACCTCTTGGGAGTACCGCAAAGAGTCGATGAACGCGAACAGCTGAAATACGAACGCTGCTACGTTGAGGAGCAGGAAAATGAACGACTGAAGATTGCCGAATGCCTCAAGCATGCTTGCCAGTTTACCTTTTACTCGTCGAGCTCGGGCAGTACATCATTCGCCGCGTCTTCGGTCATACCTGCTGCAGACATAAGATCGTTCGCAAGAGGACGCAACAACAACACGAGAGTCTCATCATGCCGGTCGGTCACAAAGTCAGCTTTTGGACTCAACGTGCGGGCGACCTCGGCGAGGAACATTTCAGCAGGCACGCGCGATGTCCCGCGTCGCAGAGCAATCCGCAACATGGCAGCGCCTTCACCCAACTGTTCGATGGGATGGGCCACCCCTGGCCGTTCAACACCGGTCGCGGCCATCGCGACCACTCGGCGGGCAATCACCCGTACCAGTCGCATTGCACGGTCCGCGTATTCGCATGCTCTGGCCAAGCGGGTGACTTCGGCTGCATACCTGCGTGAACGTGCGTTGATTCGGGTCGCTTCTTGAGACACGCTGATCGACGACCGCCACGAGTCGACGAACTCTTGGCTTTCGCGTGCCCGTTCAAGAACACGTTCAGCTAAATCAGCGTCGGCTGTGCGCAGGGCTTTTGCTGTCCCTTTGAGCAGAACCGAAATTTCGTACAGAAGATTAGCCGCCCGGTTACGCGGTCGTTTCCGCGCATCTGACGGCACGATCAACGCCATGAGGATCGCGATCACGGCCCCTACAATCGCGTCAATCGTGCGGTCAAACGGTTTCGTCGCAATCGACATGGGAACGGCCACCACATACACCGCTTGAATTGCAATTTGGTTAACGAACAAGGCACCTGAGTTCAGGATGTTCCCCACAACCAGACCCGCGAAAATGACGACCGCGATCTGCCAGATCCCAATGCCGAATAAGTGAACCAGAATTTCGCCTACGAGAACGCCTAGGGTGGCTCCCAAACCGATCTCAATTGACCTGCGCAAACGCTTATCAGCCGTAACCCCCGTTCCAATAACAGCAGCAACGGCGGCTAGGAACGGTGCAGGGTGGCCAAGCACATAGTGACAAAACGCATAGCCGCTGGTGGCTCCAATCACCACCTGCAGGATCTGGCTGGAATTCTCAAGTGCACGACGTCCACCCAAGCGGACGCGCACTCCAAGAGCACTGCTAAGACGCCTGTAAAGGGGCTTCTTCTTACTGGCCTGCGTCATTTTCACCCCTTCCTCACTCAAGTTTAATCGAGCCCTCAACACACACTAGGAAAAACATGACAAGGTGAGGAAAGCTGATAACGGAGGACATATGACCACAAATCTCAAACGAAGTGAAGCTGCCACGCGATCGGAACTTCTCACCACCCACAGTTATACGGTGCATCTCGACATCACCTCGGCACCAGACCTGAATCAAAAAACGTTCACGTCAACGTCGACAGTCGTTTTTGATGCGCACCACGAAGCAGAAACGTTCATCGACTTCATCGCAGACTCCGTGAGTGACATCACGATCAACGGGCAGTCGCTGGACCCGGCAGACAACTTCGACGGAGCACGCGTCACCTTCCCCGTCACGGCAGGTTCCAACACCCTCACCGTCACCGGCCAAGCCGTTTACTCCACCAGCGGTGAAGGTATGCACCGGTTCGTGGACCCGGCTGACGACAAAATCTACCTGTACACGCAGTACGAACCCACAGATGCCAGGCGCGTATTCGCAAACTTCGACCAGCCTGACCTCAAAGCGACGTTCACGTTCTCAGTAACAGCCCCTCACGATTTCCTCGTCCTCAACAACACCGCCCCCACGGAGTCTCAAACTTCCACCCCGGAAGCTGCCACGACCTCGGCGGACACTGCCACGACCTCGGCGGTCACCCACGAATTTGCCACCACGGAACGCATGTCCACATACATCACATGCGTGTGCGCGGGGCACTACGTGGGTGCGCACGACACCTACACCCGAGGCGACCTCACCATCTCAATGAGCGTGTACGTCCGCGCCTCCCTGGCCGAAAGCATGGACGCCGACAACATCTTCACGGTCACCAAACAGGGCCTGGACTTCTACCACGACAACTTCGAATTCCCGTACCCGTGGGGCAAGTACGACCAGATCTTTGTTCCCGAATACAACCTGGGCGCCATGGAAAACCCGGGCTTGGTGACCTTCGTCGACTCGTTCATCTACCGCGACGCCGTCACGCGCACTGAGTACGAATCGCGCGCAAACGTGATCCTGCACGAAATGGCGCACATGTGGTTCGGCGACCTGGTCACCATGAAGTGGTGGGACGACCTGTGGTTGAAGGAGTCTTTCGCCGACTACATGGCGTCGCTCGCTCTGACCACGGCAACCGAGTTCACCGACGGTTGGGTGACGTTCGCTCTGCGCCGCAAAGACTGGGCGTACCGCCAAGACCAGTACCCCACCACCCACCCCATCGTGGCCGACATCCCTGACGTCGAAGCCGCTCGTTTGAACTTCGACGGGATCACCTACGCCAAGGGAGCCTCCGTCCTCAAGCAACTGGTCGCGTTCGTGGGACTGGACGCGTTCATGGCCGGGTCCCGCGACTACTTCGCCAAGCACGCGTTTGGCAACACCACTCTGATGGACTTCCTCGACGCTCTCGAAGCACGCACTGAGGGCCGTGACGTGCGCGCCTGGGCCGACGCATGGCTCACCACCACGGGCGTGAGCGAAATCAGTGTCGACGTTGAAACCGATGACGCGGGAATCATCACCGCGGCCACCGTGTCACAGAACAACACCGGGCCCCATGTGGATCGGCCCCACACGTTTACGCTGGCCGGATTCAACCTCCAACGCGGTGCCATGCACCCAGCCGGAACGTGGAAGATCGACTTTGATGCCGCCTCGGCCCCTCTTCCAAAGCTGGTGGGCACCCAGCGGCCAGACCTCCTTCTGCCTGGCCACGGCGACGACGACTTTGCCAAAATGCGGCTGGATGAAACCTCAACGTCGCACGCTTTGCACAGTGTGACTAAGCTCCAGGATTCCCTAGACCGGGCGGTCGTGTGGTCTGCCCTGACGAACGCAATGCGCGACGGTTCGCTGAGTGTGAGCTCCTTTGTTGACGCGTACGCTCGTTCGCTGGGTCGTGAACGGCACGCTGGCATCAACGCGGGTCTGCGCATGCAGGCGCTCACAGCGATCAAATTGTGGACCACGGATGTCGAAGGCACGCTGGGGACGATCTTAGGTTCGGCTCTGGACGCGTTTGAAACCGCTGAGCCCGGCTCTGACACGCAGCTCAATTTGGCAGAAATCGTGCTCATTTTTGTCGCGCATTCTGCAACTGCTGTGGTTCCCGGTCCCGAGGTCGTTGCGGCCCGCGATTTCGCCTCGCGTATTCTGGCGTCCGGGCCCACGTTTGAGGGGTACGGCCTGAAGGTGGACAACGCGTTGAAGTGGAAGGCGCTCATTTCGCTGGTTGTTCTGGGCTGGGCTGATGAAGAAGATATTGCTGCCCAGGAGTCCCGCGACCGCACGGATTCGGGAGTCATGCAGGCTCGGACGGCACGTGCGGCACGGTCGCTTCCGGTAGCTAAGATGCGTGCGTTTGAAGCGGTCACTACGGATACGTCGCTGTCGAACAATTCGCTTTCGGCGACAATCGCTGGGCTTACGGCGCCTGTTTCCACCCCGATTCTTGAGCCGTTTGTGGACGCATTTTTTGAGCAGCTCGAGTCGTTCTGGACTACCCGGTCAAACGAGATCGCGAAACGTTTGGTGTTGGGCCTGTACCCGTCGTGGTCGACTCGCCGTGAGTATGTTGCCCAGCGGACTGACGCGTGGCTGAGCGAGCACGGCACTGCCCCTGCGGCTTTGCGCCGGCTCGTCACTGAACTGGGCGATGACATGCACCGCGCAATCCGAGTGCAGGGAGCCCAAGCGTCTCTGTGACATTTTGAACCCAGAGCGCCCACAGTGCGGACGCTTCTGTGACATACGCGACACTACGCTTAACTAAGCTGTCATGAGCACCTCAAGCATGAATCCTCAAGAGCAGCGTAGTGCCCGCGTTGCTGTCACGATTTTTCCGGCCATGGTTGTTGCGGCTGGCGTCTTCGGGTTTTTGATGCCCGAGGTCGTTACACCCATGGCTCCTTCCGTCACCTGGCTCCTGGGTGGGGTCATGTTCTTTATGGGCCTGACACTCACCGTGCCGGACTTCACGCAGATCGCGAAGAAACCGTGGATTGCGTTTGTGGGTGTTGTGGCTCAGTACTTGTTCATGCCTTTGGCTGGATGGCTTGTTGCGGTTCTTTTGGGCTTGCCTCCTGAGCTTGCTGCGGGTGTCATCTTGGTGGGGTGTGCTCCGGGTGGAACGGCCTCAAATGTGGTCACGTATTTGGCTCGTGGTGACGTTGCGCTTTCGGTGTCGGTGACCACTCTGTCTACTCTGATTGCACCGTTGGCCACTCCAGCTCTTACGCTCATGTTTGCTGGTCAGTACATGGACGTGAGTTTTTCGACGATGATGATGTCGATCGTGAAAACCGTGCTGGTTCCGGTCATTGCAGGTGTTGTCATCCGTGTCCTTGCGGACAAGTTCATCCAGAAAATCAGCCCTGTTTTGCCGTGGCTTTCGGCCTTGACGATTGCGCTCATTGTGGCGATCGTTGTGGGCGGTTCTGCGGACAAGCTGGTGGCTGCGGGCGCGACCGTCTTGCTGGCTGTCGTATTGCACAATTCGATCGGTTTGGCGCTTGGTTTCGCGACTGGTCTGGCGGTTGGCCTGTCCGCGGCTCAGCGTCGAGCGCTCACGTTTGAGGTGGGGCTCCAGAACTCCGGGTTGGCGGCGACCTTGGCTACGACCTACATTTCGCCTTTGGCCGCTCTGCCCGGCGCAGTGTTTAGCGTGTGGCACAACGTGTCTGGTGCGATCCTGGCCGCGATCTTCGCCCGCCAGCCAATTGACAACGCTCCACGTGAAAAGGAAACAGCAGAAACGGTGTCTGAGGCCTAGAGGCTCACGCCCATTCGCCAGTACCCCATAAACGAGGAGCTGTCTTTGGGTAGCCCCCGCTTCTTACGCATCTCGTGACGGAGTCGCGCAACGGTGTCGGCGTCGGCAGCAACCCACGTATATAACGCGTCCGTGTTACCGCGCCTAGCTTCGTCCCACAAAAGTACGGAGCTGTCATATGTGTCGTCAGGATCAACCTGTTTTTCGGAAGATGCGATACCGTTTTGGTCGCACCATTCTTGAACGGCGCGGTAGAGCAAATCACCACGCGTCGTACCGGTGTGCGACTCCCGCGGTAGCCAGTTCACGGTGACACCATGCGGCGCGGTGAAGCCCTGAATGTCTCCGGACGAAGGCACTTCCAGGAAAACCGCTCCACGCATCTCAGGGTCTAGGCTTTCAACGATGTTACTAATAGCGGGAACCGCAGTTTCATCTCCGGCGATGAGAACCTGAGACGCACTTCCCGGCGCCCACGCGACCCCTTCTGAGGAAGAACCAGGGGCGTCTTCCACAGGACCCACAACTGCGATGTGTGCTCCTATAGGAGCTTCCACTGCGAATGCACTCGCAGGCCCTTCAGTTCCGTGAACCACGAAGTCAACGTCAAGCTCTTTGGACATCGGACGTACTGCTTTGACGGTGTACGTGCGCAAGCAAGGCCGCACGTCTTCGGGTAGCGAACGTGCCCAGGCGAGCCAATCATCGCGTTCCACTAGCTCCTCAACGCATTCACGCGAACCCAAAACAAGCTTGATGCGTTGGTCCAGGCACGTTGTTCCGAACTGGTCGAGTTTGGGGCCGGCGAATGTGAGCCGTACAAGATTTTCTGACACCTGAGTACGAGCGGTCAGATGAACGAGAAACGGCGTATAGGACTGAGGCATAACTAGGATTCCTTTCGCATTCGAACAAGTAGCCACAAGAAGTACGGGCAACCGATGATCGCTGTGGCCAGACCTGCAGGAATCTGACCGGGAGCCACAATTGTTCGCCCCAGGGCATCGGCACACACAACGAGAACAGCGCCAATCAGCGATGCAAGAGGCAGCAGAACAGCATGGCGAGCGCCCACGATGAGACGGGCAACATGTGGAGCCACCAGACCAACAAAAGCGATCACTCCGATCGTTACGGTGGTCACGGTGACGAGTATCAGCGCGATGAGTATAAGAATGACGCGGTGCTGAACGACGTTTACTCCCAGGATTCGAGGTGTACTGTCGTCGATCTGAATGACATCTAAATCGCGAACCACATACATACACGCCGCGCTTCCTAGCACCAGGCATACCACCATAGGCAGGACCTGCGCCAGAGTGACCCCTGACGTGGATCCGGACAGCCATGTCATCGCCATTGTGCGGTTCCACGGATCAGAGACGACGATCAGACAGGTGGTGAGCGCCTGGGTAGCTGTAGCGATTCCAATACCTGTAACAACCATGCGCGCCTGGTCGAAACCACCTCGGCCCGCTAAACCGAAAAGCAGTAACCCCACCACCAGCGCACTCAGCCCCGCCCAGACTATTAAGGTCGCAAAGTCGCTCTTGTGGAGCACTGTCAGTGCGAATACAGCACCCAAACCTGCTCCACCGGAAACGCCCAAAACGCCCGGATCGGCAAGCGGATTTCGTGTCGTCCCCTGCAAAACGACACCCGCAAGAGCAAGGCATGCACCGGCGAGACATGCGACGAAAACCCGTGGAATGCGTGATTCCAACACGATCTCCACCTGTGGAGGGGCGATGTTGTTCAGGTAGTTCACCACGTCGCCGGTGAACAGAACGGTGTCGCCTACGAGGATCGCACCACCCACACACAGGGCTAACACAATGGCAGAAGCGCCGATAATGACACGCGGTCGATCGAACCCCAGCTTTGTACCGTTCTTCATTGTCACCAGGGAGTCGGAATCAAATCCAGACTTGACTCCTTGCGCCAACACGATGAGGAAGATCGCCCCAATAATCGATGTCACAATGCCAGTGGGGATCGACACAGAGTCGCTTCCGGGGATCACCGCTCTGAGTATCACGTCGGAGCCCACCACCAGGATGACTCCAACAACCATGGACATGAGGAACATACTGCGAGCGTGGCTCAGCTCCGCGACCCAGCGCGCAGCAATACGTGTGAGCGCGGGAGCACACAGCCCAACAAAGGCAATCGGCCCGGCCACTGTGACAGCGCTTGCCGCAAGGAGTACTGACAGGACAACGAAGGTTGTTCGCCAAACTGCAACGTTGACACCTAAGCTCGACGCCGCATCATCGCCTAGATGCATCACGTCGAGTTTGTGGCCTGTCAAAAAGACCGCAACAAGCACCGCACCAACGACTACGGCAAGCTGAAGGACACCTCCCATACCAATTTGTCCCAGCGATCCTGAACCCCACGCCACCAGGCTCTGCGTCTCGAACGAATAGAACAACAGGAACACTGTTGTGAGCGCCGACAAGCCCATTGCTATCACGCTGCCTGCCAGAACCAAACGAACGGGCGAAGATCCTCGCGAAAGAGCGACTACTACGCCTGCGGCGATGAGCCCACCTATGAACGCGACTGCTGTTCCCGAAACAAATGACAGCGTCACGCCGCTAACGGCGACCACGGTCAAAGACAAGTACGCTCCAGCATTGACCGCGAGAGTGTCAGGTGATGCCAAAGCATTTCGGGTGAGTAACTGCATAAGCGCACCAGCTCCACCCAGGGCAACTCCCACTACGATGCCTGCAAGCAACCTCGGGAGTCGAGAATTCAAAATGACAGTTGTGTCAAAGTCTGATCCGCGACCCGTTGCCCACTGAAGGACAGCACCGGGAGTAACGTTTGATGTCCCCTGCGTAAGGTGTATCACCGACAGAATCAGCACCAGGCCCAATACTGCAACGAGCAGGGTCGCAGAGGACGGCAGTGTGCGCGTCCAGCGTCTAGCCTCGTGCGAGTCGGTAGGCACGTCGTTACGCGTGCGAGTTGCTTTGAGTGAATGTGTCATGGGTTATGCGACGTAATGGTTGGAAGAATCAACCAGTCACTGTGTCAACGTAGAGCTTGGCCATCTGTTCGAGCGACTTGGTGCCACCGTATAGCCATACGCTGTCAGAAATCTTGTGAACTCGATTGTTTTTAACGAATCCAAGGCCTTTCCAGATGCCATTGGAGTTCAACGCCGCGATCGGGTCTTCTCCGCCCTTTTCCGCGTAGTAGAACACATGGTCATCCTCAGTCAGAGACGTCAGCCCTTCCACATCGCTATTGCTAATGCCGTAGTCCTTGTCACCACTGTCACTCCACGCGTGAGACAATCCCACGTCTTTGGCTACAACGCCCGGACCAGATCCGGGCCCATGCATGCGGAAGTCAATCGTGTTAGCCGTTTTTGTGGGGTATGTGTAGACGACGGGGGTACCTTCTTTGTTGGCATCAGCGATTTTGCGCTTACACTCCTCAACGGTGGCATCGTAGTCCTCAGCAAGCTTCTCTGCTTCAGCGTCTTTTCCAGTAAGCGTCCCGACTTTCTTCTGGTTCTCTTTAAGAAGGTCGATGAGTCCGTCGGTAGTTGCACTGTTAAATACGGCGACCGGCGCGATCTTTTCAATGGTCGCCATCTGCTTATCGGGAATCGAAGATTTGTCAGCCAGAATGAGGTCGGGTTCTAACGCGGCAATGGCGTCGACGCTCGGCTCAGTTCGGATGCCCACGTCCTTGGGGTCATTTTGCAGTGGAACAGCTGTGTCCCATTCGGCATACCCCTTGGGGTCGGCGACACCAACCGGATTGACACCAAGCGCCACAGCATATTCGGTGACCGACCATTCCAAGGTCACAACCTTTTCGGCAGGACCGTCAAGAGTTACGGTCTTTCCACGGCTGTCTGTAATCGAGACTGAGGAACCGCCTTTATCAGCCTTCGTATCTTGCGCTTCATATTTTGTGCCACAACCACTAAGCGAGAGAAGACCGACCACCGCGATCGCGAGCATTTTACGTAGACCCATCGGGTTCCTTTCGTTTGAGGTGACGCCACTTAGTACTCAGGCGTCGATGAGATTAATCCGTACTGCGAGAAGCGCGAATCCGGGGGCTTCGAGTAGTCACCCGGACTCCGTCACTGTCGTGTTCACACGTGATCTCCGTCCCGTACACGTCGCTGAGGAGATCTGAGCGCAACACGTCATGCGGCGCTCCAATACCAACAACGTGGCCCTTTGACAGCACTGCGACCGTGTCAGCGATCGCTGCTGCGTGGTTGAGGTCGTGTAGAACTACGCCCACGCACACACCGTGCTTATGCGCTAGATCGAAGAGAAGTTCAAGCAGTTCAACTTGATACTTCAGGTCAAGGTGGTTAGTAGGCTCGTCAAGCAGAAGAACTTCTGTATCTTGGGCCAAACAGCTGGCCAACCACACACGTTGTAACTGCCCGCCTGAAAGCTGTTCGAGCGGTGTGTCTGCAAGGTCTTCAACGTCCGCGAGCCTCATGGCTTCTTGAATCTTTTGGGCGCCTACTGCATCTCCTTTGCCCCACAACCCAGTGAAAGGGTGGCGGCCCAACGCTACAGCAGAACGGACACGCATACCATGTGGAGTCGCTCGCATCTGCGTGAGCATTGTCAACCGTCGCGCTAATTGCTTGCGTGACAAACCGCCTACTGTTGCGCCGTCATCAAAGCGCACGTGTCCAGAACTCGCTGGCAGGAGGCCCGAGAGGGTCCGCAACAGCGTTGACTTCCCCGACCCGTTTGGCCCTACGAGCGCAGTTACTTCACCGGCGTTCAAACGCAAATCGACGCCATGGACGACCATGTCGTTCGAGTAGCCAGCGCATATACCTACCGCCGTAAGCCCAGATGCTCTCGTTTTGTTCAGCGTCTTCAACACAACAGATAGATTAAGGCATGCCTAACCTAATTACAATATGAACTTATGTTGTTAATAGCCGTGATTCTGTGCTAGACGGAACAAAAGGCCCTGCGGTATCACTACCGCAGGGCCTTCGCTCGTTTCAGAAAACGCTTAGCTCAGCGCTTTCTCGAACGCTTCTTCCAGCACGTCGAACGCTTCGTTGAGCAGTTCGTCTGACATGGTCAGTGGTGGCAGGAAGCGCAGAACGTTTCCGAACGTACCGGTCACCAAAACCAGAACCGCGTTGTCGGCACAGTGCTTTGCAACTGCTTTAGCCAGGTTAGGGTTAGGCTCGATCGAGTCACGCTGCACCAGTTCGCACGCCTGCATCGCACCGCGTCCACGGACGTCGGCAACTTCTGGGAACTTGGACTGGAGCGCTTCCATGCGGGAGCGCATGATGTCGCCAAGCGCGCTGGCGCGTTCCAGCAGACCTTCGTTTTCGTATGATTCGATCGCACCCAGAGCGGCCGCAACAGCGGATGGGTTACCTCCATAGGTTCCACCCAGTCCACCGGCACCTACAGCGTCCATAATTTCGGCACGCCCGGTCACTGCGGACAGAGGCAGACCACCGGCAATACCCTTTGCAGTGGTGACCAGGTCAGGCTCAATGCCTTCCCATTCAGATGCGAACATCTTTCCGGTACGGCCAAAGCCAGCCTGGACTTCATCTGCGACAAAAACAATGCCATTTTCACGCGCGTAGTCCACCAAGGTTGGCAAGAAACCTTCTGCAGGAACGATGAAACCACCTTCACCCTGAATGGGTTCGATCACGATCGCGGCAACCTGGTCGGCCCCCACCTGCTTTTCGATCATGGTGATGACACGCTTGGCAGCGTCTTCACCTGAGAGCTTGGTGCCAGCGGCGTCGTTGTCGCGGAACGGGTACGACATGGGCGCGCGGTACACCTCGCCAGCAAACGGCCCAAAGCCGTGCTTGTACGGCGCAACCTTGGCGGTCATAGCCATAGTCAGGTTGGTGCGGCCGTGGTACGCGTGGTCAAACACAACCACGGCGTTGCGCTTGGTGTAGGTGCGAGCGATCTTGACCGCATTTTCAACTGCTTCAGCACCCGAGTTAAGAAGTACCGTGCGCTTGTCGAAGGACCCTGGGGTCAGCTGGTTGAGCTTTTCTGCAAGTTCAACATAGTTTTCGTACGGGTTGACCATGAAGCATGTGTGGGTGAAAGCTTCCACCTGTTCGGTCACCCGCTTGACAACGTTTTCGTTCGCGTTACCCACGTTGGTGACTGCGATTCCTGCAGCCAGGTCGATGATCTGGTTGCCGTCGATGTCCTTGAGGATTCCACCACCCGCAGCGACGATGTACGCGGGGTAACCAGAGGCGACACCCTGTGCAACGGCCTTAGTGCGCCTGGCTTCAATCTCCTTTGATTTTGGCCCGGGGATTTCAGTGACGATCTTGCGTTCTTGTGGCAGCGCTGGGCCACCCTTTTCCAATGAAGTCATACGTCAAAGATAACGCACGAACACACCACATGTTGAGGAAAATTTAGCGCCTGAGCTGAGGATTTCTCTGAACCGTAACTGTTTCCTTCTGGGTGCCCACAATAAGTTCCTGTGTGGCGCTCACGCGCGTGTTCCCGTCGTCGCTCAAAACGGCGAGTTCTGCTTCCGGATCGACCGTTCGTTTGACCAGTCCCAGCGCAATGGGACCCAGTTCGTAGTGGATCGCGGCCGAGGTGACGGCCCCCACTTGCCTTTCGGCACCTCGGGCGGGCCCTAGGATGGGGTCCCCTGGGGACACGACAGCGTGTTCCGAACCGTCCAGGTGTAAGAAGACTAGGCGCCGGGGCACTTGGCCCAGATTGTGCACACGCGCAACAGCTTCTTGCCCCCGGTAGCAGCCTTTGGCCAGGTGGACGCCGGTGCGCAGGACGTCGATTTCGCCCACGAGTGTTTTGTGGTCGCAGTCCGCCACTGCCGGACGCCATGCTTCGATGCGCAGAGCCTCCCACGCGTCACGCCCTACAATGTTGAGGCCTTCACGGTCACGGCACACGTTGAGACGGAAGTCGAACGCACTACCTGGGTGGTCTTTGACCGCTACGTAGCTAGTGCCACCCGGAGTGATATTGGGCCACGGATCAATCCATTGGATAACTGGTTCAAGGTTTTCCACCTCGCCGTTTGAACCCACAACCGTGTACTCGTCGCTGACGTCGCGAATGTCTACCCGCATCATGAATTTCATGGATTCGAGAAACTCTTGCAACGGTTTGCCGTCGCCGTCTATGAGCAACCACACGCAGTCATCTGCCACGTACACGTACGCCCAGTGTTCAATGTGGCCGGTGGGCGAAAGAACCAGCGTTTCCGTTGAAGTTCCTGGCTGTGCCACATCGAGTTTCTGCGTGGTCAGCGAATTGAGCCATGTTAAAGAGTCTGGGCCAGTAAGCGTCAGGATCGACATGGATGAGAGGTCAGCGACAGCTTTTAGGTCAGCGAGCGCGCGCTGTTCACGTAACGGTGAACCCAGGTGTGCAATTTCAGACGATCGGTAGCCGGTGCCGTATACCGCGCTCATTGAGCCTATCCTCCAAGTAGATTGCCGAGTTCTTCCAGTCGCTTGGCAATTCCAGGCGGCAGGTATTTCTTGACATCTTCTGCGATTGATTCGAGAGGTGCAATTTTTCGGTACACCTCATCCAAAATTTCGCGCGCGTCTTTGACTGCGTTATGCACATCCGGCAACAGTCCTGCCGTGTCAATGCCGTGGATAGCTTCCCGCGCTTCCTTGATCACTTTTGCGGCGTCCTGCGCGTCGTCCCACATCGACGGATTCAAACTAGACAGGTCCGGGTTGCTTTTGAGCGAACCGGAGCTGAAGTCCACCACCCCGGACAGAGAGATCATCACCGGACCCGCCTCGTTGAGCACGTTCTCCATGTGCGTGATGAGCGTGTCGGAGGCGTCCACATTGCGTTTCACCCACGGGATCATCTGCATCTGCTCAAGCGGGATGCTGTGCAGATTGGATTTTGCCTGCCCCAGTTCGTCGCGCGCTTTGTCTAGGTGTCCCTGTGCGTTTTGTGGGTCGTTGGACAGGGCTTCGATGAACGCGTTACCCGCTTCCGAGGCGGCCCCAGCATGGCGTGTGACGGCGTTGACGCGGGCCGTAAGTAAGACGACGAACGCGATGGTCGCCAACAGAATGACGACGATAACAAACGCGAAACCTCGCAGGCCCGATTTTTTCTGGGGGCCTGATTTCTTTTGAGGTTGGTAGACCTTGGTCTGGGCTGTCACGCGGTTCAGGTAACTTTTTTCAACCGTGCAGATGCGTGCGAAGCGAGTTCGTGCCCGTTCGCTGCCATGTCCCACGCCCACAATAGATCGCCTTCTACCAGACCGTACATGCGGGTAGAAGCCTTGTAGTCCTTGGACGTGCGGGTACGTGCAACCATGTCAGTGGACAGATCGATACGTGGCCCGTTGATACGCCCCGCGTACAGTTCGGTCAGACCGTGTGGGTGGACAAGCGAAACCTCAAGGTCAAAATCGCCGTCACTGTTGCGCAACGTGTCAACAGCTTCTGCGCTGGTATACTTTGACTCTTCGCTGGGAGGGATGAGCCCCGGGCCCACATCGGCGTTGTCCCGTTCACGTACCAGTTGCCAGATCCCGGTTTCAACGCTGAGGGTGTCAGCGATTTTCCCGTCCTCGCCCAGAAGCCATGACTGGGCTGTGTACAGCAAGTACGGCGCCGAGGTGGGGGCGACAAAGTCGATACGTTGCCCAAACTGCGTGTCTGGGGTGTCGCCATAACCAACGACACCTACGCCTTCCCACGAACCGATCAGCCACGCAAGTGGCACAAGTTCGGGCTTGAGATCAGTTGGAATTTCGACTGGCATACTGAGGCTTAACGACGCGATTTGAACAGGTTCGCGATGACCTTAGCGGCAATGCCCAAAGTGCCAAGCCCGGCCAGTGCGACCAGAACGGTAAAGACAGTTTCAAGAACCACAAAGTTATCCATGGTTATAGTGTACCGCTTTGCATCTTGCGACTCTCAGCCCCTCCAGATACTGGTTCTTATCCGAACCAAATGAACGCCCACGCGGGCAAGCGGTGTAAGGCGTAAACCGCGACCCCAGAAAGCGCAATTGGAGCCGCTCCCAGCGCCAGCTGGACGCCCCACGTGCGCGCCTTTGTGACACCTCGGGCTTCATTGAGCGAGGTCGCTTGGAAGCGAGCGCGCGCAATCAAACCTAAAATCCGGTCAGTTGCAGCAACAATCCCGCCCAGCACCATTCCGAACACCAAAGCGGCAACAATGCTCACCGTGGGCAGAGGGTGAAACACGTGCGCGATTCCGGCTCCCACAACCCCGGCAATTACTGCCAAGGGCGAGGTGTATCGGGCTGGCCACGGCAACGCGGTGGCGCACTGGGCCAAGAAAATCGCGGCGAGGCCGATGTATATCGCCGAATGATTCCCCGGCAAGCGCAAACTCGCAATCCACGTACACGCGGACAGCGTGATGACAATCCCAGCCACCTGAGCTGAGACATTCGCAACAGCATGCGACGCCTCAATCCCCCGGGCCAAATGCTGAACGAATGACCACAGCAGACCAAGCCCGGCTAGTACCGGCAACCACTCCAAATACGGGGGTGCGACCGCCATCCACGTGGCCAACATGCCAGCGAAACCAAAGCCACCCAACGTGAAACTCGTGGCCCACGGTTGGGGCGAGTCGGTGAGCCGGGGCCACCCAAACGCAAAAGCAAAAACCAACAGACCGGAAGCGAAAGCGATAGGACCGTAACCCAAGGACGACGTCACCGCCAAGGTCACGCCCAGCCCCAGAGCAACAAGCACGCTGATCCACCGTTCCATACGCCCCATGTTGCCATGACCAGGCGCGCGAATGGCAACCGGCGAATCACAACCGCTGTGCACACATATACTTTTCACTAACCACACGAGCAAAGGGGAAAAGTGCGAATCCTCGTGATTGCGGCCTCAGACAGCACGGCTCTTCCGGCCCTGCACGTACTACCGCACACCATCACGACGGTTACACCCTCAATGTCTGACCTCATCGCGCTAGACCCCAGCTCCTTCGACATTACTGTCGTCGACGCGACTACCGAACTGCAGATCGCCCCCATCATTTCCACCCGCTTAGAAACTGCGGGTTTTAACGGTCCCACGATTGTTGTGCTCACCGACGGAGGTTTTACCGCCGCCCAAGAGTCGTGGAACGTGACCGACATTGTGAGCACAAACGCGCAACCCGCTGAAGTCGAGGCCCGCCTCCGCTTGGCTCACGTGCGGGAAGCCACACCCTCCGCACTCGACGAAACAGACCCGGTGGTGGCCACCTCGGCGACGGAACCCATCACGCGGTACGGGCGGTTGACGGTCAACCACGAAAGCTTCACCGTGACCGTGGGCGGACGGAACATCAACCTCACTTACCGAGAGTTCGAACTGCTCTACCACCTGGTCACCCACCCCAACCGGGCCTTTACGCGCGCTCAGCTGGTCACGCACGTGTGGGGAGACGCGTACTTGGGTGGGACCCGAACTGTCGACGTGCACGTGCGGAGGCTGCGCGCCAAACTTGGGCCAGAGTTCGCGCACACAATTAGTACAGTAAGAAACGTGGGCTATATGTTTAGCTCAGACGAGCCAACAGCTCAACGGCCAGAAGTCGACTGAGGAAGGACCTGCGTGTCACACACCTGCCAGCTGAACGTGGACGACAACGTCCGTGAACTCCTGCGCCACGTGACCGCCCACGACCACGTCGCACCCTTGTCTGACGGCGTGCTTGACGCGCTTGCGCAAGGGGCCGACTCTGCGCCGCACGAGCCTATTTCGCGTGGGCTGGTGGTTGATGACCAACTGGCAGGTTTTGGCGCTGTTGTGGACCAGGGTGAACGTGGCGCCTTGGAAATGTGCGTGGCACCGGAATTCCGCGGCCGAGGTGGCGGTCGCCTTTTGGCTGAAAACCTCCTTGAGCGCGCCCGTGAGGCGGGGGTTGCTTCGCGCACGTGGGCGTGGTCTCACGGAGATCATCCAGCCGCCAGTGCTTTAGCTGAATCATTCGGGTTTGCGCGTGAGCGAGTTCTTTTGCAACTGTCAACGAAGACGGTGGACGAGGGGCTTACCGTTCCGGAGGTGAGCACCCCCGAGGGTGTCGAAATTCGCACATATCAGCCTGGCGATGAAGTCCGGTGGCGCGAAATCAACAACGCAGCTTTTAGCTGGCACCCGGAACAGGGCAACCAAAGCGCTCAAGACTACGCGCGCATCGTGGAAGATCCAAGCTTTGACCCCGCGTCGGTTTTCTTTGCGGTCCACAACGGCGACATTGTGGGATTCCACCACACCAAGATTCACACGGACCATCCCAGTGGGCTCACCATGGGCGAGGTGTACGTCATTGGAGTTGACCCGCACGTCCATTCCCGGGGCTTAGGCACGGTGCTCATGTACGCGGGCATGCGACATCTCCTCAACAGTGGCGTGGACGCGATTGAGCTGTACGTCGAATCTGACAATGACGCAGCATTGCATGTGTATAAAAAGCTCGGATTTGTGAACGAAATTCGCCACATCAGCTATGCACCGCAGGACCACACGTGAGCCCCACCCCCGTTTCCAACGCTGGCGAATCCGCCCGACTCAACGCCGATATCCTCGCGGCTGGTGCCGTACTGTGGCGCAAGGCTGGCGGACGCCTCGAAGTCCTTCTTGTCCACCGACCCAAATACGACGACTGGGCGTGGCCCAAAGGAAAAGTCGAGAAAGGCGAAACGCTCCCCGAATGTGCAATTCGGGAGATTGAAGAAGAAACCGGATACCGCGTGGTCTTGGGCCTCCCCCTGCCATCGGCGCGGTACACGGTTGGGAAAAAACTTTCCAAGCACGTCGAATACTGGGCGGCGCGCGTCGCAACCGAAGCACCACCTCGGCCTTCTAATCCAAAAGAGATTGACCGTGCTGTTTGGCTACCGATCGAAGACGCGCGCAATAAGCTCACCCGCTTTTCTGACCGTGAACAGTTAGACCGGTTGGAGCAGGCGCACCAGACGGGGAGCTTGTATGGATTTCCCGTCATCATTGTGCGTCATGGTAAGGCATTTCCACGTTCTAAGTGGCACGAAACAGAGCAGGTCCGGCCGCTTTTGGGCTTGGGAACGCGACAGTCGTTGGCTCTGACCGGGTTGCTAGACGCGTGGGAGCCTAAACGGCTAGTTTCGAGCCCTTGGAAACGGTGTGTTGCCACGCTCAAGCCGTACTCCGCTTCCACGGGGAAAAACATCAAGACGATTAAGTGGCTGAGCGAAAAGAACAACGCAAACAAGCCTGAAAAAACCGTTCAGGCGCTGGAAAAACTCATCGCGAAAGAGCAAGCGGTCGCCGTATGTACACACCGACCTGTTCTTCCGACGGTGTTCCGCACGCTCGCGTCTTTTGCGCCTACGGGGTTGGCAGAAAAACTTCCCAGCGAAGACCCGTATATGAACCCTGGCGAGATCTTGATCGCCTATTTCCGGCCGGGTCCAGTTCCACGGATTGTTGAGGTTGAGCGGTACCGGCCGATTGACACTTAACGAGTGATCAGCGTCACGGTTGCCTACTAGGCGGGCCTCACTGTGATGAAAAAGTAACCAAAATCTCAACTTTTTCCAAGCGATTTAACCCCCCGTTAACCTGTTCAGACACTTGCGTAAACCATCGACTTTTAACGTTGAGATGCACGTGGGGAACTTCCCCAAACAGAACAGACCGAAAGGTATCCTCGTGAAGCTCAAGCGTTTCGCTCCTGCCGCAGCAATTCTGGCTGCTGGTGCTCTGACCCTGTCCGCTTGTGGTGGCTCCTCCGAAGGTGGCGACAAGGGCGGCGAGAACGGCGGCGACAAGGCCGTATCCGGCACCCTGATTGGCGGTGGCGCTTCCTCGCAGGAAGCTGCTATGACCGCATGGGCCGAAGGCGTTAAGGCTGACAACCCTAAACTCTCCGTCAACTACGACCCAGTAGGCTCCGGTTCCGGACGTAAAGGTTTCCTGGGCAGCCAGTACTCCTTCGCTGGTTCCGACGCAGCGCTGAAGGACGAAGAGCTCGAAGAAGCAAAGAAGGTTTGTGGCGACGGTGGCGCTTTCCACGTTCCTGCATACATCTCCCCAATCGCAGTTGCTTACAACCTTCCTGGCGTAGACGAAGTCAAGCTCGATGCAGAAACCATCGCTAAGATCTTCGCTGGCGAAATCAAGAAGTGGAACGACGACGCAATCGCAAAGCAGAACGAAGGCACCGAACTTCCTGACATGGACATCGTTCCTGTCCACCGTGCAGACGACTCCGGTACCACCGAAAACTTCACCGCTTACCTCGCTGAAGCTGCTGGTGACGCTTGGAAGCCAGGCGAAATCGAAACCTGGCCAAAGGAACTCGGTGGCGAATCTGCTCAGCAGACCTCCGGTGTTGTTTCGCTGACCCAGCAGAAGGAAGGTGCGATCACCTACGCTGACGCTTCCCAGGTCGGTGAACTCGGAACCGTTTCCGTCAAGGTTGGTGAAGAATACGTTCCTTACTCAGCAGAAGCTGCTGCAAAGATGGTCGACGCTTCCAAGCCTGGCGAAGCTGGTGCTATCGAACTTGACCGTAAGAGCGAAGAAGCGGGCGTTTACCCAATCGTTCTGGTTTCCTACCACATCTACTGCAAGCAGTACCAGGACCAGGAAACCGCTGACCTCGCAAAGGCATTCGCTTCCTACGTAGTATCCGAAAAGGGCCAGAAGGACGCAGAAGCTGCTGCAGGTAACGCTCCTATCTCGCAGACCACTCGCGACGCTGCGATGAAGGAAATCGACGCTATCACCGCTCAGGGCTAATTGCTTGAACATAGATAGCTTGTGCTGAAAGGGCAGCCACCGGACCCGCAGTCTGGGTCTGGTGGCTGTTCTGCGCACATGATTTTCACACATATCCGCTAGCGGGACACACCCGCTTTCCGTTCAATTTAGGGATTTATTGTGAGCCATACTACTGCGGAGCCACAGGACAAGAAGGCTCCTTCGGTCGCCAAGGCGGCGCGTGGCGGCGCGGCTGGAGACAAGGTGTTCTCTGGTCTTGCACTGGCTGCCGGTGCCATTATTCTTCTGGTCCTCGCGTTTGTTGCTATCTTCCTGGTAGTCGAGTCCCTTCCAGCACTGTGGCCAAAGGTCTTTTCAAATCAAGACAGCATCGTTAGTGCGGACAACTTCTTCCAGTACGTCTGGCCACTTATGGCTGGAACGCTCATTGCATCGGCTATTGCACTGCTCATTGCTACCCCGATCGCGGTGGGAGTTGCTCTCTTCATTTCGCACTATGCTCCTCGTCAAATCGCAACTCCGGTTGGGTACGTCATCGACCTCCTCGCTGCGATTCCTTCTGTTGTCTACGGTGCGTGGGGTATGACGTTTCTCGCCTCATCGCTGGTCCCTGCGTATGCGTGGCTCAATAAAAACTTGGGCTGGATCCCAATCTTCGGTGGCGAAGCTTCGAACACGGGCCGTACGATCCTCACGTCCGGAATCGTTCTTTCCGTCATGATTCTGCCCATCATTACGTCGCTGTGTCGTGAGATCTTCGTCCAGACGCCAAAGCTGCACGAAGAAGCAGCTCTTGCGCTTGGTGCAACACGTTGGGAAATGATCCGTATGACCGTTTTCCCATTTGCTCGCGCGGGTATCATTTCGTCCATCATGCTTGGGCTGGGGCGCGCTCTCGGTGAGACCATGGCTGTGACCCTGGTGCTTTCGCCCGGTATTTTCTCGCTCAGCCTCATTTCGTCCGGACACAACGCAACCATTCCGTCAGAAATTGCACTGAACTTCCCAGAAGCATTCGGAATGCGCCAGAACGAACTGATTGCAGCAGGTTTGATGCTGTTCATCATCACTCTGGTCGTCAACATGCTTGCGCGCTGGATTGTCAGCCGCCACAAAGAATTCTCGGGGGCTAACTAATGTCGAAAAACACTGAGACAAACACTGACACCAAGGCTGAAGCGACTAAGACGCTTGCGCGCAAGGGCAAACAGAAGAACTCTTTGACCGCTGGTCAGAAGCCGTCATGGATTTGGATTGCCGTTCTGGCTGGGGCCGTTGTTGTGGGGTTCGCATGGACGTTCTTGGTTCAGCACACGTTCTCCATCGTGGGCTTTACGATTATCACCGCGATCGCGTACATCATTGGAATGTATGTCGCGACGTTCGCTCTGGAGAATCGTCGTCGCGCAGCAGACGGACTCTGGAAGAACCTCGTGTGGGCCACATTCATCATCGCCCTCCTCCCGCTAATCTCTGTCATTTGGACGGTGGTCGCGAACGGCCTTCCTAGCTTGGTCCGAAACCCAGCGATGCTCTTCCAAGACATGGATGGCGTCACTGGTGCTACCGACCAGAAGACCGCGCAAGGCGGACCACTCATGGGTGGTTTTGCTCACGGTCTGGTAGGTACGCTCATGATTACCCTGCTCGCGACGATCATTTCAGTGCCTGTGGGTCTGATGACCTCTATCTACCTCGTTGAGTACGGTAAAGGAAAGCTTTTCTCGCGTGCGATCACGTTCTTCGTGGACGTTATGACCGGTATTCCGTCAATTGTTGCGGGTCTGTTCGCATTTGCCGTGTTCCAGCTGTTCATCACGACGTTCATTGGCACGAGCCCGGCTAAGTTGCAGCTGGTCAAGATGGGTTTCACTGCTGCAATTGCGCTGTCCATTCTGATGATTCCGGTTGTGGTGCGTTCGACTGAAGAAATGTTGCGTGTTGTTCCAAACGAACTGCGCGAAGCGTCCTACGCGCTGGGTGTTCGTAAGTGGCGCACCATCATGAAGGTTGTTCTTCCTACCTCGATCTCCGGTATCGCTTCTGGTGTGACGCTGGCTATTGCACGTGTTACCGGTGAAACCGCACCGATCCTGGTGACCGCCGGTTACATTGCAACGACCAACTGGAATGTATTCAACGGATGGATGACTGCCCTTCCGGTGTACATCTACCGTCAGCTCGTCAACCCAACTGCGCCGGCCGCACCGGACCCATCGATCGCACGTGCGTGGGCAGCGGCTCTGGTTCTGATCGTCATCGTGATGCTTCTGAACCTCGTCGCTCGTATTATCGCTAAAGCGTTCGCACCTAAGAAGACCGGTCGCTAAGGCCGCAAAGAAGAAGGAAACACTTATGTCAAAGCGCATCCAAGCCATTGACCTAGACGTCTACTACGGCAACTTCCTTGCGGTAGAGAAGGTCAACATCGACATTGCACCTCGTAGCGTCACCGCATTCATCGGTCCTTCCGGTTGCGGTAAGACCACGTTCCTCCGCACTATCAACCGTATGCACGAAGTGCTTCCGGGTGCTCGTGCTGAAGGTCAGATTCTGCTGGATAACGAAGACATTTACGGACCTGGCGTAGACCCTGTTGTGGTTCGCACCATGGTGGGTATGGTGTTCCAGCGCCCTAACCCGTTCCCAACGATGTCGATTCGCGAAAACGTTCTGGCAGGTTACAAGCTCAACGGAACTCGTCTGAGCACGAAGCGTGCGAATGAGATTGTTGAGCGTTCGCTCACGGGTGCGAACCTGTGGAACGAAGTGAAGGACCGTTTGGACCGCCCAGGTTCAGGTTTGTCTGGTGGTCAGCAGCAGCGTCTGTGCATTGCTCGCACGATTGCTGTTGAGCCAGATGTGATCCTCATGGACGAGCCGTGTTCAGCTCTTGACCCAATTTCGACCTTGGCTGTTGAGGACCTGATCAACGACCTTAAAGAGCAGTACACGGTTGTGATTGTGACTCACAACATGCAGCAGGCTGCGCGTGTGGCTGACAAGACTGCGTTCTTCAACATTGCTGGAACCGGTAAGCCGGGTCACTTGATTGAGTACGATGACACCTCGGTCATCTTCTCGAACCCGACTCACGAAGAAACTCAGAACTACATTTCTGGTCGTTTCGGATAAGCCAGATACACGAACAAGGGCCGCACCTGCCATGGGTGTGGCCCTTTGTGCTTCTGTTTCTAAGTGTTGTCTGGTCGGTGTGCTCCTTCCACGCGTGTGTCCACGATTCCGACGGCTTCCATGAGCGCGAACATGGTGGTGGGTCCTACGAATTTGAAGCCTTTTTTCTGCAGGGCTTTGGCTAGTGCATGGGATTCCGGCGATGTAGTTGGGATTTCGCTTACTGACTTCGGGGGTGTCCACGAGTCTGGTTGGAATGACCACACAAGTGTGGCGAGTCCCCCACTGTCGCGCAGTTGTAGTGTTGCTTGTGCGTTGTTGATGGTGGCGTTGATTTTTGCTCGGTTGCGCACGATGCGGGTGTCTGCCAGGAGGCGGTGCCGGTCGGTGTCGTCGAAGTTCGCCACGGCTTCGGGGTTGAAGTCAGCGAATGCTTCTCGGAACGCTGGCCTCTTTTTGAGGATCGTTGCCCACGAGAGTCCCGATTGGAACGCTTCAAGTGATAGCCGTTCGAAGAGGCCGGTTTCGTCGGTGACGGGTACGCCCCATTCGTGGTCGTAGTAGTTGCGGAGGAGCGGGTCGTGGGACGCCCACTCTGGACGGGCTAGACCGTCTTCGCCGAGGACTAGCCCGCGGGCGGTGGCCTCAGTGTGGCTTAGTGGCGTGGTTCGATCGGTCACTGTTCGAGCTCCAAGAGTGCTCGTTTCATCTCGAGGCCACCAGCGTAGCCACCAAGTGTTCCGTCGGACCGCAGTACGCGGTGGCACGGGATGATGATGGGTATTGGGTTGGTGGCGCATGCCGAGCCTACTGCGCGCACGGCACGGGGCCGGCCTATAGCTTGGGCAACTTGGGCATAGGTTTGCGTGTGCCCGTAAGGGATTGTCAGCAGGTGTTCCAGAACGGTCCGCCTGAATTCGGTTGTGGCGCTGAGGTCTGTGTTGACGTTGAATGTGGTGCGCTGGCCGTTGAAGTATTCGTCGAGTTGGCGGGCGACGTCGTTGAGCGGGTCGTCTGTGTCTTGCTTACTTGTTGTTGCGGGGTGTGGGGGTGTGCTGTGTTGGCCGGGCAGTCCTACTGTCACGAGCGCGCCGTTGCGGGAGACGAGGGTGAGTTCCCCGAGGGGCGTGCTGTGTGTTGTGTGGTGCACGAGGTAGTTGGGTTGCTTAGGTTGCATGGCGTTCCTGAGGTCAGCGTTTTGGTTCGCGGTGGTCTCAACCCTACGTCAGTAGTTTGGGACGTCATTGGTTTGGGGCGGAAGTGGTTTGGGAAGGTGTGCCACTGAGGTGAGTTCGGCCTGGCATAGGGCAGTCTTGTCCAGAGTGTTCTGCTTAGAAAATTTCTGGTCAGAATGGTGGTGGTTCTTCGCTGGGTTGCCATGGGCGGGTGTCTCCGTGGAACACTTCCGCTGCGATTGCGTATTCGTCAGCGATCTCGCGGGGATACTCGTGGACAGGTTCCGGACTTTCAGCAGTCCCGGGTGCAGGGCTGCGCATGTTGCTTGCTTTCTGCACGTACTCGCGTTCGGTTGCACACTGCCAGATCGCTTCACCATGCACAGTCTCGTGGCCTGATTCTTGAGTTGCTACATCCTCAGGGCTGTGGGCGGTTTCGTGTTCGGTTGCTAGGTAGTCGTTGATGGTGTGGCTGATGTCTTGGTCACCGGTGCCGAAGTACTCAAGCAACCGTTCATACTGGAGTTGGTTAATCCGTGATTCTGGTGGGTAGACCAGCATGGCACCAATCCGTGGGAACACCCACGCCAGGGAACCGTCATCCATCTTGTCGACGCGTAAGCGTTTCTGGGTTTTCTCCTGATGATGCCGCTTACACAACGGGTGCAGATTCTCCATCACCGTCAACCCACCATTTTCGGGGTCTTTGTGGTTGAACGGTTCGATGTGGTCCTTTTCGCACACTCTGGCAGGTGTGGCACACCAGGGGGCACTGCAATCAGGATGCCTGGCTTCCACCATGCGTTTCAGGGCTGCTGGGATGTAATACTTCGTCGGTGTGGATTCGAGGACTACCCCGGTTTCGGGGTCTGTGAACATCCGGTACACCCACTTCGCCTGCGCGATCAGCTCATCAGCAGTCTTTGCGTCTAATGGCACCCGGCCATTCATCATCACAGGAACCCGCACATCTGGGTCCACCTTGATCGGTAACCCAAAATCAAGCCCACTACCCGAACCCACAGGCGCACCTGCCCCCAGGGACTCACCGACACTCACGCGTTCCGCGGTGTTCAAGAACTCTTCCGGGTTTAGGGTTTCTTCACTACCCGGCGAACCTCCAGCACCCGATGGCACACCTGTCCCTTGGTTTCCGGAGATCCGCTCGTCATAACCCGGTGACCTACTGCTCCCTTGGTTCTCAAATGTTTGTTCTTCGGTTTCGTGTTTTCTGGACTCGTGGATTCTTCTGGATTGTCGATCTTCGGTTTCATATCTTCCGGAATACTGTTTTTCGGGTCTGTGTTTGTCTGGCCCGGGGTCTTTCCCGGAACCCTCGCCCCAGCGTTTATCTTTCCTTGGTGGCGGTAGGTGCGTGAGGAAGTGCAAGACTGGGATGGTGACGGTGATACCGGCTTGGGCTTTGAGCCATTCTTCTTTTTCAGGCATGGATACGCACAACTCAAGCTCATACACGTTTTCAGCCTGCCTGG
>NZ_ADNU01000009.1 GCF_000178455.1 Brevibacterium mcbrellneri ATCC 49030 | reverse complement strand
AGCTCTTCCCGCTGACTCGCAGTCAACGTACTATCTGCACGCAAAGAAATACTCCTCACTAGTAAACAACTGATTCACATCAGTCCAACTAATGGGGAGCAGTCCACATCCAATGTGTTGAGTAAACATCACTTTTGTTCGTTTTGTTCACGTTTTAGGCCCAAAATCGGCCAGTTACCCACCACAACAAACGAGAAGCAGCTCACCTGTGATGGGTAACTGGGTTGCGGACCAAAAAAGGGGGAACGATGACCAGACACACCAACACCCCAAAACACAAAAAATCGCAGGACATCGGGTGAACGATGTCCCGAGACTTCACACTGTGGAGGTAAGGGTGTCCTGCGTCAGGACATAGTTGACACCATGTGCGTTTGGAACAGCCCGATGATCGTTGACACATGAGTCGGCACATACTTGACACCCATGACACCACCCAAAATATGAGTCGGCACATAGTTGACACTGTGTAACACACAATCATCAGTGCATGAACGACGGCAAACGTGGCCCTGCACGCGCATGCGCTGATCACACGCGACAAGCACTACATCGTGGCTGACGGCGAGGTGCGCCTGGTCAACGATGCTCGCGGACGCGTGGCTGAGCGGCAACGTTGGCCAGACGGGCTGCAGTCCGCCGTTGAGCACAAGGAAGGGCTGCAGGTTTCGATGCAGGCCGAAATTCTCGACCAGATCCTGGTTGAGACAGTCGCCCGTGAGTACAGCCTGATCACAGGCATGAGCGGCACGGCAGTCGAGGCAGCTGAACGTCTTGCAGAAGATCTGGAGCTCAAGACCAGGGTCGTTCCAACGAATCGCCCCTGTGTGCTCGCAGCCAGACCAGCTGTTCCTCGCCGTAGCGCAGCGTGACGACGCAGCCGCCGCGACGGTGTACGCCGCCCACAGCTCAGGACGACCGGTGATTGTCGGCACCAGGAGCGTCGAGCAGTCCGAACAGTTCGCCCAGCTTCTGGCCGCTCAAGGCGTCACCGCTACCGTCCTCAACGCCAAGAACGACGCCGAAGTAGCCGGCATCATCGCCCAAGCTGGTCAACACGGTGCCGTGACCGTGTCCACCCAGATGGCCGGACGCGGGGTCGATATCCAACTCGGTGACGGCGTGACTGAACTCGGCGGGCTCCTCGTGATCGTAATCGGACGCTACAACTCTGCTCGGCTCGACCGACTGCTGCGCGGCAGAGCCGGACGTCAAGGAGATCCCGGGGCCAGCGTGTTCTTCACCAGCTTTGAAGACCCGGTCGTCACCGAACAGCTCAGCCCCAACAGACTCCCCCATGTAGTCGCCGATGACGGTCTCGTCGAGGACCCGGAGTTCCACCGACTCTATGAACATGCCCAGCGTGTGGCAGCCGGCAAACTCCTTGAGCTGCGTCGCACCACGCGCAAGTACCAGACGATCACCGATCACCATCGGGCCGTTCTCCTGCCGACGCGTGAGCGGATCCTGACGGACCCCACCGCGATCGATCAGTACCTCACCTTGGTCTGGCCCGATCACCCTGAGCACGTGCAGCTCTGGGCTGGCAGCGAACGGCGCGAGATGGCGACCGACGTAGCCTTGTTCTTCCTCGATCGAGCGTGGGCCGACCACCTCAACCTGCTCGCGGAGACGCGTGAAGGCATCCACTTGCGCGCCCTTGGTCGGCAGAACCCGCTCGATGAGTTCAATCGCATCGCCATCGGAGACTTCGAGAACCTCGCCAGCCACGCACTGTCCTCGGTCCGGGACACCCTCGCGCAAGCCCCTGACGATGCCACTGATCTCGTCGCTCTCGGGCTGCGTCGTCCATCCTCCACGTGGACCTATATTGTCACCGACAATCCCTTCGGCTCCGAAGCCGACCGTCTCGTTGCCTTCATCGGCAAGACCATTCGAGGCAACAGGCAACCGAACATCACCTATCACTGACCAGAAACGGGTGTGCTTTCCATCTCGCGACCCTCGTCGCCAGATGGAAAGCACACCCCGGAGGATACCCACATCCTACCTTGTTGGACCGGCATCGACTTGGCCTTGTCCACTGGTGGTGACAGTTCTTGCCATCGCCGTGACGCGAACGCCAGCGCTGGGCTTTGCTCGTCGTAAGCCTTCGAGTGGAGGGCTGGTACTGGAAGGAATAGATAGTGCAGGCGAACAACGTTAGCGCGGTGAGTGTCGTTGCTGTGGGGCGGCAGATCGCCAGCGGCGACTGGGTTTTGCGGAAGTGTTCGGTGACGTTCTCTCCAAGGTCGTTGACGGCGATCGTGGGTGCCAGCGGCGCAGGCAAGACGTCACTGATGTATTGCCTGAGCGGGTTGGATGCTCCTACCGCGGGTCAGGTGCTGGTTGAGGGGCATGACGTCTATGCGATGTCTCGGCAGGCCCGGGCGACGTTACTGCGGTCGCGGGTCGGGTTCGTGTTCCAGCAGTACAACCTGGTGAGCTATCTCAGCGTCGAGGATAATGTGGCCCTACCGCTGCCTCTGGCCGGCCGGCAGGTTGACCGTCAGGTCCTCACTCGGCTGCTGGAACGCTTCGGCTTGGCGGCGAAGGCAGGGACGGCCGCGGGGGCGCTGTCGGGCGGCGAGCAACAACGGGTGGCGCTGTGCCGTGTGCTGCTGCTCAGACCCGCTGTCGTATTCGCCGACTAGCCAACGGGCGCGTTGGACAGCGCCAATTCACGCCTGGTTCTGGAGGTTCTGCGGGAGCTCGCGGATGCAGGGATCACGGTGGTGATGGTGACGCATGACGCGGATGCCGCTGTCCGTGCTGATCGTGTGGTGTTCATGCGCGACGGGTCGATCACCGTGGTGGGCTCCGGGCTTGACGCTGGTAAGGTGCTGGCCGGGATGCGTCAACCGGTGCGCCGATAGGAGGTGCGGTGATGCTGCGTCATGTGGTGAGGACCCTCCGCAGCGACTGGTTCGGGTGGGCGCCAAGTATGGGTGTGGTCGCCGCGGTGATGGTCCTGGTCACGGCGTGCACGAATCAGTTCCTCTGGACCAGTTCCACTGAGTTCTTGGACGCGGCCCGGCGATCAGGTCTCGACGGCGGCGAGTTCGCGATGGTCTCGATGACGATCTACACGGTGATCGCGCTGCTCGCGGTGTGCTCTCTGACGGTGGTGGGTTCTGCGACGGTGGAGCGCACTCGCATCACGTTCGCCCAGTGGCGGCTAATGGGAGCCTCGCCCCGGCAGGTCCGCGCCTGCCTGTGGGCGCTGGTCGGGCTGGCCAGCTTCGTCGGGGCTGTACCGGGGGTGGTGCTCGGCTCGGTGCTAAGTTCGCTCGTGGTGCCGTGATTCAACGAGATGGCCGGTGCGAGTTTTCCGGGCGGCACCGGTGACTTCGTTCCTCCGCTTTTCACGCCGAGCGCTGTGGCGGGCGGCACAGCGCTTGTCCTCTCGGTGGTGACGTGACTGCTGGGCGCTGCCTGGCCTGCGCATCGTGCGGCTCTGGTGGAGCCCGTTGAAGCCGATACGTGGGCCCGCGGCTGTTCGGAGCCGGCGTGCGTGGGGGCGGTGGCTCGTTGGAGGCCTGCTGTTGGCCCGTGCTGTGGCGATGGCGGCCGCGACACCCCGGACGTTGGATCCTGCGCAGGTCGGGCGGTCGACCACGCCGATGGTGAATGCGGCGACGTGGGTCGGCGGGTTGAGCGCCGCTGCGGTGTACGTGACCGGACCCGCTCTGGTGCATGTCGCCCTGAGCGTCGCGCACCAGGTCCTGCCTCTCTTCCGTGTCCCCGTGGGACAGGTGACGGCGCGCTCGGCCCGGGCGCAGGCGGCGATGAACGCGAACACGATCGCACCGTTGGCGGTGGCGATCGGGCTGGGCGGCGTCATCTTCACCGCGACCGGCTCCTACCTGGACGTGATGACACGGGCGGGTTTCCCGCTGGAGGATCCAAATCTGACCGACGTAGCTCTTCTCTCGGGGCTGTTCTGCGTGATGGCGATCGCGACGAGCATGGCGGTCATCGCGGTCAGCGGTCGCGACCAGGTGCGCGAGCACACGACGCTGCGCTCGTCGGGGATGAGCCCTATGCAGGTCTCACGCTTGGTCGCGTGGCAGTCGGTCTGTCTGGCTCTGAGTGCAGCCGGGATGGGGCTGCTTCCGGTGGCTCTGGTCGCGTGGCTGGTGGTCAGCTACTCACTGGCGCTGGTGGGATCCATGGCGCTGAGCCTATCATGGCTGGGGTTGGCCGCGGGCTTCCTGCTGTGCTGGTTTGTGCTGTGGGCCGTCCAGTTCAGCCAGGCGATGCCGTGGCTGCGCCGGGAAGCCGCTGTGGGGCTGCGGCACGCCTGAAACACTGGCAAGAGCAATCATCAGCAGTCGAGGTCTGGGAGGAGCGGCGGTGCAGGCTGTTCGGGACTGGTTCGATCAGACCTACGGCGAGTGTCGGGAAGCCGGTACGGCGTGGCTGGTGATCGTGCTCGCCTGCGTCGCGTTCCAGGCACTGATGGTCGCGCGCCTCCTGTTCGCCGGGAGCGCGCGTGACGGAATCGCCTTCGAGCTCGTCCAGTCGACTCCAGGAGCCGTAGGTACCACGATCGCTGTGGTCCTCGCGGGAATGATGTTGCTGTGGAGCCCCGACGGCCGGTGCTGGCGCTCGCGGTCATCGAGGCCGCGTATCTGGCGGCGTCCGCGATCGGCATGCACGACTACGTCGCCTTCCCGCTGCTGTTCGCGCTGTTCCGCGTCGTCGCCGACACCGGGCTAGCATCCGTGGTCGGCTCGGTCACACCGACGGGCGCCGGCATGCTGGCCAGTTCATGGCTGGCGACCTCGACGACGGTCGTTGACGAGTTCACCGGTCAGCTCAGCGTGGCAGCGGTCAGCATCTTGGTCGGGGGCGGGGTTCGCAGCGTGCGCGGCTGGCAAACAGCCACCTAGCAATCCCACCATGATGCCGAGCGCGCCCGTGCTATCGCTGCCGAACGGGATCAGGCCATAGCGCGCACGCGCGTCACCACCGAGATTCACGACAGCGTCGGGCACAACCTGACCGCCATCATCGCGCTCTCCCAAGGCCTCGCGGGCACCCCAGAGAATCCAGAACTCGACGAATCATTGGAAGACATCGAGCCCCTGGCACGAGAAGGGCTCGACGAGATCAGGCGCGCCGTCTCCCTGCTAGGACGCCTCGAGGACCCGGTGGTGGTGACCGAGATCAGCCGACGCCCCGACGGAACGCCCGTCGCCGATCTCGCTTTCAGCATCGTCCGCGAAGCCCTCACCAACGCGGTGCGCCGCACTGAGCCCCTCGAACGAGCATCCATCGCCATCGACCACCACACGACCAAAGGCACGCGGATCACCATCCGCAGCCACGGGCACTCGCGCAAAGCCGACGAGTGCGAGCCGGGCAACGGGCTGCAACGCCTCTCCCATCGAGTCACCAGCCAGGGTGGCACCTTCAACGCTGGCTCCGGCGAGCCCGACGAGTGGATCGTGGATGCCAAACTGCCACCCGCACCGAACGAAGAGAACCACCATGCCTGACCGGCTGCGCATCATGCTGGTCGACGACCAGCCCATGGCACGTCGAGGATTCGCCCTCATGCTCCGACGAAGCCCGAACCTCACCGTCGTCGCCGTAGCCAGCCGCGGTCCAAGCCGTTGCCCGCGGCGGCGCCATCCTCACCCCACGCATCCCCCGCGCCCTCCCCCACCACCAGCAGACCAAGATGCGAGCACTGCTCGACCTGCTCACACCCCGCGAACGCGACATCGCCCGCCTCATCGCCGACGGCGACTCCAACGCCGAAATCGCCGAACGACTCGTCATCGAACCGGCATCCGTACGCCGCAACGTCAGGCGCATCCTCACCAAGCTCAACCTCCGCGACCGCGTCCAGATCGCCGTGCACTGGCACAAAGCAGGGCTATGACACCCGGGTTCTCGCCCGCACACCCACCCTTGGAGAGAAACAACAGGGGTGTGCTTTCCATCTCGCGCCCCTCGTCGCGAGATGGAAAGCACACCCCTACGGATGCGTCTATTCTAGCGGGGTTCTGATCCACTCGACGCGGTCTTAAGCCGCAACGTTAGCGCAGCCAAGTCTACGGGCCAGTGCAGGTGCCACCGCTGCCGCACCCTCCACAGTCTGCGCCTTCGGCACGGTCGCCGCCTCCAACACCTGGCAATGAAACTACTCGCGGAGACCACTCAGAAGCGAACCGCAAAACACCGGACTTCAGCTCCGCCCCGTGAGGATCAACCGTACGATGCTAGACGCGGAAAGCTGTCCTACTGCATCACTGGCCAAGTAGACTAGATGAAGACCATCGGCTCGCAGCCGTCCCCCCTACGACCCAATGTCGGCGCCGCAGCCGGAGGTACAAGTTGACAGACGAAGCACCGGACCACGATCTTACCTTCCTCAAGGGAGGGAAACACTATCGCGGTGGCACACCTGACGCTTCAGGCCGCTATCCACTAGACATCGCCAAGAGCGATTTCAACGAAGTGCTTTCTTCAAAGAACTTAACGTTTCTCTTTGGAGCGGGCTGTTCGTCCCAACTCTCCGAAAGCAAGGAAGAGCAAGGCATACCAACGATGGGGCCGATGGCCCAGGGCCTACTTGCCGAGGAAAACACAGGCACTGCCGCCCGATATGGACTGACGGACGAAATCAAAGACTCTCTCACAGCAGACTTGGGGATTGACCTTGCCAGCGAGGCGTATGCATGGAACCTCGAGCGACTAATGGAAGTTCTTTTCGGATTTCAATTTGCCCTCAATCAAACGGAAAATCCTTCGCTAGCCGAGGCAAAGAAGGCCGTCGATTCCGCAATTGATTCGATCAAGAAATACGTCTTTGATACCTGTAATGAGGGGCAACATAAATATTCCGCGACCAGCGTACTAAAACTCTACCAAACGTTCTACCGGAAGCTATCGCAGCGATCACGATCACTACCTCGACCAACAGTTGCCACTACCAACTATGACCTGTTCAATGAGATTGCTATGGACCGCATCGGGGTTCCATACATCAACGGATTTCTAGGCTCGATCGAGAAGCGATTCAATCCGGCGTCATTCCGCTACACCATCGCACAACGACTCGACTTGACATCACAAAGATGGACCTCGCTGGACAATCTGGTCTACTTTCTGAAACTTCATGGCTCGCTCAACTGGCACGCGGTGGATGACGGACTCTTCCCGGTCGAAGAGCGCCCAATCAGCGAGAGCAGCGACGGCAAGGCAATGTTGATATATCCAACACCCGCAAAGCAGAATGCCAGTTTCGCGGCACCATACTCAGACATTTTTCGCGAGTTTCAGACCAAGGTAGTTCAGGAGCAAAGCGCTCTGGTAACCGTCGGCTACGGCTTCGGTGACGAGCATGTCAACAACATCATCTACCAGGCACTTACAATCCCGACTTTTCGCCTCCTGGTTTTCGCCAAGCCCGAATTTGACGCAAGAATCTCTAACAAGCACGTCAAAACGCTTCAAGAACTTAACGATCCTCGCGTATGGATCGTTGGAACCGAGAAAACAAACGCCACCTGGAAGGCTCACTACTTCAAGGAGTTCGTTGAAGACATCATGCCAGTGGGAGATGTAGACCCCGCAGAGAAAGCCATCGAGAACGTGATGGGAATGTTCGCAAACATCAAGAAGGACGACAACGATGGCGACCAGTGATGCCCAGCGCCGACGGCTCGGGACAATCATCGATGTCAGCGCTGAACGATTTCGCGTAGAGATGGCTGAGAGCGCTGACGGCTACACACTTGTCGGCTTTGATGGTCAACACTATGTCGCGAGGATAGGGTCGCTTGTCCTCATCCCCCTGACCAACTCCTATGTCGTCGCTGAGGTTACAGGGCTTCAAGAGCGACCTGACCCATCAGCCATCTCCAGCGCTTCAAAGTCCCTCGACGATGTGATGCACGCATCCTCGCGACAACTGACGCTTGCACCCCTGGGCACCCTGCCCTTCGATGAAACGCACGGCTTCTCGTTCGGGGTATCTGTGTTTCCACCCCTGTACGCAGACGTTCTACACGTCGAAAATCGGGATCTTGACCGGATTCTGAATGTCGTAAACCAGGAGGTTGAGATTGCAAACACAACACCGCCAGCAACTAAGCTGAACACACTCACCGTCGGCACATCTGCGGTCTTCAACGACTACGACGTGAAAGTACGAATCAACGAATTCTTCGGGGCGCATTCAGCGATTCTCGGCAACACCGGAAGTGGGAAATCATGCACAATATCGAGCTTACTGCAGGAGGCACTTGGGAAGACTAGTTTGGCCCCAGCAGGTGGGAGCACGTTCGTGCTTTTCGACACCAACGGGGAATATCGGCGCGCAGTGTCCAAAATTCCTGCGCCAATTCAACGTACATACGCACGAATCGAACATGCCCACGCCCCCGCGCTTTTCCCAGCTACCCCCTATGACGATCGGGAGCAGCTCGACAGCTTCGTTCTACCGCACTGGCTGCTAAGTCTCGAAGAATGGGAGCTCCTGCTCCAAGCAAGCGATCGAGTTCAACGGCCCATACTTCGCACCGCACTGGGGCTCACGTCCCTGTTTGCTTCCGAATCTGCAGATCAACTCGCCGCACTACGTGACCATATCCTTGCTTCATGCTTACTGTTCCTGCTCATGGACAGCGAGAATGCGACAGCCGCAAATTCACGCATCGGCGGCCTCCTTAATGTGTACGAGTTGAGCGCAGTTCCGGCCCATGAGATCACTTCAAGGTTGACCGTAAGTTACGGGAGCTTTGACCAGCGAGGACTTAAGCAGGTTGAGGCGGAACTGAAAGGGTTGTTGATTCCGAATGCAGAGATTCCTTCATACGAAAATCACCCATTCCGGTTCTCGGATCTCACAACCGCACTAGAGATTGCGATTCTTTACGAGGAAAGTCATGGCAATCGCCGAGTTCGAGACAATTGTTCGACGTTGCTGACGCGCGTCAAATCACTCGGAATGCGAGACGAGTTTTCTTTCTTGCGTAGCGACCCTTACGCCTCCCGCGCCAATTCAATCACCTCCGAATCATTCACTGACGCCATTCTCGGCATCGACCGCGATTCGAGTTGCCCGGCAAAGCAGTCCCAGGTCTATGTTTTGGACTTGAGTGCCGTCGGCGACGAAGTTGTAGAGGTTGTGTCTTCAGTCATAACACGCCTACTTTTCGACCGTCTTCGACAAAGCGACGTCCGAAATTCTTTCCCGGTAAATCTGATACTTGAGGAAGCGCATCGCTATGTGCCGCGTCAAAGCGTTCCCGCGAGCACACTCGACGCAACTCGCATCTTCGAACGCGTAGCAAAGGAGGGCAGAAAGTACGGACTGTTTCTTATGCTCTCCTCACAGAGGCCCAGTGAACTTTCAGGAACAGTACTGTCGCAGTGCTCGAACTACGTAGTTCACCGCATCCAGAACCCGGAAGATCTTCAGCATATCCGCCGCATGACACCGTTCATCTCCGAGTCAGTGCTTAACCGACTGGCCTCGCTACCCAAGCAGTTCGCACTGGTTTTCGGTACTTCGGTGAGCATCCCGACAACTTTTAAAGTACGCACCGCCGCACCTCTCCCACAGAGTGACGACTCTGATGTTAGTCTCTACTGGTATCAGTCGCCGGAAAAGGTCACGGACATTCCCTTATGAAAGGATGTTTCCGAACGCGGTTCTACGGCGTTTGGGCGATCCTTGCGAGGTTTCGTGAACTATCATCACCGATGAGGTATAGGAACTGATCCGGGACGTGTTTCTACGGACATTGACGCGTGACCGGCCGCCGGTCGATCGGTGCACCGTGGTCGAAGCGACGGCGTGGCGCTTCCCGACAGGACCGGCATGACAGCACAGCTCGCTGCCTCCGCTACAGACGTCGAAGAATTCACCGCCGACCTCGCCACCCATCGTCCAGGGCTGTCGGCCGACTTCACACGACGCGAGGCATCGGCGACCGGGCCGCCCGGGTGGCCTCCGTAGCCCGGTCGGCAGATTCCGGGGGCTCGCACCACCCCTTTTGCACGCTCAGGGGCCCCATTTCATATTCCCCGTGATTACAGGTCAAGGTGCCGCGATACCTGGGCAGCGGCGCGCCGGCGCTCGTCGTGGATGGTCGAGCGGGTCAACGTTCGTAGTGCTGTTTCGGCCCGGGCGCGGTCGATTTTCTGCGCCGTGCCTTCGGGCTGGGCGCCGAGCGGGTCCGGGTCGATGATCTGGTACCGGTCACGGTAAGCGTCCACAACCAGAGCGCGGCGTCGCCACCGATGCCGCTCCCAACCGCCGGCGGGCATCGGACCGAGTGCCATAGCCCATGGTTCTTGCGTGTGGAGGGCGATGTCGAGGACTGCTTCTGCTCGGGTTTCGATGAGGTGGCGGCGCCCGGTCAGGGCTTGCTGCATGTCGGGGGTCATGAGGCCGACGACTTCGGGAATCAGCCCGGCAATGCGACGCGGTGCCTGGCGAGCGCGTCCCGATCCGGCGGGGTCGGGCGGTAGCTTGGGCGAGGCGGTAGTGGATGACGGAGGTGATGTCGTCGGCGTCAGCGAACCCACGAGCCTTGATGAGGCGTGGCAGGAGGGTGTCGACGTTGTGGTGGTTGGCTTCGACTCGGCGCAGTTCCGCAGTCAGGGCGCCGAAGGCGTCGGAGTCGATGACGGCTTGCGCCTGGTCGATGGTGAGCCCGGAGCCGCGGACCAGGGTGGTCCAGCGGTCGTGTTGGGCTGCGGCGGCGATGGATTCGTATTCGGCGGCGAGTTGGGCGATCGAGCCCCACCGGTCCTGTTCGGCGGTGATGGTCGCATGCGCCGACAGCTCAGCACCGCTGTGTTGGAGCACGCCGTAGAGGACTGTGCGGGCGATGGCGTCGGGGTTGTCGCTCGGATGCGCCGTGGCGTGGTCGTCGGGCCGGTTGAGGATGACGTAGGCCCGGTTCGACTCCTGCCCGCGCGTCATGGCCACATACAGGTTCTCCCGCGTCGTGGTGGGTTCCACCAGGACGTGGGCGGTGTCGGTGGTGATGCCTTGGGCACGGTGGGCGGTGACGGCGTAGCCGAGGCCGACGTGGTCGGCCACGTAATCTGCGAACAGGACGATGCTGTTGCCGAACCGGGCCCCGGGTGGGCGGATCGTGACCAAACCATCGTCGCGAACCTGGCTGATGGTCCAGGTTTGGCCGTTGCAGACCCAGCCGTGCCGGTTCCGCAGCCGCCGGTCGTTACGGCGGGTGATGATCGTGTCACCCACGCCCGTGGCCGAACCGTCGGACAGGGTGATTTCGGGGCCAGGCTTCAGCGTGCCGTCGAGGATGAGGTCGGCGCGGGTGCGGACGTTGAGGGCGGTGACGTTCTCGCGAGTTTCGGCGATCAGCACCGTCGCCAAACCCGCCTGGCGGTCACGGCGCCATGCGGTGTAGGCGGCATCGGTCATGGCCTCGGCGTCGCCATCGTAGATGCGGTCATGTGCCAGGTAGGTGTCGATGACTAGGGTGCGACCGTGCCGCAGCTCCAGGGACGCGGTCTTCTCCCAGGCGTGGGTGAAGCGGTGAACATCGACCAGCTCGGGAGCATCGTCACGGCCGTGGATCAACAGGCTGAACACACCGCCGGCATCGACGGACTGGAGCTGGGCGTAGTCACCGACCAGCAGCACCTTCGCCCCCGCCTCCTCAGCAGCCTGCGTGATCCGGTCGAGCGAGAGGGTGCCGGCGAGGGAGGCTTCGTCAATGATGACCAGCTGCCCGGCCTGGAAGGTCGCGCCGGTGTGTTAGTGGGTGGCCCACGCCTCGCCGTGTTCTCCGCGGCGATCCCCAGATCATCGGCCAGCACTTGCGCCGCCACCGCCGACGGGGCCAACCCCACCACCGACCCGGCACCATGCTCTGCTTCCCATGCCCGGCGCAAGGCGTTCATCGCCGTCGTCTTGTCGACGTGTCGGGTTTGACCGGCGTACCTACCAGGCAACGAGGGAGGTCGTCATGGACGGCACAGCAGCAAGCAGCGGTGTGGAGCAAGTGGTGGTGTACCTGCGCATCTCCGAGGATCGTACCGGCGCAGAAGCCGGGGTAGAGCGGCAACGGCAGGACTGTCTAGAGTTGTGCTCTCGGCTCGGGATCAGCGATCCGGCGATCTTCATGGACAACGACATCTCGGCCTACTCGGGAAAGAAGCGCCCCGGATACCTCGATCTACTCGAACGGGTGAAGCTCGGGCCGTCGCGGATCGTCGCGTGGCATGTGGATCGCCTCTACCGTCGCCCACGCGAGCTGGAAGACCTCATCGACCTCGTGGAAGCCCATCCGATCAGGATCGAGACCGTCAAGGGCGGCGCGTTCGACCTGAACACCCACGAAGGACGTCTCATGGCGCGGCAGCTCGTCGCGATCGCTTCCTATGAGTCCGGGCACAAGGCCGACCGCATCCGCGGGGCGAACCAGCAGAAGGCCGAGCGCGGTGACTGGCACGGGGGTGCGAAGTACGGGTACGGCATCGGCGGCGTCCTCATCCCCGAAGAGGCCGCGGTGTTCCGGGAGATGGCCGACCGGTTCCTCGCGGGACAGTCGGTGCGGCAGATCACCAGGTGGCTCAACCGCGACGGCGGGCCAACACCGCCATCGAAGGGCAAGAGCCGGTTAAACGTGTGGCACGAGAGCACCGTCGGCTCAATCCTGTGCTCGGCACGCATCTCCGGGCAACGCGCCTACGAACCAGCCTCCAAGACGACCGCGACGTGGGAACGGCGCGACCGGGCGATCCTGGGGCCGGGGAACTGGGAGGCGATCATCACCCCGGACGAGACAGCGCGTATCCGGGCGGTGTTCAACCATCCCGACCGGCGCGTGGGCCGCTCGTCCAAGAGCCTGCTGGCAGGGCTGATCACCTACGCCAAATGCGGCAACACCCTCGTCTCATCCGGGCTCCACCGGGGTGAGACCTCGATCGGGAAGCGACGCTTCTACCGCTGCCTCCCCTCCCCGGTCGCTCGGAGCGCGGCGGACTCGTCGTGTCCGCACACGGCATCGAGACACTGGTAAGCGAGGCCATGATCACCCGCCTCGCCGCGACCACACTGCCCACCGCCTCACCAGGTGAGGACGCGGGAGTGTCGGCGGCGATGGAGCAGATCACCGCCGCACGGCAGCGAATGGAGGACATGGCCCGCGACTACGGCGCGGGCCTCCTTTCCCGCACCGAGCTACACGCCGCGAAGACCGCCGCCACCGCGACCATTACGAATGCCGAACTCGTGCTTGGGCGTAGTGCGAAGTCGTCGGCGTTGAAAGGCATCCCCATCGGCGACGAGCAGGCACTACGGCACGCTTGGGAGGTGGAGTGGTCGATCCCGCAGAAGCGGGCGATCATCGCCGCCCTGATCGACACCCTCATCGTCAAACCCGCAGAACCCGGCAAGACCGGGGCGAGGTTCCGGCCGGAACGTGTGGAACTCACCTTCAAAGCCTGACACCCACCGCGCACCCGCGAGATCAGTTCTCGGGGCAAGTGAGGACACGGAGCTTGGCCAGCGCCACCGTATCGGTCACTCCGACCGACACCCCGGAACGTTCACATGCCTCCCGTGTCCACGCCACGGGGTCGAAGCCTGGCGGCAGGCCACTCCGCGCCTGGCCCCGCCGCTCAGGCGGCGGAGGAGGTACGGACATTCCGGGCGTGCCGAGTGCTGCTGTGGTCGCCTTCATAACAGACAGGTGCGCAGCCGAACTACGACATGCGGTATCTGCGCTCACAAGCAGGCACTACATGTAGCTTTTTCTCTCGGGTTCACCCTCAGGCGTCGGCGCGGGGCTTGGCTGCCCAGATCGCGGCCAACAAGCCGGTGTCGCAGCGCAACGAGTCGAGAGGTTCCTCACCGAGCAGGCGCAGCAGAATGCCGTCGCCGGTCGGGGTGCCCGCATGTTTCCGATCAGGATGCCCGAGCACGATCCGCAACAGCGCCGTCCATGATCGTGACGGGATACCCAGCCGCTCTGGGGTGGCGCGGTCGCGGCGCAGCACCTCCACCGCATTCGCACGAGAGGTCAGGTCAGCGAGCCGGTAGGCGACGTGCTCGACGCAATTAGCCACGAGCACCGCATCCCACCCTGTTGAGACAAACAGCTCGACTATCGCCGACAACGCGGCGGCGACGCGGACACGGTCGGCATCGTCGGGGTCGTCTTCGTCGTCGGTCACGCAGTTGACGGAGAAGGCGGGGTGGTAGTCGGCCAGGTGCTCCCGCTCGGCAAAGCGGATCGCATCGTGGAACCCCGCGATCCGGGACATGTGGCGCACCTTCCCGGACGAGACCAGCATCCCGGCCGCTCGAATCTCGACACCGCAGGTGATCTGCACGGCCCGAGTGACCACCGCCCACGGATTGCGCGCCTTCCGTGTCGATGCGGCGAGCATGACCTCGAACGCTGCCGAGGCAATCTCCCAAGGGTCCAGGCCGTGTTTATGGGCCAATCGCCGGTACCTGGCTGTCGTGTAGCGCATCAGTTCCGCCGCTTCGCGATCAACCCGCCATGCTCCGGGGCCGGACTCATGCAGCCGGATCAGCAGAGCGCGCAGCCTTTCCGGGCTCTCGAACCCGTGGCTGGCCGAGCCAGCCGAGGCCGCAGGATCGCCTGCTCCAGGTGCAGTGTGCTCGTCCACGGTGACGCCTCCCGGAAGGGAGGTGCACCACCAGCACCCAAACCAGGACGCGCAACAGCGGGCCGCTATGCCCGTCGCTCATCAGCAGGTGCGCCGCCTATCCCGCGCCGTCCACGACCTTGTCGGCGGGGTGCGACTCGTCCAGAAGCGGTCTTGCGTCCTTGCGCGCGAATGGGACTGATCCGAAGGTCACCCCAGCGTTGCTCCCCGATGAACTGAGGGACCAACTCGCTGCAACGCTGGGACGCGCCCTCGGAACTTCAACCAGCGTTTCCATGACCCGCAGCCCCGTATTTGCGGGCGAGGCGTTCGAGTGTCGCCATTGTGCGGGTGGTGACGGGGACTTCGAGCAGAGACTCGAGAAAACCTGTGACGTTGCCTGCGGTGTTCTTCGGCTTCCAGCAGGCGCTCCATGCGTGAGAGTCGTAAAGGCCTCGAACTTCCACAAGCCCGTCGGGACTGCGCAGCGGCACTGATATCTGCGGCTTGTCGATGGTGTCGAAGAAGGACACCATGAGTCGGTACACGTTCTCAGCGGGATCGACTTCCGGAGCATCATTCAGGAGACTTGCGATCTCCGTGAGGGATCGAGTGGCGAAGCTCTGGTGGAATCCTCTTGCGGTCAGGGTATTTCGGGCTTGACCAATCAACGGTTCGGGGTCGTCGGCATCGAAGACGACTGTTCCGTTGGTCTGGAAGCAACTCGCGACCGATGGGCCGCCGAAAGCGTCTACGAGCGCCGTCGCGGTGGGGCTTCCTGGGTGCCCGAGGTTGAGGTTTCGGAACAGTGCGACGTAGTTCATGGGTTCTCTACCACCTCGATGATCTGTCGCGTCACGTCCTCGGGAGCGGTGACCATCGGCCAGTGAGAACTATCGATCGTGCTCATCGTCCACCCGGTGGTGCTGCTCGTGTCCGGTGCGACGGGAGGATGCGTACGCAGGCACTTCACGTAGTGCAGGCGCACGCCTGTTGCGAGGGTCGGGATGGGCTGCTCGATCGCGGGCTGGGCGTAGGTGCCGATCGGCTGCGGGGTCACATGCTCATCCAGCCAAGCGAGATCCCGATCGGTGATCCCATTGTCTGGGTACATCTGGTCGAGCTGATCGCGCGTGAACCAGGGCGTTGCGCCGTCGCGAGCGATGCTTCGCATGAAGCCCTCGGTTTGCGCGCCCATGACATCGAACCAGGATGCGCCGGGCTGCGGGAGCGCCGCGTCGAGAAAGATCACCGAGCGCAGATGCTGGGCGACCCGGCTCAGTGCTCCGGCCGCAACGTATCCGGCGAAGGAGTGCGCCACGAGGGTGGCGTCATCCAGACGGCTCACCTCGATGGCGAGGTCATCAATCCAGTCGGAGAGCGTGACAGAGGCAGGAAGCGTCTCGTCGTTGCCGGTCGTACGCAGTTGCGGCGTGACAACGGTCAGGCCACGCTGCTGGAGCAGCGGAGTGACCCGGCTCCAGGCCCAGGGTCCGAGTCCGCCGCCACCGACAAGAACGATAGGGCCGGGGGTGTTCACGAGTGTGCTCCTAACTGCGTTATCCGCTGCATGAAGAGGCTGAGGTCGTTGACCAGTTCTGTCGGCGAGTCGAGTGCGGCCATGTGCCCGCCGGTGCCGTGCTCTTACCATCCGACGAGGTTGTTGTGCCGGTCCGAGACGGCGTGCGAAGCGAAGTCGGCCACGCCGAACTTGCTCACGGCGGTAGGCACCGGCGAGAACACAGGAGTTGCGTCCGGTCTGCTTGTCGCGTACAGCCGCATACTGGTGGCCGCGCTGTTGGTGAGCCAGTACAGAGTGGCATTGGCGAAGATGAAGTCGTCTCCGATGCCGAAATCGGTTCCGAGCGCGGCCTGCCACAGGCTGTACTTGTCGAGTTGCCACGCGAGAAGTCCCACCGGTGAGTCAGCCAGAGCGAATGCGAGCGAGTCCGGCCGCTCTGCCTGGAGACGGAGGTAGGCGCTACCGTTCATCGCATAGCGCTGTAGGTCGCGCCATGCTTGGTCCTCGGCCGTGCCATCCGCGAGAAACCCGTGGAGTCCGGCGCTGACATGTACGCCAGCGATTCGATCAGGGGCGAGGGTGCCCATGGCGCGGGCGACCACGGAGCCCCAGTCCTCGCCGTGCACCGCGAAGCGGTCGAATTCGAGCACTTCCATCATCTTCAGCAGCAGCTTGGAAGAGTCCAATGCAGACCAGGACGCTCGCGGCAACGGGGATGTGCCGAAGCCTGGCATCGAGACCAGTACCAGCTCAGAACACACCGCGCGCAGCCCACCGATGACGCGATGGAACATCAGAAACGATGTCGGCCAGCCATGAACAAGCAGCAGAGGGAGAACGCCCTCACCCGAAAAGCGCAAGACATGCAGGTCGATACCGTCGACTTGCACCATCGCGTGCGACTCGGCTCCCGCGGCGCGCTCCGTTGGTTCGAGCCAGTCAATCCATCGCGTCACTGCCTCACCAACAACGAGGTGGCTCAGACCGTAGTCGCCGTCGACCAGGGACGCGGTGGCGGGATGCCGCGATGCACGCAGCCGAGTGCGCAACTCACCTGCTGCCCAGTCGAGATTGGGCAGCACGCCAGACAGGAGTTGGTAGTATGCTGTCATGTCTATAGGCTACCGTGGCATGACAGTATCCTGTCAATCGGAGGAGCATGGAGCAGGTCATCGACGCAACGCTGCACGCCATATGGGAGGCCAATCGTCTACTCCGCGACGAAGGCGAACGCATGGCCGCATCGGTGGGCCAGACCCATGCACGCCGCATGGTTCTTCAGACAGCCGGGGCGGGCGCCACCGTTACCGACATCGCCCGTCGTTTACGCTTGCAACGCCAGAGCGTCCAGCGGGTAGCAGACCAGCTCGTCGAGGAAGGGTTTGCCTGCTACCAGGACAACCCCCGCCACCGGAGGTCAAAGCTTCTCTTGACGACACCGGCAGGTGATGACGTCCTGGACCGGCTGGCAGAAGTCCACGACGACTGGATTCGCGAGATCGGTGAGCTTGCTCCCTCCGCGCCCTGGGACGAAATGCGTCGAGGCCTCGAAGGATTGGTTGACGCGCTCAAGACAAAGAATCCAGAAACGCAGAACGAATAGCTCTCCGCCAGGCGGTTGCCCAGTTTCCTGGCGCGACGGGTGGCGATCAGGGTTGAGACCGACAGTGATAGGTACGGGCGTCCGCTGAACTCCGCTACCCCTGCAAGACGACGAACGCACGCGTCCTTAGCCACTATCATCCCAGTGATCTCGTCATCGCGACCACATGCTTGCCCGACCCCGCCACCCGGCAGCCTCGCACCCCGCCGAAAGACACCCGCCGCAGACCCGCCCCGCGAGCTACCGACCTGTCACCCCTCGCATACTCCACTCCCTGCTCCAAAGGATGCACGCATTTTACAGCGGGGCCGTGATGCACACCTCCCTCATGAGACCACTCATGAGGGAGGGCAGGATGAAGGGCGGCGTGCTCTTATTCCGCGGCAGCGGCGTGGCCGCGCGCCGGTACGTCGAGGCCGACCGTTCCCGCGCCGATGAGTACTACCTCCGCGCAGACGACGCCATAGCCGAGTACGCCGTGATCGACGCGACCGGCGAGGTCACCGCCATCCGATCCCTGACCGCTGACGAGTACGAGGGGTGGGTGGACTGGATCAACCCCGCTACCGGGGAGTCGATGGGCACCCCGCGCAAGCCCGGCCAGGTGCGGAAGGGGTCGCCGTTGTTCGCGGAGATGACGATCAACGCCCCCAAGTCCCTGTCGGTCGCCGCCGCCCTGCACCCGAAGGTGTCGGAAGCGCTGGATGCCGCGCAGCGGGACGCAGCGCAGGAGATTCAACGGTTCCTCGGTCAGCACTCGGTCACCCTTGCGAGGCCGCGTGGTGCGCAGGAAGTCCTGCCCATAGAGCGCATGCAGACGGTCGCGATCACGCACAAGACGAGCCGGGCGGGTGATCCGCACCGGCATATCCATTTCCAGATCGGCACGAGGGTGTGGGCGGGAAGTGGCGCGCGCTGACCACAGCAGCCCTGTTCAAGCAGCAGGGAGCGATCCGCGCCCTCGGCACGGCGGTGATCGCCGCGCACCCCCAGCTCGCCGCCACGCTCGCGGAGCACGGGTTGACGCTTGACCCGGTGACCGGTGAGGTGGTCGAACTGGAACCGTTCAACGCCTCCATGTCGAAGCGGTCGGCGCAGATCAAACGGAACCTGGACCGCATGGGGGCCGAGTGGCAAGCGGAGCATCCCGGCGAGACTCCCGGCCCGGCGCTCACGGCGCGGATGCAGGATGCCGCGTGGGCGTTCCAGCGCCCCAGCAAGAAGCCCGCAGACCTCAAAGACGAGCAGTGGTGGCGACAAGAACTCACCAATGCCGGATACGCCCCCGATACCCTCACCCGTCGTGTCGCTCAAGCCGCGGTGTCGGTGGATGATCTGGCAGTGCAGGACGTCGCCAGTCGTGCGCTGGATCGCTGCGCCGCTGCCGCATCCACCTGGACCCCTCACACCGTGGCCGAGCAGGTCGCGAGGATCATTACCGAGGCGGACGTACGGGCGACCCCTGCGCGGTTGCGGGAGTTCATCGACCTGGCCACCGACCTCGCGACAGAGGATTGTTTCTCCGTGCTGCCGCCGGAAGCACCGACCCCGAAGCATGTGGCGCACCTGACCAGCCTGAACGTGATCGCCGCCGAGACCGCTCTCCGCGACCAACTCACCGCCGCGACGCCGGAACGAGAGCCGGAACACCCCGACGTCACCCGCACAGCGCAAGCCGCCAGACTCGACGCCGGGCAGACGGTCGCCGCCGCCGCGGTCGCCTCGACCGACCCGCTGGTGATCGTGGAAGGAGCGGCGGGCAGCGGGAAGACGACGATGTTGCGCACCGCCATCACCGTTGGTGCCGAGCACGGCAGGCCGTCGCGAGTGGTCGCATCGACGCTGCGGGCCGCGCAGGTTGCCGAGGAAGAACTCGGGGTGCCCGCAACGAGCGTTGCGGCGCTCGTGCATGCGCACGGGTGGCGGTGGAACGACGACGGCGTATGGACACGACTCGCACCCGGCGACACCGACCCTACAACCGGCAGTACCTACAACGGACCGCCCGAGAACGCGCGGCTGGATCGCAGGGTGCGGGTAATCGTGGACGAAGCCGGGATGCTCGACCAAGACACCACCCACGCCCTCCTCACCATCACCCAAGAAGCAGGTGCAACCGTCGCGCTCATCGGCGACCGCGCCCAGCTCCCCGCGGTCGGCCGGGGCGGGGTTCTCGACATGGCCGCACAGATCAGGGGCCGCACCTACGACATGACCGAACTGCACCGCTTCGCTGATGCCGAGTACGCGGCCCTCACCCTCGCCATGCGGGACCGGGAGCACCCCGGTGCGATCTGATCCAAACTCGCAAGAACAACAGCGACCTCGGGGTCGCGAACCGGCAGCAATGGATCGTGCAGCACATCACCGACGAGGGCACCGTCTATGCCCGAGAAGCAGCCAGCGGACGCAAGAGCCCCCGCACGGTTGCGCTCCCTGCCGAGTATCTGAGCGAGCACGCGCACCTGTCCTATGCCGCGACCGCCTACGGCGTCCAGGGCGCAACCGTCAACACCGCGCACACGATACTGAGCGAGGCGACAAACGCGGCGGGCGTCTACGTCGGCATGACCAGGGGCCGCGACACCAACCGGCTGCACGTCGTCGCGGAGAACCTCACGGATGCTCGGGCGCAGTTCATCGAGGCAATGGAACACGATCCCGCTGACCGTGGCCTCGACCACGCCACCGCCCAAGCCGTCGAGGCCGTGCAGGGCCTCGTCGCAGACGGCCCTGTCAGGCTGGTCACCGATGAACTCGCACGGCTCGACCAGAAGGTCGAGCGTGCCGAGCGGCGGGCGCAACGGTGGGAGCAGACTGCCGCCAGGCTCGATGCCCAACGCTCCGTGCATCGTGCCGAGGACGAAGAGCAGGCCGCCGCGCTCCGCAGAGCCGAGGCAGAAGCCGAGCAGATACGGGCCGAGGTTGCTCGACCGCTCACCGTGCAGGCCGAGCACGATGGCGCGGCCTACCTCGACGCCGTCGAGACCGAGGCGGCCGCGAGTACACGGCTTGTCACCGCCCGGCGATTCGGCAGGCACAAGGCCCGCACCGAGCACCACGCCGCGACCGAACAGGCCCGGACAGTCCGCGTGCAAGTACGTGAGGTCTGGGGTCTGGAGCCGCCTCGCAACGCCGAGGCCCTGCCGGGATGGGCGGCGCGGCAGGCCGAACAGCATGCCGAAGCCGACCCACGCGTGATCGACGCCGCCCAGCAGATCGAAATCG
>NZ_ADNU01000010.1 GCF_000178455.1 Brevibacterium mcbrellneri ATCC 49030 | reverse complement strand
AAGCGAGCGATACGGCGCGTTATATTGCGCAGTTTTGCTCGCTTTGCGTCGTTTCGTTGCTCGCCAGGGGCTGTTTCGTTCGGCTTGGCGTCCGTCTGGCCTTCCCAACTGCTGCAGGAGTCGCTGCCGAGGTTGTTCTGTTGTGCGAAGTAAAGCGTTGTTGCCTTCACACCTTCAAAACCTCTGCTGGTATGCGCGGTAAACATCTGCACTTCCTCTCGTTCAGTGCCCCTATTTCCATGAAGGAACTAGGCCAGGTTCTGCGTTGGCTAGGCGTCTTTACCTTCACCCATCCAGCTTGATCATGCGTGTGAAACAGTGCGCCATGCGATGGCTCTGAAAGCCGTGTTTCGTGTGTGTGCGACTGACCACTTGTTCGAACGCAAATAGAAACAAAACGAACAAAATCCTTGACCCGCGCATTCGAACGCAAATAGAATGGGGGTACACAAGGAGGTGACCCCACATGACCACAACACACACGGACACGCGCAACGACATGTATGACGGTCCCGCTGTGGAACTGTTCGAAACAGTCAAGGACACAACATGCCTCTTGGACGAAGCGCA
>NZ_ADNU01000011.1 GCF_000178455.1 Brevibacterium mcbrellneri ATCC 49030 | reverse complement strand
CGTGTGTCAACGATGTCGCGACTGATGTGTCAACTATCACCACTGGTGCGGGGGTGAGGTAGAAGTGTCAACGATGTCCTGACTGATGTGTCAACTGTCTTGGACAAAACCGCAGGGTAGCGGTGTCAACTAAGTCCTGACGCAGGACACCACGGGGCCCACTTTTTTAATGCCACAAAACCCCTGGTCAGACGGGTAAAACAGTGAACAGGCTAGCTTCTGGAAGCTGTTGTGGCACAAACCTGGCACAGGTTTGTTCAAGCCAGCTGTTCCGGGAAATCTAGCCAAGTCCTGACGGCGCAAAGCGAGCAAGACGGCGCATTATATTGCGCAGTTTCGTTCGTTTTGCGCCGTTTCGTCTGGCCAGAACCGGATTGTATGCGTTTCAGGTCCGCTGGCGTGGCTGTCAACGATGTCGCGACTGATGTGTCAACCGTCTTGGACAAAACCGCAGGGTGGAAATATCAACAAGTCCTGACGCAGAACACCACGGGGCCCACTTTTTTAATGCCATAAACCCTGGTTGTATAGGCCCACCATTCCGCAGAGCACACGTGTGACTGCGAAAAGACGAACCCGGTTAATCCTGAGTTGTAACGGTGACGTGAAGTTCCGGCGTCTGTTCTGGCTGCTCTTTTTCTGGAAAAGACAACACGATCTGATCAATGAGAGGCTGCAAGAACAGCTTCCCCAGCTGCCGCACCATCACGTTGACAACCTGTTCTACCCGATTGCGGTCCTGGGAAGCCTTCCCATGGTCGCGCAAGGAGTCGATACTCTCACCGGACAAGTGGGACAGACGGGTGATCAGCGCGTGGGTACCGCCTTCTTCAAGCAGGTCACGTCGTAAATACGCAACGATGAGCGGATTCTCTTGCATCATCTCCGCAACTGACGTATCGCGGCTCGCAGCACTCGCCACAGACCCACCCGCCTGAGCGTCCGCCCGGGCAATCGCGTTCGCAAACTGCTCCACAATCCAACTCTCCACCGCCTCTTTGAGTCCCTCTTTGGACCCGAAGTGGTGAGAAATCAGACCAATGGTGACTCCCGCCTCGGCGGCAATGGCACGCATGGGCGTGCCCGCAAAGCCCGAGGTGGCGAACTGGTGAAGGCCAGCGTTGCGGATCCGTGCCCGGCTAGTGAGATCACTGTTCTGGCCGTGTGATTCTGCCTCTGTTTCCATTTCGCTGTCCTCCTATGCAATTTAGACACTATACCTATTGAATACTTGTTCAGTCAGTTATACGTTGGTTCAAAGTTCTCTACATTGTTGAGGAGCTCGGATGAACCAGCAGCCACTTTCCGGCGTCACCGTCATCACCTTGGCCGTGAACCTACCTGGCCCACTCGCAGCGGCGCGACTGACGAATCTGGGTGCCCGCGTCATCAAAGTCGAACCGCCTATTGGCGACCCCTTGAGCGTCTACGTCACCGACTACTACAAGGAACTTGCGGCGGGGCAAGAGGTCGTGACCATTAACTTGAAGTCGCCAGAAGGTGTCCAGCAGTTCGATCAGCTCGCCAGTGAGGCTGACATTTTGCTCACGGCCATGCGCCCACGAGCAGCTAAGGCGCTGGGTATCCCAGACACGGTCGACAAGTACGGCCTGGTCCATGTTGAGATCGTGGGATTCGCAGGCGACCGGGCCGATATCCCAGGTCACGACCTGACCTACCAAGCAGCCCACAAAACACTGATCCCAGGCACTATGCCCACCGTGCCTGTCGCCGATGTTTTGGGTGGTGAACACGCAGCCCTCCAGGCCCTTGCCGGGCTTCGCGAAAAAGAAAACCGCGACGCTGAGGAAATTGGTGGAATTGTGAAGCGCGTGGTCCTTGACGAAGCCGCCCAATGGGCAGCCGGACCAGCGCGCCACGGCCTCACCGGGCCTGGAACACGGCTAGGCGGAGCCGTACCGGAATACCGCACCTATGCCACGCAGGACGGACACATTGCCGTCGCATGTTTGGAACCCCACTTCGCAAAAGCACTGGCAGAACGGCTGGGATCCACACACGAAGAACTCGAAGCGGCGTTTGCGTCCCAGCCAACCGCGCACTGGGTCGAAATCGCGCACACCCACGACCTGCCCATCGAACCGATCGCCGTTTAAAACACCAATCCGAAAAGGACCCAACCCGACAAAGGAGTCGACATGGCAACACTTCCACTGGTACTTCGCCGGACAGCAAACACGCACCCGGACCAGCCAGCCATCACATTTGAATCCACCACACTGACCTACCGGGAACTGGACGACCGTGTGGACCAGTTCGCAGCTGACCTCATCGAGCGAGGTGTGAGAAAGGGCGACCGGCTGGTCATTGTGGCAGGTAACTCAGACGTTTTCGCGTACGCGGTTCTGGGTGGTTTGCGGGCCGGCGCTATTGTCGCCCCGGTCAACCCCAAGTCTGCGGGCGCAGAAATTGAGCACTTCGTCACCGACGCGGATGTGCATTCCATCATCTTCGACGCACTGTGCGCGCCAGCGGTCAAAGCCTGGGCGGATGCATTTCCGGAGACAGCTGCCAAGGTGAACGCGCTGTCGCTGGGGGCGGCCGAGTTCGGTGACAACCTCCTCGAGTCAGCTCTGCAGCGCCCCGCCACGCCGGTGGAGATTGGGCTGGAAGAGGACGATGACTGCCTCATTATTTACACCTCGGGAACTACCGGAAAGCCAAAGGGTGCGCTTTTCGACCACCACCGGGTGCTGTGGGTAGGCGTGAACACCATTGGTGGTGTGGGACTGCGTATGCTCGACCGTTACTTGATCGTGGCTCCGCTGTACCACTCTGCGGCGCTGAACCTGCTGTTCTTCCCAGCGTTGATGATGGGCGCGCACCAGGTCATTCACTCTGGGTTTGATCCCGAAGCGGTGCTGAGTGAGATCGACAAAACGAAGATCAACGTGTTCTTCGGGGTGCCCACCATGTTCGCGTTCATGCTGCGGTCGCCCAACCTCGCGAAGCTGGATTTGTCGAGCTTGCGGGTGGCGTTCTACGGTGCGGCACCCATGCCCGGAAGTGTGGCGGAACGTCTGTTTGACGTGTTGCCACAGACCGAGATCATCCAGCTGTGTGGCCAGACCGAAGGTGGGCCCGGCGGCATCATCCTGCTGCACGACGAAGTCAAGGCCAAGCCGTCAGCCTCTGGTCGTTCTGCGATCTTGAACACGGAAGTCCGTGTGGTCGACGCTGAAGGAAATGACGTTCGCCCAGGTGAGGTGGGCGAAATGATTATGCGCGGCGAGTCCATGATGAAGGAATACTGGCGCAGGCCAGAAGCAACCGCGCAGACGGTCATCGACGGTTGGGTGCACACCGGCGACCTGGCTCACGTTGATGAGGAAGGGTACATCACCCTGGTGGACCGTCTGAAAGACATGATTATCACCGGTGGGCACAACGTGTATTCCGCCGAGGTGGAAAATGCGTTGGCAGCGTACCCGGAGATTACCGATATTGCGATTGTGTCCCGTCCGCACCCGGACTTTGGTGAAACGGTTGTGGCGGTTGTGACCCCTGCTGAAGGCGGGAACCCAACGCTGGAAGGTTTGCGGGAGTTCGCCGAACCGTTGCTGACGCACTACAAGATTCCGCGGGAACTCATCATTGAGGACATTCCGCGTAACCCGTCGGGGAAGATCCAGAAGCACAAGCTGCGGGAGAAGATTGCCCGTGAGCAATAGCTTGAGCGGGATCCGAGAAGCGGTCATCGTGGGCGTTGGTCGCCAGTGTGGCGAGCAGGCTCCCCAGTTTGCAGTACAAGCAAGGCTGAATCACTCCGAACTCTGAACGACTACGACCCCTGAATGTTAAGGAGAAACACATGTCCGAACAGCGGGAACCACTGGTACGCACGGAAGACCGTGGGCCAGTACGCATCATCACACTAGACCGGCCAAAAGCGCTCAACGCGCTTTCCGGTGACTTAATCGATGACCTGGCCGTCGCCTTGAGTGACGCGGAGTCCACCGACTCAGTGCGCGCAATCGTGCTGACGGGTAGTGATAAAGCGTTCTGCGCCGGCGCCGACATCGGTGAGATTGCTCGCATGCAGGACAGCAAACCCCTGGACCCGCTGATGATCGACCGTCTGTTCGGGGCTCTTGACGCTGTTCTCAAACCGACGATTGCGGCTGTTCGCGGGCTCGCTTTCGGTGGCGGGTGTGAACTGACACTTGCGTGTGACATCGCAATTGCGGGTGAGTCAGCGCAGTTCGGTGTCCCGGAGGTCAAGCTGGGTGTTCTGCCTGGGGGCGGGGGAACCCAGCGCCTTATCAGCGCGGTGGGCAAAGCGAAGGCCATGCGCATGCTGCTCACGGGTGAGCCGGTGAACGCCACGTGGGCGGAGTCTGCCGGACTGGTTGCCGAGGTCGTCCCAGATGATCAGGTTGTCGAGGCTGCCGTGAAGATTGGAAACGCGATCGCAGCTAACGCGCCCCTGGCTGTTCGCCTGACAAAAGACTCAGCGCTCGCATCGCTTGAGACCCCGCTGAGCGCGGGTCTTGCGCACGAACGCCGCAACTTCCTCCTGCTGTTGGGAACGGAAGATGCGCAAGAAGGAACTTCGGCATTTATTGAACGCCGTCGCCCAGAATTCAAAGGAGTATAGAAATGATTCTTGATGGATACCGCGGTGCGTGGGAAAACGAAGAAACAGATGACCTGCGTAGCCTGACGCGTAACTTCTTGGAGAAAGAAGCGAAGCCAAACCTGGCGCGTTGGGCCGAAGAGCACAAGATCGACCGCGAGTTCTGGAACAAGGCCGGTGAGCTGGGGCTGCTGTGCGTGTCGATTCCCGAAGAGTACGGCGGCGGTGGAGGAACGTTCGCGCATGAAGCCGTTGTCCTCCAGGAGCAAGGGTACATTGGTGACGCGGCGTGGGGTTACGCTGTGCACTCCACGATCGTGGCGCACTACATCAACGCGATCGGAACTGAGGAGCAGAAGAAGCGTTGGCTGCCGGGCCTGGCGTCCGGTGAGCTGGTTGGGGCTATCGCGATGACTGAGCCGGGTACCGGTTCTGACCTCCAGGCGGTTAAGACGAAAGCTGTTTTGGACGGCGGCGAGTACGTCATCAACGGAGCTAAGACCTTCATTTCTAACGGTACGCACGCAGACATCGTGATTATTGTTGCGCGCACCAACGACCAGCCGGGTGGCAAGGGGCTGTCGCTCATTGTCGCCGAGGTGAATGACCTTCCTGGGTTCTCGCGCGGCCGGGTGCTCGACAAGGTGGGGCAGCGTGGTCAGGATACGCGCGAGCTGTTCTTTGAGGACATGCGTGTTCCGGCTGAGAACCTGTTGGGTGGTGTTGAAGGTAAGGGGTTCATCCACCTGATGCAGCAGTTGCCGCAGGAGCGGTTGGCGCTCGCCGTCACCGGTGTGACCACGGCTGAGTATGCTGTGCGTTTGACGGTTGACTACGCAAAGGAACGTGAAGCGTTTGGGCGCCCGATCCTGGGGTTCCAGAACACCAAGTTTGTGTTGGCAGAATGTGCTACCGACACGTTCGCTGCACGCACGTTTGTGGATCACCTAGTGTCCCAGCACATCGAAGGAAAGCTGACGACCGAGCAGGCGTCTGCAGGTAAGTACTGGGCGACCGATATTCAGAACACCGTGATCGACCGCTGTGTTCAGGTTTTCGGTGGTTACGGGTACATGCTCGAATACCCCATTGCGAGGATGTACGCCGATGCGCGCGTCCAGAAGATCTACGGCGGTACCAACGAAATCATGAAGGACCTCATTTCACGTGGACTGTGAGGCGTAGCGAATACGTTAACAGGCCAGCAGATTTAAACAGCGAACAGATTCCAACAGCCAAAAAGTTTACGAAAGGAAACCATCATGCAGTTTGCTAACAAGACTTTCATTGTGACAGGAGGCGGGTCCGGTCTGGGAGCTGCCACGACTCAGGCCCTGATTGAGCGAGGCGCTCGAGTTTTCATCGCCGACCTTAAGGGCGAGGCCCCATCTGGTGCTGAGTTCGTCGAAACTGATGTGACGAGCCCTGACAGCGTTTCAGCGCTGGTAGACAAGGCTAACGCTGACGGCACGTTGTCCGGATTGGTTAACTGTGCGGGGATCGGGACAGCGCAGAAGACTGTGAGTTCGAAGGGGCCGCACGACCTCGAGTCCTTTGCCAAGGTCGTGAACGTCAACCTGATCGGTACGTTTAACGCGATTCGTTTGGCGTCCTGGGCGATGTCCCAGAATGAGCCAGGTGAAGATGGTGAGCGTGGCGTGATTGTGAACACCGCTTCTGTTGCTGCGTTCGAGGGTCAGATTGGTCAGGCTGCTTACTCTGCGTCCAAGGGCGGGGTTGCAGGAATCACGTTGCCCATCGCACGTGATTTGGCGAGTGTGGGTATTCGTGTTGTCACGATTGCGCCGGGCTTGTTCCTGACTCCAATGTTGGCGGGGCTTCCGGAAGCTGCGCAGGAGTCGCTTGGCAAGCAGGTGCCGTTCCCACAGCGTCTGGGGCAGCCAAGCGAGTACGCCAACCTTGTGACGCACATTGTGGAAAACCGCATGCTTAACGGTGAAGTGATTCGCCTTGACGGTGCTATCCGTATGGCACCGCGCTAAGTTTCCCCGTGCGGCGCTAAGTTGCCCCGTGCGGCGCTGGGTTTTGCCGCACAGCGTTAAGGGGCGCGGTGTTAAGGAGCGTAGCGTTAAGGGGCAGGTGGCCATGTGGTCGCCTGCCTCTTTTCTTGTTTGCACCTTCCCATAGTCCGCTGCGCTCGCCATAGCGCCCTGCCCGAGGTGGTTGGGTTTTGGTTTGCTGTGGTGGCTAGCTACCTGAGAAAGATGATGACCAGCTACCCGAGGTGGTTGGCTTCCTGCGGGGTGGGGCAGTGGGGTCCGCTTCCCGGGGCGGTGGCGGTGTCTATTGGTGAGTTCCCGCCTTGTGTTAGTCCAGATGGCGCGAAGGGGGATGCGGACGGATTCTTGGAGGATTCCGTATGAACTGTTCGTATACGAAGGAGCAGCGTCGTTTGGCTTTGCGGGTTTTTAAGCGTACGCAGTCGGTGACGAAGATGATTCGTGAGCTTGGTTATCCTGGGCGGCGGACGATGCATAGGTGGGTGCGTGAGGGCGTGTCACCGGGGCGTCGGCGTAGACAAGCGAAGGCTGCGGCCAGTTACCCGGTTGAGGTGAAGTTAGAAGTTGTTGAGCTTTTTCATGCTGGTTGGCGACCTGATGAGATTGTTGTCCAGTGTGGTGTGCGTTCACGGTCCAATATGTTTCTTCGTGTGTGCGACTGAACACTCGTTCGAACGCAAATAGAAACAAAACGAACAAAATCCTTGACCCGCGCATTCGAACGCAAATAGAATAGAACCACACAAGGAGGTGACCCCACATGACCACAACACACACCCACACACGCAACGACATGCATGACGGTCCCGCTGTGGAACTGTTCGAAACAGTCAAGGACACCACGCGCATCATGGATGAAGCGCGC
>NZ_ADNU01000012.1 GCF_000178455.1 Brevibacterium mcbrellneri ATCC 49030 | reverse complement strand
TGCTGGGGGCGCTTTGTGATCAGTCGGGACATAGTTGACATTGTCAGTCGCGACATGGTTGACACTTTACGCCGCAGGGTTAGAGCAGTGTTCTAGCTTTGTGGCGTTTGTGTTTGTTGGTGTCGCTACATCTGCATGGTGAGTTACGTGTGCCCGGTTGAACAGTCCATGTGAAGCACTCCGGGTGATTTGGCCAAGTCCTGACGCAGGACACTGCTGGGGGTGCTTGTGTTTTTTGGCGCCTTAAAGAGTCGAGACTTTAAGGTTCTCACCCGACGGCGAACGTTAAATATACTTTCCGAAAGTCCCTCTACTTTCGGAGCCAGGTTGTCATGGACAAGCCAGTGATCTCTCCATCAAGGTCGAAAGTGCGAAAAGCCGGTAGCACTCTCCGCGACTATGCCGCAGGAAACGCATCTGAAGAGGAGCGGGAAGAAGCCATTCGCGTAATTAAGCGTTATCGAGCACTGCATAGTAGGCCGATGCTTCTTATTAACAACCAACTTCGCTACCACGCACAGGCAACGCACGTGGACGCGAAAGTGAGTCAGCGTCTCAAGCGTGAAAATACAATTATCGACAAGATTACGAACCGAGAAAGCAAAATTGACCTTTCTCGCATGGTCGACATTGGCGGATTGCGAGTGGTCGTACCGTCTATGGACGACTTGGTGAAGTACCACAAAGCAGTCGCTGTTGCTCTTAATGAACAGGTCACTGCAACCAAGGACTATGTCGCGAACCCCCGCCCGTCCGGCTACAGAGCGATACACCTACACCTTAAGCGAGACGGTGTACAGATTGAGGTCCAGTTGCGAACTCAACTTATGCACGCGTGGGCAGAACTTGTTGAAAGTATGTCATCGATAACAAGCACTAACCTCAAACAAGATTCGAGTGGAACTCGCCTACACAGCATTGCCAAAGACCTAGCCGAGGTATACTCTCAGCTAGATCAAGGAGTGCTCCGGCCCGAAGAAGCAGATCAAAAACGGGAATCCGCACTTCAAGAAATGGCCGAAGAAATTCTGAACATGTCGGAAGGAACACACAATGAGTGACATTAAGCATTTCCTTCTCGTTTTCGACCACTCAAAGAACGAACTGATCCTTGAGAAAGACTTCGGCACAGATATCGACTCCGCAACCGACGAATATGCAAGACAAGAGCAGGCTTACCGCGATAGCAACGTCATAGATATCGTTCTCATTGGCTCTGACTCTATTGAAACAGTCAAGGTTACCCACTCCACTTACTTCGAAAAGGGACACCGAGGCCAACGCCTCAATCGCCTCGATGAACTTAGCAACTACCTCCATACTTTCGCATAACAGATCAGGGCGCGTGCGGTCTTTATACCCTCTTTAAGATGCTCATTGCCAACCAACAAAAGGACCCCCGAGCAAGCCGGGGGTCCTGACAGGAAGAATGAGAAATGATAGTGGACATCATTTGTCATCCGAATCAATTTATATCAGCGGGCAAGTAGTTGCGACGCTCGCACTGACCTCGCCTCACATCAGCGATGAGTGAAGCCAGGCACACACGCACGTTTATGACTCGTCGTTTGCCTTCTCCAGGCGCTCCAACTTGCCGTCGAGCTCTCCAGTGCGACCGTCACGAATATCGGCCTTGAGCACTAACGAAACACGCGAACTAAAGCGGGCCACTGCCTCGGTCGTTTCTTTCACAACCGCAAACACCTCATTCCACTCACCTTCAAAAGTGGTGAACATGGCGTCCGTGCAGTGCGGAAGCCCAGAAGCCCCCACAACTTTCACTGCCTCGACAACAGCGTCGTGCATTCCCCATCTCGAAGCCAAACATACAGACTCCCCACCCCAGCGACGCGTCTTGCCCGCATACTCAGCGCGAGTGCGTCGAGGGTCGAAACCCGCCGGACCAGATCACACCCCCACGGGTCGATATTGTTAGAGAACACATACGTGAGCCAGGCTCGAACGTCCGCAACGTAGCCGTCGAAAGTCGTCGGGGCGAGCGTGCGAAGCCATCGAGAAGTGAGGACTTCAAGGTCGACAGTTGTCTGCAGCTGAGGCACGACCGCACTCGTGTCATCAATGGCGTTGGCCTGAGCGTGCTCCGCGTCTCAATCGGCCCCTCAGGCCGAGCGGCCCCTGCGATCGACTTCGACGTTGGGCTGGCTGGGATTTCGCCAACCTGGCGAATCTGACGGAGGATGAGCAGTGGGCAGGGATCATGGGAGTCTGGCCTATGTCGGAGGAGAACGCTCAGCGCGCGAAGTCGATGGAAGCGATCTTCGCTCCCTCAATCAGGGGGTTCGTGGACGGCTCTCTTGTTCGTCGAATGACCGCTTACTCGCTCGATCTCACGACTCGACGACGCTGGTTTGAGACGGATAACCTCAGCGCGACTGCCCGCTCGCATGTCTTTGGCGAGAACCACCTGGGTCAGGAGTACGAGCACCTATGGATCTCGGTGTCCAGAGGTGCCACCGCAGGGTTCGAGGAAGGTAATTCTGCTGAGAACGCCAAACTCAACATGAGCATTTGACGTCAGCAGTTTCAGCTTCTCTCTTACAGACGAGACGCCTCAAGGCGTGAGATTAGCCCGATCTCTTACCCAACTAACCTTCTCGTCAGTGCCCACGAGTGATTACCGGTGCCGATGGCAACTACACTCTTAATAACGTTGCGACGGGGCTCAGGTGCCTGACGTTAGCCTTCAGTGCCGCCCGAGCGGTCGACAAGGCAGTTACGTTTTTACAACTGCGGCTATGACCCCAAAAGGTTTCTCTGTCGCTATCTCGACAAAACTTCTCTGATCAGGAGTTTTGTCCTACTTTCAGCTTCTACTGGTTAATCCGTAGGTTGCAGGTTCGAATCCTGCTGGGGGCGCTTGCGCTTTTATATGCTGGAGGCATGTTTCAGCGTCGCTTCCGCATCCAACGCTCGGCCGCTCAACGCCTTCAGTCCGCGTATGACGAACTCGCATCCGATCTCCCCCACGATTTCCCCGCACCGGTTCTCGAAGAAACACGGTCAGCAATCGAAGACCTCGCAGACCCTTTCGCCACCGGACGCGACGGCCTGGACTCTGACAAACAGGACTACACGCACGTCCCCTTTGTCACGATTGACCCACCAGGGGCTCGCGACCTTGACCAAGCGATGCACCTGTCCCAGGACTCCACCGAAACCGGCACTTTCACGGTCATGTACGCAATCGCCGATGTGGGTCGGTTCATCGAACCCGGTGGACCACTCGACCAGGAAACGCGCACACGCGGCCAAACCATCTACCTTCCAGACCGCAAAATCCCCCTGCATCCAAAGGAACTGAGCGAAGACGCTGCCTCACTACTTCCGGAACAGACCCGAAGCGCCTATGTCTTCACCGCTAAGGTCGCCACCGACGGGAAGCTCACCGACTACACACTGGAACGCGCGGTGGTGCGTTCACGAGCACAACTCGACTACACCACCGTCCAGCACGAGTGGGAACAGGGACAGGACCTGCACCCGTCCATCGCGCTTCTCCCCCAGGTTGGCGAAGCGCTTCTCGCTGACGCTCGTTCCCGTGGCGCAATCGACTTGGCGATCCCAGATCAAGAGGTCACCGACACACTCACTCTGCAGTATCGACCTCGGGGAGGCATTGAAGACTTCAACGCACAGATCAGCCTGCTCGCAGGGCGCATTGCCGCCCAACTCCAGATTCAAGCCGGAACAGGTATCCTCCGCACGCTTAACTTCCCAGACGAAGAGACGGTCGAAAAGTTCCACGCAATCGTACGCACCTTGGGCTTCGAGCCCCGCGACACCTACCAGGAGACCTTGAGGTCCATCGACCACCTCGGGAATGACCCACGCGCGCTCGCAGTTCACTACGCATCCCCCATGTTGTTCCGAGGCGCCGGATACACCCTGGTGGGCACGGACCCGGACCCGGTTCAGGCGGCAGTGGGCGCGCCGTATGCGCACGCCACCGCTCCGTTGCGCCGTCTGGTTGACCGTTTTGTTCTGCCTATCGCCGAGGCGGCCGCCCGCAACGCTCCCACTCCCAGTGTCGATGGATTAGAGGACATCATCTCGATCATGAAATCAACCGGAAGCGTTGCTTCCCGGATCGACAAAGATGCGATTGAAACAACAGAAGCTGTTCTGTTGTCTGGCCGTATAGGCGAAGAGTTCATTGGCGTTGTTGTTGGTCATAAGAAGCGCGACGACTCGCCTGTTCTCAACGTCCACGTCCCTGATCCTGCAGTGGTCGTCGACGTGAAAGGCGAGGCGCCCGTAGGCCAAGAGGTGCGTATCCGGTTGGAATCGGTTCAGGACAACACGCCTGTCTTCACCATTGCAGATCACGACCTATAAAGACGTATAAAACAGCCACGCAGATAAGACACGTGGAAGATCTTAGCTGCGTGGCTGCTTGTAAACTCGGGATACTTTTACGACTCGTCGAGGAATGGAAAGTACACCTACGTTGGGGTGGACCACCAGTCTAGCGCTGGCGCTGCGCGGCAGGCACCCTTCAGCTTCTGATCAGCCTCCATGCGGCCGCGTCATCTTCGGGACGGCAGGTCGCCCCGGCCAAAGGTTACCCACGTGGCTTGGCTACGCTCCGACAAAGCCTGCACCGTTGGGCCCGTCCCCTCGCCCAGATAAGGCCCGACGACACCACGCTGGTTGTCGTGCGGTGGCCGGTGCGCAAGTCTCCGTGAACGAGACGCGCATGAGCTTGGACATATTTCGTACTTCTGATTGATCAGGGCCAACAGTTCGCATTGCGTCAACAATTAGCACCCTTTGTTATGCCTCAGCCGTCCGCCACCGACAAATCGGCCACGCATGGAAACAGGGCCGTCTCCTCGCTCGCTCTTGTCCTCGGCGCCTACGGTCTCGGCGCGAGCAAGAACGTTATCGCCGACATTCTCCCCGAGTTCAGCAATTTATGCCAGGATTGTTCTCTAAGATGCAGGTTCGCGCCGAGGTTACGGATCTGTATTCTCTTGATTCATGTACCAAGCCACGATCTTGAATCGTGAGTTCACGTCAAGTTTCGTGAAGAGGCGTCGAACGTAGGTCTCCACGGTGCGCTGGCTCAGCCCTAGCCTCATGCCGATCTGGTAGTTGGTGAGCCCCTCGGCAACGAGCTGTGCAACTTCCCGCTCTCGTTGACTCGGTGCGGCGACCGACGCGGTATGACCGTCTCCGACGGAATCAGAGTTTGGGTAGGGAAAGGTGAAAGCGTGGCACTCGTCATCGAGCGCGAATACAACCTTGAGTTCTTCGAGCCGGCCCGGTCGCTGTTGCCGAGACCTGGACGCATCTGCGCACGGACTCCGCCTACCACGCGGTGCTGTGGATCAGCGAGCGGCCGCGCTCGCTGGTGTATCCGACGTTCCTGTCCCCGGTGCTGCTGTCCACCGGCGTGCAGCGGTCGATGTCGCTGATCTGCACGCCGATGCGCACCGATCAGGCCGCCCGCGACATCCGGAAGAAGAAGACGGAGTACGTCTCTGACGCGGCCCAGCGGGCCCGGATCGGGCAGATCGAGGACGCCAGCCAGCGTGCCGAATACCAGGACGTCTTGCAGCAGGAAGCGGATTTGACCGCCGGTCACGGCGTCCTGCGCTACACAGGCCCGCTCTCGGTGTCCGCGCCCACCGTCGCCGAGCTCGATGCCGCCGTCGCCGCGATCGAGCAGGCAGAGACCGCACGCACCACGTTGCGGCTGCTCGCCGAGGCCACCCGCCACGTCGATGACCCCGACCAGCTCTATGCCGTCATCGACGACATCCGTGGCGGAGTGCAGGCGCTGCAGGAGACACTGGCCCAGCTCGCTGACGCCCACATGCTCTGCCAAGCCAGGGCGATCAGCCTCAACGGTGACCCTGCAAGAAGGCAGAACCGCGGCGACGACGATGCGACTGCTCGACGAACACGAATTGTTCGACACGACAAGCCGCATGACGACATAGAAGTTACAGTCTGTGTGCACGACGCCTTCACTGAAAGCATTGTCTCAACAAAGAGACACTGACCTACGGGTGCGACGGTATGAACTAATAACCAGTCGCATTTTCGGCCTTACGATGCGACTGCAGTCAGCAGCCGAATGCCAGCGTTTGCGAGCGCGGTCGTACCCGCGTCGGTTAGGCGCACCGCTCGACTGGCACCGAGGCGTTCAATCCACCCCTTGTCAAAGAACACCGTGCACAGTTCTTTTCCGAGCGGTCCAGCAAGGTGGAATCGTCGCTCGGTCGAGTCCATGCAGGGTGTGGCGGTCACCGACTGGGCATGGGGAAGACCCCAGGCAGACAGCACCTCACGCCCGGCAGCGGTGGGTTCCCACGTGTCGGTCAGACATCCTCTGTCCTGAAGCTGTTCAGCGAGCGCGACGCCGAGGCGGCCCGCGAGGTGCTTGTAGCACGTGCGTCCTGCGCGGGCACGGTCAGTCGCGGATGAGGCTCGAAGACTATGTGCGGTATCGAACGTCGACTGCGCCACGATGCCGAGGCTCTCGATGACGTGGGCGATGTCGCCGCCGGCGAGGCGGACGTAGCGATGCCGGCCCTGGCGGACGTCAAGGACGAGTCCGCGCGCGGTGAGCAGGTCGACGTGTTCCGAAGCCGTCGAGCGTGCCAGACCGCAGTAACGCGCGAGTTCGCCCACGGTCCATGCGCGCCCGTCCATGAGAGCAGCGCACATCGCTGCGCGTGAAGGGTCGGCCAGCGCGGCGGCGGTCCGGGAGATGTCCGGTAGAGCTTCGGGAAACGTGCGCGTGTCCATCCGTTCAGTATGGACCCCGCTCTGTTCGGTGTCCATCGAACAGTTCCTGGACAAGACTCGATGCCATCACCCCCGTCGTATTCAGAAGGAGGGATGACGGTGAGTAAGGAACGTCAACAGTACCGCGGTACATATGATGACGACTTCTACTGGGAAAGGGTCAACCGCAATCTCGGTTGGCTCGGCGATACCACCGAGGAACAGCGGGCCCGACAGGAGAAGCTCCGCGACTCGGTGATCGGAGTCGTCGGCACCGGTGGCATCGGCGGCGCAGTGGCGGCCCGCCTGGTGCGCATGGGAGCACTGAATCTGAAGTTGGCTGACCCCGACCATTTCGATCTCACGAACGTGCAACGGCAGTACGGTGCGGGACGCGACACGATCGGTCGGAACAAGGCCGAAGTGGTCGCCGAGCAAGTCTACGGGCTCACCGGCGACGTCAACATCGATGTCTTCCCCGAAGGCATCACACCCGACACGGCCGAGGGATTCATGGACGGGTGCGACTACGTCATGGATCAGATGGAGTTCTTCCAGATCAAGAACCGGTATGCCCTGCATCGGGCTTTCCGCGCCTCCGACCGGTGCAAGTTCATGTTCAAGATCCCGACCGTGGCGCATTCGACCATCATCTTTACCTATACGAAGGAGTCGATGCCGATTGAAGAAGTCTACGACGTGCCCGAGGACACCGAATTCACACCGGAGGTGACGCGGCGTCTGATGGAACGGATCATGCCCGAGTACCAGGACTTCCCGTCGCAGGAGACCCTGGAGGAATGGTTTGTGAAGAACCAGACCATGCCGATCTTCGGAGCTTGCCCGCCATTGGCTGAAGGTGTGCTCGTCGAACGCCTGGCCCAGGAGATCATGGACCTTCCCGGTCGAGTGCCGCTTCCGGTGCAGCCCGGCTATGCGCTCTTCGACACCCTCACGTGGCAGTCGAAGCTGGTGGAGAAGGCGTGGTGGGCGCAATGACCACGCGATTCGTCCTCATCACTGAGGCCAACTCGCTGTTCGGCTACGAGTTTCTACGCCGTCTCCTCGCTGACGAGCGCAGCGTCCTGTCCGCAGTCATCACGCGGACCCCTGGTGTGCTCTGTGACTACTACCTCGACGACGACGTGCAGGTGGATGTCGCCGCCGATGCCCGCGCGAACGGGGTCGACGTGTATCAGGCCGAGGACCCCAATGCTCCCGAGATCGTGGAGGCGATGCGCACGCTGGCGCCGGATTACATCATCGTGGCGAATTACCAGTTGCAGGTCGGGCGCGCGCTGAGGGACGTGCCGACCGTGGACATCATCAATTTCCACCCCAGCCCGTTGCCACGCTATGCGGGGCTGGCCCCGTACTTCTGGATGGCTAAGAATCACGAGACCCAGGGAGGAGTCTCAGCGATCCGCATGAGCGCTGGGCTCGACGATGGCCCTCTGATCGCCCAACAGCTGTTGAGCCTGCGCGGAGATGAGACCGCCGACGAGATCCGTAGCTCGCACTTCGAAGCCTCGTGGAGGCTATTCGAGCTGGTGCTGCCCACGCTCCATGACCGGAGCTACCGGTCCTGGCCTCAGGACCTGAGTCTGCGGACCTACTACGGTGCACCACCGCAACGCGTCCTGTCTACAGCCTGAGCGAGTGATGCCGCGGTATCCGGACGAAAGAGCACAGAGAGGAGCAAGGTGAGCGCACAGCGAAAAACTGGCGCACTGGTGGCTGTCGTGCTGGGATTCTTCATCGTCATGCTCGACACCACCATCGTCAACGTGGCCCTGCCCGACATGGCAGCGACACTGAATACGCAGGTGGTCACACTGCAGTGGGTCGTCGATTCCTACACACTGGTGTTCGCCGCGCTGTTGCTGACTGCCGGGGCCGCCTGCGACCGGCTGGGTGCACGCAAGGTCTACATCTTCGGGCTCATCACCTTCGGAGTCCTCTCAATAGCTTGCGCACTCGCGCCGAACGGACCGGCCCTCATCATCGCCCGGGCACTCCAGGGCATCGGTGCCGCAGCAGTCGTGCCCGGGTCCCTCGCCTTACTGGCCACGATCTATCCCGACCCGGCTGAGCGTTCACGGGCGATCGGACTCTGGGGCGGCGCCGGTGGCATCGCTGCCGCCTGTGGGCCAGTTCTCGGCGGAGCCCTCGTGTCGGTGATCGGTTGGCAAGCCGTCTTCTGGGTCAACGTCCCGATCATCGCTTTCGGTTGCTGGCTGACGATGCGTAGCATCGGTGTCCCGCCGCATGACCGCACCCGTCGGCTCGATCCAGCGGGCCAGCTGATTTCCATCACCGCGCTGGTGGCGATCACCTACGCCGTCATCACCTCCGGTGAACAAGGATGGAACCCTCCCCGGTTAGGCCTGCTTCTGTTCGGCGTGGCTCTTGTGGCGGTGTTCGTCTGGGTTGAGCACCGGCATCCCGACCCCATGTTGCCCACTGTGCTCTTCCGGAAACCACGATTCACGGTCGCTGCCGTCGTCGGCTTCGCCCTCAACGTGAGCTTCTTCGGACAGTTGTTCGTCCTCTCGCTGTACTTCCAGACCTATCGCGGATACGAGCCACTCCTCGCCGGGCTCGCCCTGGCACCCCAAGCATGCAGCGCAGTCATCGCCTCCCCATTGGGTGGCCGGGTCGCGGCTCGTATCGGACCCTTCCCGACCATGCTGATCGGATTGTGCATCGGGACAATCGGATTCGGGAGCCTGATCGTGCTTACCGGGACCACGCCATACCCACTGATCGCGGTGCTGTCCTTCATCGCAGGGTTCGGAATGGCCTTCACCATGCCCGCCGCAACCTCTGCTGCCGTGGCGGCGGCTCCACCCTCACACACCGGCGTCGCCGGGGGCGTCATCAACGCAGCCCGCCAGACAGGAAGCATCTTCGGCATCGCGGTACTCGGTGCCATGATCGCAGGCAGCACCGGTTTTCTTCCCGGATTCCACCAAGCCGTCGCGACCGCCAGCGGAGTCTTCGCCTTCGCGGCAGCACTCGTCGTCCTGATCCTTCTGACAACTCGCGAGCCAACAAGTGAATCGGCCGCCTGATGACCCGAGAATTCATGCCGGTACCACCAGAAGACAGTGAGTCGCGCTTCTTGTTTGCCGCAACGGTTGCTGCGGCAAGCACAGGACACCGAGACGGGATGGCAGGCGGTCGCGAAATGCGGTTCGGGAGATAACGAGTGAGACATTCGTCGAGCAGGCCGAGATCGTGAGGGACGGCGGGAGTCTGATGCGCCTACCGGCCCCTCTCTGCTGCGATAATTGCTGGCCCGGTCACATATGCCGTACCTTTCTCTGCCCTCGATCAGGCGGCTGACCGAGCGCGCCTTCTCCCGGCACGCGGAGGTCTCCGGCAGACTGGGGCTAACGGTCCGTGAAGAGGCGAGGTTTGTGCGCGCAGAGGCCCCCGTCTCTGGGAGGCCTCACACCAGCGAGGCCCGCATGAAGTGCATGAACGAGAAGGCAGCGGCGGCCGTCAGGGCTGGGGCCGAGCCGAGGAGGGACAGGACGTTGGCTGACTTCAAGGACGAGCTCTCACCCGAGCTCGTCAAGCGTCTCAGCAGCGAGATCGCCAGAGCTTCGGCGTCCTTCGACCGCACAGCGTTCGAGCAATGCGCGATCGAGGGGCTGGAGGGGCGCGAGCTGATGGCACGGATGGAGTGGATCGCCCACGCCCTCACCGAGACGATGCCACCCGCCCCCGAGGACGCCGACCAGGTGGTACGTGCCGCTCTGGCTGATGGGGGTCTGCAGGGGTGGGCGTCGATGCCGGTCAACGCCTACGTCGCCCGGGCGATGCTCGATCGGCCCGATATCGGGCTGCCGCTGTTGGCGGCGTTGACTCCCCGGTACACGGCTGAGTTCGCGATCCGCCCGTTCATCGCCGACCCCACGCCGACACTGGAGCTGCTGGATGCTCTCGTGGATGACGAATCGCTGTATGTGCGCCGGTCGGTCGCGAACCATCTCAACGACATCGCCAAGGACCACCCCAACCTCGTCCTCGACACCGCCAAGCGGTGGGCCGCGACCACCACGCAGGGCGACTTCGTGGTGCGACACGGGTTGCGCACACTCATCAAACGCGGGCACCCGGAAGCGCTGACGATCCTCGGATTCGACCCCGCTGTCCCGATCGAGATCACGAATCTCACCTGCACGCCATCAACTGTCGCGATCGGCGAGGCGGTCACCATCAGCTTCACCCTGCAGGCCGCTGCTGCGACGAAAGCGGCGATCGACTATGTCGTGCACTATCAGGGTGCCCGCGGCCTGAAGGCGGGCAAGGTGTTCAAGCTGTCCGTCAAAGACCTGCCTGCAGGCAAGTCCGTGGTCCTCTCGCGGGAACACCGATTCGGGCACGTCTCAGTGCGAAAGATCCATCCCGGTCCACACCGCATCGAAGTGCAGGTCAACGGCCGCGTTCTCGACGGTGCAGTTGTCGAGGTCGTTGACGATGTGACCTCGGGCACCTCGGCCTGATCCCATGTCCACAGCGTCCTTCAACGCCGGGTGCTCCACCGGATGCGACTCAAACCGCACCCCGGAGCAGCCGAACTCATCGACCACGCGCGGACCGGCCTGCCACCCGAACGGCAGTGTGCCACCGTGGATGAACCCAGCCTCGGCGAGATGCCTCTTTGATGCCAGCTGCCATTCGCTCATCGCGTCGGTCTCGACCTCAGCCAGCAGTGCCTTGATGCCGGTCACCAGCTTCGCCCCCGCCGTTGCGGTGTTGAGCTCGTCGGCGCTGTCCTGGTGCGAGACCAGGTAAACGCCGACCTGCTGGCACTGCGCGATCCACTCGATCGTCTTCGCCGCTATCCGGTTGGTGCGATCCAGATTCCAGAACGCCAGCGCCGAGACCTTCTCGGCTTTGATGTCCTGGTTGAGCTGGCGCCACCCCTTCCGGGTACGCGCTGCGGACTTGCTGGCCGAATCGTTGTCGATGTACTCACCCATGACCGCCCAGCCGCCCTCAGCGGCCAGCTTCCGGGTCAGGTCAAGCCACTGTCGCTCGATCGCGTCTGCCTTATCCTTGTGGTACTTCGTCTCGCTCGTGTTCGTTGCCATGAGTGACCTCCTTCGAGAAGGAGGTCACTTTCCATTGCACGACTCGTCGATCGCCTTCTCTAGGCGCTCCAACTTTCCGTCGAGCTCTCCAGTACGGCCGTCTCGAATATCGGCTTTGAGCACTAACGAAACACGCGGACCAAACCGGGCCACCGCCTCGGTCGCTTCTTTCACAACCGCAAACACCTCATCCCACTCACCTTCAATCGTGGTGAACATGGCGTCCGTGCGATGCGGAAGCCCAGAAGCCCGCACAACCTTCACGGCCTCGGCAACAGCGTCGTGCACTCCCCCGTCGCCGTCCGGGTCAGGACCCCCGGACGGCGCAACAGAAAACGCAACAAGCATTACTCGCCAACCTTCACGATCAGCGCGTCACCCTGACCGCCACCACCGCACAGAGCAGCGACACCCAGGCCACCACCTCGGCGCTGGAGTTCCAAAGCCAAGGTCAGCACAATGCGCGCACCGGAAGCCCCAATAGGGTGACCCAGGGACACCGCACCACCGTTGACGTTGACCTTCGAGTCATCAATTCCCAGGTCCTTCATGCTGGCCAAGGAAACGGCAGCGAACGCCTCGTTAATTTCGTACAGGTCAAAGGAGTCAGCCGCCACGCCTTCGCGCTCAGCTGCCGCCTTGATGGCCTGCGAAGGCTGGTGCTGCAGAGTCGAGTCGGGGCCGGCAGTCCATGCGTGGGAACGGATTTCAGCTAGAATCGGAAGCCCAGCTTCAACGGCCTTGTCCTTGTTCATGACGACAACGGCTGCCGCGCCGTCAGAAATCTGCGAAGCGTTTCCAGCAGTGATAGCGCCTTCCTTGCGGAATGCCGGACGCAGTTTCGACAGGGACTCAGCAGTTGAGTCGCCACGCACACCTTCATCCGCGTCAACAACCGTGTCGCCCTTGCGGCTGCTAATAGTGATGGGCGCGATTTCCTCGGCGAGCTTGTCTTTCGCAGCTGCTGCACGCTGGTGCGACTGTGCTGCGAAAGCGTCCTGTTCTTCACGGTTGAATTCGGTGTCGCCTTCATTCGCCGATTCGGTCAGTCCACCCATCGCCTGGTCGGTGAACGCGTCCCACAGGCCGTCGTAGTCCATGTGGTCGCGCACGGTCACATTGCCGTACTTGTAGCCGGCACGGGACTTCTCAAGCATGTGCGGAGCATTAGTCATCGACTCCTGCCCACCGGCAACCACCACGTCGTACTCACCAGAACGCACCAGCATGGCCGCGTGCGTGATGGTGTTGATACCCGACAAGCACAGCTTGTTCAGCGTCACTGCAGGCACGGTCATGGGGATTCCAGACTTCACCGCCGCCTGACGTGCGGCACCCTGGCCAACGCCTGCCTGAAGGACCTGCCCCATCAGAACGTACTCGACTTTGTCAGGTGCAACGCCGGCACGCTCAAGAGCGGCTTTGATCGCGTGACCTCCCAAGTCCACTGAGCTCAAGGATGCGAGCGATCCAGACATCTTGCCTAGGGGCGTACGGGCACCTGCAACGATTACGGCTTCAGCCATGTTTCCTCCTTTTACCAACGTGGTCTTCATCACAAGATTAGACCAGGTGGTGGGCTCCCCGCACACCGGGCCCGAAGGGGTTCATCCCGAGGTGGTTGATGCACTGCACCCGACTGTCAGTTGGCTTCCAGCAGAGAAGCATTAGAGTAGGAGCGAACACATTTCACCAGATTCAAAGGAGATTGAGACGTGACGCCTCCTGAAGAGTTCCGCACAGCCATGCGTGGCTTTGAGAAGAGCGAAGTTGAAGGGCGAATTCGCCAACTGAAGAGCGAAATCGACTCTTTGCGTAAGGCACTGCAAGATGCCCGGAGCCAAGTCATTACAGCAGACCGCGCGAAGCTACAGATTGCTGGCGAACTCTCCGAGGTAAAGGAGCAGCTCAAAAAAGCCACCGACGATCAGTCTCAAGCCCAGTCCGCACCTGGTAGCCGGATCGACCACCTCTTGAAGATCGCGGAATCACAGGCCCGCGAAACCTTGGCACAGGCTACCGCCGATGCCGAAACCATCCGGAACAAAGCACGTGCCGACGCGGCAAGCCAGCGTGCACGCATGCACACGGAATCCAATGACACGCTGTCTAACGCCCGATCTGAAGCTGACTCAATTATGCAGGCGGCGGAACTGCGGGCTAGTGAAGCGGTGGAAACAGCTGAGAAACGTGCGCAAGAGCTCAGGCAAACATCACAGCGCGAAGCCGACACCATTCTCGGAGACGCACAGGCCACTGCGAACGATCAACGAGAGGCTCTCAAACACGAAATTTCGACAGGACGCGCCGACGCAGAAAAGGAAGCGGCCAGAACACTGGACGTTGCAAAAAAGGAAGCCAGCAAGCTGGTAGCCGACGCACGTCAGTCAGCTGAGAAGCTCCTCAGTGAAGCGCGCACAGAAGCACAGACAGTCCGCGCTGAAGCGCAGAAACTCAAGGACGAGGCCACAAAGTCGTCTGACGACCTCAAGCTCGAACTCGCTAACCAGCGTCAGAAGCACGAACAGGACCAGAAGGCCCTGTTTGAAAAGACTCAAGCCGAAAGCAAGAAGACGCTCGAAGAAGCACAAGCACGCGCCAAAAAAGCAGACACGGAAGCCCGTGAGGCGGCAGAACGCGCTGAAGTCACACGCAAAGAGGCAATCGAACAGGCCGACAAGATCATCGCAGACGGGCGTCAGCGCGCCCGGTCCCTCATGTCCGAAGCTCGGCAGACCGCTGAAGCCACGATTGAGGAATCGGCGGCCGAAGCCAAGCGCAACGTGTCAGCTGCTCAGTCTCAGGTGGATCTACTTACCAAGCAACGTCGCACTATCACGGCACAGCTTCAGCAGTTGCAATCCATGTTCGCAGCGCCTGGCCTTTTCGACGGGCTTGATCTGAGCGACGACAAGTCGGACAAAGTGAAAGCCGCCGCCGCTCCTACCGAAAAGATCGGTTCGGAGGAAGAACTTGAGGAACTCCGCAAGAGCGTAGCTACCAAGAAACCTGAGGACACCTCGGCGAACACCGCGGAGGCTGGCAAGCAGGCAGACAAACCGGGCGACAAGCAGGACAGCAAGTCCGCCGACAAGCCTGAAGCCGAGCAGGGCAACAAACCAAACCTCAAACTGGGTAGTAGCTCCGCCGACAAACAGGGAACCAATCCGGGAAACATCTAGGGCACGGAAAAACCAGCCGGAAATACCCCGCCGAACGCCCCGAACCCACCTGACACCACGAAATAGGTTCACGGGAACAACTTCACAGGTTCAACGAAGCATCGCCGTCGCAACTAGCGGCGGCGATGTCGCGTATTGAAGCAGGACGTGTGCCAATGCCGGCGAGTTTCGACTCCCACACCAATGCCAAATTCGTCATCGGTTCGCCACGCAACCGTGTGAGCAAGTGACGCAGGCAGATCCTGCGAACACCCCGGGCACACATAGATCTTCCCGGACGAATTTCCTTGCGTGTGTTGCACAATCCAGGTGCCATCCGGGCCAGTCTGCGTGGTCCGCACAGTACTTGAAGCGGACAGTTCACGGAACGGCCGTTGCCACTTGTTACTGCGTCGAGAAGAGTTGCTACGTGGCATGGTGCAATTGTGTCACGTAAAGTGATTGCGTGCGATTAGTAATAGCGACGTGCAGTGTGAACTATGCAGGACGGCTCACTGCCCACCTGCCCATGGCCCAGCGGCTCCTCATGCTGAAAGCCGACGGCTCAGTTCTGGTCCACTCCGACGGTGGCTCATACAAACCACTCAACTGGATGACTCCCCCAGCCACGCTCACCGTCGATCAACCCAACGACGAACAAGCCCAAGCCGGCATCACTGAAGTGTGGAACGTCAACCAGACCAAAACTGGCGACCGCTTAGAAATCGCGATTCAGACGATTCACCGCGACATCGAACATGATCTTGGCGAGGACCCAGGACTCCTCAAGGACGGCGTTGAAGCCCACCTGCAAGAACTTCTTGCTGAACACATCGAAACTCTGGGCGACGGTTACACCACGATACGCCGCGAATACCAAACGCCCATTGGACCCGTGGACATTCTGGCCCGCGACGAAAGCGGCGCGTCCATCGCCGTGGAAATCAAACGCCGAGGTGGTGTCGACGGAGTCGAACAGCTCACCCGCTACTTAGAGCTCCTCAACCGAGACCCGCTCATTGCGCCCGTTAAAGGGGTATTTGCGGCTCAAGAAATCCGGCCCCAGGCACGCACCCTGGCAACCGACCGCGGAATCCGTTGTGTGACACTCGACTACGACGCGCTTCGTGGAATGGACGACCCGGAAAGTCGCCTCTTCTAAGTGCGCACGCCGCCGCGCGCTCGCTTAACTATGGCTCGGCGCGCGAGTTAACTCAGCTCGACGTCCTCGCGCTCAATGCGCTCAACCTTAGCGCCCAAAGACCGCAACTTGTCCTCAAAGTACTCGTACCCGCGGTCAATATGGGAAACCCCAGAAACCTCGGTCACGCCGTCTGCGACCAACCCGGCCAACACTGCCCCGGCTCCGGCGCGAATGTCACTTGCTTCCACCTCGGCCCCGGACAGCGACTCAACCCCGTTGATCAGCGCGTGATTGCCGTCCAACTCAACCTGAGCGCCCAAACGTGCCAGCTCACGCACAAACCGCCACCGTGCCTCAAACAGGTTCTCAGTGAGCAACCCTTGGCCATCAGAAATCGCGTTCAGCGTGATTGCAAACGGCTGAAGGTCGGTGGGAAATCCTGGGAAAGGAAGAGTGGAGATTCGAACCGGCCGAGGTCGTTCCGGACCACTGACGTGGATGCCACCTTCGAGTTCGGTCACCTGGGCGCCAGCGGAACGAAGTTTGTCGAGGACGACGGGCAGAAGATCTCCTCCCACGCCATTGATTTGGATATCGCCACCGGTGATCGCGGCTGCGAACGCCCACGTGCCCGCGACGATACGGTCGCCAACACATACGTGGCGAACAGGGTGAAGCGATTCAACACCCGTCACAGTCAACGTCGATGTCCCGATGCCTTCGATGTTCGCGCCCATAGCGACGAGCATCGAACAAATGTCAACGATTTCCGGTTCACGGGCAGCGTTATCGATTGTGGTCACACCGTTTGCCAAAGTCGCAGCCATAACCAGGTTTTCGGTTGCACCAACAGATGGGAACGCCAAGCGAATATCAGCGCCGTGAAGGCCCTGAGGAGCGCGCGCAATGAAATACCCATGGTCCAAGCTGACTTGCGCACCCATAGCGCGTAGACCCGCTTCGTGGAGGTCGAGGCCGCGTGAACCGATCGCGTCGCCTCCGGGTAGCGCTACATGTGCCTCATTGACCCGCCCCATGAGCGATCCAAGAACTGAAATAGATGCGCGCATGGCCCGGACAAGTTTGTAGTCTGCACGTACTTCAGGCGTTTCCGGCACGGTGATGGCCACGACACCCGCGTCCGAGTCATAATCGACGGAACAGCCCAGCGACATGAGCAGTTTCACCATGATCTTGACGTCAAGAATCGCTGGCACGTTTTCAATAACAGACGTTCCAGGTGCTAAAAGCGTTGCGGCCATGAGCTTAAGAACGCTGTTCTTTGCACCACGTACATCTACTGATCCGCGTAATGTGCACGGACCATGAACACGCAAAACTTCCATTACGTAAACCGTCCCACAGAATGATTAGCCCCTGGTGGCGGAGATTCCAACCACGATGAAAACGCGGCCAGGGCCTCGGCGTCCATCGCCAACCGCACTTCGCCAGGACGGCTCGCGTACTGGCCGTACTGACACACAGCAACCTTTGCATCGGGCAGAAGCGCGTACTGTTCATCACCGCTCGGAGTCAATCGTTGCCCGATCGTCATATCAGTTCGGGGGTACTGCCTCACTGGACGCCAGCCCACACCAAAGACCGGATACCAGTCCAGACTCGTGACGGTTAAAACAGCCAGCCCTAAACGCCAACGTGGGCGACGCGCGGATACGTCGCCCACGAGGATTGAGCAATCAAACGCGCCAGTCAAACGCGAAATCGCGCGACGGCGAGCAAGAATCAATGCCACTGTGACAACAGCCAGCCCTACCAACGAGAGCAGAATGATTAGCAGGGTTGATGGGTTCACGGTGCCATTCTAAGTGATCGCTTAGACAAGCTGTGCCTGGTCAGCCACGACGTGCACTACGTCGTCAGCCACTGACAGGAAGCCTCCATCAGCCGAAACATTGATCGTCTCACCCGATGTCGGAGTGATGCGGACATTCCCGCCGGCCACGATTGCCAACACTGGTTCGTGACCGGTGAGAATTCCGATTTCACCTTCCACAGTCCGCGCGACCACACGTTCGGCTTCGCCTGACCACACGGAGCGGTCGGCGGCCACAACGGTGACGTTGAGACTCATGGATTAGTTCTCCTTCTGGAGTTCGTCGTAGTTGCGGAGCACATCCTCGATTGGGCCAACGTTGAAGAAGGCCTGTTCAGGAATGTGGTCGAACTCTCCGTCACAAATACCCTTGAAGCCTTCGATGGTGTCCTTGATGGAAACCGTCGAACCTTCAACACCGGTGAACTGCAGAGCGGTGTAGGTGTTCTGCGACAGGAACTGTTCGATACGACGAGCACGGTGAACCGTGAGCTTGTCTTCTTCAGACAGTTCGTCAACACCCAGAATCGCGATGATGTCCTGCAGCTCCTTGTTCTTCTGCAGAATCTGCTTCACGCGCACAGCGGTGTCGTAGTGGTCCTGTCCCACATACAGCGGGTCAAGAATACGCGACGACGAAGCCAGCGGGTCAACAGCCGGGTAGAGACCACGCGACGCAATGTCACGTGAAAGTTCGGTTGTTGCATCCAAGTGCGCGAACGTGGTTGCAGGAGCAGGGTCGGTGTAGTCGTCAGCTGGCACGTAAATTGCCTGCATCGACGTAATCGAGTGACCGCGGGTAGAGGTAATGCGTTCCTGCAGCACACCCATTTCGTCAGCCAGCGTTGGCTGGTAACCAACCGCCGAAGGCATACGACCCAGAAGGGTTGACACCTCGGAACCTGCCTGGGTGAAACGGAAGATGTTGTCGATAAACAAAAGCACGTCCTGGTTCTGAACGTCACGGAAGTATTCCGCCATGGTCAGACCGGTCAGTGCAATACGCAGACGCGTGCCCGGTGGTTCGTCCATCTGACCGAACACAAGTGCGGTCTTGTCGAGAACTCCAGATTCGTCCATTTCGTGGATCAAGTCGTTACCTTCACGGGTACGCTCACCCACACCCGCGAACACGGACACACCACCGTGGTCCTGAGCAACACGGGTAATCATTTCCTGGATCAAAACGGTTTTACCAACACCAGCACCACCGAACAGACCAATCTTTCCACCCAAAACGTACGGGGTGAGAAGGTCGATCACCTTAATACCGGTTTCGAACATCTGAGTCTTGGACTCAAGCTGGTCGAAGTTCGGAGCCGTGCGGTGGATTGGCCAGCGTTCGGTGATTTCGTATGGTTCGTCAATCATGGAGTCGTTGAGGACGTCACCGGTAACGTTGAAAACCTTACCCTTGGTCACGTCACCAACTGGCACCGAAATCGGGGCGCCAGTGTCAACAACTTCCTGACCGCGAACCAGACCGTCGGTTGGCTGCATCGAAACCGCACGAACGATTCCGTTACCCAACTGCAGTTCAACTTCGAAAGTGATCTTACGGGTACCTTCGGACAGCTCAACCGTGGTGGTCAGTGCGTTATAAATAGCGGGAACAGCATCGAGTGGGAACTCAATGTCGACCACGGGGCCAATGACACGTGAGATCCGACCGACGGTCCCTTGGACCTGTGGTGTATCCGTAGCTGTGCTCATTTTTTCTTTCTCTTCTGCTCTCTATCCGTCAGTCGTTGCTGCCGGCACCGGCAAGTGCGTCTGCACCACCAACGATTTCTGAAATTTCCTGCGTGATTTCTGCCTGACGCGCCGAGTTTGCAAGGCGCGTGTAGGTACGAATCAAATCGTCGGCATTGTCAGTAGCGGTCTTCATTGCCTGCTGACGTGCCGCCTGTTCGCTAGCGGATGCGTTCAACAACGCCGCGAGAATACGCGATTCGATGTACTTCGGAAGAAGTGCGTCAAGAACGGCTTCCTCGTTCGGTTCGAACTCGTACAGCGGGTACACCACGTCCTTAGCCGAAGTTACATTCGCAGGGGCGTCGGCCGGAACCTCATCGGCTTCGACGACTTCCAACGGAATGAGTCGACGGTATTCGGGTGTTTGGGTCACGCTGTTGACGAACCTCGTGTAGACCAGGAAAATTTCGTCAATGCCACCAGCTTCGTAGTCAGTGTTGAAGGACGACACCAGGATGTCACCGATTTCCTTCGCTGCCTCGACTGTTGGGCTTTCTGAGATTCCGGTCCATGCACGCTGAATCGCGCGTTCACGGAACGTGTAATAAGTTTCGGGCTTCCGGCCAACCACATACAGGTCAACCTCTTTGCCGTCATCCTTCAGCATCGTGATGAGCTCTTCGGCTTCACGAATAACATTCGAAGAATATGCTCCGGCAAAACCGCGGTCCGGACCCATCACCACAACAGCTGCGCGGCGAATGGTCTCCGGTTCCGTTGTCAGTGTGTGTTCAACGTCTGCATGCGTTGCCACAGCGGACACAGCTCGAGTGATGGCGTTAGCATATGGGCTCGCCGCCTTCACTCGACCAATGGCCTTCTGAATCCGGGAAGCCGCAATAAGCTCCATGGCCTTGAAGATCTTCCTCAAGGACTTGGTGGAGTTGATCTTCGCTTTGAAGACCCTCTGCTGGGCTCCCATCAGTACTTCCTTTCGTTACCAGCGGTCAGTCTCAGCGCTTAGCCTTGACGATCTGTTCCTGCGAGACTTCTTCGGCCTCGGCAGATTCGAAGGATTCAGTACCGACGTGAACGCCGTCTTCGGTGGCCTGGAAACCAGCCTTGAAGTCCGCAATTGCGGTTTCGAGCTGCTCCAGGATTTCACCCTTGAGCTTGTCCTTCATACCAGCGATCGTTTCCAGAATGTCGGTCTTACGCTCGAGGTATGCGTGGAACTCAGATTCGAAGCGAAGAACATCGCTCACTGGAATTTCATCGAGGTGGCCTTCTGAACCAGCCCAGATCGAAACCGTCTGCTTTTCAGCGCTCATTGGCTCGAACTGACCCTGCTTGAGAAGTTCAGTCAGACGTGCACCACGGTCCAGCTGACGCTTGGTTGCGGCGTCAAGGTCTGAAGCGAACATGGCGAAAGCTTCGAGCGAGCGGTACTGCGCCAAAGAAATCTTCAGAGTACCGGAGACACCGCGAAGTGGCTTCGTCTGTGCGGAACCACCCACACGCGAAACGGAAATACCTACGTCAACAGCTGGACGCTGGTTCGCGTTGAACAGGTCGGACTGCAAGAAGATCTGACCGTCGGTAATCGAAATAACGTTCGTAGGAATGAACGCACCCACGTCGTTTGCCTTGGTCTCAATGATAGGAAGACCAGTCATCGAACCTCCGCCCAGCTCATCGGAAAGCTTGGCGCAACGTTCGAGCAGACGCGAGTGGAGGTAGAACACGTCACCTGGGTATGCTTCACGACCCGGTGGGCGACGCAGAAGCAACGAAATCGCACGGTAGGCTTCGGCCTGCTTCGACAGGTCATCAAACACGATAAGAACGTGCTTGCCCTGGTACATCCAGTGCTGTCCGATCGCCGATCCGGCATACGGAGCCAAGTACTTGAAGCCAGCAGGGTCAGAAGCAGGTGACGAAACGATTGTGGTGTATTCGAGGGCACCGTTTTCTTCGAGCGAACGACGCACCGAAGCAATCGTCGAACCCTTCTGGCCACATGCGACGTAGATACAACGAACCTGCTTCTTAGGGTCGCCGGATTCCCAGTTAGCGCGCTGGTTAATGATGGTGTCCAGAGCCAAGGCCGTCTTACCGGTCTTACGGTCACCAATGATCAACTGACGCTGACCACGACCGATTGGGATCATAGCGTCGATTGACTTTAGACCGGTCTGCAGAGGTTCTTTAACCTCTTTACGGTCCATAACACCAGCGGCCTGAAGTTCAAGTTCACGGCGACCTTCAGACTCGATCTCTCCCAAACCGTCTACTGGGTTACCCAGAGGGTCAACGACACGTCCAAGGTAGCCATCACCAACGGGGATCGAAAGAACTTCACCGGTGCGGTAAACGTTCTGCTCTTCTGCGATACCTGCGAACTCACCGAGGATAACGACACCGATTTCGCGTTCGTCGAGGTTCTGGGCAAGTCCCAGAGTTCCATCTTCGAAGCGCAAGAGCTCGTTTGCCATGGTTCCAGGCAGCCCCGAAACCTGCGCAATGCCGTCACCGGCGGTGACAACCTTACCTACTTCTGTCTTGTCTGCACTGCCGGGAGTGTAGGACTCTACGAACTTCCCCAGTGCTTCCCGGATTTCGTCCGGGCGAATTGTCAGTTCCGCCATTGCGGTTTCCCTGCTTCCTTCACTTCCTATGCGACCCGTACGGACCGCGAGTCTTCAGTGCCCGTGTTTGGGCGAATCAGCTTGCCAACCGACGGCGAACGTCGGCAATACGATCAGCAATCGTTGAGCTCGTGACTTCGTCGCCCACTTGAACACGGACGCCACCTACCACGTTGGGATCAATGTGAACGTTGAGAACAAGTTCACGCCCGTAGCTAGCGGACAGTGCACGCGCCAAACGCTCTTCCTGCTCCTGTGTCAGAGGGTGCGCAACGGTCACGTCAGCAACTGCGCGCTGCTGACGGAACGCCAACACCTGGGAGAAGTTTTCGAGCGTTTCGCTCACTCTCTTACCGCGAGGGTGGCTCACAGCGTAGTGAATGAGAGTAAGAGTGTATTCCGACACCCGTGAAGCCAGAAGCGACGAGACGAGTTCGCGCTTCGCAGTTGCGGGTGCAGGGGATTCGAAGGCTCCATCAAGTTCGTGGTCTGAGACGAGCAGGCGAGTAAAGCGGAAGAGCTCCTCCTCTACCTGTCCCAAAGTGCCTTCGGCCTGGGCGGCAGCAGCGATAGCTGTGACACCAGCTGTTTCAACGGCAGTGACGAAGTCCTGAGCACGAGCAAAGCGACGATTCGCTGCCCGCACCACAATCTGCAACGCCACGTCATCCACGTGTGTTCCAAAGACTGCGTTAAGCGTTGACTGTTTGGTTTCTGGAGCAACCGCCACGTCGACAAGCGTTTTACGAAAGTTAACGTTTTCGGCGAGCACACCAGAGATGCCCAACAGGCCGTCACCAATAACCTTTGGGCTAGCGGTGTTGAGAGTGCTATTCACATCCTCGAGAACGAGGGCCAGTGAGTTCCTGCTCGACTGCAGCATCACGATTCCTTGACGGTCTGTGCCGGTGTCTGGTTCTCCAGGTCGGCAATAAAGCGGTCAACAACAGACGCGGAACGAGCGTCGTCCTGAAGCGATTCACCTACGATGCGCGATGCGAGATCGGTTGCAAGTGAACCAACTTCTGTACGCAACGAGTTCATCGCTTGCTGGCGCTCGGCCTCAATCTGAGCCTTAGCGGCGCTGATAATCCGGTCGGCCTCTTCAGTGGCGCGCTGTTTGGTCTCAGCCAAAATCTGCGCACCTTCTTCTTGAGCTTCGGCACGCAATCGAGCTGCTTCAGCGCGACCGTCTGCGAGCTGCTTCTGGTATTCGGCCAAAGCGGCATCTGCTTCCGCCTGGACCTTCTCAGCCTTTTCAATTCCGCCCTGGATGCGTTCTGCACGTTCGTCAAGAGTCTTCTTGAACTTGGGCAGAATCACCTTCCAGAAAACGACGAGGATGATGATGAAGCAGACCGCCGACCAGACAATGTCATATAGGGCAGGAACAAGAGGATTGTTGCCTCCTGCTGCCAGAACGTTAATCGGGGTCAAGAGTATTCACTCGCTTCCGGATTAGGCACCGAAGATGAAGTATGCTGCAATTCCCAAGAATGCAAGGAGCTCGACGAATGCAATACCCAGGAACATGGTGGTTTGCAGACGGCCGGCTACTTCTGGCTGGCGCGCAGTACCTTCAACGGTCTTACCCACAAGAATACCGATACCAATACCTGGACCGATAGCGGACAGACCGTAACCGACGGTTGCGATGTTGCCGGTGACTTCAGCAAGAATGGAGGTGTCCACGTGCAATATTTCCTTCCGATGTTTTGAGCCAGTCGTTTAACTGGCCTTTTCCTTGTCTTTTTGTGACAGGTCTAATGGGTGCGAACTATCAGTGATCGTGGGACACGCTCAGCTGAATGTACGCGGCGGTTAGCAGAGCAAAGACATATGCCTGAAGAACTGCTACCAAAATCTCAAAGAGGGTAAAGGCGAATCCTCCTACCAGTGTGAGGCCACCAATACCGAACAGGGCGGCCGAACCACTGGTGAAGAAGAAGTGTGTGGCTGCGAAACACAGAACGAGCAGAAGGTGACCAACGATCATGTTGAAGGTCAGACGCAATGTGAGCGAAACCGGACGTGCAATAAAGGTCGAAACGATTTCGATAGGCGTCACGATGATGTACATCAGCGGGGGAACACCGGCAGGGAATAACTGGCTCTTGAGGTAGCGCGCCCCTCCCTGGGCTTTAATTCCGGCTCCGATCATGAACACGTAGGTCACGAGAGCCATAACGAGCGGCATTCCAATGTTGGAGTTGGGCGAGATGTTCAAGAACGGGATGATACCCGTGATGTTCATTGCGAAGACAGTCAGGAAGATGGTTGCAATGAGAGGAAAGAAACGTTCACCGTCTTTCTTACCCAACATGTCGTGTGCGATGCCGGTGCGACAAAAATCGAGCACCATTTCGGCAATCGACTGAGCACGAGTAGGAACTAGGCGTCCACCGCGGAGCATGAGCCAGAACGCAAGCAACAGAACAACGGTGACACCCAGGCGAATGAGCATAATGCGGTTGAGCTCAAACGGAGTACCTGCGAAGAGAATTGCTGGTGGGTTGAATTCTTCAAGACCCGGTGCATGGAATTCCGCTCCCCCGCCTGCGGCAAGGAGCACTGTCGTCGACAAAGCGGAGGGAGTAAACAGGGCAAACTCCTGACAGCTCGGGGCTTACACGCGCGCACGCGTGAAGCCAGTATGGATTGTCTATCTGTGCCGGTGCACTTACTGTGCGACACGTGAAATATTTGAGACCCAGGTCGCTTTCACGACTTTTACACAGGTTCCTCGAATGATTCCTAAAACACTTTATCAACTGTGGAGACCCGAACAAAACTCCGGGGCTACAGTTTGTCTTGGTTTTTTCCTTCTGATGCATGTGTATACGGGATTCTGGCCTTACGCACCGCAACAACATCAATAGATAGTGAGACAACTGCTCCCACTACGAGTGTCAGAAAGAGGGTAAGGCGGTCGTAGAATCCCTTGTCACCGAGCAGTGCGATGACACCTAAGAACCCTGCAATCTTGATGAGAAAACCACCAAGAACGCCAGCAGCCATCACGGTTGGGTCCATGTCAGCCGTTAACAGTAGGACTAACGCGGTGATTGAGAAAAACACGAAAGACACTGCCGCACCGATGAGCGCGGAGTACAGCCCCGGCATTCCGACCGCCACATAGCCAATCACGCCTGCGACCGCCGCTAATACAACTGAAGCGATCAACCCCCACACAATGATGCGAAGCATCAGATTGCGAATGGGCGTACTTTTCATGTCAGTTCCTTTCGAGCAGACAAACGCGAATACAGCGGGTAGAACGTCAAGATCAGTGTCACTGCCACAGCAACTGCGAGCACCGACAAAACAATCGATGTTTGGAACTTCAAGAGCGAAACAGTGCCGAACGCAAAGATCGCTGTCCACATATACAACAGGAGGACCGCACGTGCGTGTGAGTGCCCCAGGGCAAGCATGCGGTGGTGCAGATGCTTAGCGTCAGCAGAGAACGGTGACTTACCGGCGGCCATGCGACGTACAACAGCGAGCATCAGATCAACCAGCGGTAGAACCATCACCGCAATCGGCAAAAGAATCGGCAAGTACGTTGACAGTACGCGTTCGGTAGACAACAGAGCAGGGTCAACCTGTCCGGTGACTCGAATGGTGCTTGCAGCCAACAAAAGCCCAATGAGCATCGACCCAGAATCCCCCATAAAGATTCGGGCGGGGTTGAAGTTATGCGGAAGGAAACCCAGACATGCTCCTACCAAAAGCGATGTGATGAGCGATGCAAGGTTCGCGTAGCTAGTGGGAGAGGTGTCGATAGCCAACTGGTACGTGTACACAAAGAAGGCAATACCACCAATCGTGACGACACCCGCGGCCAAGCCATCGAGTCCATCGACAAAGTTCACTGCGTTGATCGTCACCAGGACAACCAACACAGTCAGAATGAGAGACAGTCGCTGGGACCCAATGATCACGGTGTCAAAAGGAATCGACAAAAGCGCTACACCTTTCAGCGCCATGAAGCCAGCAGCAAGTGTTTGACCTGCGAGTTTAGCGACCCAGTTGATATCCCAGATGTCATCGATCACGCCAAGCAGACACAAAATCGTGCCCGCTCCCAAAATCCCAATCACAGGGTCAGGTTGCTGAAACAAATCCTGTAGAAATGGTGTGTTGTACGCGCACACTACACCTGCGAGAACCCCACAGAACATCGCCACTCCCCCAAGCCTGGGGGTAGGTACAGAGTGGACGTCACGAGTACGAAGCGGAGAGTAAATCCGGCCACGTTCAGCTATTCGTCGGACCATGGGCGTCACCAAATACGCGACCACCGCCGCTACGACCATGACAAACAGATAGGCGCGCACGCGTTACGCCTCCGGCGCTAGAGGTTCCAGACCATCAACGACCTCGGCCAGCTCATCAAAGCTGATGGGGCCTTCCCGCAGCATCCGCGGGACCGACCCACTCATGTCGATAATTGTCGAAGACTGTCCACCGGGAGCTTCGCCGCCGTCAAGGAAGATATCGACGCGATCTCCCAACATAGACTGCGCCTGTTCGACGTTTACCGCAGCAGGTTCACCAGAAAGGTTGGCACTTGAAACAGCGAGCGGCCCCACTTTAGACAAAAGAGCCAGCGTGTCTTCGTGATCGGGCATGCGCAGCCCCACGGTTCCGTGCGTGTCGCCTAAGTCCCAATGCAGGCTGGGTTGAGCGTTGCAGATGATGGTCAACGGTCCCGGCCAAAAGCGAGCGGTGAGTTCCATAACACTACTGTCGACCGCCTCGGCGAGCCCCATCACCGTTTCCGCGCGGGGCACCAACACCGGCGGCGGCATATCGCGCCCGCGCCCTTTTGCTTGCAGGAGTTTGGCAACGCCCTGGGGTGAAAAAGCGTCAGCTGCGATCCCGTAAACGGTGTCAGTGGGAATGACCAGGAGACCGTCGCCACGGACCACACGGGCGCACTCTTCCAATATGAGGTCCCGCACCTGTTCATTGGCAAGGTCAAATGTGCGAGACACGGTCATCCTCTCCTGAAAGTGCACGATATCCGCGGGTAAATCGGTCTCTGCCAGTGTAGTCGCCCACGGTCTCGACGTTTGTGAAACCCGCCCGGTGAAATGCGTTTTCGACTGTTCGCGAATTGTATTCGGCGTGTTCACACATGAACAGTCCCCCGGGAGCTAAGAGTCTGGGGGCGTGCGCGATGATTCTTTGCGGAAGTTCTGAGCCGTCTTTTCCCCCGCCATACAGCGCAAGGTCCGGGTCACTGTTGACCTCTGGCGCGTGTTCGACTGTGCGTGCCACGTATGGCGGGTTGCAGGTGATGACCTGGGCCGAGGTCGCCCCGAGAAATTCTGTCGCGTCACCTAGGTGCGGGATGACGTCACTTCCGTGGGCTTCGAATGTGGGCCTGTACCGCTCGATGTTGCGTTCGGTATAGAGGGCAGCGTCGGGGCTGAGTTCAACCGCGTGGACGTGTGTTCTGGGAACTTCTGTTGCAAGTGCTATTGCGATCGCTCCTGAACCTGTGCACAGGTCAATTGCTGTGTGGTTGTCCCCCGGAAGACCAGCTAAGTGCTCAATGGCGTACGTGACCATGAGTTCGGTTTCGGGACGTGGAATGAACACGCCAGGCCCCACGTGCATTTCGAGGTATCGGAACGGTGCAACGCCAGTGATGTGTTGCAGTGGCACACGCTGAGCGCGGCTCTCACAGGCCCGGGCGTACTGCGCTTTCACCTCACGGGGCACGTCAGTTCCGCGCAAAACGTGACTTCCCAGTTCAGACACGGAAATGTCCCACGCCCACGCGAAGAGTGTCTTCGCGTCGGCTGTGGGACTTTCTATTCCTGCGCGGGCTAGCTGTTGGATAGACTGACGCAACAGTTGATCAGCGTTAGCCAATGTCGTCGAGTCGGGCCGCACGGTCCGCGGCTCGAGCGGACTCTACGACGTCGTCGAGGCGCCCATCCAACACTTGGTCAAGGTTGTATGCCTTAAAACCAGTGCGGTGATCCACAATACGGTTTTCTGGGAAGTTGTATGTGCGGATTCGCTCTGAACGGTCGACCGTGCGTACCTGGGACCGGCGCATGTCGTTGGCTTCGGCTGCCGCTTCTTCGGCTTGCTTAGCCAGAATTCGAGCACGAAGCATACGCATGGCTGCTTCTTTGTTCTGTAGCTGCGACTTCTCGTTCTGACAGCTTGCGACGATTCCCGTGGGCAAGTGGGTAATGCGAACGGCAGAGTCAGTGGTGTTCACCGACTGTCCACCGGGCCCAGATGACCGGTACACGTCGATTTTGAGGTCGTTGTCGTCGAGCTGGATTTCTTCCGGCTCGTCGACTTCTGGGAACACCAAAACTCCCGCCGCCGAGGTGTGAATACGTCCCTGCGATTCCGTCACCGGAACGCGTTGTACGCGGTGGACTCCACCTTCGAACTTAAGCCAACCGTAGACGCCACCTTCACGCGATTTGATCGCGATAGTGATGTCTTTGTAGCCGCCCAAGTTAGCTTCAGTGGAGTCAAGGACTTCAGTGGACCATCCGCGGTGGTCTGCCCACCGCTGGTACATACGCACCAGGTCACCGGCGAACAGTGCGGACTCGTCACCACCTTCACCCGCCTTGACCTCGATGATTGCATCGCGTGCGTCATCGGGGTCTTTAGGAATGAGGAGTTCACGAAGTTTGTCTTGCAGAACTTCAATGCGTTCTTCCAGGCTTTTTGCTTCTTCAGCAAAAGCGGGGTCTTCGCTGGCGAGCTCTTTAGCGTCCTCAACGTCGCTGAGGCACTGGTTGAGTTCGCGATATGTTTTCGCGATCTGGTCCAGTTCGGAATACCGGCGGGTGAGCTTTCGGGCTAACCCGGCGTTCGCGTGAACGTCCGGGTTAGCAAGCTCAGCTTCGATCCGCTCGTGTTCGTCCAGAAGAGAACGAACGCTGGCTTCGACAGATGAAAGATCTGTATCCATCAAGCGTCATCCGCCGCTGACTTTGGCAGAGGTGTCGTCTTTTGTACCTGGAGCAAGAACTCTGCGTTGGAACCGGTTTCCTTGAGCTTGGAAATAAGGAGTTCGATCGCCTGCTGTTGTTCGAGTCCTGCAAGAACTCGACGCAGACGCCACATCACCTTGGTCTCTTCTGGGCTCATGAGGTTGTCCTCACGACGCGTTCCAGAAGCGTTGACGTCAACAGCTGGGTAGATGCGCTTGTCGGCCAGTTGACGACTCAAACGCAGTTCCATGTTTCCGGTTCCCTTGAACTCTTCGAAGATGACTTCGTCCATCTTGGATCCGGTTTCGACCAGCGCGGTAGCAAGAATGGTGAGAGAACCGCCACCTTCGATGTTGCGGGCTGCACCAAAGAACTTCTTTGGCGGGTACAGTGCGTTTGCGTCAACACCACCGGACAGAATGCGACCGGAAGCCGGCTGCGCCAAGTTGTATGCGCGACCCAGGCGGGTGATGTTGTCAAGCAACACCACAACGTCCATACCCATTTCCACCAAACGCTTGGCGCGTTCGATCGCAAGCTCAGAAATGGTGGTGTGGTCATCTGCTGGGCGGTCGAACGTCGACGCGATCACTTCACCTTGAACTGCTCGCTGCATGTCGGTGACTTCTTCGGGGCGTTCGTCTACCAACACGACCATGAGGTGAACGTCGGGGTTGTTGGTGTGGATCGCGTTGGCGATCTGCTGCATGATAGTGGTTTTACCAGCCTTGGGTGGTGCCACAATCAGACCACGCTGACCCTTACCAATAGGCGAGACCAGGTCGATGATGCGTGTAGAGATCTGCTTGGCTTCAGTTTCAAGACGCAGACGTTCCTGTGGGTACAGGGGTGTGAGCTTCGAGAACTCAACGCGACGCTTGGCATCTTCAACTGACAAGCCATTCACTGTGTCCAGCTTGACCAGGGCGTCAAACTTTTCGCGCTTGTTGGGGCGTTCCCCTTCACGCTGCTGACGGATGGCACCAGTCACGGCGTCACCCTTGCGCAGACCATTGCGCTTGACCATGTTCGCGGACACGTACACGTCGTTTGGCCCAGGAAGGTATCCCGAGGTGCGCAAGAATGCGTAGTTGTCGTGGACGTCTAAAATACCGCCCACAGGGATCAGCACATCGTCGGGACGCAAGTCTTGCTCATCGTCACGACCTCGGCGTTTCCGGTCCCTTCCACGTCCGCGGTTGCGGTTTCCGCGGCGACCGTGGTTGTCATCGTCCCCACCGTGCTGGTTGTCGTTGTTGTCACGGTTGTTATCGCGACCACCGTCACGACCGTTGCCACCGTTGCGGTCGCTCTTGTCGTCATTCTTCTTGTCACGGTTGTTGTCACGACCGTTTCCGTCACGACCGTTCTTATCGCGGTTGTTGTCACGACCGTTACCGCCATCGCGACCATTGCTACCGTCGCGACGACCGTTCCGTGAACGACCGTTGTCGTCCTGACTCTTCTGACTGTTGTTGTCGCCCGCGTTGTTGTCTTTGCCCTGAGCGTCAGCTGAAGCGTTGTTCGAGTCATCCCGACGCTGACGCCTGCGCGTGCGACCTTCACTCTGAGACGTATTCTCTTCGCGAGAGTCACCCGCATTTTCAGGTGCCTTATTAGCTACGGGCTCTTGTGAAGTTTTTGGGGCAGAGTTTCCCGATTGCGCAGCCTGAATAGCGTCAATGAGCTCGCTTTTGCGCAAACGTCGGTACCCTTTTATTCCCAGTCCTGCCGCCATTTCCTGAAGTTGCGGAAGTCGCAGGGCGGTGAGGCTTCCCGAACGTACTGGTTCGGACTGTGTGGTTTCTGACACGAAGGTTCCTTCTCCCTCGTTTGGCTGGCACGAAGACATAAGGTGATTCGTCCAGCAACGGACTGCGCACCATGAGGTGCTTCTGTTAGAGAGTATCGATAAATGATACGAGAATGTTCCTTGACAATTCGGCTTAATATCCCGAGCGGAACGCTTTTCACCCTACCTAACTCAAGGCGAGAATGCCAATTCTTCTCGCGTGAGTGTCGCACATGCAGAACAGCTCAAACGGCAAGCCACCTCGTGCCAACTCAGTTGGGCGTCGATGTCACGACGACACCAGAGTCGGCAATGGATGCTGCGATCATCCGGGACTCATCACCTGCCAGAACTTCCTCGCAGCGCGCGAGAAGATCAACCTCGGTCCCCAACACTGCAACCGTGGGACCGGCACCTGAAACCACGGCTGCGAGGCCCGCGTCTCGTAACGCATCTACGCGGGCCAAAGACTCAGGCATCGCGCTGCGCCTGTATTCCTGATGCAGACGATCCACCGTGGCTTCAAACAACAACGACGGGTCATTTCCGATCGCATGCACCAAAAGCCCCGCACACGCGGAGTTGGCAGCCGCGTCTTCGTGTGGAATGAACTCGGGAAGCAAATCTCGCGCAAACTGCGTATCCAAACACGTATCCGGCACAATCAAAACCGTGGTGATGGACGGATGGACGGGTAGGGAGGCAGAAACCGGCTGGCCTTCACCATCCACCCAGCTCACCGACACTCCCCCGAAAAGAGCTGGTGCCGCATTATCTGGGTGCCCTTCAAAACGGATTGCCCACCGCAGTTTGTCTTGCGCCGTAGGTTTAGGCAGGTCAAAGTGTTCCGAAATCACGTCCGCAACCGAAATGCCCGCCACCACGGACGCCGCTGAGGACCCCATCCCCCGTGACTGTGGAATCGCGTTGACGCAGTCGAGTGTCAACCGGTCCCCCACGTCGATTCCGCGGTCGCGCAAAATAGTTGTGGCGACCCGGTGAATGAGGTGGTCCGAAGTGGTAGGCAGTTGCCCTTCCCCCTCACCTGAGACCGTCACACAGTTGTTGAGGTCGACCGGTTCGTCGTGGAGAACAGCGGTGATGTTGTCACACAGGTCCAGCGCCAGCCCAAAGCTGTCATATCCGGGGCCCAAGTTGGCCGAGGTCGCTGGCGCGGATACTTCGATCGTGAGCACGCTATGCTTCCAAGCCCAGCGCGGAGGCTGCCGAGACAACGTCAGCAGATACTTTCACAGGTTCGATCGAGTCGCCACCGGCTGCCTTGAGTGCCCACTGTGGGTCTTTGAGCCCGTGTCCGGTGACTGTGCACACGATTGTGGACTCTGCTTGGATGCGGCCGGCCTGAGCCATTTTGAGGAGTCCGGCAATCGAGGCGGCCGATCCGGGTTCCACGAAAACCCCTTCAGTCGAACTAAGAACCCGGTGGGCTTCGAGGATCTGCTCGTCAGTCACGGAGTCGATAAGACCACCGGATTCGTCACGTGCAGCTTCGGCTTGCTTCCACGACGCGGGGTTCCCAATGCGGATCGCGGTTGCGATGGTTTCTGGGTTGTCTACCGGGTGGCCTTCGACCAGAGGTGCCGCCCCGGCCGCCTGGAATCCCCACATGTGTGGCAGGGACTGAGCCTTACCGGCTGTCTGGTACTCCTTGTAGCCCTTCCAGTACGCCGTGATGTTTCCTGCGTTTCCAACGGGAAGAATGTGCACGTCTGGTGCTTGTCCTAGGGCGTCCACGATTTCGAATGACGCAGTTTTCTGCCCTTCGATGCGGTCCGGGTTCACCGAGTTTACGAGGTGCACGGGGTATGCCTCAGACAGTTTTCGGCACAGGGTGAGGCAGTCGTCGAAGTTCCCGTCGACTTCAACCAGGGTTGCGCCGTGCGCAATTGCCTGGCTCATTTTGCCCATTGCGATCTTGCCTGCTGGCACCAGTACGGCACAGGTGAGCCCTGCTTTGGTTGCGTAGGCAGCTGCGGACGCCGAGGTGTTCCCCGTTGACGCGCAGATGACGGCTTGCGCTCCTTGCGCGCGGGCCTTCGTAATTGCCATGGTCATGCCACGGTCTTTAAACGACCCCGTGGGGTTCATTCCTTCGAACTTCACATGCACGTTTGCACCTACACGGTCCGAAAGGTGTTCAGCGAAAATAAGAGGGGTTCCACCTTCGCCCAGACTGACCACAGGAGTATCTGCGTCAATGTCGAGGTATTCGCGGTACTCGTTGATGACTCCCCGCCACTGGTGTGCCATGACTGTGTCTCCTTATTGGCCTTCGATGCGCAAAACTGAGTGGATTGTACGCACGACGTCTAGATCGTTGAGGTTCTTCACGGTTTGAGCTAACGCGCTTTCAGTTGCTGAGTGTGTTGCAATAACAAGTTTGGCACGCGAGTCTCCGTCCTCCAGGTCATCGTACTGGGACTGTTGGACCAGCTCGATGGAGACCTCTTGGTTTGCGAAAACTTCGGTAACCGCTTGCAGAACACCAGGACGGTCAGCGACATCCAGTGTGGTCTGATAACGCGTGGTGATGTCGCCTAACGACGCAACAGGCAAGATGGTGCGTGCGCGACGTTCGTATTGACCGCGTCCACCCAAAACTTTGCGACGTGCAACCGAGACGATGTCACCCAAAACGGCTGACGCGGTGGGAGCACCGCCGGCCCCTTGGCCATAGAACATGAGTTCGCCTGCTGCTTCCGCTTCGACGAACACAGCATTAAATGCACCACTGACCGAAGACAGAGGGTGTGAGTTGGGCAGAAGTGCCGGGTAGACGCGAGCAGAGACCTTACCTAGGTCGTCGAGTTTCTCGCAGATGCCCAGGAGCTTAATCGTGAAGCCCTGAGCGCGTGCAGTTTCTACCATTTCGGCAGTCACAGAAGTGATGCCTTCGACGTACACGTCGTCGATAGTCACCGGGGTGTGGAAAGCCAGCGAAGCCAAAATGGCAACTTTAGCTGCAGCGTCGTGCCCTTCCACGTCTGCGGTCGGGTCAGCCTCGGCGTATCCCAGTTCTTGGGCTGTTTTCAGGGCTTCGTCAAAGCTCCACCCTTCTGTGTCCATCTTGTCCAAGATGTAGTTGGTGGTTCCGTTCATAATGCCCATGACACGTGTGATGCGGTCACCGGCCAGGGAGTCGCCCACGGGTCGAATAATCGGAATTGCACCGGCAACGGCAGCTTCGTGTTCAAGACGCACTTGTGCATTGTCAGCAGCTTCGAAGAGTTCAGCGAAGTGTTTTGCCAAAAGCGCTTTGTTAGCTGTCACAACCGAAGCTCCAGAGTTCAGCGCGCTGAGAATCAAATCATGGGCTGGATCGATTCCTCCCATGAGCTCCACGACGATGTCAGCCCCCTGAATCGCCACGTGCGCGTCTGCCGTAATCAAGTCTGCTGGGACCCCCGGACGTTCCTTGGAAGTGTCGCGAACAACAACGGACGTCAGCTCCAGGTCGTCGCCAATCCGGTCGCGGAGTTCATCTGGGCGTTCCAGAATGCGTCGAGCGACTTCCACACCAACGGTGCCCGCACCCAATAGTGCGACCTTGAGGGTCATACGTCTCCTTCGAGTAGAGCTGGATCAAATCCAGGGTCGGTTGCAAACAGATCAGAATAGGTTTCGGGTTGAACAATCCAATAGGGGTCGCGTCCTTCTTCCACAGCTAAAACACCTGGACGAGGGACCAGGTTATAGTTCGAGGCTAGTGGCTTGCAGTACGCGCCTGTATCCGGAACAGCAATCAAATCACCAGCTGAGACATCAGACGGCAGATACTCGTCGCGCACCACGATGTCTCCAGACTCGCAGTGCTTGCCAACAACACGTACCACGATCGGTTCAGCGTCAGAGCGCCGGTTTGCCAGTGTGCAGGAATAGTCTGCGTCATACAGTGCGGTACGCGCGTTATCGCTCATCCCACCGTCAATGGACACGTACGTGCGCACACCGTTTTCCGTATGAACAGGTTTGATCGTGCCTACTTCATACAACGTAAAAGCTGCCGGTCCCACGATTGCCCGCCCTGGTTCAAAGGACACGTTCGGAAGGTCGGTGTCTTCGTCTTCGCACGCGCGAACAACAGCGCGAGCAAGTTTGCGGGCCATGTCAGCAAAAGAGCTCGGAGTATCCTGCGAGGTATACCGGATACCGAAACCTCCACCCAGATCCACCTCGGCGACGGGAGCCCCAAAGTCCCGCTGCAAGGTGGCACGCAAGCGAATCACGCGCGTGGCCGCCAGGATGAAGCCCTCTGCGTCAAAAATTTGCGAACCGATATGCGAATGCAAACCAACCAGGTCCAGGTGGGGACTCTTCAGTACTTTCTTGCACGCTTCTAACGCTTGACCGCTAGCCAAAGAAAGGCCGAACTTCTGGTCTTCGTGGGCGGTTGCGATGAAATCGTGCGTGTGGGCTTCGACCCCCACGGTCACCCGCACCATGACGGGCGCAGTCACGCCACAACGCTCGGCGATGCGTTCAACTCGCGGAATCTCGTCGAGCGAGTCCACCACTATGCGACCGATCCCCCACGACACTGCCATTTCCAGTTCAGCGTCTGACTTGTTGTTGCCATGCAGGCCAACACGCCCAGGGTCCACACCGGCAGCGCGTGCGGTCAGCATCTCCCCCAGAGTGCAGGTATCGACGCCTAACCCAGCTTCGGTTGCCCACCTGGCCACGGCAGTGCACAAAAACGCTTTACCCGCGTAGTAACCGCGCGCCGTCATTCCATTCGCCGCGAACTCGCGGTCAAAGCTCTCAGCAAAGTCGCGAGCACGGGTTTGGAAATCGTCCACGTCAAAGACGAAAACGGGAGATCCAAATGTGTGGGCTACGTCTTGCACAGAATGCCCGCACACCGTGAGAACGCCGTCTTTCTTAACCGTGTGCTTAGACCACAACGACGGCATGAGTTCATTGACGTCATCTGGTTCCGGCAACCAAACAGGCGAGGGACCAGCGTGTAGAACACCGGAGGGGTGAGCAGGCATTACATCCTTTCAGGGGCAGAAACGCCCATGAGGTCCAGACCGTTCGACAAGACTGTTGCGGTTGCCATGTCCAGCATCAGGCGAGAAGAATGAACCGGTTCAACCGGGTCATCACCCAAGGGAGTCACGCGGCATGCGTCGTACCACTTGTGGAAGAGTCCGGCGAGAGATTCCAAGTACCTGGCTACCCGGTGAGGCTCTCGCAACTGGGCGGACTGGGCCACAACGCGTGGGTAGTCTGCGAGCGCGGACAGCAGTGCCGCTTCAGTGGGGTCCTGCAGGGTTGCCGGGTCAAAGGAGTCGGTGGAAACGCCCGCCGAGGTGGCTTTCCGCTCCACGCTCTTCGCGCGAGCATGCGCGTACTGGACGTAGTAGACGGGGTTGTCGTTGCTGGCGGACTTGAGTACCTCAGGGTCCAGTGCCAGTGGTGAGTCGGCTGGGGTGCGAGCCAGCGAGTAGCGGACTGCGTCCGAGCCGAGCCACTCCACAAGGTCACGTAGTTCGATGATGTTGCCAGCGCGCTTGGACAGACGCGCCCCGTTAACGGAAATGAGCTGTCCGATGAGAATTTCGATGTTGCGGTTGGGGTCGTCGCCGGCTGTCGCGGCCAAGGCTTTGAGGCGCCCGACGTATCCGTGGTGGTCAGCGCCCAGAAGGTAGATCTTTTCTTCAAAACCACGATCGCGTTTATTGAGGTAGTACGCGGCGTCAGCGGCGAAGTAGGTGGGAACTCCATCTGAGCGCACCAAAACACGGTCCTTGTCATCCCCGAAGTCGGTGGTGCGCAACCAAATAGCGCCTTCGTTTTCGAAGACGTGGCCCTGTTCGCGCAGACGTTCGACCGCCTCGGCGATGGCTCCGGTGTCGTGCAGAGTGCGTTCGGAGAACCACGTGTCAAAGTGCACGCCAAAGGACTCCAGGGTGTCCGAAATGTCTTTCAGCTGCGCTTTGTACGCTTCGTCTTTGACCTGCTCGAAAATGTCTTCGTCTTTTGCGTCGTTCCACTCTGGGTGGCGACTGAGCAGTTCACGGGCGATATCGGCGATGTACTGGCCGGGGTACCCACCTTCGGGCACGTCCTTGCCCCGCATACGCGCAAGTACTGAGTTGGCGAAGGTATCCATCTGGGAACCGGCGTCGTTGATGTAATACTCAGTCGTCACAGTGGCACCGGCCGCTTTGAGTACGCGACCAATGGCGTCTCCGAGGGCCGCCCAACGCGTGTGCCCAATGTGCAGTGGGCCAGTTGGGTTAGCCGACACGAATTCCAAGTTAATGGTGGAGTCTTTGAGTGATTCTCCACGCCCATATTCGCGACCAGCCGAAACGATGTCGGCTGCGAGCTTGCCAGCCGCACCCGCTGCCAAGGTGATGTTTAAGAAGCCAGGGCCGGCCACCTCGGCCTTTTCAATCCCGTCAACATCGCTCAGAATCTGAGCCAGGCCGGTTGCCAGTTCACGCGGCTGCAACCCAGTCTTCTTAGCGGTCTGCAAAGCCACGTTGGTTGCCCAGTCACCGTGGTCACGATTCTTTGGGCGTTCAACGACAAGTTTGGCAGGCACCTCCACGTTCGTTCCGTGCGTTTCGTTGTACGCGGAGATGGCCTGTTCAATAGCGAGTTTGAGTTCTTCGGGTGTCACATGCCCTAGCCTAATCGGTGCATGTCAGACGAACACAACTGGATGGCGTTTTATGAACAAGGTTTGCGCCTAGCGGTATCCGTCAGTGCGCATAGGTTGCACGGCTCCCGAATTAAACGCCTGAACCACAAGCTCCAAGCGCGACCGCACATTGGCCTTTTTCATGATCGACGTGATGTGGACTTTGACCGTGCCTTCACTGATGCCCAGGAAACGCGCAATTTCGTAGTTGGACTGCCCGCGACACAGCTGCGTAAGAATTGCTTCTTCCCGTTCAGTTAGGCCGTAAAGGTCCGCCGGTGTTTGCCCGGGGGCTTCATTAGCCACCACCGCGCGAGAAAACCCAGCCGCATCTGGTGAGAACACAGCAGTGCCGCTAGCTATAGAGAGAATCGCGGCTCTGATCTGGCTTATATCGGAGGTCTTAATGAGATATCCGTTTGCTCCAGCCTGCATGCCTTGTATGAAACGCTCTTCTACATCATAGGAGGTGAGAAGCATTATAGGGGTGGTATCTCCGCGTTCGCGTATGGCCTTCGTCGTGTCGATACCGTCCAGTTGTGGCATAGCTATATCGCACAGATACACATCTGTTTGTGGCGCAGTGTCTCGGTCGAGGTCGTCGATGAGGGCTTGGCCATCGTCATAAGAGCTCACCACACTCAGTTCGTTTTGAGCGTTAAGCAGTTCGCAAATAATCTTGCGTGCCAACGGGTCGTCGTCAACTACGCTCACACGCGTGACTGAAACAGTCATGACACCATCCTTCAGTGGGCGACTGGCAGCTGGGTCAACAAAACCCATTGCTCTTTGCCTTCATGTGAGCGCTCCCGCGTGATGGTCAGCGAGCCACCGTGCGCGATGAAGTCGCGTGCAAGGGAGGCCAACCCAAATCCTGAGCTGTCCGCACACGAGGCGTCTTCTCTGATTGCGTTTGAGAAGACAACCGTTGCGTTGTCGTTGAGGTCGACTATGAGACGGACGGGCGATTCGGGGTCAGCATACTTCACCGTGTTAAGTAACGCTTCATGAAAAAGCCGGTTGACCACACCTGAGTAGTTTTGTAAGACGCTAATCCCGGACGGCGCCGCATACACTTCCACGGCGAACCCGTAGGCATCCAGTTGATTAGAGAAACGAAGAATGGTGCACCTGATGTCCTCCACAGTTGTGGTGGTTGCTGCACACACTTTGTCGCCACACGTTTGCTCGATGTCCCGAGGTGGTCGCGCGCCTTGGATTTTGTCGTCAAGTGTCCGCAGTCGGCTGAGAAGAACACGAATTTCGCCAGTCGCAAAGTGAGTCTCCTTGACGATCTGCTCCAAGTTCGCCGCCACTTTGGCAGGTTCAGACATGCGCGCCTGCTGAGCAAGAAGCGAAACACGGGTAAGGACTCCGCCAATCGAGTCGTGGAGATCGCGCGACAGCTCAGTTCTGAGTTCGTCGAGCGTAAGGCGGGCACGTTCCTTTATGCGCGCTTCACGCAGTAGCAAGTGCCGAACCAAATGCCCTCCGCCCAATGCAATGACACCAGCGATCACCCAGAACATGACGGATGACACGAGAACTTCGTATGACACCTCGGACGTCATAACGGCTCCACTTAACAGAACGGCTACGACAAGCATGAAAGCGTAGGCTGCACCCTGGGTACCCCGGACAACCATATAACCAGCAGTCATAGGCAGCAGTAGAGCCGCAACACCAAAGAATGTGACATCAACCATGACCGTTGCAATAACCGCCAGCGCACATACACCAACGGTGATCCACGGGTTCACCGCCATAAGAGCGATACCTGCGCTGATAACCAGCACGATGATAACTGCGTCTAGGCCAAGCGTGTATGTCGATTGATCAAGCAAACTCGACAGCGCAAAGAGGCCTGCAAGAGTCAGAGGAATGATGCTACTTCTGACCGTGTGCGATTCGTCCCTTACTCCGCGACCCATTTTGCACATTGCAAGATCATACAACACACTGTGCAGTTTACGTTCTATTTCATGGCAGGCGCTCTGGTCTAGCTACTTGAGCATTTCAGCTGGGCAAATTCCAATAATTGGACGACCCATGTAGCAAAACCACGGAAGTTGAAGGGCTTCATGAGTAACCGCGGCAACAGGGGAAGCGGACCCGAAAACTAAAAGGCCCGACACGACTGCGACAGTGAGTTTTTTCATACTTCTATAGTGCTGGTGGAAGATCGCTCCAAGCAATACCACTTTCGTCATAGGCAACCCACGAACGTCTCGGTAACCTCAGCCAAAGATCGTCAAGAAACTAACCTCAGCCCAATAGTGACCAGCTTCATGTTGAGAAACAGTAGAGATGTTCGTAACCAAGATGAGGAGAACACAGTGAAGAAGAAAGTCCTATGTACTGCACTAGCTGGAGCTTTTACCCTATCCGGGTTGACCATTGCACAACCAGCCCCTGTTCATGCCGATCCTAAACCGGCAAAAACTTCACCTGAAGTCAAGCACGTCGACCCATCGTTTAGTGACGAGCAGGTAAAAATCATGGCCAAATCGTCGGGCCGTTCTGAGGCTGCTCAGCGAGCCCACCTTGAGAAGCAGACTGACCAGAACAACAACTTGTATGACTTAAATAAGAAGGGCCACTCTTACGACGGAGCTTTCTTCGACAAGAACAACTCATTAGTGGTTCAGGCTCCACAGGGAAGCACGGCCGAAAAAGACGCTAAGAAAGCCGGCTTGAAGGTCCGTCAAGCGAAGCACGGTGAAAGCAAGCTCAACGAAATCGTTAACACACTTAACAAGGTGAAAGACCGTAGCGATGTTTCAGCTGTGACCCCCGACGTCGCCAAGGACCGGGTCGTCATTACTGTCACAAAGAAAAACGCCAACTCGGATCTTGTGAAAAAAGCTAAGCAGTTCGGTGACGCAGTTGAGCTGAGAGAAGGAACCCCCAACCAGGTCCAAGCTCGCGCGTCCGGTGGAGACAAGATCAGCATGAGGTCCGGTGGCTACTGTTCAGCCGGATTCCCCGCAACCACGAGTGACGGTCAGAAAGTTATGGTGTGGGCTGGTCACTGTATAGAAGGACAACAGAGCTTCTTCGCCCAAGGCAGCCTTTTTGCCACCCAAGGACGCACAGCATTCCGCTCCTATGACGGTCGCCCCGACCGCGACCTCGGCTACGTCGTTCTGTCACGAGGATCAGAACTCTCAACGAACGTGAACACGTACGGTTCAGGAGCAAGGATTTCAGGTTCATCCCGAGGCGCGTGGCAGGCACCAGTGGGAACCGATGTGTGCCGTACTGGCGCCACCTCAGGTATTACCTGCGGGAAAGTGACTGCGTACAACTCCACCGTGAACTACACGGATAACGCAGGGCGATCCGTTGCCAGTGTGTCTGGCTTGGGCGCATCAACCGTGTGCACAGCAGCCGGTGACTCCGGAGGCGCGTACACTTCGGGCGGTTATGCAGTAGGTATGACCTCCGGCGGCCCGGCAGCGCAGCGCTGTGGTTTCAACGGCGGTTATGTTAAGGGCCAGTCGTACTTTCAGCCCGTCACCGACGCCCTGAACTACTATGGCCTGGCATTCGGATAGGACACGTTCCCTCAGCTCTACCACACATGCGTAGCCCCTCGCTCACAGTAGCGAGGGGCTACTCTATTTCGCCTGCTGGTCTCGACAAGGTGGTTATAGTCGAAACATGTCAAACTCACCGCACCGCCCCATTGGCGATCTTCAAGGAGCAGACGCACAGTGGGCATGGGCTGTTGTCCATCGGCTGAATAACAACGGGGTGGATCATGCCACGGTGAACCGGACGGTGGACCATCTTCAACGCGTCGTTGCGTCATCGGGCGGTTCGCATTTGCCACAGACTCTGGGCGATCCATATCGCTTTGCCGACATGGTCACAAGGAATCCTGAAGCTGTCTTTGCCGCCTCGGAAAGTGAGGCGCATAAAAACGAGTCAGTCATGTCTCTGGGCAAGCGAATTGGCAATCCCGTTCACCTTGGTGGAATCGGCTTGGTGTTTGTGTTGCTGCTGGGTTTCTGGACTGGCGCGCTCACCGGATTGATGTTCCGAGAGGGCACTGAGTCAACTCCGCTCACCGCAGGTTTTTTATTCACTATTGCAGCATTTGTCGTGTTCTTTGCGGTCATTCTTGCGGCTCCAGCCCGTTGGACGCTCGCACGCCCCATCCTCAGCATTTTTGGATGGGTACTGTTCTTCATCGTTGTGATTGTGGTGGGCGTGCTGTGGGCGCAACCAGTTGCGATGTTGCCACGCATGTTTGTCGCACTGGCCGCTGTAGTGCTCTCGGTGGGAGGCGCTGTGACAGCGTGGGTTCTGGCCGCTCAGGCAAAACGCAAGGGGTCCCACGACAAAACGATCGTAGGGCACCTGCGCTTCCTGGGCTTCTTTACCCTGATCGGCACATGGGCCATGGCGCTCATCATGTACTTCGACATCGATATCTCGAAGTACAACTAGCGTCTTTCGCACGATCAAGGCGACTGACAATGTCAACGATGTCCCGACTGATCACACGGTGCCCGCGACAGGATTCGAACCTACGACCTTCTGCTCCGGAGGCAGACGCTCTATCCACTGAGCTACGCGGGCGGGAACCTCGACAAGTGTACCACTGGAGTTTCAGGCGCGCTTGTTGCGCGCCACGCTGCGGTGAACCGCATAAACCAGTGGCCACTTCACTAGTATTTACCCGTATGGTCGAAAAGTCAGGCACGCGGTCACAACAGAGTCCTTCATTGTCGACGGTGCGTGAACCCAAACAGGACAGAAGCCGGGCCACGCAAAAGCGGTTGCTCGAAAGCACTGTGTCTGCGCTCTCCGAGCTCGGCTGGACAGGCGCGACCACCTCGGAAATTGCCCGGCGAAGTGGGGTTAGCAGAGGTTCGCTTCAGCACCATTTCCGCACGCGTGAAGAACTGATTGTGGCAGCACTCACCTACTTGTTTAACGAGCGCACAACTTATCTTCTTGAGCAGGTAAAAAATGTGGGTGACCAGGACCGATACAGCTTTGTCGCTGATTTGCTCTTTGACCTTTATGTGGGCGAACTCTTCAGCTCCTCACTTCAGGTGTGGACAGCAGCGATGACAGATGACAAGCTGCGCGACCTTATTGTTCCCCTCGAGGAACGCTTTGCCCGCAAAGCATTTGGCCTTGCTGTCAATCTGCTCAACGCAGACGTGAGCGACGAACATACGTTCCGAACGGTTCAGGTGACTCTCGACTTGGCTCGAGGGCTAGGTCTTGCGAACGTCCTCACCGACGACTCAGACCGGCGCAACAAGATCAAAGCTTCCTGGATCCGTACGTTGCGCACGATTAAGACGAAACCCCAGACACACCAGCCATAAATATGTCCGATGCGCGGTGAAGCTTCACCACCCGGTCTAGCTCACATCCCACGGCGCCGGTTGGCGCTTCTGAAAGGCCTGGACGCCAGCACGCGCTTCTTCGGACATGAACATGCGACACGACAGCTCGACCAACGCATCGCGTTCAGCCACCAGCTTGCTCACAACTGGAGCATTGACCAGCTTCTTGGATTCGGCCATGGCACGTGGCGCGCTCTTGGCAAATGCCTGTTCAAGCTGACCGGCAACACCAGACGCGCTCTTGTCGCCCTCAGACTCAGAACACACCTCGGTAATGAAACCAACTTCTAACGCTTCGTGAGCTGAAAACGTCTCGCCACCAATAAACCACCTCGACGCACTCCTCTGCGTCATGCGCGGTAGCACTACGGCCGAAACCAACGCCGGCGTCACCCCAATACGCACCTCACTGAGCCCAAAGGTTGCCGCCGGACCGGCGAACACAGAATCGGCCGCGGCGATAATCCCCATCCCACCGGCCCGCACGTGGCCGTCAACCACCGCCACAATCGGTTTGGGGTGTTCCAGCATCGCCAGCAAAAGCTGTGCCATTTTCTCACCCATATGCCGCTGCGCTTCAACAGAAGTCCCCGTCGCCTTGAGATCGGCTCCCGCACAAAAGGTGTTGCCCGTGTGCGACAGGCGCACGGAACGTACCTGAGCATTTTCCTCTGCCGCCTGGAACGCCTCCAACAAACTGTCGATAAGAGCCGGCGAGATCGCGTTCCTGTTGCTGGGGCTATCGAGTGTCACATGTGCCACGCAACCTTCGACCTCGTACAACACTGGCGAGTCCCCACCCAAGGGGCCAGCGCCCGGCACACCGCCACCCGAAACACTCTCACTCATTGTCTTCCACCTCGATCACTGCCAGAAGAGCACCTGCTTCCACCTGGTTTCCTACCGAAACGGGCAGTTCTTTCAGGCTTCCGTCCGCATCCGCATGAATCGTGTGCTCCATTTTCATCGCTTCCATGGTCAAGAGCGCCTGACCTGTGGTAACAGCGTCTCCCACGTTCACATGCACACTACTGACAACCCCGGGCATGGGTGCCAACAAACTTCCAGGTGCCGCCACCAAAGCCGGGTCGGTGAAGCGTTCTGCTTCCACCAGCACCACGGAAGCACCGCTTGAGTTAACAGTCACGCGCCTGCCTTGAACCCGCACAGAATACGCGGTCCGCACACCGTCGATCTCCAGGACCACGCGCTCAGGACGCGCCTCCTTGACCGCAATGTCCACCTCGGAGTTCTCAACAACCCACGTCCCCCGCCTCTGCGAAGTCGCGACCGCCACCTCGGCGCCGGTTTCGGTGACAAACGTACGCGCACTTGGCTGATCAGCGAACAGACGGAACCGCCCAATGTGTGGGCGCGGGTTTCTCTGCGCGATGTCCCGGGCCAGCGACTCCTCGCCCGTGAGTTCCGTCGCGCTCTGGGGAACAATGTGTCCCGAGGCGGTCGTCACCTGATCACGTTCGACAGTGGCCGCGAGCGCAAGTGCAGCTGCTGTCGCGGCGATCTGTATGTGGTGGTCCGACACGACTGGGGAGAAAACGTCTTCGTGCTCGTTGAGGAAATTCGTATCCGTGTTTCCTTGCACGAAGGCGTCGCTGCGTAAGATCTGGACGAGCAGGTCGCGGTTAACGGTGGGGCCGTCCCAGTCCATCCGGGCTAGCGCATCCGCAAGGTGCGTGGCTGCCCGGGTGCGAGTGTCCGCTGTGGAGATGATCTTGGCGATCATGGGGTCGTAGAACGGACTGATTTCCGTTCCTGTGTTCGCTGATGCCCCGCCCGAGGCACCGCCGTCAAAAGCTGCCTCGTCAACATATGCCGCATCCAACCGGATCGAGGCGCCTGAGTTGTCAACTGCTCTGCGCGCCCGCACCGTACTAAACCGTTCATCCACTCCAGGAACGTCGAACCGGTGCACTGGCCCGGACTGTGGTTTCCACCCTTCGGCTGGGTCTTCTGCGTACAGGCGGACTTCGATCGAGTGCCCCGTCTGTGCAGGCGGTTCACCTACGAGTTCGCCACCTTGGGCGACGTGCAGTTGAAGTGCCACCAAGTCCACTCCTGTCACGGACTCTGTCACGGGGTGTTCAACCTGTAGTCGGGTGTTCATTTCCAAGAAGAAGAACTCGCCGTTGCTGTCGGCAAGGAATTCGACCGTTCCGGCACCCACATATCCAATACGCGTTGCGGCGTCTTTCGCTGCTTGGAATAGCCGGTCGCGTAGCTCTTGCCCGTGCCGTTCAACAAGCGGGGCAGGCGCTTCTTCAACGACCTTCTGGTGTCGGCGTTGAATGGAGCATTCGCGTTCACCAACAGCCCACACGTTGCCGTGCATGTCGCCTACTACTTGCACTTCCACGTGGTGACCGGCGGGGATGTAACGTTCGCAGAACACAGTGGAGTCGCCGAATGCCGACTGGGCCTCCCGCTTAGCTGACTCGATCGTTTCTGCCAGTGCATCCATGGAATCCGCCACCCGCATACCGCGGCCACCACCTCCGGCAGAAGCTTTCACAAGAACCGGGAGATCGGCTTCTGTGATGCTGTCTGGTTCCATGTTTGTGAGGATCGGAACCCCGGCGGCATCCATGAGTTCTTTGGACCTAACTTTCGAACCCATCGATTCGATCGCTTCAGGTGACGGGCCAATCCATGTGAGTCCCGCGTCCATGACCGCGCGAGCGAACTCAGCGTTTTCGCTCAAGAAACCGTACCCGGGGTGGATTGCGTCAGCGCCTGTTCGGTGAGCGGCCTCAATGATGGCAGGCCCGTCCAAGTACGTTTCCGCAGCACTCTTCCCCGGTAGGCGCACAGCTTTGTCAGCCTCGGCCACAAACGGCAGCCCCTCGTCTGGGTCTGAGAATACGGCGACGGTTTCGATTCCCTGTTCACGGCAGGTTGCGAACACTCGTCGTGCGATTTCACCACGGTTGGCTACCAGAACTGATCTGATGGTGCGCGCTTCGGCTCGCGCTTCCGTGTGGCCTTCCGTCCGCGCTTCCGCGTCTACTTGTGCACCTGTTGTCATCTGTGATGTCAAAGGAATCACATCCTAAAGATTCCGTAGCGACGGTCAGAGTCGATTTCCTCTTGCGAAACTGCCGACAGGGAGATACCCAGCACCGTCCGAGTGTCCCTGGGGTCAATGATTCCGTCGTCGTATATGTGGCCTGACAAAAAGAGTGGTAATGATTCTGAATCAATCTGGTTCTTGATCATTTCCCTGCGCATTTCGTTGGCGTCTTCGTCAAAAGGAATCCCGCGGGCTTTTGCTGACGCCGCTGCCACCGATGTGACAACATCGGCTAACTGTTGCGATCCCATCACAGCTGACTTAGCACTGGGCCACGCGTACACGAAACGCGGGTTGAAGGCTCGCCCGCACATGCCGTAGTGGCCGGCCCCGTACGAGGCACCCACCAACAGTGTGAGGTGAGGAACTTCCGAGGTCGAAACTGCGTGGATCATGGCAGCTCCATCTTTGATGATGCCGCGTTCTTCGTACGTGCGCCCCACCATGTAACCAGTAGTGTTGTGAATGAACAGCAGCGGAGTCCGTTGCCGGTTTGCAATCTGAATAAACTGGGTGGCTTTTTTCGCTTCTTCGCTAAAAAGCACACCCCGCGCATTGGCCAGGATTCCTACGGGGTATCCATGAATCCGCGCCCAGCCTGTGACCAGCGACTGCCCGTAGAGTGGCTTGAATTCGTCAAAGTCGGAGTCATCGACCACGCGCCCAATGATCTCTTTGGGGTCAAAGGGGATCTTGAGGTCTTCCGGAACGATCCCAATGAGTTCCTCTTCGTCAAGCCGAGGTGGCGCAGCGTATGCGGGCCTCTGCCCTTCCTTTTTCCAGTTCAACCGTGCAACGATGCGTCGCCCAATTCGAATTGCGTCCTGCTCGTCGGTCGCGAAGTAGTCCGCAAGACCAGAAACCTTGGCGTGCATTTGCGCTCCACCCAAGGATTCGTCGTCACTGATTTCTCCTGTGGCCGCTTTGACCAGGGGTGGTCCTGCTAAGAACACTTTGGATTTCTTGTCGATCATGACGGTGTAGTCGCTCATACCGGGGATGTAGGCCCCGCCAGCTGTGGAGTTCCCAAAGACCAGGGCGATAGTTGGAATTCCCTCTTTGCTCAGTTCTGCGAGCTTCCGGAATTGTGCACCGCCGGGAATGAAGATGTCCTTTTGGGCTGGCAGGTTCGCTCCCCCGGATTCCACAAGCGAGATCAAGGGCAGACGGTTCTCTTGCGCGATGTCCATGAGCCGTAGCTGTTTGCGTAGAGTCCAGGGGTTGATGGTCCCCCCGTGGTCGGTGGGGTCACTTCCGATCACCAGGGTCTCGACTCCAGAGACCACGCCGATCCCGCCTACGATGCCCCCGCCTAGGTTGAAGTCTGTGCCCCACGCCGCGTACGGGGCAAGTTCGAGAAACGGAGTGTCGGGGTCCAGCAGAAGCTCAATGCGTTCGCGCACGGTGAGCTTGTCGCGTTTTCTATGTCTGGCAACGGCTTTTTCGCCGCCCATTGCGCGGAGTCGGCCGTTTTCTGTGTCGAGTTCGGCCAGTTTGTCTGCCATCACAGACTGGGCGCGTTTGTAGCTCTCACTCGACGTGTCGAGTTTGCTCGTCAGTACGGTCATGTGAGTGTGTCCAATCTGGTTATGCGGTTTGCGAGTTGGTATTGCGGCCGCGTGTGACCGGCGCGTTGAGAACGTCTTCTGGCAGTCTCACAGTGCGCGAGCGCACGTATTCGCCCAGTCCTTTTGCTTGCGGGTCGAAGCGTGCTTGGGAGGCCACACCTTCTCCCAAAATGCCGTGCACAACGAAGTTGATGGCGCCCAGGTTGTCTAGTTCCGTGCGTTCAACTTCTAGTTCACGGGCTTCCGGGAGGAGCGTGCGCAAGAGTTCGACGGTCATGTTGCGTTTGAGCCACGCGTACCCGGCTTCGTTGCGCGCCCAAATACCGATGTTGGCGTCCCCTCCTTTGTCACCTGAACGTGCTCCAAAAACGTCCCCGAGGTGTACCTGACTTCCTTGTGTTCCGCCCTGCTCTGGTGATTGGTCGGGGACCGGTGGGTGGTGGGAGTCGGCCGAGGTGGGTTCGAGTTTTTGAGTTGAGTGTGGCGGCGTGATGGTGGTGTGGGTTCCGTCTGCCAGGATCACTGTGTGGTTCGGCGTGTCCTGTGGTACATAAGCCGCACGGTATCTGCCGTAGACCTTCCCAGCTTCGGGTGGTCGTTGCATAAATGCCCCTGGGTATGAGGCTAAAGCCAGTTCGACTCCTACATTGGAGAACGCACGCCCTACTTTGGCAGGGTCAGGGTCGCGTGCCAGGACTCGCAGGACCGAGGTGGCTTCCTCCTGTGTGGTCGCGCTACCAGGCTGGGAGTGTGCGAAACTCCATTCGACCTCGGCGGGTTTTTCTGTCAGCGCAGCTTCAAACTGGTGTTTCACCAGATCGGCTTTTTCGCGTGCGTTGAGCCCGGTGATCATCCACACCATTTCGTTGAGGTAACCACCAAGTTCGGTCACGGACACTTTGAGATCCGGCGGTGGTGCTTCTCCTACTGCTCCGGTGATCCCCACCCGGTCGTTGCCCAGCTGTTCGAGCGTGATGCTGTCAAGGCGCAGAACCGCGTCGGGTCCTGCATAACGGGCTCCTTGGATCTCGTAGAGAAGTTGGGAAAGAACCGTTTCTTCTGTCACCGCCCCGTCAGTATCCGGGTGTTTGGTGATCACCGAACTTCCGTCGGCGGCCACTTCCGCAATGGGGAACCCTGGGCGGGTCATGTGGGGAATTTCGTGAAAGAAGCTGAAGTTTCCACCTGTGGCTTGGGCCCCACATTCAATCACATGCCCAGCGGCCATGGCTCCGGCGATCGCGTCGTAGTTTTCCCGCTCCCATCCGTGCCACCACGCAGCCGCCCCCACGATGACCGAAGCGTCGGTGACTCGTCCCGTCACGACGATCTGTGCACCTGAGTTCAGCGCGTGCACAATCCCGTGGGCCCCTAAGTACGCGTTTGCAGCAATCGGCTCACCGAGCCCCAACTCTGGAGCCCTTTCGGTGAGATCGTCTCCACACACGGTCGCCACCGACACATCGAGACCAGCCTGTTTCGCTAACCCATCGACGGCCTCGGCGAGCCCTTGCGGATTCATTCCACCGGCGTTCACCACGACCTTGACGTCTTTACGCACGATCACGTCCAGGTTCTCGCGCAACTGCGCAAGGAATGTTGCGGCATACCCTTTTGCTGGGTCCTTTGACCGTTGCCGGGCCAGAATCAGCATGGTGAGTTCTGCCAAATAGTCGCCAGTCACCACATCTACCGGGCCGCCGTGCAGCATTTCGGTCATCGCGGAGAGCCGGTCGCCATAGAAGCCTGAACAGTTGGCAATGCGAACGGGCCGTGACCCAAGTTGATCAGAAGACATGGTTCGCTCCTTTGCGCGTCGTGTTGTTGTCTACTCAAGCACCAAAACAAAAAACATGCAACTGTGATTGTTCTTTTTCTTGTATCCACGTATGCTTCAAATACGCCACCTACCACAGGCAGGAACTACTAGACGCAAAGGAGCTCTAGAAGTGGATGATCTACAAGCACTGCGAAAAACGGTTGCGACGTTCGTTGAAAGAGAAATCAACCCGCATGTCGATGAGTGGGAACGCACGGGCATGGATTCGCGCAAACTATGGAAGTCGGCAGGCGACCTGGGTCTCCTGGGGCTGACATATGACCCAAAGTACGGCGGAGGTGGCGCGTCGCTGGCATACTCAATGGTTCTTGCCGAAGAGCTGGGCAAAGCCGATGCAGCCGGTGTTGGCTTGGGGCTCACAGCTCACGCCAACATGGCGACCCCTACTCTCAACCAGCTGGGAACACCAGAGCAAAAGGAAAAGTACCTTCGACCCGCGATTTCCGGAGAGGCGATCGCCTCAATCGGCGTAACTGAACCCGATGCCGGAAGCGACGTCGCCGCCATTAGGACAACAGCCAAACGCGACGGCGACCACTGGGTGATCAACGGCCAAAAAACCTTCATCACTAACGCTTCGCACGCAGACTGGGTCTGCATGCTCGTTCGCACTTCGGACGAACCTGGGTACCGCGGAATGTCACAAATCATCGTGCCCACTGACACCTCGGGCTTTGAAGTCACGCGCGTTCTGGACAAACTGGGGAACCGGTGTTCCGACACATGCGAGCTGCGCCTGACTGATGTTCGCGTGCCTGTCGCCAACACGATTGGTCAAGAAGGTCGGGGCTTCCAACAGCAGATGCTCCAGTTCCTCATTGAACGCTTGTCCGGAACAGCTTCGATGATCGGCTCATGCGACCGCGCTCTCGAACGTACTCGCGAATACATGCGCACCCGCAAGGTCTTTGGCCGTTCTCTGGCACAGTGCCAGTATCCGGCGTTCAGAATCACCGAACTGCAAGCCGAAATCGAGATCCTCCGCGAAAGCCTCCACGGAGCAGTTCAGCGCGTTGAACGCGGTGAAGACGTGACCCGCCTCACCTCGGCTGCCAAGCTCAAGGCCGGACGCCTGTCACGCGAAGTCGCCGACTACGTTGTGCAAGTACACGGAGGAATGGGCTACATGGAAGAAAACTGGACGGCGCGATTCATGCGCGATTCGCGACTGACATCAATTGGCGGTGGCGCCGATGAAGTCATGCTTCAAGTGCTTGCCAAACTCGACGGCTTAGACGTGTAAGCCACTCAACCCTCAAATCTTTGGAGTCTCATCATGAAATCAGACGTTTCACTCGTTGACCCACTGGAATACAACCTCGCAACCCGCAACGCTGCCGGGGACATGCTTCTGCGCGTGGCCTCCGTCAGCCCACACCGCGTAGCAGTGATCGAAAAAGACACCTCGCGGACATACGCCGAACTCAATGAGCACTCGAACGCGCTCGCCCACAAACTCTCCGAAATCCACAACGATCGAACCAAGCCGGTGGCCCTCCTCATGGGCAACTCGTACGACTTCCTCGTGGCGTACTTTGGGATCGTCAAAGCCGGGTTGACCGTCATGCCGATCAACTTCACATTGGGCCCGGACGATATTCAGTGGATACTCAATGATGCCGATACCCTCACAGTCATCACCGACGACACGTTTGTGTCCGTTCTGACAACCCAGACTGCACAACCCGCACCCACACCAGCCAATGTCATCGTAAGGAAGACTGACACCTCGGACGGCACACCCGGCGAGGACTCCCACATCGACTTCCACGACCTGCAGAGCCAGGGAAGCGCAGAACCACTTGAACTCATCATCAACGACGATGACGTAGCCCAGTGCATTTACACCTCGGGGACCACTTCGCGCCCCAAAGGGGCGCTATCAAAGCACTCTGCCGTGGTAACAGCCGCCTATATGAACGCGAACTTCTTGGGAGTGAGTTGGGACAACGGCCCCACGCCTTTCCTCAACATACTTCCGCTCTATCATGTGACCGGTTTGAACACGCTCGTTATACCTGTTCTCTCGTTTGGTGGAACGGTCGTTCTTCACAATCCGTTCGACCCAGCGGAATGCGCGAGACTGATCGAAAAGCACAACGTCGAAATCATCATGGCTCTGCCCATGATGTTCGGAGCGCTTCTGCAAGCAAACGAACAGGTGACAGCGAACATCAGTTCGGTCAAAACCGCAATTTACGCAATGACGCACATGCCCGACTCCGTGCTGACGGCCCTTCAAAACGCCATGCCTGACGCACGCATTATTCTTGGGTCGGGTCAGACCGAGGTGCTCCCGGCGACCGTCCATCATTGGCCGTCGCAAAACCCAGAGAAGCGCGGCTCGTGGGGAATGCCCGTGCCAAGTGTGCGTATGGAAATCATGGGTCCGGACGGCACACTCTTGGAGCCCGGGCAGGAAGGCGAAATCGTCTACCGTGGCCCGCACGTCACCCCTGGCTACTGGAACAACGCGCAAGCGAACGCAAGTGCTTTTGCCTACGGTTGGTTCCACTCCGGCGACATTGGCTACAAAGACGATGACGGCACGGTCTGGTTTACTGACCGTGCAAAGGACATCATCAAGACTGGTGGCGAAAATGTGTCGTCGCTCAAGGTGGAGCAGATCCTCTTGGACGCACCTGGCGTGGTTGAGGTTGCTGTAGTTGCTGCGCCAGATTCACACTGGGGCGAAGCTGTCACGGCCGTCGTCCTTTCCGATCGCGTGGAGTCAGCAGATGACCCCGCCTGCGTTGAACTCGAAAAGGAGATCATCGACTATGCACGCGCTCGCATGTCTGGGTTTGAAACTCCCAAGAAGGTGAAGTTCGTTGATGCTCTTCCCCGCACCTCCACGGGGAAGATCCGTAAGAACGTCCTCCGTGACTCGCTGAAATAGCCACACACGCTAATGGCCTTCTTAGTTGTAACTAAGAAGGCCATTTCTTTTGATCATGTGGTTCGAGTCGCTCAGTATCCCTTGACGCCTTGACGACCAGGCACGTACTCCCAGTGCCATGGTTCGTACTTGGAGGACTTAGCCCAGTCTGGGTTTTCCCAGCCGTATTCGTGTCCGTGCTTCACGAGCCAGTCGTACAGCGGTCCGCTTGCTTGTGCGGCACCGCCACCAAAGTCAATTGCTAGACCCATTCCGTGCAGGGAGGTTCCTGGCTTTGCAGCTAAACCTGGCTTGCGGCCTGCAACGCTCACCTGCGCGTCCAAGGTGCGGTATGTGTCTGTGAGTTCGAAGTCTTTTCCAGTGTCGGCCTTGTACGCTGCGTTCATTTTTGCGAATGCAACAGCGGCATCCTGGCGCAACTTGTGGTCACCAATGCCCAGATTGCACAGCCACTCCTCTGGTAGCTGCCCGTTTTGTGCTTCACCTTCTGGGACCTTACCTTCACAACCAGGAAGGGCGGTGCGCTTGACGGAAAGTGAGGATGCGCGTGGGTCACCCTTCGAGTCGGCCTTAACGCCGCCGACTGCACCGCTCTGTCCTGCCAGAATGTCGTCGTCTCCGTTGGCTCCGCCGGAAACGCTTTCGCTGGACACCGCATGTGAGCTCGCATCTGCTTCGGTTGTGACCTGCCCAGAAGAGCTAGCTCCCACGCCAGAGAGAAGAGTGGCGGTCATTGCAGCACCTGCTACGGCGAAGGTTCCAACTGCGGAGAGAGTCACGTTGCGCTTGCGACGCAGAGCGCGCAATGCGGCACCGTTCGAACCGCGGACAGCTGGGGCCGCCGAGGTTGCCTGGGGTGCAACAGCAAAAGACGTGAGTTTCGCGAAAGTGGGGAACTTGCGAGACTGCGATTTGCGTGCGCGGCGAAGGTCTCGTCGCCGTACAGCAGGTTGCATGGTTTCGTTCTCCACCTACTTCTCCTCACATCTTTGACTACACATGTGGCCTTGAGCCCATGTCACAACATAGTAACGAAATGTAACGATAAGTCATAACTTTGTGACATTCAAGCTTGGTTTATTGTGCCACACCTCACATCTGCATTCAAAAGTGCAGGTCACAGGCCATATGCACAGTAAAGTACCTTGAACACACGTGTTACACATCGCAATTTAACGAGGGGTCCGTGGCTGATTTCGTTGCATTGCGTCGTGAACTTCGCCCACCAACTCTTCTAGGACATCTTCTAAGAACAACACGCCAACGACCTTCCCATCACCGTCAATCACACGCCCCACGTGGTTACCCGCATGCTGCATTGTGGCGAGCGCTTCTTCGATCTCATCTGTGACGGACACGGTAACCATAGATCTGAAACGCTTGGCTGGGACGGGTTCGGTGTACGTTTCTGGAGTGTCGGCGTACAGCACATCTTTCACGTGAATATAGCTGTCGGGCCGCCCATCGCCGTCGATGAGGATATAGCGCGAATACCCCGTTCGACCCACCAGGTGCTCAATATACTCAGGCGTTGCATCGTCATGAATCGTGACAACAGAGCTCAATGCCACCATGACGTCACCCACAGACTTGTCCGAGAACTCAAGCGCGCCCTTCAACAAGTCTGTTTCGTCATTGAGCAGTCCTTCACGCTTAGATTCGGCAACGATCTGCTGGACTTCTTCAACGGTGTACGCCGCGTTCACGTCATTACGAGGCGTCACGCCCACCAGCCTCAGCAAGAAGTTGGCAAACCAGTTCAGCGGACGAATCACAAACCCAAAGATTTTAGCCAGGAAAACGAGAGGCGGCGCGAGCAATAGGGCGGATGTGCGGGAGGTCGCCAAGGCAATGTTCTTTGGAATCATTTCACCAACTACAACGTGAAGGTAGGTGACGATTCCTAATGCAAGAACAAAGCTGATAACTCCCGAGGCCTGCTCCGGGATCGACAGATAGTTAAGTGGCCCTATCAGTAGGTGGTGGATAGCTGGTTCTGAGAGATTACCAATGAGCAGTGAACACACCGTAATACCTAGCTGACAGATCGCCAGCATGAGCGACACGTGTTCCATCGCGTATAGGGTGGTTTTCGCTGTTTTACGACCTTCTTCTGCCAGCGGTTCGATCTGGGCACGTTTAGCGGACACGACAGCGAACTCGGCTGCAACGAAAAAAGCGTTTCCAGCTAACAGGAAAACCAGCCAGACTAGTCCCATCCAGTCGCTCACGCTGCACCTCCCAGATAGTCGGGAACTAGGCGCAGTCTTTCAATCCTGTGCCCGTGCATGCGTTCAACCACGAGCGAGGCGTCTTTCACCCGCACGGAGTCTCCGACTTTCGGGATCGTTCCCAAAGAAAACATGACGAACCCGGCCATCGTTTCGTAGTCCACGTCTTCCGGGATCTCAACTCCAGTCGCCTCTGTGACATTGTCTGGGCGCAAGCTCCCGGGGACTAGCCAAGAGCCATCCCGTGCTGGGCGGACTTGCACACTTAACCGGTCGTGTTCGTCGACGACTTCACCAACAAGCTCTTCAACAACGTCTTCCAAAGTTGCGACACCAGCCGTGCCGCCGTATTCATCGATGACCAGCACCATCTGGTTACCTCGACTGCGTAACACCACCAAAAGGTGGTCAACCGGCATCGTTTCTGGGACCTCCGACACATCTGTCATGAGCCCTGCAGCAAAAGCATCCTCACGGTTAGCCAAGGGCACTGCAACCGCTTGCTTAACGTGCACGACGCCCACAATGTCGTCACGCGAATCCCCCACGACGGGGAATCGAGAGAAACCGGTTTGTCGGGCAAGTTCGGTGATCTGTGCCGCGGTGGTGTCCTTTTCGACTGTGGCCATCCGCGTCCGAGGTGTCATGACGTCTTCCGCTGTCCGCTCAGAAATGCTCAAGGTGCGTGCCAAGAGGTCGGCAGTTTGAACGTCCATTGTTCCTTCGTCAGCCGAGTGGCGTACAAGGCTGGTCAGTTCGTCTGCTGACCGGCCCGCGGAGCTTTCCTCCTGGGGTTCGATCCCCATAGCGACGAGCGCTTTGTTGGCTGTCCCGTTCAGAAGCGCAATGACTGGGCGGAATACAATCGAAAACATGTATTGCAGAGGAACCGCGAAACTACCGGCCTTCATGGGTGCAGAAATCGCAAGGTTCTTGGGGACTAGTTCACCAACAACCATTGACAAAACAGTGGAGATGACCAGAGCCACCGTTAAGGACACAGCGCGCGATACAGCTTCACTAGCACCCTGATCCTCGACCAACGGGATGAGAAGTGCGCCAAGCGACGGTTGCATGAGGTAACCAGTGAGCAGCGTAGTGATCGTGATACCCACTTGCGCAGCAGACAGCTGCGTCGAAAGATGATGGAGACCTTTTTCTAGATATTTAGCACCTGGCTGGCCGTTCCGCACTGCTTCGTCAACAGTGTGCTTGTCGAGAGTCAGTAGCGCGAACTCAGCCGCAACAAAAACTCCTGTGCCTACGATGAGGAGGAGCGCCAAAGCAAGATAGAGCCACTCCATTTATTGCACAGTTCCGGGTTGGAGAAAGGAAAAATCGGCAGTATGCCGAAACGTTGGGATGCCGGCCTCACGCCGGCCGGGACTGTCACTCGTCATAGACCTTGAGTTTACCAGCTCTGCAAGCGGGGTTGGCCCTCGTCATATCCCGCAGCCGACTGGACACCCACAACTGCGCGTTCAGCAAATTCCGGGAGCGAGCGCGCCCCCGCATAGGTGCATGAGGAACGCACACCGGAAGTGATCGAGTCAATAAGGTCTTCGACTCCGGGGTTCTGCGGATCGACAAACATGCGTCCAGAGGAGATACCCTCTTCAAAAAGAGCTTTACGCGCACGGTCAAATGGCGATTCATTGCGCGTTCTGTTGGCAACTGCACGCGCAGATGCCATTCCAAAGCTTTCCTTATAGCGTTGTCCCTTTTCATCAACGAGCATGTCGCCAGGGCTTTCATGCGTGCCAGCGAACCACGAACCAATCATGACTTGGCTGGCTCCAGCCGCAAGCGCTAGAGCCACGTCACGTGGATATTTCACTCCGCCGTCTGCCCACACGTGCTTACCTAGTTCGGTTGCGGCCTGCGCGCATTCGAGCACGGCAGACAACTGTGGACGCCCCACCGCTGTCATCATGCGGGTCGTACACATGGCTCCCGGCCCTACTCCCACTTTCACGATGTCGGCCCCGGCTTCAATAAGATCCCGAGTACCTTCACCGGTCACGACGTTTCCGGCGACCAAGGGAAGCCCTAAATCCTCAGCTTTAACGGCTGTCAGCGCCTCGATCATCTTTTCTTGATGCCCGTGTGCTGTATCTAGGACGAGCACATCAGCCCCCGCCGCGGCGAGCGCTTGCGCGCGAGCCACCACATCGCCGTTGACACCCAGGGCCGCACCAACGCGCAACTTTCCGCGCGCATCCAAAGCCGGAGAGTAGATCGTGGAGCGCAAAATCGACGCGCGCGTCACACAGCCAACCACCTCGGCACCCGAAAGAACCGGGGCATAGTCCAGGCGAGCGTCTTCAAGCTTGTCGAACAAGTTACGGCGGTTGTCCACATCGTTGAACTCTGCAATGTCAAACGTGACCTGTGGCTGCTCCATGACATCAGCAAGCGACGTGAACTGATCGACTCCCTGCAAGCTGTCCTGGGAAACAATCCCGGCAAACTTTCCATCGTCCAACAACACTGCACAGCCGTGAACGCGCCTGGGCATGAGGTGAATGGCTTGCAAAACAGTGTCTCTTACAGAAAGTTTCAGTGGCGTCTCAACAACAGGGTGGCGTTCTTTAATCCATTCGATCGTTTGCGCCACCACCGGAACCGGGATGTCTTGCGGCAGAATCGCCATTCCGCCACGACGCGCAATTGTTTCGGCCATTCGGCGACCCGAAACAGCAGTCATATTCGACGCAATAATGGGAATCGTGGTGCCCGTTCCATCTACTGAACTCAGATCTACGTCAAACCGTGAAGCGACCGCTGAACGGTTAGGGACCATAAAAACATCGGAGTATGTTAAATCGTGAGATCCAGGTTCAGTAATAAAACGCATGTGACCATTCTCTACAAGGTGTGGTCAAACAACAAAGAAGTTTGCCGTGTAGGGTTAAAATTGCTCTGATTGAACAATGCTACGAGTTGAGGAAGAGGGCGATTCGCGCCGTGTCCGAAACAACACCTACTGATCTCACTGGAGACTTTGGTTCCAACGAATGGCTGGTCGAAGAACTGTACGAAAAGTACAAGAACGACAAGAACTCAGTCGACAAGGAGTGGTGGCCCTTCTTTGAGAAGTATGAGGGCGCGCCGGCAAGCACCTCAACGGCCTCCGGCACAAAGTCGAATTCGCAGGCTCCTGCAAATAGCAAGCCTAGCGAGAAGGGCTCCAAAGAGGCCCAGCCTAAAGCAGAAGTAAAGACCAAGGGCGTTGAGCCGTCGGTCAACGAAGCGGAAACCACTAAAGCCGAATCCAAGGTCGCTTCGCAGAAGAAATCCTCCCCCACCCAGTCGGCACCTAAGGCCAGCGATGAAAAGGCCGAAGACGTCGTCACCAAACTGCGCGGGCCTGCAAAGCTCATCGCCGAAAACATGGACGCCTCCCTCGAAGTCCCTACCGCCACCTCGGTGCGTGCACTTCCTGCGAAGGCACTCATTGACAACCGCATTGTCATCAACTCCCACCTGCGTCGCACACGCGGTGGCAAGGTGTCCTTCACCCACCTCATCGGTTTCGCCGTCATCCGCGCGCTCAAGGCTTTCCCAACCCAGAATGTGTACTACGAAGTCCGTGACGGCAAGCCAGTCATGGTGCAACCAGCTCACGTGAACTTTGGTCTAGCCATTGACATTCCTAAGAAGGACGGCACGCGTTCGCTCCTGGTGCCAAACGTCAAGAAGGCTGAAACTCTCACGTTCAAGCAGTTCGTGGACGCTTATGACGACCTGGTGAACCGTGCACGTTCCGGAAAGCTCACCGCTGATGACTTCGCGGGCACTACAGTTTCGCTGACGAACCCCGGTGGAATCGGAACCGTCCACTCGGTTCCACGTCTGACTAAGGGCCAGGGTTGCATCATTGGTGTTGGTGCTATGACCTACCCCGCAGAATTCCAGGGTGCGAGCCAAGAGACCATTGACCGTTTGGGAGTTTCCAAGGTCATGCACCTGACCTCCACCTACGACCACCGTGTCATCCAGGGTGCCGGTTCGGGAGAGTTCCTCAAGCTCGTCCACGAATACCTCTTGGGAGCCGACGGCTTCTACGATGAGGTCTTCGAGTCACTGCGCCTGCCATATGAACCAGTTCGCTGGCAGCCTGACGTTCACACCGAGGACCAGGACGACGTTTCGAAAGCTTCACGCGTCATCGAACTCATTGACGCTTACCGCACCCGCGGTCACCTTATGGCCAACACTGACCCACTGGTGTACCGCCAACGCAGCCACCCAGACCTCGACATCAACAACCACGACCTCACCTTGTGGGACCTGGAGCGCAAGTTCTCCACCGGTGGTCTGGGCGATGGTTCACAGATGCGCTTGCGCGACATTCTGGGTATCCTGCGTGACTCGTACTGCCGTACAACCGGCTACGAGTACATGCACATCGCTGACCCTGAACAGCGTCGCTGGTTCCAGAAGAAGCTCGAAGTTCCACTGCAAGAACTCAGCCGTGCTGAACAGGGCCACATCCTGGGTCGTCTCAACGCATCTGAAGCGTTCGAAACGTTCCTGCAGACCAAGTACATCGGTCAGAAGCGCTTCTCGCTCGAAGGTGGCGAATCCACCATCGTGTTCCTCGACGAGGTTCTCAACCGTGCAGCTGACTCCGGCATGCAGGAAGTCACGATCGGTATGGCCCACCGTGGTCGCCTGAACGTACTGACCAACATCGCTGGCAAGAGCTACACTCAGATTTTCCGCGAGTTCGACGGAACTCAGTCACCTGACTCCTTCCAGGGCTCCGGTGACGTGAAGTACCACTTGGGCATGGAAGGCTCCTTCACCTCGCCAGACGGCAACACAACCAAGGTGTCTGTCGCTGCTAACCCCAGCCACCTCGAGACCGTCAACCCGGTTCTTGAAGGAATCACTCGTGCTAAGCAGGACGTGTCGTCTGACGACACCCAGGACTTCTCGATCCTGCCGGTGCTGGTTCACGGTGACGCTGCGTTCGCCGGTCAGGGCGTTGTATACGAAACCCTGAACTTGTCCGAACTCCGCGGGTACACCACGGGTGGAACCATCCACGTGGTGATCAACAACCAGGTTGGATTTACCACGCCTCCGGCTTCCTCCCGCTCGTCGTACTACTGCACCGACGTTGCCAAGGCGATTTCGGCACCCGTCATCCACGTCAACGGCGATGACCCTGAAGCGGTCTACCACGCGGCACAGCTCGCGTTCGACTACCGCCAGGAATTCAACCGCGACATCGTGATCGACCTCGTGTGCTACCGTCGCCGCGGTCACAACGAAGGTGACGACCCATCGATGACGCAGCCGGTCATGTACTCGCTCATCGAAAAGAAGATGTCGGTACGTAAGCTCTACACAGACTCGCTGGTGGGACGCGGTTGCATCTCCACGGAAGAAGCCGCCGAGGTCGTTAAGGACTACCAGAACAAGCTCGAAGCTGCGTTCGCTGAGACCAAGGAAGCTGAAAAGGGAGCTTCCGACAACCTCGGCGTGACGAAACCGTGGGAACGCCCAGACGACCTGGAGTCCGACTCCACGTTCGAAACTGCTGTCCCAGCGTCAGTGCTGGAACGCATCGGTGATGTTCACACTGAAGTTCCTGAGGGCTTCAACGTGCACAAGAAGTTGCGTAGCCTTTTGGAAAAGCGCAAGGAAATGTCGCGTTCAGGTGGCATCGACTGGGGCTTTGCCGAACTGCTGGCATTCGGTTCGCTTCTGATGGAAGACGTGCCGGTTCGCCTGGCGGGTCAGGACTCACGTCGCGGAACCTTCACCCAGCGTCAAGCGGTGCTCATCGACCACGAGAACGACAACGAGTGGACACCGCTGGCTAACCTCACGGACAACCAGGCTAAGTTCTGGGTCTTCAACTCGCTCCTGTCCGAATACGCGGCGATGGGCTTCGAGTACGGCTACGCCGTGGAACGCACCAACGCTCTGGTGCTGTGGGAGGCCCAGTTCGGTGACTTCGCACAGGGCGCTCAGTCGGTCATTGACGAATTCATCTCGAGTTCGGAACAGAAGTGGGGACAAACTTCCGGTATCGTCCTGCTTCTCCCCCACGGTTTCGAAGGCCAGGGCCCTGACCACTCCTCAGCGCGTATTGAGCGTTTCTTGCAGCTGTGCGCTGAAGCCAACATGACGGTTGCGTACCCGTCCAACGGTGCTTCGTACTTCCACCTGTTGCGTCGCCACGCACACGCTGAAGTCAAGCGTCCGCTTGTGGTCTTTACGCCTAAGTCGATGCTTCGTCTCAAGGCTGCGGCCACCGATGTTGAGCAGTTCACCTCCGGTGGATTCGAACCGATCATTCCGGACACGTCAGTTGACGCGAAGAACGTTAAGCGTGTCGTGCTGGTTGCTGGAAAGCTGTACTGGGATCTGTTGGCAAAGCGTCAGAAGCTGGAAGACACCACCACTGCTCTGGTGCGCGTCGAACAGCTGTACCCGCTCGAAATTGACGCGCTCAACGAGCTTTTGGGTATGTACCCTGAGGACGCACAACTGGTGTGGGCTCAGGAAGAACCAGAAAACCAGGGTGCGTGGCCGTTCATGCACTACAAGTTCTCGCAGCTGTTGTCAGACCGCAAGGTCGAGGTTGTGTGCCGTAAGGCATCAGCGTCACCTTCTACTGGTCTGAAGAAGCAGCACGACGTTGAACAGGCCGATGTGATCGAACGGACTTTCAAGTAAGTGACGTTGAAGAAAACTACTATTGTCGTGGCCGGTGACGAACTCGTCGCCGGCCACGGCGATGCTCGGAGTCTTGGGTGGGCCGGAAGGGTTGCCGTGCGCACGCACCCGTCTTTGGCCAACGCTGAGTTTTATACTCTGGCTGTTCCGCAGGAAGACACGGGTGCTTTCGCTCAGCGCGCTTTTGCGGAAGCTTCGCTTCGGTTTAGCGACGGTGGAATCAACCGTCTGGTTCTCGCTCCCGGGTCGCATGATGTTGATTCGGGGCTTTCGACTGCCCGGTCGCGTTTGAATCTTGCCAATGTGTTGGATGAGGCTCTTGCCGCCGAGGTGTCGACCTTTGTCGTGGGTCCCACCCCTGGCCGCAGTGAGAGTCGGAATGAAAAGGTTGCGCAGTTATCGACAGGTTTTGCGGATGTGGCTCACCGCCGTGCAGTTCCGTACGTCGATTGTTTTTCGCCGTTGAAATCCCATCCGGTGTGGCAGCGTGACCTTGCTTCCAGCTCCCGCGAGCTTCCCGCACAAGAAGGTTATGGGCTCATCGCGTGGCTTGTGCTCAACCGTGGATGGTTTGACTGGTTGGGCGTTCAAAACGTCATGGAAGGCTAGCCCACACTGCCGTGCCTCCACCCAGCATTGTTGAAGTGGTGCCCCCTCTATGGAAAAATAGGGTGGTCTAGTAAAGGAGAGATATATGAGCAAGCGTGCACGCAAGCGTCGCGACCGTAAGCGCAACAAGGCGAACCACGGCAAGCGCCCAAACGCATAAAGACATAAAAAGATGGGGCAGGTGTAAACACCTGCCCTATCTTTATATCTGCGCGTTGATGTTCCCCGGCTAAGGCGATCCCGGTTTGGCTACTCGCGGTGATACGTAATGCGCGTGCGTTCTACAGTGATGCGCGCACGAATTTTGTCCGCAAGATCCTGCGGTGCCTGATCCTGACAACAGGAGCGACGCACAAGCTCCTTCATGAGCGCTTCGATCTTGTATTCGCGTTCACATTCCGGGCAACACTGTAAGTGCTCTTTAATGGCAAGGATCGCATCGTCGTTCGCCTCACCGTCGAGAAACGCGTAGATCCGTTCAAGCGACTCTAGTCGGCTTTGCGACCAGGACGTTTCGCGTGTCATGAACCTACCCCCTCTCCAAATCCTCGTTCGGCAGCGTAATCAGCCAGCATTTCGCGCAACTGGCGACGACCTCGGTGCAGGCGCGACATCACAGTCCCCATGGGTGTGTCCATAATCTGGGAGATCTCCTTGTACGGGAGACCTTCCACGTCCGCGTAGTACACGACCATGCGGAAGTCGTCGGGAAGTGATTGCAACGCTTCTTTAATATCAGAGTCTGGGATCCGCTCAAGGGCCTCAATCTCAGCTGATTTTCCTTCAGAAGACGTGTGGTTCGCGGCCCGTGCGATCTGCCAGTCTTCGATGGTGTCGCCACCGGTTTCTTGAGGCTGGCGCTGTTTCTTTCGATACGAGTTAATAAAGGTGTTCGTCAAGATGCGGTACAGCCAGGCCTTGAGGTTGGTTCCCGGCTGGTACTGGTGAAACGCGGCATACGCCTTGAGATACGCCTCTTGAACCAAGTCTTCAGCGTCTGCCGGGTTGCGCGTCATCCGCAGCGCAGCAGCGTAGAGCTGATTGACGTATTCAAGTGCTTCGTTTTCAAAACGCGCACGACGTTCGTCTTCCGTTTCCGTTGTGAGATCAACATCGTGATCGCTGGGAGCACTCATAGTATTTTTCTCCATCAGCTCCCAGTCTACTAAGGTCGCCGTCACTGTCACCTCGCTTGGAATGTTCCGCATGTGCGTTTGTCCGACGCTTTGTACGTGTCTGTTACAACCTTTTTGCTTTCCTGGTTATTCCCCGCGCTATGCTGAACGTAGCGAATCCAATCGGAAAGGTTGTTTCTGTGTCACTTGTAAGGTTGATTGCTCGCCCAATGTTGGCTTCCGCTTACATCGCCAACGGACTCGTCCGTGTAAAGAACCCCGACGTAGCTGCAAGTTCTGTTCAGCCCATCTCAGCACTTGCCAAGAAGAAACTTGACGTTGACGTCGACCCCGCACTCATTGCCCGCGCGACCGGTGTTGCACAGGTGACCGCCGGTTCTCTTCTGGCGATCGGCAAGTTCCCACGCCTGTCCTCCAGCATCCTCGTGACCACGTACCTTGTCGAGGTCGTCGGACAGCAGCTCAACAAGGAAACTCGCTCCACTGACGGCCTTTTGGCAAAGACCGCAATTCTTGGTGGTGCCCTTCTCGCTTCGGTCGACACCGCAGGCAAGCCTGGCCTCGCATGGCGTGCACAGCACGCCGCAGAAGACCTGTGGCGCGAAGTTGAACGCACCTCGGCAAAGGCAATCGACGCAGTTTCCCCCAACGCATAACGGTGGTAAACCGCACCCACTGGCCCGTTCCGCGTGCGACCGCACCGGTACGGGCCACATGTGATATTCCAGGATCTAAGTCGCTGACAAACCGTTATTTCGTGCTAGCGGCTCTTTCGAATGCGCCTTCCATTGTGCGTTCACCTTTGGTTTCGCGTGACACCGAACTCATGATGCGCGCGCTCGACGCGCTGGGAGCTACTTTCACGCCGCACGGCAATGATATAAGCGTTGAACCCATCATGGGTGGTGACAACAGCGCCAGTGACGCCACGATCGACTGCGGTCTGGCTGGCACGGTGATGCGCTTTGTGCCCCCGGTTGTTTTAGCCACTGGCACCCGTGCTCACTTTGATGGGGACCCGCAAGCGCGCGTCCGCCCCATGCAGACCATCCTCGACGCACTGACTGCTCTGGGAGCCACAGTGGATTCAGACGACGGTTTCCTTCCGTTTTCGATCACGACCGGTGACCACGTAGGAAACACCGTCACCATTGACGCTTCCCAATCCTCCCAGTTCGTTTCAGGGCTCCTGCTATCCGCGGCCCGGTTCCCGGACGGGCTCACTGTTAAACACCTCGGTGAGACAGTTCCCTCAAAGCCACATATCGACATGACTGTAGCCACGCTCAAGCAGTACGGCGTGAAGGTCACCCAGCCTGATCCCACAACTTGGGTTGTGGAACCCGGGGTCATTCAAGCCACCGATGTCACCGTGGAGCCGGACCTGTCCAACGCAGCGACGTTCTTAGGCGTGCCGCTCATTGCGGGCGGTTCTGTCACGGTTCCACACTGGCCGGAGCGCACGGATCAGGCCGGACACGCGTTTATGGACATAGCGCGGGCGTTTGGAGGCACCGCGGAGCTCACCCCCGCAGGTCTTACCGTCACAGGCTCAGGCACCGTGCAACCGGTTGACCTTGACCTTTCCCAGGTGGGTGAACTTACCCCTGTGGTCGCTGCCATTGCGGCACACGCGCACGGTACGTCGCACCTGCGTGGGATCGGGCACTTGCGCGGACACGAAACCGACCGCCTCACCGCCCTGGCAACCGAACTCACCAAGGCCGGAGCGCAGGTGGAAGAGGGCCCTGACTACCTCACCATCACTTCGACGGTTTCCACGGGCTGTGCGTGGAGCAGCTACGCCGATCACCGCATGGTCATGGCCGGAGCGCTGGTGGGGCTCACGCAAGATGTCACCATTGAAGACCCCGACACTGTGGCCAAGACCCTGCCCCAGTTCACTGACATGTTCGAGCGTGTGGTGAGTGCGTGAGTCGGTACTCTCACTTCACAGAAGAGGACTACCGGCCGCGCCCCAACCGTCGTGGGTCCCGGCCCCGCACTAAGGACCGCCCAGATTATTCTGACGCACTGGTGGGGTTCGTATTTTCTGTCGACCGAGGTCGTTACCGCCTCGCCCTGCCCGACGGCACCCGCGTAACAGGAGTGCGAGCCTCCCACCTCCGTCGCCGCCCCATAGTCCCCGGCGACAGGGTGCGGGTGGTGGGTGACACCTCGGGCGCGGAAGGAACCTTGGCGCGGATTGTGGAGATTGAACCCCGCTCCACGGTTTTGCGGCGCACAGCCGATGACACCGACCTCACCGAGCGGGTCTTGGTAGCCAACGCCGATCAACTGGTGATCGTGACGGCGACTGCGGACCCGAACCCCTCGGAAGGGCTCATTGACCGCACGCTCATTGCCGCTTTTGACGCGGGAATCACTCCCATTCTGGCGATTACCAAACTTGATTTGAAGCCGGCTGACGCGTTGCGCGAACGCTTCGCTCACAGTGGCGTGCAGATTGTTGAGTGCGGGTTTGACGATCATGGGCATCCGCGCGTGGATCAGCTGCGTGGACTTTTGGACGGTCACGTCAGCGTGCTGGTGGGGCACTCAGGAGTTGGCAAGTCAACGTTGATGAACGCGCTTGTTCCTCATGTAAGTCGCGCGACCGGTTCCGTCAACGAGGTGACGGGTCGGGGTCGGCACACATCTTCATCGGCGCTGGGAGTCGAACTTCCTGACGGCGGCTGGCTCATTGACACCCCTGGTGTGCGCAGTTTTGGTCTTGCCCACGTCACCCCAGAAACTGTTCTGAGCGCGTTCGAAGAGCTGGTCCCTGCGACCGCTGAATGTCCCCGCGGCTGTTCTCACACTAAGGACTCCCCCGGTTGCGCGCTCGACGCATGGGTTACAAATGGTAAAGCTGGAGATGCAGGCCCCGACCGGCTCAACTCGCTCAGACGGCTACTGACAAACCTGGCTTCTGCACCACAGTACTGACGTTGTGTTGGCGCTGGAACAGCATTTGCGCTGTGTTAGCTCGATGCTGGCTTTGGTGTTGAGGCCACCGCACCACGTGGAGGACCCGTGAAAGACCTTGATCTTGCGATCGCTCTTGCCGACGCGGCAGATCACCTGACACTCGACTCGTTTTATAACCGCGACTTCACCGTGGACACAAAACCCGACATGACACCGGTAACCACAGTGGACCGCGCGGTTGAAGAGAAACTCCGTGAGTTGCTCGCACTCCACGCTCCTGATGATGCGATCGTGGGCGAAGAGTTCGAACCCACCACCGGCACAGGCACCCGCCAATGGATCATCGACCCTATCGACGGGACGAAAAACTTTGTTCGAGGAGTGCCGGTGTACGCGACCCTGATCTCGCTTTATGACGGTGAAACTCCCCTTCTTGGCGTTGTGAGCGCCCCTGCGATGAACCGCAGGTGGTGGGCAAGCAAGGGAGAAGGCGCTTGGACCACAGTGGCACACGACCCAGAACCAGTTCAGATTCACGTGTCACAGGTGTCAAAGCTGGAAGACGCGTCGTTTTCGTATGCGTCCCTGGGCGGGTGGAAAGACTTGGGCAAACGTGACGCCCTGCTTGAATTGTGTGACACCGTGTGGCGAACCCGCGCATACGGGGACTTCTGGTCATATATGTTGGTCGCTGAAGGCGCGGTAGACATCGCAGCTGAACCGGAACTCGAAATCTACGACATGGGCGCCCTGGTTCCCGTTGTCACCGAGGCCGGTGGCACGTTCACCAGCCTCAACGGAAAGACCGGCCCGTTTGACGGCAATGCGCTCGCCTCTAACGGGCTCGTGCACAGTAGCGCACTGGAGTTGCTTTCGTGAACGAACAGACACTGCCTTACCGGGTGAGTGAAGCAGCGGGGCTTCTGGACGCCCAGGGTAATATCCGCGGCACGGTGTTTGGCGAGATGAGCACATTGGCCGCGCAGCACGGTGCGATTAACCTGGGGCAAGGGGCACCCTCGAGTCCTACCCCTGACTTCCTCATCGACGACGTCGCTCACTTCATGCGAGCCGGCATGAACCAGTACGCACCGCCAACCGGGGTGCCGGAACTGCTTGACGCGATCGTGGCTCAGCGTTCCCGCCGGTACAACCACGCTGTTACCCGGGACCATGTATTGGTGACGGTGGGTGCCACGGAGGCTCTCACCTCGGCGATTATGACGCTGGTGCCCGCTGGCGGCGTTTTGCTGACCTTCGAACCGTTCTACGACTCTTACGCGGCGGCGTGTGAGATGGCCGGGGCGCGGCTGGAGACCGTTCCGCTGGTCTTCGACGGGGCGGTGTGGCAGCCGGACTGGGACGCGTTTGACGCTGCGGTGAGCTCTGCAGATGCGGTCTTGCTAAACACGCCACACAATCCCACGGGAATGGTGTTGGGCCGGGACGACCTGGTCCGGGTGTTCCAGGCGTGTGAGGACGCAGACGCGTGGCTCATTACCGACGAAGTGTACGAATACCTGGTGTTTGACCCAGCTGAGCACGTGTCGGTGGCGGCGCTGTTCCCGGATTCACACCGGATTGTCACGGTGTCGTCTGCTGGTAAAACGTTCAATGTGACCGGGTGGAAGATCGGCTGGCTCGTGGCGCACCCGCAGGTTCGGCAGCAGATTCAGGCGCTTAAGCAGTTCTTCTCATACACCTCAGGCACGCCACTTCAGCCGGCAATCGCGCGGGCGCTCAACGAGCATGAGGATTTCGCTGATCAGAACCGTGACGCGTTGAAGCGGTGCCGGGATGTCCTCATGGAGTCTTTGGAGCGCGTGCCCGGGATTACGTTCAATGTTCCGGCTGCCGGTTATTTCACTGTGGTGGATTTCGCTGAGGTCACCACACGTGATTCGCACGCGTTGAATGAGCTTCTCACCACCGAGTTTGGGTTCACGGGGATTCCGGTGAATCGTTTGTGCCGGGCAGGTTCCCCGGTGGCGCAACGTTTGGAGCACGCGTTGCGTCTGTCGTTTTGTAAAACGGAAGACGAAATGCGCGAGGTGGCCACTCGCATTGACCGCCTCGCGCAGAACATGGACGCGTTGAAGTAGGTGGCGAGGGCTGGCCTTAGTTGGGGTGGTTACCCCGGTTGAGGCCGGCCCCGGCTTGTTTTGTGGTTACTGGTTTTCGGCCAGCACAGCGTCGAGTGCTGTGGTGAATCGTTCTACTGTCGCGTCGACGTCAGCCCATTTGTCTAGGCCGAACAGGCCAATTCGGAACGTCTTCATGTCTGCTGGTTCGTCCACCTGCAGTGGCACTCCCCCGGCAACCTGCACGCCAGCGCGTGCAAAAGCAGGCACGATGTCGTCGCGGTCGGTGTTGACAACCACCACGGTTGGGGATTCGAACCCAGGTGCGACAACGGAGGTGAAACCACGTTCGGTAAGTGCTTCACGGATCCGCGTCCCGAGGTCGTTCTGGCGTTCGCGTAGAACGTCCAGTCCGGTGTCCACGGCTTCTTTCATGAGGCCCAGGTTGTGCTGGATGGTGTCGGTGGGCATGGTGGCGTGGTAGCCGTGTGCTCCGGTGACGTAGCCGTCACAGATGTTGGTCCACTTCTTCAGATCCAGTGCGAAGCTCGAGGTTTCGGTGGAATCGAGGCGTTCGCGCGCGGTTTCTGAGAACATGACATACCCGCATGCTGGTGAGCCACTCCAACCTTTTTGGGGTGCACTGACAAGGATGTCTACGCCAGCTTCTTCCATGTTGATCCACAGCGGACCGGAGGCCACGCAGTCAAGGACAAACAGTCCGCCTACGCTGTGTGTTGCGTCAGCCAGGGCGCGCACGTAGTCGTCGGGCAGAACCATGCCTGCAGCGGTTTCGACGTGAGGTGCGAAAACCAGGTCTGGTTTAGTGTCTTTGATGTGAGCTACCACCTGGTCGATGGGTGCTGGCACGAACTGGTGGTTGCCTACGTGTTGTGCTTTGAGGACATCGTGGCGGGCTGGGATGTTGCCGGTGTCAAAGATTTGTGACCTATCGGTAGGAGAAGAGACCGTTGCGCACAACCAGAACGTTTTTGTTGTTGGCGAACTGGCGAGCAACGGATTCCATGCCGTATGAACCACCGCCAGGGACGATCGTTGCCGTGTGAGCGTTGTACGTGGAACGCAGAATGTGCAGGGTTTCCTGCATGACGTTCACAAAGCGTTTGGACATGTGGTTGAGTGACCGGTCGGTGAACACGACTGAGTATTCGAGGAGGCCACCGGGGTCGACGTCTGGGCGAGGTAGTTCATTTGCAGTCATGTCATTCACAATAGCCGTTTATTTCAGTAAAGAAATTCAGCCGAATGTGTGAACCATGTATAAGGCTTCACGGCCATCGGGTAGACGGTCGATTTCGCCTGTCATACGGAAACCTAAGCGAAGGTACGCGCCAATCGCCCGTTGATTTTCTTCAAACACCCTCAGCCGGATTTCCGCGTATCCCGCGCGTTGGGCTTCAGTGAAAACCGCATTTATCAGCGCGTCCACGGCACCGTGGCCTCGGTGTGCAGGGTGTACCCACGTGCCGCCGAGGTCGGCGCAACCGTCTCTTACCGCAAACGTTGCGAATCCGATGTCGTGTCCCTGCTTTACACACATGAAGGTGGTGGCTGTTTCGACGCGTTCCCGCCATTTTGCTTCATCTACTTGAGATTCGCGCTCGTATGACCCACCAAAAGCTGCCGGGGCATCTTTGAGCGATGCGAGACGAATTGCACGCACGCGGGACCAATCGTTCTGTGTCATGCGGACTATGAAGTGAGATTGAGCCATGCTAACTCCCGGGGGATTCTCGATGTGTGCCACTATAGTCTTAGTTCTCGCAGGACATGCGAAAGCCCGCAACTTCTTAATAGCGCTTAACCGCGTACATCACTACACCTTGGTAAAGCTCCCCGTCCACAGGTAGTGAGTGTTTCAAGAACTCAGCGCGTAGAGTCTCGAACACGTTGGAGTTTCCACGCTTCACCAGCGCGTCGTCCAGCACTCGCGCTAAGTGCGCTTCAACGCGGTTGCTTCCGGCGTGCATGCGCATCACATCGAGTAGTTCTTCGACACGACGCGTAGCCGGTGACTCTTCTGAGCCTTCCTCGATTTCTCTGACCAGAGCGTTGTCAGGAACTTTGATCCCGCGTACTTTGTCTTCCATTGCAGCAACGGCTAAGCGTGACATGGCAGCAGTCAGCACGTTCAGTGCATCGTCGCCTCCGAGCATAAGGTTAGTGAACTTCTCATGTTGAGTACCCGCGCCCAGAATTGCGGACAGTACTTTTTCACGCAGTCTCGAAGACTTGGCCAGGGTGTCTTGTGGGTTCTTGGTTGCGAGCATCTCCACTTCTTCGTCATTTGCCAGTGCTTCCCACACTGCGTGGACCATGCGGGTGTTCGCGGAGTTCGACATGTCAATTCCCGCTGCAGAAAACAACTCGTTGACTTCCTCTACTGCTTTGCGGAATGCTCCTTGCAAGGGATCGGAGGCGCCACCTGATGAGATGCGCCCGTCAAAACCAGGAACGGGTAGCGGAGTCTGCGCGTCCTCGATTTTCAACTCGAGTTTCGTCCCTTTTTCCACATCACCTGTCACTGCAGATTTCACCACGTCAACCCCAGTGACGTAATCCTCTTCGCGCGTTTTCTTACCAAGTTTGAGGTTACGCTCCAGGAGGTCCGCAAAAACGGCACGTTTGTGTAGCGTGACGTCCTGGAAGTCGATGAACTGGCTGAGGAAGTCCCACGCGTGGACGTATTTTTTCAGGTTTGCACGGAAGTCCGTCGCTACGGCCTCGTTGTCCTTATTGCCACTCACCACTGCTTCGGTGTAGAAGTCGGCCCAGCGGGTGACAATAGGGTCAATTCCGACCCGGATCAAGGAGTCTTTTTTCTTCACATCTACGTCTGGGTCCATGACCACGTTGGCTAGGGCTTCCATCTCTTCAATGTCGTAGAACTGAGACGTGTCCAGTACTCGTGCGAGATCAGTGAGCACGTCCGGGTCCACATCGGTGTCGATGGAGGCCTGTGAGTAGTAAGGTTGGAAAGCTTGCAGAATCGATTCGGGGTCGTTAATAAAGTCGACCACGAACGTTTTGGACTTGTTCTTGGACGGCAGTGTCCTGTTCAAACGTGAAAGCGTCTGCACCGCTAGAACGCCGGATAGCGGTTTGTCCACGTACATGGCAGACAGCCGAGGCTCATCGAAACCTGTTTGGTACTTGTTTGCCACGATGAGGAACTTATACGAATCTCCGTCAAACATCTTGGTGGTTTCCATCCGGCGCTTACCTTCAGGCGCGTTCTCGTTGTTGAGGGAGGATTCCGTGACGAACTCTTCAATGTCTTCATCCTTAGACACATCGAGTGAGCCAGAAAACGCCACAAGTGCTTCTAATCCTTGGTACTTGACGTTGGACTTAATCACATCCTGGACTGCTCTGAACCAGGTGTAGGCACTCATGCGGTCGTCGCAGACCACCATTGCTTTCGCTGTTGAGCCAAGCAGGTTGCGTACGTTGTTGTTGAAGTGCTCAACGGCTACTTCTGCTTTTGAACGGATCGTTTTTTCATGTGAGCGGACAAACTTTTTGAGCGCAGATTTTGCTTCCCCAAGGACCACTTCGTCTTCTCTACCAAGTTTGTCTTCAATTTTTGCGTAGAGCGAGAGTGATATGTAGTTGTGAAGCACGTCCAGAATGAAGTTCTCATCGATTGCCTGCGCCATGGAGTACAGGTCGAATGCCACTCGTTTTTCCGGGTTGTCCGGTGAGGGTTCTCCGAAGACAGCGAGCGTCTTCGCTTTGGGGGTGGCGGTCAGAGCCACAATAGTGACGTTGGAGGAGCGAGCTACAGCGGAGTCACGCTGCTGTTGCAAGCGATCCTTTTCGGCGCGAGTGAGGCTTGCCGCCGATGTGGTGGTGGGTGTTTCGTTGTGCGACTCCTCCCCTGCGTAGGTATCTTCGCCACCTTCTATATCAGCGGCCGCGCGTGACGCTGCTTCTGCGATTTCATCAGGCGTATCTGAAAGTGTTTCCAGCAGTGTGCGCGAGGCCTTGCCGTGCTGTGAGGAGTGTGCTTCATCGATGATGACAAGCCAGCGACGGTTTCGCAGTTTAGGCGAACGGTCGATCGTTTGTGCCAGTGCAGGGAAGGTCTGCAGCGTGCAGGACAGAATGCGTTTGCCTTGGGTGAGGTAGTGGTTCAGCATGTCGGACTTGGAGGTGTCATCGTTGGTGATATTGATGACCATGCCCTCGGATGCTTGAAGTAATGAAAGCCCGTCTGCCACGTTTTTATCGAGCACGGTACGGTCGGTGACCACGATGACGCAGTCAAACAGTTTCGTGCCGTCATTATGGATCATCTTGTTGGCGCGGTGTGCCATCCACGCAATCGTTTTGGTCTTGCCGGATCCGGCCGAGTGCTGGATGAGGTAGCGCCTGCCGGTTCCGTTGACTGCAACGTCGCTGGTGACTCGCTCCACTGAGCGCAGTTGGTGAAAGCGAGGGAAGATCAGGCGTCCTTCGTTGCCTTTAGTTGAGGGTTCCCACAGGGCGTAGTCCTTGAGGATGCGCAAAAGCAGATCCGGTGAGCACACCCACTCCCACAGGTAGGCCACGTTGTAACCGTTGGGGTTGTCTGGGTTACCGGCTCGCCCGTCTTCGGTTCCTTGGTTAAACGGAAGGAATACGGTGTTGGCACCATTGAGTTCCGTGGTCATCATGACTTCTCGGGAGGACACGGCAAAGTGGACGAGGCAGCGTCCGGGGTTGAGTAGTGGTCGTTTGGACCGGTGTGGCTTGCGGTCGTGTTTGTATTGGAGGACTGCATCTTCAATGGACTGGGTGTTGTCCGTTTTCAGTTCCATTGTGATGACGGGGATACCGTTAACCAGGAGAACCAGGTCAATTTCGCCCCCGTCACCTTTTTCGAAGTGGACTTGTTGGAGCACTCGTAAGCGGTTGTATGTGGCTTTCTCGGTCACATCTGTTTTCGCGGGATCGTATGGAAAGAACCCTGCCATGTCTGGGAAGTTCACGGTGCCGAGGTCGGCTTGGGTAAACGAGAAACCGTCGCGCAGAGTGCCTAGGAGTCCGCCGTTGACCTTTTTGGTGATGCCGTCAAGGATCGGCGTGTAGTCGAGTTCTTTTGTCAGACGAGTGAGGAGTTTGCGTTCACGGGACTGGCGTTCGGTGTCATTGGCAGTGGGTGGGATTGCACGTTCGTATTGCTCTGGGTGCTGGGTCTTCAACCAGTGCAACACGTCTTCTGGGAACAGCCCGAGCTCAGGGTCGAACCCAACGTCGTTAGCGCCTTCGTTCCAGATCCAGCCTTGAGAGTTCAGGGACCGGCAAATGGTTAGCTCCATCGCTTCCTCAAGAATCGGATTGACCATTTCAGACCTCTTTCCGCCCGGTAACGACTTCAGTGATAAGTGCGGTTTTGTGTGCTTTCAGGTTCTCGATAAGGCGTGTGGACTCCTCAATGAGCGAGTCCATGCGCATGAACTCACGGTCTAGTTCATCTGCGATCTCGCGTTGCTTTTCGAGGGTTGCTACCGGGTAAGGAAGTTTCTTGATGGTGCCAACATTTATACGTTTTAATGTAGACCCCACTGTGCTCATTTCTATAGTTCGTTTAATAACATCCGAACCTAAAAAGTGAAGCAGGAGACGTGAATCATGCTTGTCATTTTTCTTGAAGATTACTACGTCCTGGCCCAGAGCAATTGGCGGGTCAGTCTCTCGTACGATTGAGCACTTTCCCACGCTAGCGTTGCGACTCATGATCACATCGCCTGGAGCCGGTTTTCGGTCGCCCACTCGCAAGATAGAAAAGGTTTCGTCATCGGTTCGGTTCGCCCTTGTTAGATCAAGGTTTCTGTGACCGAGTTGCTCGATACTAACCAGAAAGTTGGTGCCTACCTCAACGAAAGGCGCCGTGATATGCAAACAATCAATAACTCTCCAAAACATTGATACTGGCGCCACAGGCAAATCAGCGAGCAGGCTACCTGCAGTCGCGTCCCTACGAGCGATTACAAGTTTTGTCAATCTCTGTACTTCTTCGATCAGTGCATTCATCTCGCTGATTTCCTTGTCGAGATAATCAACAATGCGACGCTGTGTTGCGAGATCAGGTACGGGGACCGGCATTGCGTCCAACCATTCAGGGCTGACGTCCCACTGGTTTACCCTTATCCCAGTGGAGTGAGCTGCGTAGTAATCAACTGCATCCCGGCATCGAAGCGCGTAGTGAAGGAAACTCTCATCGTTGTCAGAAACAGGTGTGTAGACAAAGTATGCAGGAGAAACTATGCCAGTGTGGGGTGAGATACCTAGCGACCCCTGCCAAGCCTTCATCTTGTTGAGCACTAAGTCGCCAGTCTTCACTAACTGGTAATCATTTAAGTTTCCCGGACGGTTGAAATTGTCGTCCCGGTCGCTTTTGCGGATGACCCCGTATTCTCTGTAAACGGAAAGAAGTTCCTCAGCAGGGAAACCAGTACGTTTCGGAACTCTACGGAAAAGCGTATGGAACGGAACACTTTGCCATCTAGTCATCTTCACGCACTTTCCGGAACATGGCGTAAATGCGGTCAAGTGAGGCGGCGATGTCCGCGTCTAGTTCTTCTAGCGAGCGTGTCTCTTGTGGCTTGTAGAACAAGCGCGTGAGTGGGAGTTCCGTCCCCACCTTCGCCAGGGACTCATCCCACTGCATGTCTGGGACAAATGGAAGTATCTCACGTTCCATGTGTTCAGACACATCGTCTAAGTACGGAATACGCTCAATCACCTTGGAAGATGCGTCCACAATCGGGTTGCCCTTCTCATCGAGTGACGCGGGGGCGTTCTGGTCCTCAACGGCGAGCGCTTTCACAATGTGCCTGAGTAGTGGCGCACCCATCTTCACACCGTGCGCCTTGGCCGACACTTTCAGCGCTGCGGGAAGTTCGTTGTATTCGCGTCCCTTCATCTCACGGATGACTGCTTCGTGTTCCGCGAGTGCAGACTTGTGGCTCATAGCTTCTGCAACGGTCTCCTCAGTCACGTTGACCGCGTAGTGTGCCACTTTGAACATGGGAACGTCACGGTAGGTGAGGTCGTCAGCGGTGACAATGATGGAGCGCTCGTTCTGCTCGAAGTCCTTGTAGAGCTTCGTGATTTCGCGGATGTTATCTTCTGACAGCTCGACGCGCTTTTTTCCCATGTTCTTGCGCATGGGAGCGCTGATGCCTGTGGCGTCAATGAGCTGGATCCTCCCCCGCCTACGAGGTTCTTTGTTCTGGTCAAGAATCCAGATGTAGGTGGCGATGTCAGTGTTGTAGAACATGTCATTCGGCAACGCGATGATCGCGTCCAAGACTTCTGAGCCGCCTTGTGCACCCATCAAGTATTTGCGGATACCGTCCGGACCGCTTTCTGGGTCTCCCGTAAACAGCGGAGACCCATTGGTAACCACAGCAGCGCGCCCGCCCTTTGTGGTGCCATCAGCAGGAGCGAGCTTGTGGGCGATGTGCATCAAGAAGAGCATCTGCCCGTCACTGACGGCTGGGAGCCCTTCGGAGAAACGGGGGTCGCCCTGTTCCTGAAGTTTCTTCACATCCTTCTGGAACGCTTTCCACGATGAACCGTACGGCGGGTTCGCCATGATGTAGTCGAATGTGTCTCCCGCGTACTGGTCGTTGATAAGCGAGTTACCAAATTTCAACACCTCGGGGTCTTTGAAGCCCTGCATCAGCAGGTCAGACTTCCCCATCGCGAAGGAAGACTCCTTCAACTCTTGTCCGGCAACAACCACCTCGATACCGGGGTTGATCGCGCGAAGCGCGTCACGAGCTGCAATGAGCATCCCGCATGTCCCAGCGGTGGGATCGTACACAGACCGGATGATGCCGTCTTCTTCAAGTTCGGTGTCATTAGACGTGAACAAGATGGAGGTCATCAGGCGAATCGCGTCACGCGGGGTGTAGAACTCACCAGCGTCCTTACCTTTTCGCGCAAACGAGCGATACATCAGGTTCTCGAAGATGTCGCCCATGGTCTGATCTTGAAGCGCTTCATCAGACATGTCGATAGAAGCGAAGTGCTGAACGACGTTCCACAGCTGATTGTTACGGTCCAAAAGATCGATCAACTTGTCGAACTCGAACGCATTCCAGATCTCCAAAATGTTGGGAGAGAACGTGTTGAGGTATTGTTTCAGCCCTGGTTTAAGTGCGTCGTCGGAGTTCGCCAGTCGTTCAAGAGACAGTTCAGACGTGTTCCAAAAGCGAAGTTTGAACTTGTTCTCAATCTTGAGCCCCACGATCGCGGGGTCGGTTCCTTGAGCGTTTTCACGTTCGACAAGATTGAGCACAGCCTGCTTGGTGGGCGCCAGTCGACCTTCGAGACGACGAAGCACAGTGAACGGGATAATGTAGTCGCCGTAGTTTTCGGCCGGGACGATCAGACGCAAGTAGTCGTCGGCGGTTTGCCAGATTGCGGCGTTGAGACTGTTGACTTTGGCAGTCTGCTTCGGGGTAATCGAGTCAAGAATTTCTGAAGTGTCAGACATAGAGGCGCCCTTATTTCTACGAGATTATCCACGAAACACTTTGAGCTTCTCACAGTCAAAGTCGACAGCTCGTTTGCCACGCCACAAGCTCGGACTATAGGCCGAAAGCTCGGGCTTTATCCGGGCATGCGAAAGCCCGCTTCACCAGATTTGGTAAAGCGGGCTTTGTCTTGGTGGCGGGGGAAGGATTCGAACCTCCGACCTCCGGGTTATGAGCCCGGCGAGCTACCTAGCTGCTCCACCCCGCGACGCACATACAACTATACGTTAAGAATGCGTAACCACCAAACAAACAGCGCGTGATCCTCGCCACAAGGCAGGTGCGTGTTCGTCAACCGGCTCATCACCGGTTGACGAACGGCCACCACCTTTAGCCGTTCTGGCCACCTTCGTTGTTCTGACCGCCCTGGCCGCCACCTTGGCCGCCACCGGTCTGCTGGTCCTGGAGTTTTCCAGCCTCGTCGAGTGCCTTACGCAGACGCTCTTGAGCTTCTCCGTACTTGTTCCAATCACCGTTCTTCAGTGCCTCGTCAGACTCCTTCATAGCGTTGCGGGCATCCTCAAGCGCTTTCTGAAGGTTTGGTTCACGCGCCGGCTTATCCTTCTCGTCCCCGGCGTCGGCGCCACCCTTCTCTCCTTCGCTTGCTTCACCAGAGGAGTCCGCGTCACCAGCACGCGCACCGGAGTCTCCCCCAAACACCTGGTCAAGCGCTTCGTCAAGAGTAGGTGCGAACCCAATCTGCTCACCGAACGCCACAAGCACACGCTGAAGCACAGGGTACGAAGTTTCACCAGCCGAACGCACATACACCGGCTGGATGTACAACAGCCCACCAGCAACCGGCAGCGTCAGCAGGTTACCGTTCTGCACCTTCGACTCACCTTGGCGCAGAAGGTTCAAGCTCGACTGAACATTAGGCTCAGTGTTGAAGTTGTTCTGTGCTTGACCAGGACCAGGGAACGTCGTGTTACGGGGAAGTTGCAGCAGCCGAAGCTTTCCATAGTCGTCGTGCTTAACACCCTTCTCATTACCCGCGTCCGCATTGGCCGCTAAGAACCCAGTCAGGTTGTTACGCGTCTGACCTTCAGTGGGGCGCGGAATGAAAGACGATGTGAGCGAGAACGCTGGCGACTCCTGGTTCGGCATCTGAAGCGTCAAGTAAAACGGTGGCTGCATCAGACGCGACTCTTGATTCACCGTGGGGTCGGTAGGTGTCGTCCAGAAGTCCTGCCCAGTGTAGAACGAGTTCGCATCGTCCACGTGGTAACGCGTCAACAGGGACCGTTGCACCTTAAACATGTCTTCTGGGTATCGCACGTGACTCATGAGATCCCCGCTCATCTCTGACATGGGCTTCACCATGTCAGGGAAGATCTTGGACCATGTCTTCAGGACGGGATCTTCGTCATCCCATTTATACAGGTTGACCGATCCGTCATATGCGTCAACGGTCACCTTGACAGAGTTACGGATGTAGTTCACCTGCTGAGGAGGCAGGGCCGCCGTAGTGCCAGAACGCTGCGTGTTTGAGTCCTGCGTCGCGTCCTGCAGTACCTGCGGCGTGGAGTACGGGTACTCCTTGGACGTGGTGTACCCGTCCATAATCCACTGCACACGTCCGTCAACCACCGCCGGATACGGGTCGCCGTCAATCTGCAGGAATGGCGCCACCTTCTGCGCACGCGCGCGAGGTGAACGGTTAAACAGAATCTGTGACTCCGAGTTCAACGCGTCAGACAGAACAATCTGTTCATCTTGGAACTTAATGGCAAACAACAAGCGGTTGAAAAAGTTGCCCACACTGGGACCGCCGTCGCCCTTGAAGGTGTTATACACCTGGGCTCCACCGTCTTCGTTGTCAGCGGGATAGTCGATTTCGCGTGGATCAGCACCCTCAGGGGCACCCACAATCGAGTACCGAGGTGACTGTTCACCAAAGTAGATACGTGGCTCGTACTCCCCCAGTTCACCAGTAGGCGGAATGTTTGCTTCCAAGAACGCGGGCTGGCCGTCTCCACCTTGGCGGTTACCGTATGCAGCAACGACACCGAACCCGTGCGTGTACACAACAGCCTGGTTCAACCACGACGAATCGGCCTGTGAAGCAGGATTAAGCTCACGAACCGCAATCACCGTGTCCTGCATTTCATCATTAATACGGTAACGGTCCACGTCGAGCTGTTCCGGGAACGAATAGAAGGGGCGTTGCTGTTGGATCTGACGGAAAGTATCCGACACGAGGTTCGGATCCAGCAGGCGAATCGATGCCGCCGTTTGAGCGTCCTCACGCAAGGCACCCGATTTACCGTCCGTTGAAGGCGAGTACGGAATGACTTCGACATCGTCGATCCCATACGCGTGGCGCGTCGCATCAATGTTGCGCTGAAGGTATTCCCTCTCCAAGCTCTGCTCAGACGGTTGCACCTGTAGCTGCTGCACGGTTGCCGGAAGCGCAATGATTGACACAGCACCCAAAACCAACAGCATCACTACAGCCGTAATCGACAGTTTCCACACATCGCGGAACGCATTCGCCGCCATAATCAGGGCCACCACAACGGCTGCGATCGCACATATCAACATGGCAGGAATCGTGATGTGCACGTCCTTGTACGACGCACCGGTCATCAGTCCGCCCGTAGACGTCATGACTGAGTACCGCTGAAGGAACAGGCGAACACCCTGCGCCAGAATGAGCAGACCAGCCGAAATAGCCAAGTGGTAGCGCGCTGTTTTTGACACCGTCAGTTTGGAGTCATCACCTGGGCGAATCCCACCCATGAGGTAGTGAGCGACAACAGCCGCAATAAGGGACAACAGCAGAGCCATCGCCACGTAGTCAACAAGTGTTCGGATCAGCGGAAAACTGAACATATAGAAGCCCAGATCAATGTTGAACTGGGGGTCTGCTTGCCCGAATTCGGTCGAATGCACAAACATGAGCGCCTGTTGCCATGCAGCTGACAACGCAAAACCACCCATGACACCAATAACGGCCGGAACAACTAGAGTGACAACGCGACGCAAGGGCTCGATCGCTTCACGATACCGATCGAGGTTCTCTTGGCGTGGGGACGTGGGCGCGTACACTGGCCGTTTCTTGTACGCGAGCATGAGCGGAAACCAAACGGCACCTCCCATGAGGATCACACCCACAACAAACAGGATGATTTTAGTGATCCACTCCGTAGTGAAAACCTGCAAGAATCCCAGCTGCTGGAACCACAGGGCTTCTGTGAAAACTTGCGCGAACACCACGAACAAAACCAGAAGGACAGCTACTGCTCCAAGTGTCAGCAATAGGGGCGAAGGCTTCTTCGTTTTTTGGCTTGGTGTACTCAACCGTTCTCCTTGTTAACCAGAGCACATGGTGACTGTGCCAATGTCGTCGTTTGTGATTGCGTCGATGGCGTTGACAGCCGTGTCTAAGGTGTCCACGCGAATCACTTTCATGTCGAGCCCTTTTGCGGCCTGAGCTGCTTCAGCGCAGTTGTCCGCTGGGCTCAAAAAATAGTCATTTCCTGCTTCATTGGCTGCCACGACTTTTTGCCGAGCACCACCAATAGGACTCACGGTCCCGTCTTCTGAAATCTGACCGGTGCCCGCTATCCGCTTCCCACCGGTCAAGTCACCCGGCTCGAGCTTGTCGATAATGGTCAGCGCGAACACCAGACCGGCGCTGGGCCCGCCTACATCTTCCAGGTTGAATTTCACATCAATGGGAAAATCGTATGTGGGAGCCAGTACCACGCCCAGTTTGGGCCCGTCGGCCGTTTCTTTTGGCGTGATGGTTTCGTGTAGTTTCTTGCCTTCGCGCTCAATGTCCAGGTCTACCGGATCACCCTTGGCAACTGTGTCCTGCACGCGAACAATGTCTTCCGCACTCCCGTTGATGTCCTCGCCGTTGAGCTTGGTGATGATGTCACCCGGCTTCACGACTCCTTCAACTGCCGCACCTGCCGCCACGCTTCCAATCCCCAACCGCGTGTCGTATTTCTTGCCGAGGTGGTTCAGAGCAGCCGCCACCGCGAAGTCTTGCGAGGTGGCCATTTGCGCGTTGTTTTCCTGCGTGACTTGGTCGCGCGTGGTGGTCAGTGGGTAGTAGGCCTCGCTGGGAACGACCGTATCCTTCTCCTTCACGACCGACCACAAAGCCTGCGAAGGGTACACTTGCCTGCCGGGGCCACCGGCCACGGCGACGGTGAGCATATCTAAGGTTCCCGAAGTGGGGTAGGTTTTCGCGCCCGAGATGGTTACCACCTCGGTCCCTTCATGCTCACCCAACGTGTTAAAAACAGGGCCGGGCATTTCAACCATGTACGGGACAGGGATGAGTGCTGCAACTATGACGAGCGTGTACGTAATGAGAGTGGAAAGGGTTGTCACGTGGAGTCGCTTTTTAGGCGTATTGGCCTGGGCACTCGGTGTCACGCGACGGTCCTTTCTTTAAAGCACAACTAGTCTAGCCGATACACAGATAACTCCCGGCATCGAAAGATGTCTCCCCTCCCCACGTTCGCTCAGAACGAAAAAAGCTCAAATGCGGGTTCCACGTGGAAGGCTTTCTCAAATTAGATCGTTACGCTTTTAGACAAGCAAACCAAGGGAGAAACGATGAGCGACAAGGATCGCGACAAAGATTCATCGGGCGACGACCCACTGAACAACCTGTTTGGCATGCTTTTTAGCCTCGGGGGTGCTCAGGGAGGCGCCCAGGGACAGTTCCCTGCAGGAGGAATCCCGATCGACGGAAACATGCTGTCGTCCTTCCTCGGTCAGATCCAGGGACTTATGGGACAGTCAGGAAGCGCAAGCGATGTGGCACGTCAGACTGCTGTCAGCAAAGTTCCCACCCCTGACCCCTCCGTGACCGACGAGGTTGCGCGCGGCACCCATGACGCTTTCCGTTTGGCGGAACTGTGGCTTGAACGCGTCACCGAGTTCACCACGACAAACGAGCCGCAAAGTTTGACGCGTAAAGATTGGGCAACAGGTTCCGTTGACGGTTGGGTCGAGCTCGCACAGCCGATTCAGGCGAACATGTCACGCACGTTCACCGATTCGCTGTCCGATCAAATTCCTGAAGAAATGCGCCCGTTCATGTCGTCAATGTCGGCGATGATGACGAACATGTCCGCGTCACTTTTCGGGGCACAAATCGGAGAAGCCCTGGGTACTCTTTCTGGAAGCGTTCTCACCGGAACGGATTACAACCTCCCAATTCTTGACGCGCCCGCGCTGATCGAATCCAACATTGCTGGAGCATCAGCTGAACTTGATCTCGACCACACGCAGTTGCGCATTTTCGTGGCCTGTGTTGAGTTGGCCAAGCACTCTCTGTTCGCTTCGACTCCGTGGTTGGCTGGTCACATCAGGACAGCGTTTGCCAAGTACGCCTCGAATGTCGAAGTCGACTCTTCCAACATCCACGACATGATGGGCAATATCGACCCACAGAACCTCCACGCGGCAACTGAAGAGCTGCGTAACGGAATGTTCAAACCTGTGTCCACCGAAGAAGGCGAACAGGCAAAAGAGTCGCTCACGCGAATCGTGTCCGCAGTCGCTGGCTGGGCAGATGTCGTGGCATACAACGCGTGCGAACCGTTGGAACAGCGCGACGAAATTCGTGAGGCGCTCAGGCGACGCACCACGATGACGTCCGATTCGGAAGACGCCTTGAGCCAGCTGATCGGCCTGGATCTCACCCCCACCCGCCTACGTGACGCGGCAGCACTTTTCACCTACCTGGAATCCTCAGAAGGCGCAGAGGCACGGGACGCGGTATTCCGCCACCCCGACGCCTTGCCCACCACCGCCGATCTCGACGACCCGTTGGGTTACTCAGAACGCCACACAGAACAGGCTCAAACAGAGGATGACATGGACGAAGCTCTGCGCCGCCTCCTTGAAGAAGAGTCGTGACAGCTGACCCTCGCGCCGCACACACGGTGCGTGCCCTCGCCGAGGTGGCAACCACCTCGGCGCTTTCCGTCACCGAATTCGTGTCTAACAACCCCCGCCCACTGGACCGCTCCGGCGGGCCTGCTCACGTGACTGCCAGCTGCGTGGTCTTCTCCCCCGACTTCACCCATGTGCTCCTGACGCATCACGCAAAAGGACGATTTTGGGTGCAGTTCGGTGGGCATGTGGAACCGGGTGACGCTACTGTGCGGGAGGCGGCACTTCGCGAAGCACGGGAAGAATCCGGTGTGCAAGATTTCCTCTGGTTCTCCCAACAACCCATTGACGTGCACTCCCATGACTTGCCTGGCGCGTTCGGAAAGTGCGCTACGCATCACGATGTGGTGTATGGCGCGATTCTGAGCCCTGATGCGCACACGCACGTCTCAGATGAGTCACTCGATGTGAAGTGGTTCCCGGTTGATGAACTACCGGACACGGTCGTTGACGATCTGCCCAAACGCCTGCCTGGCCTTATTCGTTCGACCCGTAATCAATACCTCGGCTAAAACCCTCGAGGAAGATATCAGCGTCACGGGACCGCGCATACCGATCCGTAAGTTCACGGAAGCGCGGCCCGTGATCGCTTTCGCGTAAGTGCGCAAGTTCGTGGACGAGCACCGCGTCGAGCACCCACTCTGGCACCACTTGTAGACGGTGGGACACGCGAATGGAATGTGTGGCCGTGGAACAGGAAGCCCAGCGGGAGTTCTGGTTTTCGACCCACTTCACCGACTCCGGTTCGATTCCGTCGTTGAAGTACGTGGTGTTGAGTTCGCGGGCACGGGACAAAAGATCGTCGTCCGAGGATTCACGGCCGCTTTTAGCACTCAGCCGAGTGAGCAACTGAGCAATCTGCCCGAGGTCGCTCCGAGGGTCGTAATGTACGGGGGCGGCCAATACCCACCGACCACCGCTTCGCTTGAGAGTCACGGTCTTCTTTCGCCGTGATGAGTGTTTGATACTCAGTTCGCCGGATTCGAGCATGCGAGCTACGTCTTGTGCAGTGAAGCTGTTACTCATAGCAATTAGTTGTACCAGATGACATTCAACACGCCGTTCTAGAAAAGTTTTTTCTTCCACATGGTTTACAGCTTGTGGAATGTGGTCGGAAGCCTGGTTTTTGGGCCACTTACCGGGGCTTTAGGTTGGTGAGGCCCAAGTGGAAGAGCACATATTTCTGTCTTTACACACACTGTTGTCCACAGATTACGCACATACGTACACAACAGAACCCGAACATTCCACATCATCTGTGGATAACGAAATTGATCACGGAGTCATAAAGGTCTAAATTTTTATCTCAGACTCGCGGAAAACCCGGACTTCATGGCAAGGGGAAGGTCTATGAAGTCCGCGAGCGGCTGCGAGACTCCACGAACGAGGAGACTGTTCGGCTGGGTATTTCCCTGTGGATAACCCAGTTAGAAAGTCTCCTCGTTCGTGTGTTCGCATGAAATATCAACAGGTTATCCACATTTTTCTTGACCCTCTTCTTTTCGAGCGCGCGTCTTCCTACGCTAAAAGAGGAGGTGAGACGAATGCTGATGTTCAACAGATCGGTGCCACTGGTGTGGCGTTCGTCCTCGTGTTTACAAATCGGGATTGACGACCCCGTGCTCATTGATGGTTTGAGTGTGGCTGACCGCGAGCTGATCGAGCTCATCAAAATGGGGATTTCGCCTGAAGTTTTGGCCGACAAAGCGTCCCAACTAGGTCTCACACATGAACGCACAGCCTCACTGCTGAGTTTGTTAGAAGAGTCGCAGGCTTTGGTCCCCCGCGTACAGTTACACACCACGCCGGTGACTCACCAGGTCGACGCAGTGGCACATTTACGCGGGGCGAACCCCAGTGAGTTACTCATGGCGCTGAAAAACCAGAGAGTCGTGTGCGTAGGTCCTCTTGCACCTGAGCTTGCCAAACTGCTTTCAGCGTGTGGGTTCAGCGTCACGTCTGCCCCGTCCGTTCTCCAGGCGACAGTTCGAGATGGCGCGATCGTAGTTGTCACTTCAGTGTGGGTCCCCGATCTCATGGGTGCCCGTTCCCTGCAGGATTCTGGGACGCAGCATGTCAGCGTGTGTGTGCAGCAGGCACAAGCCACTGTCACCCACGTGGTGCGCCCCAGTCTCAGTCCATGTCTTGCCTGCCTGACGCATTATGTGATCGATGTCGATGACGAATGGATGACTGGGTGGCGCGGCATACGCGAACAGGCACCTTCAGCTCGGCGCGTGGACCCTTTGCTCGCGTGGTCGTCACTCGTCACCTGTGCGCGTGTGCTTCGCGAGCACGTGCTGGAGGACTTCACCGTCCCGCAGACCCACAGGCTAGGGCTCGCCGGCGATACGGCTTCAGAGGTGGCGCAATTTCATACTGCGTGCGACTGCCGTATGGCTCAGGTGCTTGAAGACCTCACAACTTCAAGTATGTCTTGACCAAACTGCCCCAGTTTCACCGGGCCAATCCCGGAAACTTGGCCCAGATCATCAAGCGTGTGTGGACGCGCTTGCGCGATCGCCAGTAAAGTCGCCGTGGTGAGCACCATATAAGCGGGGACGCTGAGTTCACGAGCGGTCTGTGTACGCCATTCTTTTAAGGCGTTCACCAGGTTTTCGTCGACTGCCTGGCTACATTCGTGGCATACCTTGTCGCGACGTTCTTGAGAGCTGACAAGTGGATTTCCACACCCGCATGTGCGCGCTGACGATCTGCGAGTGTGACCCCGACGTTCGCGTTGGGTGGGAGTATGCCCACGCATCTCGCTGATGAACCGCGAAGGCTTCCGGGTTGACTGCGAACTTGCTTGGCGGGCTTGTGACCAGCTCACGGTCAGTGAATCTTGTGCACGCGTCACCGCAACGTAAAACAGTCGCCGTTCTTCAGCGACTTCCAGTGGTGTTGACGCATATGAAATGGGCATGAGCCCTTCTGACATTCCCACCAGATACACGTGTGGCCACTCCAAGCCTTTCGCAGCGTGCACGCTCGCCAAGGTCACTCCCTGAACACTGGGCGCATGTTGGGCTTCTGCTCGTTGTTCGAGTTCAGCGACAAACTCACTAAGCGGTACCGGGAGTTGGCTTTCTTGCTGCATATCAGCTGCGAGGTTCACCAGGGCGTTAAGGGATTCCCAACGCGCTCGCACAGCCCCGTGGACGCGCGGACCCACTTCTTGCCATCCCAGAGTCGTCAACAGATCCGACACGACCGTGTCGAGTTTTCCTGTCTTTCCTTGTGACATGTTGGCGCGTAGGAGCGCGCCAGCCTGTCGAACTTCAGGGCGTGCAAAGAACTGTTCTCCGCCACGCACCAGATAGTGGATGCCGTGCTCATCGAGCGCGTGTTCAAAAGCGGGGCTTTGCCCGTTGGTCCGGAAAAGAATCGCAATGTCGCTTACAGGCACACCGCTACTGATTTGCGCCGCAATACGCTGAGCCACCCCGGTAGCCTCTGACGTGTCATCAGGGTACTCGTGGAACGAGGGCGGTACTCCCCCGGTTCTCTGTGGCTGCAAAACCATGCGGTTTCGTCCGGTGTGGGCAAGCACCCGGTTTGCCGCTTCAACGATGGGTGGCGTTGACCGGTAATTACGTACAAGCGAAATCGTTCGAGCTTGAGGCAACACGTTACCTAGGTTCATCAGGTAGCTGTCCCGAGCTCCAGCGAACGTGTAAATGGTCTGTGCCGGGTCCCCCACGACACACAAGCTGTCGCGTTCGCCCAACCAGTTCTTCAGTAGTTCGTACTGGATGGGTGAAACGTCTTGGAATTCGTCCACAACGAAGTGCCGGTACTGTTGGTGAATTTGGGCTGCGATATGGGGCGTGCTGGCCATGACTCCAGACAGGATCAACAGCACGTCCTGGTAGTCAATGAGCCGGTTAGTGGTCTTGTATTCTGCGTAGGCACGCATGATCGCGACCATGGCAGTGGTATCAATTCCGGGTGGCAGTTCACGGGACTGCGCAAACTGCGGGTAGTCGTCGATCCCTACAAGGTTCACTGCAGCGTATTCCAGCTCCGCTGAGATGTCGCGAATAGTTTCACGTTCAGGTTCAATCCCCAACCCTGACAGGATTCTTCCCAACGGGCGGTGCTTGCCATCCATGAGTTCTGGGAAGGGGCCTTGCGCAAAGTCTTTCCAGAAGTATCTCAATTGTCTCAAAGCTGCCGAGTGAAATGTGCGCGCTTGAACCTGAGGAACACCCAATCCACGAAGCCGGGAGCGCATCTCCCCTGCTGCCTTCGCGGTGAAGGTCAGAGCGAGCACATGGTGAGCTGGGAGGTGTCCAGTGTGTGCTCCGTGAGCGATCCTGTGGGTGATGGCGCGCGTCTTACCTGTTCCAGCTCCCGCGAGCACCACGAGCGGGCCACCTTCGTGGGTGACGACTTCACGCTGTTCTGGATCGAGGTTATCGAGTAGTTCGTTCACGCACTCATCCACCTGTCCAGCATTTGCCCCGCAATCGATACTTGGCCAGGAACAGACACGGTGCCTGCCGCAATCTCCTGTTGAAGCTCGCCTCGCGTAAACCAGCGAACCGTCCGCATTTCATCAAAGTCAGCGCACGCCTCCCGTGACTGGGCCCGGGCAAAGAACCCCAACATGAGCGAACACGGAAACGGCCACGGTTGCGAACCAACGTACTGCGGGTCTTCGCAGATCACTCCGGCTTCTTCGCGGACTTCTCGTACCACCGCCGCTTCGAGCGTTTCACCTGGTTCGACGAATCCTGCTAGCAGAGAGTACCGCCCCTGCGGCCACATGACGTTGTTCCCCAGCAAAATACGTTCAGTGCCGTCAGGGTCTGTGTGAATGACCGCCATGATGACGGCAGGGTCGGTCCGGGGGAAATGTTCGCTGCCCGTGCTGGTGTCGGTGCGCACCCATCCCCCCGCCGAGGCCGTTGTGGGCTTCCCGTTGCGCGGCGAGTGAGTGTGGGTGCGGTGCCAGTTGCCTACCGCGACAAGGGCTGTGGCTAGTCCGGTGTCTGTGACTGAAAGGTCTAACGCGATGGTCCGTAGGTCAAACCACACGGGATCGCTCACGTGAATGCTCTGGGCTGGCGCGTCGAGGTAGTCTTCGGCTGATGCCCCCGGTGGGTTCACATGGTTGTCGATGCGGGCTTTCGTTTCATCGTCGATATCAATCCCAACGACGTCACCGGCATCTGTTTCACCCAAGTAGATTCGAGTTCCGGTCATTGCGAGCTTGTCGACATCAGATACTGAAAACCGGTGAAGACCCCCTGATGACACCAGGAGATACCCACGGTGGGAGCACACAACGCGCGTCCCAGACCGGGCCAGCACCTCGGTCAGGGAACCATCCGAGCCACGCGCACGGTGGTTCCGCCATACGTCTGAGCGCGCGAGACTCGCTGGTGTGATCGTGTACGAGTTCTTCATGGTGCGCCCCTTTCAGGAAGTTCCTTATCCACGCTTCAGCATCCGTTCTGTTCAACCCTAGCGAAAGGGTCTGACACACCTTTTCTACACAGCGTGATCGTTTGCAGGTACGGGTACATTGGAAGGGTGGATACGGTATACCTTCGCATGATTGCAGCGGCCCATTCGATCCTCGAGCAGTTCACACCTGACAAGTGGATGCCCTTGGACGACCCCCGTGGCCCCCGATTGCTGATGTCGCAAGGTGACACTTCCTACACAGTCTCACTGTGGAATGAGAAACAGGCTGTTGACGCAGGTGCCAGCGATGTCGCATCGGCAGTTTTGCGCTCAGTCCTACCCAAGGACGCCCCTTTTACGGTCCCTCGTACGGTTGCTTCCCAGGCTTTTGCAAAAGGTGAGCTCACAGATGCCCGCAGCACCCTGGTGGTCGCAGACCCACTGCCAGGTGTTCCCGTTTCAACTCAGGACTTTGTCGAACAGCCCTCACTCATCGAATCACTCGCGCAAACCCTGGCCATTTTGCACAGTTGCGATGCGGGAGCGGTCGCAGATTCAGGGCTGGTAGCGCAAGAGCCACAGGAGACTCGCGAACAACTGTTGGACAACCTAGACCGTGCCGCTGGGACCCGCAAGGTTCCTACCGCGCTTTTGGAAAGGTGGGAGCGAGTGCTGGAAACCGCCTCGGCGTGGCACTTCCTTCCCGCCCCTATCCACGACGCGATCGACGTTGATGCACTGCGGTGCGACGGTGCGCACATTGTCGCACTCACTGATATTCACCGGCTTCGTGTGGGCGACCCGGCCGTCGACTTAGCAGCTGCCAGTGCGCTGCTATCACCGAACAGCTTTGAGGAGTTCCTCGAACACTACGCGACTCACCGTGAGGTCGATGACCCGGGCCTACGCCAGCGCATCGACTTGATGAACGAGTTTGTCATGGTAGAGCTCTTGCTCACCGCCGTTGACAGCGGTGATAAGCACAGCGTGGATGAGGTAGCCGACATGTTGCGTAATTTCGCCGAGGTCGCCTCACCTGATGAGGTTTCCCGCCAGCCTACTGAGGAAGACGAGTTCCGTCCCGCAAATGCGGGTGTGGCTGTCAGTGGTACCGAAGACAGCGACAGCGCCGAAAACATCGCCACCACCGATATCCCGACCAAAGACTCCGCGATCGACCCGGATGACGAAGACTCTATGCCCACCAACCGGATCGACACGTAACTGCTCTCCAGTGTTTCAGGCGCACGTGTTTAAGGCGCGGCGTCGAGGATTCCTGCGATGTCGAGACTGGGCAACGTGTCTGGTGTGAACGTTTCGTCACTTCCCACAAAGTAAAACTCTGCACCCACTTCACAGTCAGCGTATTCCGGCAGTTTCTGTACCGCATGAACATAGATAGCGAGCTGGGTGGCCATGGTGTCCAGAATGTCTGCCGATGGTTTCCTACCCGTCTTCCAGTCCACGACCGTGACACGGTCACCATCCTTGAAAACAGCATCGATCTTGCCAGGCACCTTCCTTCCACCCAGTTCTAACTCAAATGGCAACTCGACTGCGTGAGGCACTCGGTTGGCGTATGCGGATCGTTCAAATGTGGCAACCAGCGAATCAAACCGTTTTCGCACATGTGCGGGAAGAGCTTTGCGCATCTGAGCTTCGTGAATGTCGGTAAGAGCCGACTGCCCAAAATGCCGTTCAACCCACGCGTGAAACGCTGTCCCAAGTGCCGCGTATTCACTGGGCTGTTGCGGCATTGGCCGTTGAACTTCACGCATGTATGCGTCTGCGTTAGCGCGGTATTTCACCAAATCAGTCGTGGACATGCGTTGAGGAACCCGAGGCGGTTGTGGCCGCGCGTCGCTCATGATTTTCTGAACGCGAGCGAAGACTCTGTGGAACCCTTCATCGCCAATGCTCACAGGACTGTCAAGGTCCAACGGCGCCTGGCTGCGCACAAAGTCGCGTGTGCGGCTCTGTTTCTTCTGCTCAGCTTCGGAGATCACTGGGGGCCATTGAACCTCAACCGGTAAGCCTTCAGGTTTATCAGGTTCGCTCTCAGGGATCTCGATATTGGCTCCTGCAACGTTGAGTGTCCCGATTGCTTCTAGCAGAAACGGTGAAAGTTGATTTGCCGTTGTGCGGTGGCCCCAGTAGCTCGCTCCCAACCACAAGTGCGCTTTTGCGCGTGTGACCGCCACATACGCCAAACGCCTTTCTTGGCGTCGGTGATACAGCGCTATCTGGTCTCTGATGGGGAGCTGCTTCTCGTCAATGTTCCCAGCGTCGATGAAATCTTCAATGTCCTCTTTGTCTGCTTGAGTTTGTTTAAACATATTCTTCATTTCGGACACTGATACGTGTGGTTCCTGCGCCAAATCCAGGTGTGGAAGTTTTGTGGCATCACCGCGCAGAGGATAGGGCAGCTCTCCTAAAGTGAGCCATGCTTGGTAGCTCCGTGGCTGTGTAGGTAGATCTCCCATTGTGAGGAACGGGAGTGCCACTGCGTCGAACTCCAAACCTTTTGAGGCGTGCACGGTCATGATGGTCACTGCTGATTCATCGAGCGTTTCGGGTGGAGGCGATATGGCGTCGTGCTCGTTGGCCAGTTCAAGCCAGGCCAGGACTGCCGTCATGCTCACAGTAGGGTTACGTGCGACGTAGCTGGATACCGCTGAGACGAATGTATCGATGTTTGCTCGGTGGGATTCCGCTCGTTCGTGCGGCAGTGAAGCAAGTTCGTACGACATATCAAAAACACGCATGATCGTACGAATCATATGGATGGCGCCCCCGTGGTTCTTACGCACTTCACGGAGTTTGAACGCCAAACTGCGCAACCGCTCATTGGCTTGGAGTGACAGTTCCGAATACTCGCGGGTGGCGAAGCTATCAACGCACTCGACTGCTGTGAGTGGAGTTGCGGAAGCTTCAGCGTTGGCATTCTTAACAATGGTGTTAAACGCCCGGAGGTCATGGGCGCCTAGTGAACAGACTCTGCCGGTAAGCAGCCGCATCAGGTGTTCCACCGCGTGAGGGTCAGTAGCGACGTTGAGAATAGCGACAGTATCGGCGACAAACGGATCGCCCATGCCGCCAGCGTCACCGACAACCTGCACGTCAAAGCCCGCCGCAGTCAAGGCCTGAGCCACGGGAGCGAAGTGCATACGTTTACGTACCAGAACGGCCCGGTGGCCCGTGCGGCCCCGCATCCATTCGACCAGGCTTTCCAGTTGGTCGCTCACGTACGTGGGGTGGGTTTTCCCTTGTGTCACGCTCACCTCGACGTCGCCTAGAGGTGAGGTCACTTCATTATTCGTGGTGATGGGCTTAAGGCGGGTGTCTTCTGAGTCTTCAGGGAGTCGCCCTGCGATCGCGTTGGCGATTGCCAGGACTCGCTGCGAGTTTCGAAAACTTGTGGTCATTGTGAAGGACGTAGCTCGCTGACCCGGACTTACAAAATCGTGTGGGAACCCTTCGATGTTCAACTCTGAGGCTCCACGCCACGCATAGATTGACTGACGTGGGTCACCCACCGCGGTGATGGGGAGACCAGCGAATAGCGTCTTGAGCATTTTTACCTGGCTGTCAGAGGTGTCTTGATACTCATCAAGGAACACCACTTTCCACTTAGCGCGTTCGCTCTCGACAATGTTCGGATCAGCCATCATGGCTTGATAGGCGAATGACACTTGATCGGAGAACTGCATGGCGCGATTTTGATTCTTGACGCTTGCGAACGTGTCCAGGAGGTGTGCGAGACGTTTTTTGTTCCGCACATCAGCGATCTGGGAGCACATTTCCAGCGACTCAAGGTGAGTGAACACCTGTTCTATGACATCTGCTGGCCACAGCTTGCCCGGAGCATCGAGAAAAGGCGCGGTCAATTCCTGCAAAAGACTGATGTGGTCTTCTTTTTCATGCGGGCCAATGGTTCGTTTGCGTTTGATTGCCGCAATGCAATCGTCAATGAACTCACGGTTGAGAAATGCGTAAAGGCACGTGTCGAGGTACGTGATGATGTCTTCAGGAGTACGCAGGTGTTCATTTGCGTGGCCCGCGAGTTGAATGAGTTCTTTCACCAGGCTCGAACGTGATTTACCTGCTGGGATGAAATCTGGGTGAGCTGTTGCAACGATCTGATCTGCAAGTTCAATCGCACTGGCATCGTCAAGAACTTGAGTGTCAGGCTCAACCCCAATCGTGGCTCCGTACTCGCTTACTAGACCAGAGGCAAAAGAGTTGTATGTCTGGATGGTAGGCATCTCGGTACTAGGCGAGGTGATGCCTTCTTTTTTGCGGAATGTGGCGAAGTGAGATGAAATCTTATCGCTCATCTCACCGGCCGCTTTGTTGGTAAATGTCAGCCCAATGATTTGTTGAGGCTCCACGAGCCCGTTGGCAACCAAGTAGAGCACGCGCTGAGACACCACCGTGGTTTTACCTGACCCAGCTCCCGCAATCGTGATTCCTGGAGTGAGGTCAGCTTCGATGATGGCGCACTGTTCATCTGTGGGTTCTGGCAAATCCAAGCGTTCAGCGATTTGCTTGGCACTGTATTTCATGATTCCTCACTTTCACCCATTGCAAATGCTGGGCAGGACTGAGTAAACGCACACGTGCGACACGCGTCATCTGAGGGAGTTGCAGTAAATGTGTGCGTGCGAGCTGAACGGACCAAGCTTTCGATAGTTGCAATTGTCTTTGTATACACATCGGTGTCCTTGATGGGACCCTGCTCGCGTACATTTGAAGGAGGTTTGCGCTGGCCGGCTGCCTTGCGGGGGTACACTAGTTCACCGCCTGCACATTCGGTGATCCCTCTAATGAGTTCGACGTCGTTGATGAAAGTGGCTTGGCCTGCTTCAATCGCAACCTGATACGTCGCAAGCTGTGGGTTCTCTTGAACACTTGGTTTAGAAGGAAGGTTGTTCCCGGTCTTGAAGTCGACAATGTAGGCAGCACCGTCCGAAGTCTTTTCCAAACGGTCAATCCGACCACTAACCCGGGCGGGACCTAACGGCACATCGAGATCAGATCTGACGACGACCTCGGCGGCCACAAAAGTCTTATCCCCACGGTTCTTGAGATACTCGTTTAGGTTCTCAACCGTGGCGCGCCCGTCAGCGTATTCGCGCTGGCGTTCCCACTCAGACTCAAAGGTGAATTCTTCGAACTTTTCGTCAAAGTGATTCAGCATGTCAGCAAGACCCCCGCGGGGGTAGGTCTGTGCGATTTCGTGGATGAGATTACCGAACGCCTGCGGGTACGTATCTACAGTCTGTGACGAGTTCTGATTGAAGAACCACTTGAGTGGGCATTGGTCATACGTTTCTACTTGCGACGGCGAAATACGTACCGGTTCATCAGAGGGCATTGCCGGAAGCTCAGAGCTGGGATTCAACCACCACGTGTTGGGGTCAGCTGCGCTCACACCCGAACTATGCAGTGTCTTGAGCAACTGCGCCCAGGGTTTCGCTGAGTCTTCGTCCCCGCTGTCAAGCGCTTGGTTCACCTGTAAGCGGGCAGAACCTGCAATTTCGGACAGCGTGCTTGGAAGGATATCCGGCTCATCTACCCAGTACTGGGACGTCCACGGCATGCCCTTCACGGCTGTGAACAGAGGGCTGGGAAGCTCACCATGCCCGTTGACTGCCACCACTGCAACACGCGTACGTGCACGGCTCAAGGCAGCGACAAACAGCTTCCCTTCGTCGCGAATAGTTTCACGTCGCCTGGCGAGGAAGTCGTGCTGTGAAAAGTTCTCCGAGGATAGCTCCTCTTGCGTAGCCGGGTCCTTGAGCACCCGCATGAGTTGCGGCGTCTTGAAAATGGTTCCACGTACTGTGGGATTCGGCCACACACCTTCTTGCAGATCAGTCACGATCACGGTGTCAAAGTGGGTGTGCGCGACACCCGCAGGCGTCGTCACCGTCACGATGTCGTTCAACGCTGTGTGCGCTAAGGAATCCTGTGCGAACTTCTGCGACATGACCTTCATTGCGAAGTCGCGTCCTGTCACCTGACTGGTGGCACCTTCATTGAGCTTTTCCGCCAACGCCAGAAGACGTATCACCGCGTCGAGGTAGGACGAGTGGTGCCCGGCCGGGTTGCGTAGCGCGTTTTCTTGCCACTCATCAGCAACCTCGGCTGCGTTCCACACCGCCCACACTGCGTACTGTGCCAGCTCATGTGAGGACTCCTGAGCCGCTTTGACCATGCGTTTTGCCCGCTCAACTGCGGCTGGAAGCTCAGTGTCTGTTTCCAGCGCCCATTCCATGAGCGTTTCGAGCGGGCCTTCCACACCTGACAGCTGGGTGAGTTCACGTTGCAGCGAACGCAGCGTGAGGGCATCGAGTCCCCCAAAGGCGCCTGTCACGCACGCGGTTGCAGCGTTCGGCCATTCGGGCGATTCAGGAGGCAGGCTCAGAATTCGAAGGAGTGGCAATGTGGCAGGGTCGCTAGCCAAGGCACGGACCGACGTACGCACAGGAATTCCAGACGCGGCCAGTTCGTCACTCAACTGAGTCGCTGACGAAGCGCGACGAGTCACAACCGCGATTTCGGCAAATGGAACACCGTCTTGATGACGGTCGTAAATCATGGACGCAATCATTCGGGCGGCATTTGAACCAGATGAACACTCACAGCTAAATACTTGCGAAGAACCTTCTGCGCTCCCCCGTGGCGCCATGTAGCCCAGTGCGTGAACGGGATCGGCAGAGTCACGCATGAGCGAATCTACTGTTTGGGTGATTGCACCGGCTCCCCGAATATGAGGATCGAGCGGATCTAGAGCAATATCCGTGTGTACCCCAAGTCGATGACGTCCTGCAAAAACATCACCGCTTCCGCCTCGGAAACTCTGGGTCGCGGAATCCGGTGAGCACGTCAGGGCGAAACACACACCCCGTTGATACAGTGCTTGCAGGAACCCTAACGCTGAGTCAGGAAAGTCTTGGACGCTGTCACACAGTATCCAGGCTGGAAGTACTTCTGGTGCAAAGTCCCACGCTTTACCAGGAACGACGCGTGATTCTTCAACGATGTGCTTTGCTTTCGTGAACACCGCCGAGGTGTCAACGGCACCTTCTCCTAAAAAGGTGAGAAGTTCCTCATACTCACGACCAATAAACGCGAGCACTTCCCATTCGGGTCGGTTATGAGTGTGTGCGAGCTCGACAATGCGGTCATATGAGAAATCGTGACCCATGATTTCTGAAATGGAGTCACGCAGCTGTGTTCGAAACACGTCTGTGCGCGCAAGTTCAGGCGTCATTGACGTGGTCCATTGAGGACCCGTCACCGTGGAGTCAAAGTACCCTTGAAGTTGCTCAGCTAGACGCACGTCTTGATCGGCACCAGAAACAAACAGTGCGGGGACGCCCTTCGTTGTCGCCGTGTGCGCGGCAACGATTCCAAAAGCATATGAGTGAACTGAACGCGCAGTAGCAGATGAACGAACAGGAGACTTCAACTCGTTACGCAAAACGTCAGCGTGTTCACGGTTTGGGGTGAGCACCAGAACGGAATCGGCGTTCCTGCTTGTAGCCAAACGCGCGAAGCTGTCCTTTACAACGGTACTTTTACCAGCCCCGGGAATTCCCAGAACAGCGAGTGATTCGCCACGGCTCAGGTTGCCGACGACTTCGTCAGTGGCGGTACGGACGCTGAAAAAATCCTTCATGTAGCCATTCCATCACGAGGCACTGACACAGTTAGCCCATAAGTCAATTACACTTGCGCCTATGACCTCCCGAAAACGCATGCCGCGGGCGCAACGTCGAAGCCAACTTCTCAGTGTCTCCACTGAGGTTTTCGCTCGTCAGGGTTACCACGCTACGTCAATGGACAACATTGCACTCGAAGCGGGAGTGTCAAAGCCCATTCTTTATCAGCACTTTGAGTCTAAACACGAGCTGTTCACCACGATCATGGACAGCGCGATCGAAGAACTTGCTGAGCGTCTCACGACAACTCTGGATACTGTGGACAGTCGCGAAGACCGAGTACACCAGACTTTTTACGGGTACTTTGAGTTCGTGAAAGAAAACCGTAGCGCCTTCATCGTCATGTCGCGGACCAGTAGTGAACTCGCCGATGCGCGCACACGGTGGAACCGTGCTGTAGACACCTACGTTCAGATCATTTCAGAGTCCATTCGCGGCCGGAACAACTTAGGCGAAGTTCAAGCCTATGTCATGGGTCGCGCAATCGCTGGCATGGCTGAACAGGCGTCGCAAGTGTGCATCGACTACGACGATGTGGACGTTGAAGAAGTCGCCCGTCTCACCGCCAAAATGGCCTTTGAAGGACTCGCCGGTATTGAGAAATCCAAGTTCACTCTGACTCGCGATCCCATCCCTAGCAAGCACTCATCCTAAATGCATTCCGGCTAGACTAGCTCACATGGAAATTAAGATCGGAATTCGTCAGTCCAACCGTGAACTTACCGTCGATGTCGACGCAACTGTCGAAGACATCACCGCGCAGATCAACGAGGCAATCTCGCAGGGAACAGTGCTTTCACTCAAGGATGCGAAGAGCCGCACGGTTCTGGTTCCCGCCCAGGCCCTCGCGTACGTTGAAGTCGGATCCGAGACTGCTCACCGTGTGGGATTCGGAATCGGCTAGGACGCAACTCCTAGAACACGACAGCGCAAGCTAGCGTAGCTACGCCAACTTAGGCCACTAGACCAATCGCACTCATGCGTCGCGAGTGCCCGGTGAGGGCACTCTGCCACGCTTTCGCGTCCAGGTGCTCACGGTCAGTCGTGAGCTCAACAATTTCTGTTAAACGTTTCGCCGTTTCGACAACGAGTTTGCGCCCCCACAGGGCGAGGCGTGAGCCCAAAATATCCTGATCGCTGATGAGTTCGCCCAGACGAGCGCGCAACAGTTCTTCTCGACGTGTATCATCAAGTACGGCGGTGATGACGTTTTTACTGTCCGCATCGAGTGCCGGAAGAGAGCTTTTGGCATAGTCCCGCAACAGTCCATCGTGCACGTAGGACTTCATGAGACTCTCGTGCCAATCCTTCGGTTGCGTGCGTTCGTTGAATGCAGTTAAAGACGGCGCCCTTTCTTCCATGAGTGCCAGCGCATCGCCACCTAACTGTCCAATGCGTTCCATGAGCGCTTCAAAATGGTTGAGCGCGTAGCCGCTCACGCGAGATAGCTCGACTGTGTCTCGCACATGAGGAGCGAACTGCGCATCCGTTGCAGTGCTTTGGAAGACGGACAGCTCATAGAGAGCCAAAGTGGCCAGGATCGCGGTTGGGGCGTCGTTGTGCATGCCCCTAGCCTATCCGCACAGTAAATCCCCTGGTACACACAACAACGAGGACTTTTGTGACACAAGAAACCTTTGCTGATCTGGGTGTTGAAGCACCCATCGTCGAGTCGCTGACGAACGCAGGCATTACGCACCCGTTCCCTATCCAGGCTTTGACCCTTCCGGTCGCGCTCACGGGTGCGGACATTATTGGTCAGGCTAAAACCGGAACCGGAAAGACCCTGGGTTTTGGAATCCCGCTTTTGCAGCGCATTTTGGATGAGCAGTCCCGTGAACAGGGTCGTGCCCCGCGAGCGCTCGTCGTGGTGCCTACGCGTGAACTTGCCCACCAGGTCGCTGATGACTTGCGCGTGGCTTCGCGCACGTTTTCACCTTCGATCGTCACCATCTACGGCGGTAAGGACTTTGAGCCGCAGATTCGTGCTCTGAAGGACGGCGCCGATGTCGTTGTGGGTACTCCCGGGCGTCTCCTAGATCTGTATGGGCGTCGAGTGCTCAACTTTTCACACATCACTACCGCAGTCTTTGACGAGGCCGATGAAATGCTCGACTTAGGGTTTCTCCCTGATGTCGAAAAGATCGTGGCTGCCCTGCCAGCGAAACGTCAGACCATGCTGTTCTCAGCAACCATGCCGGGTCAGGTGATCGCACTTGCTCGCCGTTACATGACGCAACCCACCCACATCCGCGCAACGCAAGCGTCGGACACTTCTACGACCTCAGTCAACACCAAACAGTACGTCTACCGCGCACACTCGATGGACAAGACCGAGCTGGTGGGGCGGATCCTGCGGGCCGAAGGCCGCGGACGCACCATTATCTTCGCTCGCACGAAGCGCACGGCCGACCGTCTGACAGGCGAGCTCAAAGCCCGCGGATTCCAAGCACAAGCACTCCACGGGGACCTCAACCAGCACATGCGCGAAAAGGCACTCAAGCGGTTCCGCGACGGCACAACTGACGTCCTGGTCGCAACCGACGTAGCTGCACGCGGAATCGACATTGACGATGTCACGCACGTCATCAACTACCAGTGCCCAGAAGACGACAAGACGTATGTGCACCGAATTGGACGCACCGGTCGAGCAGGCAACACGGGTATCGCTGTCACCCTGATCGACTGGGAAGACGTCGCTAAGTGGAAGCTCATCAACCGCACTCTGGGACTCGACTTCGACGCCCCAGTAGAGACGTACTCGACGTCACCTCACCTGTTCAGCGACCTCAACATCGCTAAGGGCACAAAGGGTCGCATGCCACGTGCCAAGGACGCGGACGAAAAGAGTTCCAACTCGCAAAGGCCGGCCAAGAGCCGCTCGGCTCGGGGCAACGCACCTCAGCGGAAACCACGGGCGCAGAAACGACCTCGGCGCCGGACCCGAGGTGGCAAGCCCACCCAGCGTCCCCAGACTGAGCGCTCCCAGGCTGACGACTAAGCGCACAATCGCTGCTTTTACACCACCAGGTCTACGCCGTGGGCGCGTTCAAGGATGCGTTCACACATGTGTGGACTGGTGGTGTTTTCTGCCAACGTGTTCGGTTTTCCCGCCCCGTGGTAGTCGCTCGAACCGGTGACGATGAGGCCGTATTCTTGTGCGCGTTCGCGAAGCTTCTGACGTTCAGCTAGCGGGTTGTCACGGTGATCGATTTCGAGTCCGTCTAGCCCAGCTTCGATGATGGTGCGCATGCCGGCATCAGTGACGACCTGCCCACGCGAACTTGCGGCCGGGTGAGCAAACACCGCCACACCCCCGGCGTCATGGATCATGTCAATGGCTTCAATGGGCGAAATCACCGGCATTGAAACGTAGTAGGGGCTGTCGCGGTGCAGGAGTGTGGCAAAGGCTTCTGAGCGATCCCGCGTGATCCCCTGGTGGACCAGAGCATCAGCAATGTGCGGACGGCCCACGGTTGCGCCTTCTCCCACGTGCTCACATACGTGTTCCCAGGTGATCGGGAAATCAGCACTGAGCAGGTCAACAATCTTGCGTGTTCTGGTGACTCTGGCTTTGCGGATCTCTTCTGTCTGGGCTGTCAGGCGAGCACCGTCGGGGTTGTGTAGATAGCTGAGCATGTGCACGCTCACACCTTGAAAACGGCACGACACTTCCATGCCACGGACCAGCTGAACGCCGTGGGTGCGCGCTGCCTGCACCGCAGGGCTCCACCCGGCGACCGTGTCGTGGTCGGTGAGCCCCAGCGTCGTCACGCCTGCATCAGAGGCTTGTGCGAGCAGTTCCTCAGGTGTCTGGGTGCCGTCGGAAAACGCTGAATGAGTGTGCAGATCGATCATGCTCAAAGTCTAGTGCCCACGCGTAAGCACTTATACGGTCTTAGTGCCTCATGAGGGCTTAGTGCATAGACTGGCCGTATGACAAAAGATACCGCTTCTTCGACCGCATCTAACGACCAGCCTTTGTCAGACCGCGTCAACAACCGTTCGCGCAGGCCAGCAACCAAGGCGTTTCGCGAATTTGTTGCAAGCGGGTGGGACCGCACACCTGTTCCCGCACAACCCATGGAAGTTGCCCCGTACGCGCTTCAACGTCGCGAAGCCTTGTCTCGGGCCTTCCCAGGGGAACGCCTTGTCATCCCGGCAGGCGGTTTGAAAGTCCGTTCCAACGACACCGACTACCGGTTCCGCGCTCACTCAGCATTCGTCCACATGACCGGTCTGGAAATGGACTCAGAACCAGATTCAGTCTTGGTTTTTGAACCTACAGAAAACGGCCACGACGTCACGTTCTACTTCCGTCCCCGTGCTGGCGCGGACACCGAGGAATACTTTTCAGACTCCCGCTACGGCGAGTTCTGGGTGGGTCCACGCGAGGACCTTGAGACCATGGCAACCAAAACCGGAATCGCGTGTGACAGCATCGCGGTAGCTTCCGACGCGTTCACCAAAGACCTGGGGTCCATCTCTGTGCGTGTGGTCCGAGGCGCGGACACCACTATCGATGCACAAATCGACCAGGCCAGGGCGCAAGTTGGCGCCGACTCTGATGTGTCGGCGGCCGGTGACGACGAACTCACCCAAACGCTTTCAGAAATGCGACTCATCAAGGACGAATTCGAGATCGGCCAGATTCGCCACGCGGTGGACGTGACCCGCGACGGTTTCGACCATGTCGTGCAGTCCCTCCCCCGCGCCATCGAACATGAGCGCGGTGAACGCGTGATAGAAACGGCATTTGAACTGGCTGCCCGCACCGACGGCAACGGCGTCGGATATGACACGATCGCAGCGTCGGGGAACCACGCGTGCACGCTTCACTGGATTAAGAACACCGGTCAGGTACGCGACGGCGACCTGGTGTTGGTGGATGCGGGCGCTGAAGTAGACACACTGTACACCGCTGACATCACCCGCACGCTCCCAGCTAACGGAACGTTTACAGAGGTCCAGGCCAAGATCTATGACGCTGTCCTCGAAGCTTGTGAGGCTGCGTTCGCTAAAGCTGGCGAACACGTCCAACGCCCGGTGAAGTTCTCCGAGGTCCACGACGCTGCCATGCACGTGATTGCCCACAAGCTCGAAGAGTTCGGTGTGCTCCCGGTTTCGGCTGAAGAGTCTTTGGGCCCAGAAGGTCAGCAGCACCGCCGTTGGATGGTGCACGGAACCAGCCACCACTTGGGTCTGGACGTGCACGACTGCGCCCAGGCACGCGCTGAAATGTACACGGACGCCTACCTGGAACCAGGCATGGTGTTCACGATTGAACCCGGCTTGTACTTTAAGGACGAGGACCTGCTGATCCCTGAAGAGTTCCGTGGGATTGGTGTGCGCATTGAGGACGACATTCTGGTGACCGAAGACGGTGTTGAGAACCTGTCAGCGAACTTCCCACGCACGCGTGCCGAAATCGAGGAGTGGATCCGTGGCGCTCGCGGCTGATTTTTCGCTCACCCTGCCCGCTGGTGTGCGGATGGGATGTGCCGAGGTTCCCGGCGGTCTGTCAGGCACCACGGTGTTGTTGCTACCTCCCGGGTCCACTGTGGGGGTTGATTCCCGAGGTGGTGGCCCGGCCACGCACGAAACGAATATTTTGGCGCCCGGCACCCTGGGTTATGGGGCTGACGCCGTGGTACTCACCGGAGGTTCTGCCTTAGGACTCAGTGCCGCCCGAGGTGTCCAAGACACCCTTGCGACATCCTCGATTGGCTGTGAACCCCTCCCCGGGATCCGCGTGCCTATCGTTCCCGCGGCCGCTGTTTTCGACCTCGGCCGAGGTGCCTCCCACACCCCGGACGCGGACACTGGCGCGGCAGCCACACTGGCGGCGCGCAACAGTGAAGGGGCGTGCCGTGGTTCTTTGGGTGCTGGTTTGGGTGCGTGGTCCGGCCGGGGGTTCGCCCGAGGCGGCACAGGCGTTGCGTCCGTGTCCACCTCTGAGGGGTGGCGAGTGACAGCTGTTGTGACGGCCAATCCCATGGGGTCGATTTTTGATGCCCGTGGCCGCTTACACGCTGCGGGTGTCCTTGCGGAATATGGCATTGAGGTGCCTGCCGTGCCCGTTGCGGTACTGAATGAGCAGGTTGAGCGAGCCCGCGCGCTCAACGCTTCAGCTACGAACACTACGATTGCGTGTCTGCTCACGGACGCACCGTTAACGGACGCACAGATCACCCGTGTGGCAGCCACTGCACACGCTGGATTATCACGGGCGATCTACCCGTCGCACACACTGTTTGACGGCGACACGGTGTTCGCTGCGTCCGTTCCAGCCGCAGACGCAGATGCATCGAAGCTCAACGATTACACGTCACCGGCGCTCACGCATGTGGGTGCCGCGGCGGCCGATGCGATGAGTTTGGCGTGTATTGACGCGGTTCTGAGTGCGGGGGCGCAAGAGGATTGGGGCCCGTTGGCTATTCCCGCGGTGCGTCAGTTCGCACCGGAGACGGTGTCCGCGTGGGAGGTGGCCAGAAATTAGCGCTTGCTCAACAGGGCTCGTGCTTCGTTTGCCTGCATGGGGTTGCACAGCAGTTGAAACTCGTTTGCAATCACTTGCGGGCGAGCGATGACCTTGTTCTTACGTCCCATGATTGCGCGGGTGACAATCCCCCACAGCATTCCCAGTCCCACACCAATGATGACGCCTGGCAGCAGGCCACCGGAGCTGAGAGTTTCTTCACCTGAGAAGAAAGACATGAGCAAACCGAACAGCAGACCCAGCCAGGCACCTGTCAGGGCACCTCGACCTGCTGCTTGTGCCCACGACGTGATTCCCATAACCGTCTCCACGATGCGGACGTCGGATCCCACAATCGACAGCGCACGCACGTTAAAACCGTTCTCAGCGAGATACGAGATCGTAGCCTGGGCTTCTTCACGACTACGATAAGTGCCTAAAACTTCGCCAGTGGGCATCACGTTGGGTTGCATGCTCATACTCCCATTATGGTGGTTCTGCCTTGCAGATTAAATCACCCACACCTGAGACACCCGCAGTCAGGCAGTAGAGTTAAAAAGACCTATGAGGAGGTTGTTGTGGTTGACCGCGACGCGGTAATGAAGGCTCTGGGCACCGTCATCGACCCTGAACTTCGCGTGGATATTGTCACGCTGGGAATGGTGGACACCGTCAAAGTAGACTCCGGTCACGTTGAGGTGACTGTTCTGCTCACGATTGCAGGCTGTCCGCTCAAAGACACCATTACACGCGACACTGAACAGGCAGTTTTGGCCGTCGATGGGGTCACCGAGGTGACCGTCCATTTAGGCACCATGACACCCGAACAGCGTGCCGAACTGCGTAACAAACTCAAACGTTCCAACCCGTTTAAGGACAGCCTGACCCGCATTTACGCTGTTGCGTCTGGAAAAGGTGGTGTGGGCAAGTCGTCAGTGACCGCTAACTTGGCTGCGTCCATGGTCCAGCAGGGCCTCAAAGTGGGGGTCATCGACGCTGACATTTACGGGTTTTCGATCCCTGGCATGTTCGGTATCACAGGGCAACCAACCCGGGTTGACGACATGATCCTGCCACGTGTGGCCCACGGCGTGAAGGTCATGAGTATCGGCATGTTCATTGGTGGCAACCAGGCGATTGTGTGGCGTGGCCCCATGTTGCATCGCGCTCTTGAACAGTTCCTCACCGATGTTCATTGGGGTGATCTGGACGTGCTGTTCCTAGACTTGCCGCCCGGAACCGGGGACATTGCGATCTCGGTAGCCCAGCTGCTCCCCCAGTCTGAGCTGCTGGTGGTCACCACGCCTCAACATGCGGCAGCCCAGGTGGCGCAACGGGCGGGTTCGATCGCGGTGCAGACGTCCCAGAAAGTAGCGGGCGTGATTGAAAATATGTCGCACATGATCATGCCCGACGGTTCCACCTTGGACGTGTTTGGTTCCGGAGGCGGCGAAGACGTCGCACAAAACCTCACGGACACGCTGGACTACCCGGTACAAGTTCTGGGGCAGGTGCCCCTAGACCCACCGGTCCGCATAGGTGGTGACGAAGGCACCCCTGCGGTGATTGCGCACCCGGAGTCCGTGGCCTCCAAAGTGTTCAGCCAAATGGCGCATGAACTGTCCCACCGTTCCCGAGGTCTTTCCGGCCGCTCCTTGGGCGTCACCCCGTCTTAAGTGGCTTCAGAATCGAAGGGGGCCGGTTTGGAACGGTCACGTTTCTTGGCCTGTTCCATGTAGCGTTCGATGGGGCCCACCGTGACTGCTGTCTGGGTGGCCGTTTGGCTCTGTTGGCCCTGCTGAATCTGTTGTCCGTCTTCTTCGGCTAGTGCCTCGCGGACAATCCGCCGGGGATCGTACTGGCGTGGATCGAGCTTCTGCCAATCAAGGTCGAATTCGTCGCCAAAGTCTTCGCGGACTGCACGGCGCGCATCCAGGGCTTTCCGGCGAAAGGTTTTAACGAATTCGCCTAACTTTTTTGCGTACTCTGGCATCCGCGATGGCCCCACGACTATCAGGGCCAAGACGATCAGAATGATCATCTCTGTTCCGTTGATGCCAAACATGCCGTCCATTCTATCTACCGTTAAACTTAACCGGAAAAGAACAGGAGGGATGCGTGCGCAATCTGCCAGCCGCTGCACAGTTTGCGGACCGTTTTCACCACAGTGACGCAGTGATTGACGCGGCACGTTCGCTCGCTTCCGAATTCCACTGCGCCCCGCTGGGAGCCACGTCCACCCACGTTCTGTCGATGCTGACACGGCTAGCCCGCCCCACCTCGGCGATTGAAGTGGGAACGGGAACGGGAGTTTCAGCGGTCACTATTCTTTCTGCAATGCCGCCCAGCGGGGTCCTCACCACGATCGACACTGACCCGCAGCGGCAAGCAGTGGTGCCTGAACTTTTTGACGTCGCAGGAATTTCGCGACACCGCGCCCGCATGATCACGGGCCAATCCCAAAACGTCTTGTCGCGATTGGCTGAGAACTCTTATGACCTGGTGTTTTTAGACACGGACCCGCTCAACCACCTCGAAATCTTCCCCATGGCCATGAGTAAACTCCGCGCAGGTGGGTTGATCGTGGTGAACAACGCGATGGCCGCCGGCGCGGTCGCCAACCCGGCAGACCGCTCGGCGACCACCTCGGCGACCCGCAGGATGCTCACGTACGTGTCCGAGGTGCCCAACACCGAACGTGTCCTGCTACCTGTGGATGCAGGATTGTTGGCGCTCATCCGCGCGGACTGAGCGGGCACAAAAAATCCCGCGGAGAACCGCGGGAAATTCTGCCCGTTTACACCTGACGGTTACTGACCCAGCGCTTCGTTCAAGGTTTCAGCCAGGTTCTGTGCTTCTTCCTGACTGACCTCAATGACCAGACGTCCGCCACCTTCGATGGGGAGACGTAGAACCAGGCCACGGCCTTCTTTCGTCACTTCGAGGGGGCCGTCACCGGTGCGTGGCTTCTGAGCTGCCATGAAGAATCCTTTCAATCACGTGTTGTGCTTTTAATTATCCACTATCGGGCATGCTTGTTCCACATTGTGAATTATGACGAACAGAAAAACGGAGTACACTCATTACTGAGTGCAGTCAGAAATGGAGTTTGAATGACTGAACTAACAGTTGGACGACGCGTTCAGAACATGCGAGATAAGCGCGAGCGCATTTTTCGCGCCGCTCACGAACTGTTCACTGAGCGCGGCTTTGACCGAGTCACCACGCAGGAGATTTCCGAGCGTGCAGATGTCGCTACCGGGACACTCTTTCGGTATGCGGCAAGTAAGAGTGAACTGCTCCTCATGGTCTTGAACGAGGAGTTTCGTTCCGCTCTGGAACACGGTGAAGCGGTTGCCCGCAAGACTGAGGGCATATCCGCTCAAGTTCAAGAACTCATCGCCCCCATCATGGCCTTGGCCATCAAACGTGAACCTGACAGTACGGTTTACCAACGTGAACTAATTTTTGGTTCAGATGAACAGCCACACCGTGCAGAAAGCATTGCTCTCATGGCCCGCATGGAAAGCTGTATCGGCGATCTTCTTGAGCGCGCCGCACAAACGCGCAAAATCTCTATCAGCGACAAAGCGCTTCGCGCCGCAAGCGCCGCGATTTTCGGTGCGCTGACTCTTGCCATTGCTCGCCTTTCCGCTCGCACTCACAACCCGGAAGACAGTGTCGAAGACCTGAATCTACAGGTTGAACAGATTGTCACCGGAACTCTTGAGCTGGCGACATAAACGTCGCCGGAAAAATCCTGCATCCTTGACCCGGCCCGCGAGACCAGGTCGTAGCGAAAGGAATGGAAATGGAATACAACAGCGGCAACTACTACGCATTCGCCCGACCTCGCAAGCCCCAAGGAGTCGACGACAAGCGCGCTTGGTTCGTAGGCTCCGGACTGGCTTCACTGGCAGGCGCGGCCTTCCTCGTCCGTGATGGACAGATGGCTGGCAACAAAATCACCATCCTGGAAGAACTCGATCTACCCGGCGGTGCCCTCGACGGCATCAAGAAACCAGAGAAAGGTTTCGTGATCCGAGGCGGACGCGAAATGGAAGATCACTTTGAAACGCTTTGGGACCTTTTCCGTTCCATCCCGTCTCTTGAAATCGAAGGCGCGAGCGTCTTGGATGAGTTCTACTGGCTGAACAAGGACGACCCGAACTACTCGAAACAGCGTGCTACCGTCAACCGAGGTCAAGATGCCCACACCGACGGAAAGTTCACGCTCACTGAGAAAGCGCAAAAAGAACTCATGACGCTCTTCTTCGCAAGTCGCGAAGAAGTCGAGAACAAACGCATCAACGAGGTATTCTCGCAAGACTTCCTCGAGTCCAACTTCTGGCTGTATTGGCGTTCAATGTTTGCGTTTGAGGAATGGCACTCCGCGCTGGAGATGAAACTCTACGTGCACCGTTTCATCCACCACATTGGTGGTCTGCCTGACTTTTCAGCCCTGAAATTCACCAAGTACAACCAGTACGAATCACTCGTGCTTCCACTTGTGGCTTGGCTCAAAGACCAGGGAGTGGTGTTCCAGTACAACACCAAGGTTACTGACGTCGACTTCGACATTGACGCAACCACCGGCCGTAAACAGGCCACTCGGATTCACTGGGAGTCCACTGCCGATGGCGTGGCCAGCGACGGCGTGGACCTCACTGAAGACGATCTGTTGTTCATGACAATCGGATCTCTGACCGAAAACTCCAGCGACGGCGACCACCACACAGCTGCGAAGCTCGACGAAGGCCCCGCCCCCGCATGGGATTTCTGGCGTCGAATCGCCGCAAAGGACCCATCGTTCGGCCGTCCAGACGTATTCGGTGGTCACATCCCCGAAACCAAGTGGGAATCTGCCACCGTCACCACTTCAGACCCGCGCATCCACCAACACATTGAGAAGATCGCCAAGCGCGACCTCTTCACTGGCAAGGTTGTCACCGGTGGGGTCGTCACGGTGAAGGACTCGAGCTGGCTGATGTCGTGGACGGTCAACCGACAGCCTCACTTCAAACAGCAAGCACCAGACGAAGCGGTCATCTGGGTATACGCGCTATTGTCGGATGAGCCAGGTGACTTCACTGGCAAGACCATCCAAGAATCCACAGGTGAAGAGATCACCCAAGAGTGGCTATACCACATCGGTGTTCCCGAAGAAGAAATCAAGGAGCTCGCTGCTACCGGAGCTCAGACTGTCCCAGTGATGATGCCGTATGTGACGGCATTCTTCATGCCACGCCAGGCAGGAGACCGTCCAGATGTGGTTCCCGAAGGGTCCGTCAATTTTGCGTTCATCGGACAGTTCGCGGAATCCAAGGAACGGGACACCATCTTCACGACCGAGTACTCGGTGCGTACCCCTATGGAAGCTGTGTACACACTTCTCGACATTGAACGTCCGGTTCCCGAGGTGTACAACTCCACGTACGACGTGCGCAAGATGCTGTCTGCTCTGAACCACCTACGTGATGGGAAAGAGCTCAAGGTTCCCGGTGGGAAGCTTGGTCACAAGATGCTCATGAAGCGCATCAAAAACACCGAAATCAGCCAGCTACTCGCTGAATACCACATCGTCGAAGAGTGACACCTGCACGGATGGCACTCTGTAACTGACCGCTATCACGCGGTAGAACAACCGTCGCTCGGCTGGGTTGAGGAACCCAGCCGAGCGACGGTTATTTACGGTGGCGAATTGAACGAGCCACCTAAGCTCCACAGCGCGGTCACCCACCAGATTTGCAAGAGCGCCGACGCCACCACAACGACCCACCGCAGAGTCCACGACGATGGTCGCGCAATCACAAGAGCCAGTGGGAACAACGGGAGCAGAAGTCTAAACGTCGAGGTCTGCGGTGTGAAAAACAGCAACAGGTATACGGAGTAGCCCAGGACGAACTGGCGGTTCTCGTGCCCCATCGCTTTTCCGGGTTCAGTAAACAGGATCACTCCGGCCACAACTAAGAGCGCTAGGAACAGGACGATGCCCAGGGGCCCGGCCATGCGGTCCGCCCGATCAATCCACTGGATGAACAAATCTGAGTGCCCGGTCCAGGCGGATTCCGTCGATGTGTAGGCGTCAAACTGGCCAGTTTTCCACCACGCGAACGCGGGGTGCAGCAGGGCAGCGACGCAGCTGAGCACACCCAGGGTCCACGACGTGAAGACTTCGCGTTTGGGATACGGTTCCGGGCCCAGCCAGCGCCATAGCAGGTGAATGAGCATAAAGAAGGAAAAACCCACGCCGATGGGCCGTGTCACGTCCATGAGAACGACCACAGGGATGGCGAGGAGATAGCGCCGCTGGGCGGTGAGCCACAGGGCCACGGCAAGGAAGAGAATTGCCATGGCTTCCGCATAGCCTGCCATGAGGGTTGCGGTCGCGGGGAACACCAGGAAGAATGCGAGCCCAGTGAGCGCTTGAGCAGGGTCAGCGAACTTCCGGAACAGGTACAGAATGACCACGGACGCGGCCCCCGCGCACGCCACCGAGGTGATGACCGCCAGAGTCTTAAACTCCAGTCCGGTTACCGAGCACAGAGCACCCACTAGCCATGGGTATAGCGGGTAGAAGGCCCATGCGTTTTGTGCCACAGAGCCGTCTTCTCTGAGCGGGAGTGGGGCCGGGTACCCGTCTTTCCATATCCGTTCGTACCAGCCGGCGTCCCAGAAGTTGAGGTACTCGATGACGCTGGGCCCGTCGGGGCCATTCCACGGAGTTTCGCCTTGGTGTTGTGCCGCGCTGGCCACAATCGTGAGCGTGAGCAGCCTCGACAAGGCATAGACGACAAGCGCCTGAACCCACACGGGGGTTCGCATCAGGCGGGTGGCCACAGCGTCACGTGTCACTTGTCACGTGCCGTTTTCTTCACGCTGGCGGACGTTGCGCGGGAACTCTTTGACACCTCGGCGGAACCTTTCTTCAACTGCCCGGGCTTCGCTGAGGTGCTGGACTCCCCTGCTGCCCCGGGCTCACCTTCGAGGTCACGAATACGGTCCTGCAACCGCGTGAGATAGGCGTCGACGTCGTTTCGGCTGTACCCGAACATCGCGGGGGCGAAACGGGGATTGTCCTCCGTTTCGTCAAGCTCCGACAGTTGGTCGGTGTTCTGGGTCATGGGTGAGTCGAACAGTCCCATTGAACCTGCGACAGCCACGGCCAGAACGGCAAGCGCGGCGATGATTCCCAGAAGTATCCACATGATTAGTTCACCTTTGAGTGCGGGCCAACCCCGCTCGTCACCGCGGCGACGGCTTCTTCAGCAGTGTCCACCACCGTCACGTAATCGAGGTCGTTGGCGGAAATCGTTTGGTTCGCCAACATCTGTTCACGGATCCACTCGATGAGCCCCGACCAGTACGACTTGCCCACGAGCACGATCGGGAAGGCCAACATTTTCTTGGTCTGCACCATGGTGAGGGCTTCAAACAGCTCATCGAGTGTCCCGAACCCACCGGGAAGCACCACAAAGCCGTGGGAGTATTTCAAGAACACGGTTTTGCGGACGAAGAAGTACCGGAAGTTCATTCCAATTTCCACGTACTGGTTCATGCCCTGCTCGAACGGTAACTCAATACCCAGCCCCACCGAGGTGCCTCCCACCTCGGTGGCCCCACGGTTACCGGCCTCCATGAGTCCGGGGCCACCTCCCGTGATGACCGCATACCCGGCCTTCGCAATTCCTGCGGCCACGTCGCGTGCGCACTGATACTCCGGCGTTCCCTCACGCAGGCGGGCGGACCCAAACAGCGAGATAGCCGGCCCCAGCTCGGCTAATGAGCTAAAACCTTCGACGAACTCCGCTTGGATGCGCAACACTCGCCATGGGTCTTCGTGGAGCCATGACACCTCCGACTGCGGAGCTAGGAGTCGCTGATCTGTTGTGGTGGTTGGGACGTGGCGCCCTTTGAAGTACATGGGCCCCTTGCGGTAAACATTCTGGTCGGTCACGAGTCAGCCTCAAGAAATGCGTGGAGTTTCTCAACAGCCGTGATGATATCGGAAACGGGCACCTGTTCGTCGGCACGGTGAGCGTACAGCGGGTCGCCGGGACCGTAGTTGACTGCTGGAATGCCCAGTTCTGAGAAGCGCGCAACATCGGTCCAGCCCAGTTTGGGTTTGGGCTCTTGCCCGACGGTCTTCACGAACTCAGCGGCCATGTCCTGGTTCAGACCGGGGCGTGCGCCCGGCGACACGTCTGTGACGGTGACGTCGTAGCCGTCGAAGAAGTGGCAGAGGAACTGTTCCGCGTCGTCCACGGTTTTCGACGGTGCGAAACGGTAGTTGACGGTGAGAACACATTCGTCGGGAATGACGTTGGTGGCTACGCCACCGGTGATGCCCACAGCCGAGAGGGATTCGCGGTAGTCCAGCCCGTCAACGGTGATGGTGGGCGCTTCGAAGTCAGCGAGTTGAGCCAGCGCTGGGGCGATCCCGTGGATCGCGTTGACTCCCACGAAGGCGCGTGCTGAGTGGGCGCGCACACCTGTGGAGCGCACTTCCACGCGGATGGTTCCGTTGCACCCGCCTTCGATTCCGGCGTTTGACGGTTCGCCCAGGATGGCGAAGTTGCCGTGGAGCCAGTCTGGGTGATTGCGCGCGACTCGCCCCAGCCCGTTGAGTGAGGCGTCGACTTCTTCGTGGTCATAGAAGACCCAGGTGATGTCGTATGCGGGTTGGCGGAGTGCAGCGGCCACGCACAGCTGCATGGCGACGCCTGACTTCATGTCGCAGGCCCCGCGGCCGTAGATGATGTCGTCACTTTGGGTGGACGGCACGTTGTTTTCAATGGGTACGGTGTCCAGGTGTCCGGCGATGACGATCCGCTGCCCCAGGTTCTGGTGTGTGCGAGCGACGATCGTGTCTCCGTCGCGCAGGAGCTCCAGTTCAACACCTGTGTCGCTGATGTGTTCGACAGCCGCGTACACAGAGTCGGCGATTGGTTTTTCGTTGCCCGACACGGATTCGATGTCAATGAGTTCGCGCGTCAGGGCTACTGGGTCTGCCAAATGTGGGATGAGCCGTGAAACATCAGTCATGTTTGTTAAGCCTACCTGCCTGACTTTCGCGTGGCCGTTAAGGTTGGTGTTATGAGTTCGTATATTTCTGCCACAGGTGTGGCGACCAAGTATCAGGACACGACGCTTGCTGTGTGGTACCCGGCTCCCGTGCTTGAAGACACGGAAGAAAAAGCCCAGAGCGCCGCGGAGGTTGCCGTTCAAGATTTGGACTTGAGTCCTTTGACCGGCACGGACCCCGTCCGAGGTGTGTCTTCCGAGATCGTGACCGTCACCGTTGCGGTGGATGAGGCTCCGCAGGGCGCCGAGGACGCGTACGTGCGCCTACACGCGCTGTCGCACCGGCTGGTTCGCCCTAATGAGGTGAATGTGGATGGCATTTTCGGGCAGTTGGAAAACGTTGTGTGGACGTCCCGAGGTGCTTGCTCGCCTGAGAATTTCGAGGCTACGCGGGTGCGGTTGCAGGCAAGTGGGCCGGTTGCGGTGTACGGGATCGACAAGTTCCCGCGCATGACCGACTTTGTGGTGCCGTCTGGTGTGCGCATTGCCGACGCTGACCGTGTGCGCATGGGTGCGTACCTCTCCCCCGGAACGACTGTCATGCACGAAGGTTTCATCAACTTCAACGCGGGCACCTTGGGTGCTGCGATGGTTGAGGGACGCATTTCGCAGGGCGTCGTCGTGGGTGACGGGTCAGACATTGGTGGTGGGGCTTCCATCATGGGCACCTTGTCAGGTGGTGGAAAGTCCAAGATCACGATTGGCACCAAGTGTCTTTTGGGTGCTAACGCAGGTATTGGGATCTCGCTTGGAGACAACTGCGTTGTCGAAGCCGGCTTGTACGTGACTGCAGGTACCCGCGTCACTCTGGAGGACGGAACCGTCGTGAAGGCATCAGAGCTGTCTGGACAGAGCGATATGCTACTACGCCGAAACTCCGAGTCCGGTATCGTCGAGGCCCTTCCTCGCACCTCGGGAGTTTCTCTCAACCCTGACCTGCACTAAGAAGAACACAGTCGCGGCCAGCTGGAGGATACTCGCGCACACCAGCGCGAAGTACCCTGTAGCTGGCCGTGTTGTTTCCATGCCACCGATTGGTGTGCCGTCGGGTGTTTGGCCGTCCCACATCAAGATTCCGTTGGTCACCACCTCTGCCAAAGTAAGTGTGACTACTAGCAAGAGCAGAGTGCTTGCTGCAGCGAGAATGGCTGGAATAAGGGGCTTTTTATAGGTGAGCGCTACGAGGGTCCCGATAGCAGGGAGAACAAAGAGGGCGATAAGGATCAGGACCGTAAGCGCGTTGATGTCGTCAAGCAGACGCAGTGGGGTGCCTTGCGGTCCCGTCCAGACTGCTAGATGAAACGTGCATGCAATTATTCCGGCTGCGATGGATACGAGCAGACAGCCGATTGCAACCCACTTGGATGTTTTCATTTTTGTTTGTACTCCGCTTCGTGAAGAGTTCGTTGTTTTTACGCTCTCACTTCTGGAGTGTCAGGACGTGTTGGGCGTGTGCTTGTTTAGCTACACGGGGGCTCGGTGACGCTATGTGCGATGGGCGGGTTGCAGGTTCCTGGGTGGCTGGGGGCTTGCGTTCTTGGTTCGTCTTTCACGATCAGAAGGCGCAAAGCGAGCGAAACGGCGCGTTATATTGCATGGTTTCGTTCGCTTTGCGCGGTTTCTTCTGGCGTGGTGCGAACGGCTAGAAGTTCGAACCAGCCTGCCTCGCTCCCCCTAAAGCCGGTGTCGGAGGTTCGATTCCTCTCTGGGGCGCTTGACCGGCTAATACACAGCCTAAAACACGCAAAAGCCGCGACAGTATGCTCAAAAGTATGCTCGTGGCTTAAATTTTTGCCTTTTCGGGCTGAGCACTTCAACCCCAGAACCTGCTGCGTCGGCAGCGCCTGATGCGCCGCAGTAGACCCTGCCGGTGCGCCGCCGACGCCTGTGACGGGAGCGCCGGGGTGGTGCCGACGGCCACCGCGCCAACCGACGATCCCCTCCCACCTCACGCGCCCAAGGCGGCTGCTGCCGCCCCAGGTGCGCGTGTGGACAACAACAGTTCACACGCAAGGAGGCGCCAGTAATGTCCACCCCGTACACCCAGCCAGGCCAGCTCATCGCCAACATCCCCGGCATCTTGGGCTTCTACCCGACGAACTGCGTCGTCGTGGTGACGCTCTGCACGACGCTAAACGACGAGACGAGCTGCGCCATCAACCCGCATGAGGTCGCACTGATCGGACCGGTGCTTCGCGCCGACTTCGACCGCGTCGGTGATCTCGACCGGGCCGTGGCGGCACTCGACGCCCAAGCGTCGATAACCAGCTTGTTCGCCGTCATCATCACCGACGACCCTGACTCTGGGGAGGCATTGCAAGCCCAAGAGCTGCTATTCTGCGCCGCGGGCGCCGATGGCACAGCCCTGGTAGACGCCTGCTGGCATGTCTCGGAAATCGCAACCGGGGCCGCCTACCGACTGCTGTTCGGCACAACAGCGGGCCAGGGCACCCGACCCCATGAGGTCGACCCCTCCCGTACTCGCCGGCGGTGCAGGCCGGCCCGCAGTCCGACCGGCCACCCCGGGTGAGCAGCCAGCGTCTCCGCCAGACCCGGCAGAACTTGCGCACCGCTGACTGTAAGCATATACTTACACCTGACATCGTTCGATTACGATACGGAGGAGTGATGGACGCAGCACGGCTCGCTCAGATGCTCAGTGCTCTCGGAAGTGAGCCTCGGTTGCGAATTATCGCCTCCCTAGAGACGGAGTCGACCCACGTCAGTGAGCTGGCCCGCCGACTCGGGATGTCTCGGCCACTGCTCTACCAGCACCTCAACCGCTTGGAAGCTGCTGGACTCATCGAGAGTGGCCTGGAACAGCTCGGAGAGAGCCGAGTGAGGAAGCACTACTGGGTCGCTCCGTTTCAGCTTGAAGTAACTCCAGACCACATTAGGCACCTGATTAATCAAGAACAGAAAAGGGAATCTTCATGACACTTACCGCTACCGTATTTCTTATCATCCTCGCCGCCGCACTACCACTCGCGATCTTCGTTGTTCTTACCGTCTGGGTGGTACGCACCGTCACCAGCGCACGACGCGAAACGGCGACGGCGATCGATGGTTCAAACCAACTCATCGTGGAGCACCTACGCAACATCACCGAGCGGTTGGATCGGATTGAGGCCCAACTCAGCGAGATCCCCGAGTAATCAGGCTCTTCCGTTTTTAGAATGCATTAACAAGCTCTAGCTCTGCCTGGGGTTGTGGCGGGCCTGTTGCTCTGGGGTTGTGGCGGGGTCTACTGGTGACTTCCCGCTTTATGCGTCAGTGCATACGGCGCGAAGCGAGCGAAACGGCGCATTATATTGCGCAGTTTCGCTCGTTTTGCGCCGTCATGCTCGGATTGTGCGGTTACGTCCGGCGTGGTGCGAACGGCTAGAAGTTTGAACCAGCCTGCCTCACTCCCCTAAAGCAGTAGTGGGGGCCGTGACTCTCACTAGCGAGCTTCGAGCTAACGTCCACAACGAGCTTCGCCGTCTTCTCAACAGCTGAATGCGTTTCACTGAACGCTTGCCGTGCCCGCAGCTAAGCGTTCGCCGTGCCAATGTCTGAGCGCTTGTCGTCTCCTCAACTCAACGCCCGTCGTCGCCATGGTTGAGCGTTCGTTGTCCCCTCAACTGGATGCTTTTGGTTTCTTTGACTGAACACTCGTTCGAGAATAAATCGAAACAAAACGAACAAAACCCTTGACTCTTGCATTCGAACACAAATAGAATGGAAACACGCAAGGAGGTGAAACCGCATGACCACAACAGATCACCATGTACGCAATGACATGTATGACGGGCCGGCTGTTGAACTATTCGAAACAGTCAAAACCACCACGCGCATCATGGACGAAGCACGTGTGAAACAAGCAGAAGCAGTCGCTGCGTTGATTAGCGCCCACGTGACGCCGTTGGATGATTTCACTGACGGCATGCACGCAGTGTTCACCTCCAACCCGGGTACAGGCCCACTGGTTACTAACGGGAAAGCAGGACAAAGCTCCAACGCGGGGTAAGGTTTCACACTCAGCTTCGGGTTCGTCTTCAGTTTTCGGACCGGTGGCTGTTGCTTCTCAGGCAGGCGCTGGGGTTGTTTCTGCGGGTGGTCCGCGCGCCACTGTTGGTGTGGATGATGTGGTGGCGTGTGTGGCTTTGCCTTCGGGTGAGGTGTGCACGGTTGCCAGTGTTGAGCGCGTACCAGACGAGTTACCGACTCCGACTGAGGGCGTGTTAGCGAGAGTGTTGGATTGTACGCGTGCCCAGGTGGTGACCCAGGTGCGGAAGATCATGACGGCTGTGGTGCTCATGCCCAAACTCTGGTCGTTAGCGAAGCAGGGTGTGATCGGGTTTGACCGGGTCCTCTACACGGCTAGCAGGGTTGGTCGTGCTGGGGTGTGTATCC
>NZ_ADNU01000013.1 GCF_000178455.1 Brevibacterium mcbrellneri ATCC 49030 | reverse complement strand
GCACTCCCCTGCCACCTCGGCGGCCCCCATCGACCCCAACGCACTCGCCACACAGGTGCTCGCTGGGACGCCTGCCACCTCGGAACAGGGGCTGGCAATCCTGCGCACCGCTGACGAAGACCTGCTGGACATCGTCGCCGCCGCGGCACGGGTGCGCCGCAAGCACTTTGGCATGACCGTGAAGGTGAACTACCTGGTCAACCTCAAATCCGGCCTGTGCCCCGAAGACTGCGGGTACTGCTCGCAGCGCCTGGGCTCGGACACGGAGATCCTCAAATACTCGTGGCTGAGCACCAAGGACGCCACCCGCCAAGCGACCTTCGGCATGGAAGGTGGCGCAGGTCGCGTGTGCCTCGTGGCCTCCGGGCGCGGGCCGTCGAACCGCGACATCGACCGGGTGGGTGAAATCACCAAGTCGATCAAGGACAACAACCCGCAGCTCGAAGTGTGCGCGTGCCTGGGATTCCTCAAGGACAATCAGGCCGAACGCCTCAAGGAATACGGCGTTGACGCGTACAACCACAACCTCAACACCGCCGAATCGAACTACGAAGAAATCTGCTCCACCCACACGTTCGAGCAGCGCACGGACACCGTGAAGAAGGCGAAGGCCGGCGGCTTGTCGCCGTGTTCGGGCCTGATCGTGGGCATGGGCGAATCGGACGAACAGGTCATCGAAGCGATCGACTCCCTGCGCGAACTCGACTCCGATTCGATCCCCGTGAACTTCCTCATCCCGTTCGAAGGCACCCCCATGGAAGGCGTGCACCACCTGACCCCGCAGCACTCGATGCGCATCCTGGCAGCCGTGCGGTTCATGTGCCCTGACAAGGAACTTCGCATCGCCGGTGGGCGTGAAATGCACCTGCGCACACTCCAGCCGCTGAGCCTGCACGTGGCCAACTCGCTGTTCCTGGGCGACTACCTGACCAGTGAGGGCCAGGACGCCATCGCCGACCTCGACATGATCGTCGACGGCGGCTTCTCCATCCTGGGCCAAGAGGACACCAAGGCGCTGCGCGACCAGATCCTGGCCAGCAAAAACGCCCACCTGGCTGCGGTCAACGGCGCCCAGGGTGGCACGGAAGTTGGCGGCGCTGGTGGTTCTGGGGCTGGCGGGGCTGCTGGTTCTGGCTTGCCGTGCGCCGGTGGGGCTGCAGGCGGGGCTGGCATTGCAGGTCAGCCGGGTGCGGTCCCCGCAGGAACCTCCGCCGAGGTGGCAACCGGAGCCGCTCCCACCTCGGCCGGGTGCCCCAAGAGTCGCGGAGAGGTGCCGGGAACGCCCACCGTTCCGGTGATCCGCCGCCGAGGTGCCGGCACCGACCTCCCACCCAACGCGTAACTCCCACCCAACGCGTAAGGGGCAGGCCGCCCTCGCTTTGCGCGGGGGCGCCCTTACTTGGGTCGCCCTTCGTCGCTTCGGCAACCAGACCTCGGGCAGTGATGACACCTTCTGTTCAGATTTGTCTGTTTCAATGACGTCATGAGCGAAAAACTGTTTGAACACGAAACAGAAGAATTCATGACTCGCGAACAGGCCGCGAAGAAGTTGCGTGAACTCGCTGACGCGATCGAACGTCAGAACGAAGTGCGCGTGCAGGTCGGCGACCACGACGTCACCGTGGACGTTCCCGACACCGTGAGCTACGAATACGAAATCGAAGTGAAGCAGGGCGGGAAGTCCGAAATCGAGGTCAAACTCGCCTGGAAGTAAGCCTCAGAAGACACGCTCGCACACCGGAGTTGCTTACATACAGGAGTTACTGCGTGAGCTTGAAGTACGACCTCGAAAACGTTGACACCGAGTTGCCCATCGACGGAGGTGTGGCAGCGTTTGACCCGGTGAGCCTCCGGTTGGCCGCCCAAGCTCTGTCCGACCGTGGCGGCACCGTCCACCTACTACCCAATGTGGCTGGCACGCAGTCGCCCATCCTCACTCGGCTCGCCACGGTGGCGGCGGAGCCGGCGGAGGGGATTCCCACCTCGGTCGTTGCCACCGTGGACACCCGCCGGTTGCGCTGGGACCGGGGCTCTTTCACACCCGAGGCGATTGACTTCACGGACTACACGGGAGCCACGAAATACGGGGTGGACCTGGGTCGCCTGTCCGTGGCCGACATGGGTGACACGCGAGTCACATGCGTGGACATGCTCACTGAGAACGACGAGTCCCTCACCGTGTGGTTCGCGGAACTTCCCAACGAGCTCACCAGCGCCGATGCCCGCGCGCTCACCGACCTGGCTTTGCGCACTCGGGAGAGTTGGGAGGGTGCCGAGCGCTACACTGCCCTGGTCACGATCCCTGCCCAGCAGCTCACGTATGTGGCGTCGCCCCAGGTCAGCCACGTTGATGACTGGGATCTGACGGGTGTGTTGCAGAAGTTCGCGGCGGCTTTCGATGAGACGGGCGCTCGGGTGATCGCGCAGACGGCCATGTTCGCTAGTGCTGCGCTCACGCCTCCGCCTGAGCGTACGTTTGGCGAGCGCGGGCCCGTGGTTCTGTGGTTTACGGAAAAAGGCGCCGAGGTGCCATTCAGCATCATCTACACCTCCAGCCCTGCGTGGTTGAAGGCGGGCACCAAGGTCGATATCGACGGGCTTCAGTTGCCGTAGTGCGCTTGGTTAGTAGTCATCTTCACACGTGTCTAATTCAGACTCTGAACGGTACTCAACGTGGAGCGGGTCGTTGCGATTCTGTGGTTCGGCACGGACGCACTCTCGGATTCCATCAATGTGCTCGTTCAAGCTGTCAGTAATCTTGGCCCACATTGGATCCAGAATGAAGTCAATTCCGGAGCGACGCGCATGCTTGGCAGCAGGAACAAAATCGCTGTCGCCGGAAATCATGACAATCTGATTGACCAGTCTCCGTTCAGCAAGTGAAGCAATGTCTAAACCGATTCGCATATCAACGCCTTTTTGCGTGATGTCCAAATCAAAGTCTTCAGGCTTCAGATCAGAAACTGAGATCTTGCCACTGCAGAGTTTTTTCAGTTTGTCGTACTTGAGTGAAAAGTGACTTTGCGACTCAAGCTCTTCACCCCGCCGGAAAGCAAACTTCCGCTTCCGTACGAGCTGCTGATGAAACGATTGAACCCACCTGTATTGATCGCTTTTCGCCAAATTGACGTGTTCCCCAGTCAGTGGATGAAAAACCACTTTCTCTGACGGCGGGCAGTCGTAATAGAAGACTCGATACAAGCTTGCTTGGGATGCCACAATATGGCGACGGCAGTACTCTGCAAGCTCTTTGGCGCGGTCTTCGGGCGTCTTTTTTCCGAACAGTCTTAATGCACGCTGTCTGTAGAACCCACCATCAACCAAAATTGCGGTCGTAATTGCACGCATAGGTAGGCGATGACTTTGCTTTTTTGAACGCCTCTCGATCTTCACCATAACTCCATCGTTATAGAAAAGCTTCAGTCATCGGCACTCTCCTTATCGTGGAGGGTCAACGGCTGAAGCTGATATGTCATATTTTATGGCATGAACGTCATACATCCAATATCCAGACAATGAAGAAACCTCGAAGTCCTATCGACTGAGAGGTCAGGCAGCTGGATGTGTGGGTTCGTAACGCACCATGCGCCACTCCATTAATCTCACACCGATTCGCGAAATCATTGATCACTGTGAGATTAGCACGCCTCTAATCTCACAGTGAATCGCTGATTTGGAGATTAGTGTGAGATTAGGGCCCCTCTAATCTCATACTCGCCCCAGGTGCGTACTTCTTCCTCACACAGCCGCAGCCTGTTCCGAACGATCCGAAGTACGCGGAAGCGACGACGACCTCGGGCTGGTTTCCGAGCCACACACCCGGTTCACGCGGTACCAACGCAACGCAAGCCCCAAGCCAAACAAACACAGCGCCGGCAGAATCCCCACCACAGGCGAGATCAGCCACTCGAATCCCGGCCGGATCACCAAGTGGCCTTCCATGACCAGAGGGTTGACCGTGACGTCCTCGACCGCATGTAGCAGCACCAGTGGCCAGATCGACCCCGCGAGCCGAAACAGTTCCGCAAACAGCACACCCCACAGCACCATCACACCGCACGCGAACAGCGCAAACACCGGACGTGACACGTCCATCACGGTGCGCATCTGCTCCTCCGGCAAGAAGAACAGGTAGTACGGCAGGTGCCACAGTCCCCACACGCCACCGCTGACCGCGTATACCAGCCAGTCGCTGACACGGCGATCCATTTCACCCACAAAGAAGCCTCGCCACACGGATTCTTCGCAAATGTTCTTCACGAACATCGCGATGAATGGGACGGCCACTGCTCCGCTGAGGGCGCTAAGGCCAACTCCGTTGAACGTGGCGATGCCCGAACCCACACCCGCGACGCTCGACAGCACACAGATGACTGGGTACACCAACAGCGCGAGCACGTACCACTTCCACGACTGTTTGAACCTAGGGTTCCACCGACCAGGCGCGCTCACTTGTTTTGTCACTCGAGCGACAACCACCAGCAGAAACGGCGTGATCAGCCAGACTAGTGAGCCCAGCGAATCCACGGAGTTTGGTTGTCCTAGAAGTTCGTTGATTCCCACGCCGATCCATCCGCTAGCCAATGTGACGATTGTGATTCCGATAAACCAATTCATGACGAGCCCTCCCCCAGAGCTTCGAGTGCGAGCACCTCACTCGCATATGTCTATGCGATATGTCTATCAGATATATTTAAGCGACACAAGAGGTACTCTTGATGTCATGGCACACGTGATTCTGGGGTTACTTCTCTTGGGCAATATGAGTCTTTACGACCTCATCAAAGCTATGGAGCAGGGAACCTCGTTGTTCTATTCGGCCAGCGCCGGCAGTATTAAGCGCGCGCTCGACGGCCTACTCAAGCGCGGCGACGTTCACGTGGTGTCGCAAGAAACCACGGGGCGGAAGCGCAAAATCTACGGCATCACACCCCAGGGACGCACAACTTTTCACGCCTGGATGATGTCACCGCCAGAAAACGCGGACCTTGATGCGGCGGCGCTGACCCGCATCTACTTCCTGGGGCTTCTGGACGAACCCGAACGCGTCACCGTCCTGGAATCGATTCGCGACGCGGTCTCACGTTCGGCCACAACCCTTGAACACACGCAAGACCAGGTGAAAGGCCAGAGCGTGCCAGCGGAACTCGCATCAATTGCGCACTACACCAAGGCCACGCTGGAGTACGGAATTCGCACACACGACACCGCGCTCACATGGCTGGAGGAGCTCATCGCTCAGGCGCAGGCTGACGTGAAGTAACGGCACAAAGTCGCGGGCTCTGCGGAAACTCTTTTACACCTCGGGAAGGGTAGTTTCACTTCGTTTCGCTACAGTCCAGTTCGATTTTGCGTGTCGACTGTAGCGAAAAGCACCCAAAACAGTGACGTGGGTCACCAAAAAGGGGTGTCCTAACGTCGTTTGGATACAGTCGAAAAGTTGGACTGTATCCAAACGACTTTCCTGGCAAGAGAGCCAGCCCGGGGGCCGCACCAGACCACCCAGCCCTCTACATCTCCAGCAGGTTCTGTGCGTTGTTCGGGTCTGAGACCAGCTCATCAACCTGGGCATTACCGTTCTGACGCTCCAGGTACGGCTGCGCCCGGTCCACCTGCGCCTTCAGCACGTCAATCGTTTGCGCGAAGTTCTTGTTCGCTTCAATGCGGAACTGGTCGATCCCGTCCATGGTCTTGAACACGCTATCGAACGCCCGATTAAGCGTCTCAACAGCAACACCGGACTCCACGGCCTGCTTTTGCGTGCGCACCGAATTTTGCGCAAGCATGTCTGACGTGCGGTTGATCAGGTCGTTCGTGGTCTTGTTGACCGCGTCGATCTGGTCGAGCACCAGCTTCTGGTTTTCCAGCGCCTCAGCCGTGATCACCGCGGTCCGCAGTGCCGTCACCGTGGTGGTCTTGGCCCGGTCCACACCCTGGATGAGCTGGCGGTTGTTCGCGTCGATGATACCCATGGACAGGTAGCTCTGGATCGTCACAGCGATCTGCGTCTGAATGTCCTGACGACGCTGACGCACAGCAAACAGCAGGTCCTTCTCCAGGATCCCAGCCTGTTCGGCCTGCCCCTCAGACTTCAGGCTTTCAATCTTGCCCACAACCTGCCCGTCGATCTGCTCCAACAGACCTTCCGCACGCTGCAGTTCGTGCAGGTCCTCCCACAAGTTGCGTCGCTCCACGGCCAGTTCCGCGTTGTCGCGCTGCAACTGTTCCTGGCCCGCGTCCAAGGACCGCAGCACCGAATTCAACTGCTTCTGGTTCGACTCAAAACTGTTGAAGTACTTCTTGACTGCGTTAAACCCGGGCACCCACCCCAGGGCCTTCTGCGCGAAGGTCTTATCCGACGGCGCCAGGTCGTTCATCACGGTGCGCAGCTCCAACAGCGAACTCGAGACCTGCTGCTGGCTCTTGCTGCCTTCCGCCTTGGCGTCACGCATCGACTTCTCCATGAACCGGCTGGACGTCCGCGCGGTGGACTCGAACGTTTTACGCGCCACATTCCCAATCGCAATAATCTGCGTTTGGAACTCCTGGCTGTGCGGGTTCAACGCCGACACAGTGTTCAACCACTTTTCAGCACGCTGGCTGAGCTCAGTGGAAACCGCCTGGTCCAGTGGTTCCAACATGCCAAGCGCTTTGTCGTCCTTGACTTCCTCAACGGGTGGTTCGGCTACGGGTGCTGGAGCTGGTTCTGGTGGTTGCAGAGTCATGACGGTCCTTTCGGGTGGAATTTCGTGGAATTTCGTGGGTCCTAAACGGGTTCTAAGTAGGTCTTAAGTGGGTCTAAATATCAATAATCGACGGGCTATCCGAAGCTTTTAGTCGCCTGCGCAAGAACTCTGAATGCACTTCCAAAGAGTGGCTCACACCGCGCACCACGTCCTGCTCCAGCTGTTCCAGAGTCTCGCTCATCACGCCGAACTCACTGTGGATCGTCTCCAGATTGTTCTGCACATCCTTCAACGCGCCCCCGCTGAACTTCGCCAGGAAGTCGAACGTGTCATCCACCGCGTCCATGAGCTCCGGAATGTACCGGCAGGCGATTCCTTCCAGCATGAGCAGGTCCCCGTCGCTGGGGTCGCGTTCTTGCACGGCTTCGGTCTGGGCCAACCCGTCGATCCGGGTGAGGATCCCTGCCAACTGGTCTAACACCTCGGCCGGCCGTGAGGCTCCCCCATACCTGCCCGAGGCGGCACCCCCTCCCGAGGCGGCACCCGCCCCGCCCTGTGCGCGCAGGTTCCGCTCGATCCGGGGCAGTTCGCCGCGCCATTCGTCGAGTTTGCGCCGAATGTTGCGCGTTGAGTTCAGCACGTTTTCCAGGATGGTGGCGGTGCTTTCGTTAACCCCGTCCGAGGTGGTTACCAGCAGGCTGGGCGCGGGAGTGATTGCGTGGAGAAAGACACCAACGGCGGCGGCCATCGCGCCTCCTGCAGCCACGGCGACACCCGCAACTCCGACGGCGCCGGCAAAACTACCCAGCCCCAAGACAGCACTGGTTGCGCCCAGCAGCACTCCACTGGCGCCAGCGAACATGGCCTGCGTCCGAGGTTTCACAGGTAGCCTCGGATGTCCTTAAACGCGGCGGTGAGGTCGGCGTTGCCGTCGAACACTCGGCCCCCGGTGAGTGAGACCAGTTCCTGTAGTTCGTCTGAGTCGGCGTTTCCAAAGCTCACTGCGAACACGGGGATGTCCTGGACGTCCTGGTTGTTGCTGTACCAGTCTTTGAACGCGCGGAATGAGATGCCGTGCTCGTTCATGCCATCGGTGAACACCACCACCGACGTGATCTTGTCGTCCGACTTTTCTTTTTTCGCCGATTCCAGCGTGGTTTGGAGCGTGGAGTAGATGGCTGTTCCGCCTTCAGCCGTCAGCGTCTGGATCTTGGTGTCGAGGTCCTTGCGCACCTTGTCAGCGCTACCGTTGTCGGTAAGTCTGTATCCGTCGGTGCTCTTGACTTCGTGCGAGAACTCCACCAGTTTGAGCTTTTCGCGTGGCTGGATGGCCAGGAAGCGTTCGGTGTCGTTCTTTGCGCTGGTTCCGCTCAGGATTCCCAGCGCTGTTTTGAGTTGTTCCAACCGCTCCCCGCGCATGGACCCCGAGGTGTCAATCTGGAAGAACATCGTGGCGGGTTTGCGTCCGTTTGCCACCCACGCTTCCAGCAGTTTCTGGACCGTGTCCAGGGTTGCTGGGTACGGGGTTTCGAAGGTTGTGGGGAATTCGTCTGGGTTTGAGACCTTGGTGCGACGGTGCGTTTCGTCCGTGATGCGTTGCTGGACTTCGTCGCTGAGCAGGTATTCCGTGACCTTGTTGAAGTTTTCCTTGGTTGTGTCGTCTGCCCCGTCGAGCAGGGTCAGTGGGTAGTCGGCGGTGACCACGCCGTCCGAGGGTGCGATCAGCACGGGCGGTTGACCCCCGAAGTCCATGCCTTTGAGAACGGATTCGTAGTTGAAGATTCCGTCTGCTTTGGACTGGTCTTTTGCGAAGGCTTCCGCTAACCAACCGGAACTTCCCGAGGTGAGAGAGGTTCCCTTGGAGAATTTGGAAAGTCCTTCTGTGGCGGCTTCAACGTCTTTGGTCTGTAGAGCATTACCTGAACCGGAGAGCGCCGTTGCAGCTTCCAGCACGGTCGAGAATCCGGAGTTGGACGACAGCGGACTGGTCATTCCAAATTTTAGGTCGCCTTTTTCTGCGGCTTTAGCAACGTCTGCCCATGCCGGTTGTTTGTCTTCTGACCAGCCCAGTTGCTTGGCTTTTTCAGGCTTGAGGCCCAGAACAACTGGCGAAGACATGATTGATTTTTCTTCACCAACCAGTGATTTCGACTGCTCAAACAACGACAGGTAGTAGTTGGATGGGAACCAGGTGAGGTCGAAGTCGCCTTGGCCTTCCTTGACCAGTTTTTCGGTGCCTTCAAGGGTTCCGGCGTAGGTGATGTCGAAACTTACACCGATTTCTTTGGCCATGTCGTTAAGGATCGGTTCTAAGTCTTTGACTTCGGAACCTGCTAGGACTTTCAGGTCACCAGAACCTTTTCCGCCAAAGCCACCACCGTCGCACGCAGCGGTCACGAACGTGAGCATGCCCACGGTCAGCACAGCGATCAGGGTGCGGATGATGTGCCAGCCCTTGGTTTTCGTGCTGGTTGCAGACCTACTTGGCCAAGTCATAGCGTCTCCCGATGTTGTCAACAAGGAACGTGGTGATTTCGCTGGACGGTATCTGCGCAAGCTCAACAAAGTCGCCTGCTGGGCGGTACCGGTCGCTCAAGTTCTTTTCTTGCACCCAGTTATCGAACGCAGCGGAGTGTGGACCGTTGCTGCGGAACCCGTGTTCAGCGAGGAGTTTGGCCAACTCTTCGTCATTGGACAACAGCTCCATGACCTTGTCACCGTTCTCCGTAAACGTCACAGCGGTGTGTGTGGAGAAGACTGTGGGGCTTGGGTAGGCCAGCACCATGTTGTCCCGAATACGTGAGTTCTGTGCGGTTTCTTCACCCAGGAACTGACCTTCATACGCGATGACCATGGGCGCTTCACCCATCCCGCGGCTCAAGTAACGTTCAAACGGAGCAGCTGACGACCCTTGCGCGTACCCCTGGTTGAGGAAAAGTTTGGATAGGTCATCGACTTGTGATTCAGCCGCACCTTTGTCGGTGACGACTGAGTTGTTGTTTAAGACGTAGCTGGCCAGCGTCATGTACATCACCGCGGAGTTGGACTTGCGGATGTCAGTACTGGTGATGAGCACATTGCGTTGGGGCTTGTACGCCTTGTTGTCTTTCAGGTCGCTCCACCGTTTGTTCTCTTTAACCAGTTCCAGGTACTTGGCCATGTCGATTTCCCAAATGCCCTGGTTTTCATGGGCAACACCGTTCTTAGCTAAAACTTGAACGACGGGTTCAAAGGTTGCAATTGCGATGGGCGAGAAGAACGGCGTGTACGTGTTTCGAGCTTTGTCTTTGAACGCTTTTTGAACCGCCTGACCAGAGGATTCAGATGATGGGAACGCGAAGTCGTTATTAGTCGTGGCTTCGTTTTGCGCCATAGCAAGTGAGCCAGCGGTCGTCACTTTCACTGTGAAGCCTTTATTGGCGAACGCCTCGACCACTCGCGGGTCTTTAAAGAAGGCTTCCTTCTCGCTACCTACAACCGCTGTGACTTCGGTTTTCGGTTTGCCAAAGATGCTAAAGCCGAATCGGCTGGCGACGGCTATGCCAAGCACCGCAACAAGAACAACGATGATGGTCGCACCCGCGACGGCAGCGATTGTTTTGTTTTTCATAGTACTTCTTAAGGTTAAAGACGCTTGGTGAACGGTTAGTGAACTCGCGACCCCGAAGACGTGACGGGGCGCGGGCAGCTGCTACCACCTCGGGCGGGGCCGGTGGCGTCCGTGACTACTGGCGGATGACGTCCATAGCGTCAAGGCGGGCAAGCGTGGCAGCAAGGACACTCACGCCGTTAGCAATGTCCGAGGTATGGCTGAACTCTTCCGGGCAGTGCGAGCGACCGTCAACGCTGGGTACGAAAATCATGCCCATGGGACCAAGTGCAGCCATGTGTTGTGCGTCGTGACCCGCCCCAGAAGGGATCGCCTCCCAGGTGAGCCCAGCAGTTTGAGCGGCGTTGGCGATTTCGTCGCGGATCGCCGGAACCGTGGGGACCGCCTCCATCGTCTCGAGCCACTCGATATCCACCTCGACACCTCGGGCCTGGGCTTCTTGAGCGATCTGCTCAGCGATGTTGCGTTTGGCAACACCCAACCAGTCACTGTCAACGGAGCGGAACTCCGCTTCGAGCGTTGCCCGGCCTGGCACCACGTTGAGCGCGCCGGGCCATGCGTCCATCCGGCCCACAGTTCCTACCCCGTGATTGGGGGCGCCACACGTGACCCGTTCGACCGTCAACGCCGAGGCGGCCGCGGCCATGAGAGCATCGTGGCGCACGTCCATGGGTGTAGTTCCCGCGTGGTCGGTGCGCCCGCTGAACTGGGCAATGAAACGCGAGATTCCCGTAATCGCTGTAACTACACCGATCTGAGTGTTGTGACGTTCGAGCTGTGGCCCCTGTTCAATGTGCAGTTCAATATAGGCGTGGAAGGAGCCGGGCTGCCACGCGTTGTTAAGCGCAGCGTTGGGGTCCACACCAAAGCGTGTCAAGGCGTCGCCAAATTTTGTGCCGTTGGGGTCGGTGTAGTCCAGCATTGCCGGGGTCACGCCTCCCACCAGGGTGTTTGATCCCACGCACATGGTTCCAAAGTCGTTGGCTTCTTCGCCTAGGAAGTCGATGACGATGAGGTCGCGTTCGAAACGTCTTCCTACTCGACGCATCGCTTCGACCATTTCAATGGCACCCAGCACGCCCACGATTCCGTCGAACCGGCCACCTGAAGCAACCGTGTCCGTGTGCGAGCCCGTGACTAGCGGTTTGAGCCTGGCGCCACCCTCACTGGCCAGTCCAGGCAGGCGACCGATGATGTTGCCCGCCCCGTCCGTACGGACTTCCAGGCCTGCGCTCTTCATGCGGTTTGCTACAAATTCGCGGGCCGCCTTGTACGGTTCGCTGAGCACTTGGCGGGTCCAGCCGCCCTGCGCTGAGTCAGTGTAAGTGGACAGCTGGCTGATTGCTGATTCCAGTGCTTCTGCATCAGGTTCAATGGGCCGGTGGGTGCTGGGCTTTACGGCACCGGTGCTGGGCTCGGGTTTTGAATTCTGCGTCATTGCTCAACCTCACTGTCGTAGCGTGGACTCTTTCGGTATTGGTTCCCGATCGTAGCCCTGGGCGGTTCCAGGCGAGGTTCGTGTCCAGACTGTAGTTCTTGATGCGTTTTATGCTTATGGGTCCAACCCGCTTGGATGCGTTTGGCTACAGTCGAGCACCGGAAATGCGCTCGACTGTAGCGAAACAGCCAGTTTTTTCACTCTGAGCGAACAAAACCGGTCATTTGGATACAGTCCAAGATCTGGACTGTATCCAAACGCAGTTTTCACCCGGCTCTCACCACCCAAACCACCACGCACAACCCGCACCCCATCAACCTTTTGGTGGATTCCACGTTCAACCACCGGCGCGATGTGCCCATGCGCAAACCTTGGTGAGCTGGATGTATGACTACTTCAACTAACTCTCGATCCTTTGCGGATCGCCTCACATCCCGCCGTGGCGCGTGGATCACGTTGGGCGTTTCGCTACTGATACTCGTGGCGCTGTTTGGCGTATTCGGAAAGGCGAAGGCCCCGGTGGGCACCAACCTCGCCCCCGCTGACTCCGAATCCGCCCACGCTGCTCAACTCATGGAAAAGTTTCCAGAAGCTGACCGCGGCACGATCCTGGTCGTGGCTTCGCGTGACGACGGTGCGGAGCTCACTGAAAACCAGCTCGCCCAGCTGAAGGACCTTCTGCCGGTACTTGATAACCACCTCGGCGCTGAATCCAATGGACCGCTGCCCAGTGAAGACAAGAAGGCCGCCCTGCTGGTCACTGACATGCAGGTGAGTGAGGCGTCTACTGAGAACGCCGAGGTCGTTAACGGTCTGCGTGCCACCCTGGCTGACAAGGTGCCGGCTGGCATGTCGTTGCAGGTCACGGGTGGTCCGGCGTTTGGTGCGGACGTGGCTGGTGCTTTCGATGGCGCGAATTTCTTGCTGTTGTCGATCACGATTGGGATCGTGGCGGTTCTGCTGATTCTGACGTACCGCTCCCCTATTCTGTGGCTCTTGCCTCTGTTTGCAGTGGGTATGGCAGATGGTTTAGCTGGCCGAGTCACCGCAGCCACCGGAGCCGCGTGGGACCTGCAGTTTGATGCCGGGATCATTAGTGTTTTGGTGTTCGGCGCTGGAACGAACTACGCGCTGCTGCTTATCTCGCGTTACCGCGAGGAGCTTGTGCGCACACCAAACCACCGAACCGCTTTAAGCAACGCGTGGCGCGGTACAGTACCCGCGATTCTGGCATCGAACTTCACGGTTGTTCTGGCGCTACTGATCTTGGTGGTCGCGGTGATTCCGAGTACCCGCGGTATTGGGATTGCTTCAGCGATCGGCCTGGTGATCGCGCTCGCAGCGGTGCTGTTCCTGCTTCCACCCCTGCTTGCGATCAGCGGGCGAAAAGCGTTCTGGCCCTTCATTCCTAAGCCGGAACAGAACGCGGCGACACCAGACACCCCGGCAACCACCTCGGGCTCAACCCGCGCCACAACACAGAACACCACAACACAGAAACGGTCC
>NZ_ADNU01000014.1 GCF_000178455.1 Brevibacterium mcbrellneri ATCC 49030 | reverse complement strand
CCTGACTTGGCTCACGGTTGTGTTAGTTTCGATGGTTCGGTTCCGTGACCTGGAGTTTTGCTCGTGAGTTCGTGATTTTTCACGCACTAACGGGGGGTCGTTTAGAGTCGTGGGATGGTGTTCATTCGTCGGGTGCGCACGAAGTCTGGGGCGACTGCGGTGCAGGTGGCTGAGTATTCGCGTGGTCGGCAGCGCATCATCAAGCGCATCGGGTCGGCGCATACCGAGGCCGAGCTCGGGGTTCTGTTGGCTCACGCTAGGGGCTGGATCGATGACGGGTAGCAGACGCTTGATATCGACATTGGGCTTGAAGAAATGACCACTGAGTCGCTGGTTCAGGAAGACGGTGGGCAAGCCGCTCTGCTTGATCCCGAACCGCCTGTGGTAAGGCGTGCTCCTGCCGGACGAGTAGCGGCGACTCCGGCCGGGATCTTGCGGGACGTGCTGACCACGGCATATCAGCAGTTGGGATTCGACCGGGTCGACGACGCGGTGTTCCGCGACTTGGTGGTGGCCCGGATCGTGGAACCGACGTCGAAGCGTGATGCTCCCCGGGTGTTGCACGAGCTCGGGTTGGACGCTGTCAGCTACGCCACGATCAAGCGGAGCCTGGGCAGGATCCAGGAACAGGACTATCGGGATCAGATCGCAAGGGCCTGCTTCGCCTACAGTGCTGCCACTACGGGGCTGTCGCTACTGTTGTACGACGTCACCACCTTGTATTTCGAGGCAAAGAAGGAAGACTCCTACCGCAAGGTCGGGTACTCGAAGGAGCGCCGAGTCGATCCGCAGATCGTCATCGGGTTGCTCGTCGATCGGACCGGTTTTCCCCTGGAGATTCACTCGTTCGAAGGGAACAAGGCCGAGACGCACACGATGATCCCGGTGATCAAGGCTTTCCAGGACCGCCACAACGTGGCCGATATGGTGGTGGTCGCCGATGCCGGAATGCTGTCGGCAAAGAACCTGCAAGACCTCGACGACGCAGGCTTGCGGTTCATCGTCGGGTCGCGGCAGACGAAGGCACCGCAGGACCTGGCGAAGTACTTCCACTGGCACGGCACCCACCACGAGGACGGGCTGACCGTCGACACCATCACGATGCGACGGTCCGCCCCCGATCCAGACCGGGTGCGGTGCCGGGCCGAGCCGGTGTGGGACCCCGAAACAGACACCGACAAATGGCGGGCCGTTTGGCAGTACAGGCACAAGAGAGCGCTGCGGGACCAAGCCACGCTCAATCAGCAACGCAACCGAGCGATCGCGATTATCGACGGGCAACGGGCACCGAAGAAGGCCAGGTTCGTGCGGGAGAAAGGCGGGAAGAAAGAACTCGACGAAGCCTCCTACACACGAGCGATGCAACTCGTCGGCTGGAAGGGATACTCATCCAACATCCCGGCCAGCATCATGCCAGCAGCAGAGGTGGTGTCGTCCTACCACGACCTGTGGCACGTCGAGCAATCGTTCCGCATGTCCAAGACCGACCTGGCCGCCAGGCCAATCTTCCACCGCGTCCGCGAATCGATCGAAGCACACCTGACCATCGTGTTCACCGCCCTGGCGGTATCACGCTACGTCCAGACCCACACCGGGCTGGCAATCGGCAACGTCGTCAAACGCCTGCGACCACTACGGTCGGCGACGATCGAAATCAACGGCACCCAGCAAACCTTCCCGCCCCACATCCCCGCCAAAGAAAAAACCATCATCGACTCAATCATGAACGGCAAACTCACGCACTAACGAAATGAGCCAAGTCA
>NZ_ADNU01000015.1 GCF_000178455.1 Brevibacterium mcbrellneri ATCC 49030 | reverse complement strand
CACTGCCGTCGCCTGGACCCTCTTCGGGCTGCCCAACGATGCCGTCATCCGCACCATCACCGTGCTCGTCATCGCCTGCCCGCACGCGCTCGGTCTGGCGATCCCGCTGGTCGTGTCCATCGCCACCGAGCGCGCCGCCCGCGGCGGCGTCCTGGTCAAGGACCGCCTCGCGCTGGAGTCCATGCGCCAGGTCGACGCAGTGCTCTTCGACAAGACCGGCACCCTGACCAAGGGCGAGCCCACCGTCACCGGCGTCGAGCCGATCGCCGGCCTGGACGCCGAGCAGGTACTCGCCCTAGCCGCTGCCGCCGAGGCCAACAGCGAGCACCCGCTCGCCCAGGCCATCGTCGCTGCCGCCAAAGACAAGAGCCTGACCGTCGAACCAGCCAGTGGATTCTCGTCCTCGCCGGCAGTGGGGGTCACCGCGACCGTGGTCGGCCAGGAGATCCGCGTCGGAGGCCCCCGACTGCTCGAGGAGACCGGGCAGCACGAGATCGACGCCGCCGAGGAGTGGCGAGCCGCGGGCGCGATCATCCTGCACGTCCTACGCGACAATACTGTGATCGGCGGGCTCAAGCTTGCCGACGAGGTCCGGCCAGAGTCCCGCGACGCCGTCGACGCGCTTCATGAGCTCGGCGTCGAGGTCGTCATGATCACCGGCGACGCCGAGGCCGTGGCGAACGAGGTGGGAAGAGAGCTCGGCATCGACCGGGTCTTCGCCGGCGTCCGCCCCGAGGACAAGTCCGCCAAGGTCGACCAGCTGCAAAAGGAAGGCAAGAAGGTCGCCATGGTTGGTGACGGCGTCAACGACGCTCCGGCGCTGGCGCAGTCCGACATTGGTATCGCCATCGGCGCGGGCACCGACGTCGCCATCGCCTCAGCAGGGGTCATCCTCGCCAGTTCCGACCCGCGCAGCGTGCTCTCGGTTATCCAACTCTCCCGTGCCGCATACCGTAAAATGAAGCAGAACCTGTGGTGGGCTGCCGGGTACAACCTGCTCTCTGTGCCGCTCGCGGCCGGTGTGCTCGCACCCGTCGGCTTTGTCATGCCGATGTCGGTTGGCGCGATCCTGATGTCGATCTCCACCGTCGTCGTCGCCCTCAACGCCCAGTTGTTGCGTCGCATCGACCTCACCCCAGATGCAAGCACTCGTTCCGTCCTGGAGCGTCAGAAATGAAGGACACAATCATGACTACCGACACGGCCACCAATGACACCGGCGGCGACACCGAGACCCACCAGCACGGCTACATCAGCGACAAGGCCCGCTACCGCAGCCGCATGAAGCGCATCGAAGGCCAGGCGCGCGGCATCGCGAAGATGATCGATGACGAGAAGTACTGCATCGACATCCTCACTCAGGTCTCCGCGCTCACCCGGGCACTTCAGGGGGTCGCGACCGGCCTGCTCGATGACCACCTCAAGCACTGCGTGCTCGACGCCGCCAAGCAAGGCGATGAGGACGCGGCCATCGCCAAGATCCAGGAAGCCTCCGATGCCATCAACCGACTCGTGCGCTCCTGACACCATCTGATTTCGGTTGACACCAGACGCCTCCCAGGCTGTTACACCCCAGACTAAGACTATGCTTTCGACGTCTCCGGGCTGGCGTGGACTGCCCCTCGTCTGGCCCTCGGCCCCCGACGAAATCGGGCCGCCTGAGGTCGAATCGGTCGATATGAACATTTTCACCTGAGAAAAGAGTTGGCCATGCCCCTTGCCATTGTTACTCCGATCCACCCCTCCAGGAGCCGCCTGAGACTCTGCGCGACCATGACCGCGCTGGCGACCAGCGCCGTCCTCCTGCTCAGCGGCTGTGCTGATGCGGAACCGTCCGTCGACGCAGGGTCCGATCACTCATTGGTGGCCGAGCACGATCTGGACGGCCTGAATGCACGGGACGTCATCAAGCGCCTCGACACAGCGAAGGTGTCAGATCGCTCGTCTGAACTCATTGCTTCGATTGAACCCGAACAGTTGGTCCTGACCGACGATCAGAACAGGCAGACCACTCTGCCGATGCCAAAGGACGAATTTTACGTCTCTATCGCTCCCTATCGCGGGCAGACTCACGAATGCTACTTCCACAGCCTCACAACTTGTCGCGGCGAGCTCGCCAATACTGACGTCGACGTTACCGTGGTCGAGGCGACGTCTGGGAGGACCATCCTCGATGAAACGCTGAGGACTTACGACAACGGATTCGTGGGGATCTGGCTGCCACGCGGAATTGACGCGTCGCTCACAGTCTCAGCCGAAGGCCGCACCGCAAAGCAGGATATATCGACCCGCGCAGATGACCCCACTTGCTTGACCGGATTTCAATTGACTTAATGCTCGGACTCCAAGCTCACCACCAGAGTGCCGGCTTCAGTACAGTCCGTCGGCAGCACTGCATCAGGGCAAAGGCCCTAGTGGCGCAGATCACACTCGCCACAACGATATTCGCGCCGGTGAAAACGGACTGACTCGACCACCTCTGGACAGTCACGCTACCTCTTGTGGCGCAACCTCGTCGCATAGAGCGCGATTGCCGAGGCCGCCGCGACGTTTAACGAGTCAACTCCGCCCATCATCGGGATCGTGACTCTTCTGTCGAGCCGCTGCTCAGTCGCTTGAGTCAGCCCAGGACCCTCGGAGCCGAAGACGAGAGCGAGCTTCTCATAATCTTCAGCGACCAGCTCGTCCAAAGTGATCGCGCCCTCGCCTAGAGTCATGCCCGCAACGACGAACCCTGCATCCTGGAAGGTGTCGATGCTCTCTGGCCAAGGATCGATTCTTGTCCACGGAACTTGGAACACGGTTCCCATGGATACCCGGATGGCGCGGCGGTAGAGCGGGTCGGCGCAACGGGGAGTCACAAGGACGGCGTCCGCTCCCAAGGCTGCTACGGAACGGAAGATCGCGCCCACGTTCGTGTGGTCCACCAAGTCTTCGATGATGACAACGACCGAGGTGTCCCTCACCACCTCGGCGACGCTGGGAAGGTGGGGACGCTGGGTACTTGCCAAAGCACCTCGGTGGAGGCGAAAACCGGCGACCTTTTCTAGATCAGCTTCGCTTCCCACGTAGATGGGGACGTCGTGGTGGGCGATCACTGGGGCCAGCGGTTCGAGCCAGTGGGCGTTGAGGAAGAAGGAGCGGAACTTCATGCCGGCGTCGTGGGCACGTTGAATGATCTTGGATGACTCGGAGATGAACAGCCCATTTTCTGGTTCGAGCTTCTTGCGCAGTTCCACATCGGTCAGCTGCGTGTAGTCCTCAGGCGGGGGCACATGTGCCAGGTGTTGCACGCGGGCTGGGTCGATGCCGTGCTTTTCACACAGAGCCTCAATGTCTGCGGGACCCAGGTCGGCTTTTTTGGGTGTGTTCATGCGTGGATTCCCAGGATGCGCACAAACGCCACGATGCCCAGAATGACAATCACTGCGCGCAGAGCGGTGGGATTGAGTTTTCGGCCAACACGGGCGCCCACGTAACCGCCTATGAGCGAACCGGCTGCAATGAGCACCACGGCCATCCACGAGATCTTGTTGAATCCTATAACCGTGTAAGCGGCTGCTGACACGATGTTCACGAAGAGCACTAGAACGTTTTTGTACCCGTTGATCTTTTGAAGTGGCTCATCGAGGACAATGCCAAGAAGACCGATGAGAATGATGCCCTGAGCTGCCGCAAAGTACCCGCCATAGATGGCTGTGAAGAACAGGATGCAGTACACGGCGACTGTGCTGTTTGTCAGGGCCGTGGCATCGCGGGCTTTCAGGTACTTCTGCAGTCGTGGTTGCACCACCACCATGACGAGAGCGATCACGATGAGCACCGGAACAATCAGTTCAAAGGACTTAGCTGGCAGAACCACCAATAGCGTTGCGCCAACGAGCGAACCTGCCATCGAAGCGGGTATCCAGCGTTTGAGTCTGTCGCCGGAGCCACGAAGGTCTTCACGGTATCCGAAGGACGATGCGATGTTTCCCGGGATGAGCCCAAGCGCGTTACTCATGGTCGCGGCTTGGGGTGGCACGCCAAAAGCCACGAGCGCGGGAAAGGTAATCAGAGTTCCGGAGCCCACCACCGCGTTGATGGTGCCAGCGGCCAGCCCCGCTAAGAAGATTAGCGCGCTGGTGAGAAGATCAAATGTCACTGTGCGTGAGCGTGGAAGCGTCCACCTACTGTGGTGAGTTTGATGTCAGAGCCGAATGTCTCAGAGAGATTTTCTGATGTCAGGGTCTCTTCCAAGGGCCCGGCCACTGTCACTTTTCCGTCGCGCAGAAGCAGTGCGTGAGTGGTGCCTTTTGGAATCTCTTCCACGTGGTGAGTGACCATGAGGGTGGTGGGGGCGTATTTCCCACCGAGGATTTCAAAAAGAGCCTGAAGTAGATCTTCACGTCCACCCAGGTCGAGTCCCGAAGCTGGTTCGTCGAGGAGCAGAATTTCCGGATCGGTCATGAGTGACCGGGCAATCTGTACTCGTTTGCGTTCACCTTCAGACAGGGAACCGAATGCGCGGTCTTTAAAGTCGCCGATACCAAAAACGTTGAGGAGGTCGTGGGCCCGCTCTTCGTCGATCTGTTCGTACTTTTCTGTCCAGCGACCAACGACCCCATAAGCGGCGGTCATCACGGCGTCGAAGGCGGTTTCACTGCGTGGTAGGCGGTCAGCAAGCGCCGACGAGGCGTAACCGATGCGCGGGCGGAGCTCAAATACGTCGACTCGGCCAAGCTGTTCGCCCAGAATTTTGACGGTTCCACTGGTTGGGTGCATGCGCCCGGCAGCGATTTCCAACAGGGTGGTTTTACCGGCGCCGTTTGGGCCTAAAATCACCCAGTGCTGCCCTTCAGATACTGAGAGGCTAAGTCCATCCAGCAGGTGGTGGGCGCCACGGCGAACAACAACATCTTCTAAGCTCAGCACTTCGCTCATATGTTAAACACTACCCCACGGGTAATCTGTGCGTGTGCACAATCAGCGAGTTTTCCACACTGTTCATGTCGCCACCGCCCTTAACGCGTGTGTTGAGCGGACTTTACCGCCCGATTCGGTTGTCACAATCTTCCAGGACGCCGGGTTTGAGGTTCCGTTTATCAACGAAGATGCGGTGCTTGACGAGTCACGTACTGGACTGTTGCTGTGGGCTGCTGCGGCCAGGGAGCGTGGTTTTGATCGGTTTCGTGCGGTCTTGGTTCACCCGGCGCTTGCGCTGACGGTTCCGCAGGTGGCTAGGGAGCACAGTCGCGTGGTTGCCCAAGCGCCCGCTGTGATTGTCGCCGAGGTGGCTGGTGAGTCCCGTGCCGTACTGGTGGTTCACGCGGAGGGCAATGTTGATGTGTTTCCGTGTGCGCACGTTCCGTTTGCTCCTTTGGGGATGCGTTCCGTGCCCGAGGCGGTGCGTCATTTACGCGACGTGGTGATGCAGGGTTTGTCTCTTGTTGAGCGTGGGATTGCCGATGAGTTCCGGAATCTTCCGTGGAGAGACTGGCAAGAGGAGTTTGCTGGTGAGCACCGGCGGGCGGGGTCGTTCTTCGTGGATTCCACGGTTGAAGCTGCGTGTTTTTCAGCTGTTGATATTCACTGTGCGTTGCGCCCGGTTTTGGCTCCGCTTGCTGTTGAGCCTCAGGAGTTGGGGTCGCTTCTGGCTCAGCTCCACGCGGCTGCTCACGACGTGGTGACCACGACCACGCGGGAAAGTGCCGCACCGATACGATGAAGCTATGCAACGGGTATGTATTTTCGACTCTGGCCAGGTGCGTCACGACGTTTTTGACACTGATGATCTTCCGCCGGTTCTGGCCGATTTGCGCTCAGAGAATGACGATGTTCAGGTCTTGCCTCCGGAGGTGAGTCTCGCACCGCCTGAGCTCGTGGTCATGGATGTGGATTCCACGTTGATCAATGAGGAAGTGATTGATCTTCTGGCAGCTCACGCAGGTGTTGAGAACCAGGTTGTAGCGATTACGGAGCGGGCGATGGCCGGTGAGTTGGACTTCGAGGAGTCCTTGCGTGAACGCGTGGCCTTACTTGAGGGGATCCCTGTAAGTGCCCTTGCCGAGGTCGCTGACCAGGTGACGCTGACACCGGGCGTTCCTGAGTGGGTTGAGGCGTTGCACGAGGTGGATTGCCACGTGGCTGTTGTATCCGGAGGCTTTATTGACATTGTTCAGCCACTTGCTGACGGGGTTGGCATCGACGATGCGTTTGCCAACCAGTTGGAGTCCTCCGGCGGGGTTCTCACGGGGCAGGTGACTGGACCGGTGGTTGACCGGGCGTTTAAGGCCCAGACGCTTGCGGAGTTGGCGGGGCGTGTGGGGGCCACGCGCACTCTTGCGGTTGGCGATGGTGCTAACGACCTCGACATGGTTGAACTGGCAAGTTGCGGGATTGCTTTTTGTGCAAAACCGGCTTTGGCTGAGAAGGCCGACTTGGTTATTCGTCACAGGGATATGCGCCAACTGGTCGAGATCTTCTGCACGCCTTATGTGCGTTGAGGACTTGCGTAGGGCCTGTTAGAGGTCTGCGTGAGTTCCGTGGCGTTCTAGTTTCCGAAGTAGCGCACGGTTGGTTCTGGGAATGAGTCAACGTCCCAGCTCGGTAGCTGGAAGACTGCCACGGACGACGGCTTAAACTTCTTGAGACTTACACCGCCCACGCGTTCGACTGTTTCCCACACGATTGGGTTGTGGCCAACGATGTATGCGCCAGGCACATTTTCGGGGATCGCGTTGATGGTGTCTAACCAGGTCTGCACGGTGGCGTCGTAAAGAGCCGGTTCAAACTGTAGTTCGACCTGTTTGAAATCGGGGCGACCGCGGTATGCGTCATTGAGCGCGTCAACAACTGCTTGTCCAGTTTGGGTGGTTCGTTTAGCTGGTGACGACACAAGGTGAGTCAGTGCGAACTGGGACAGAAAGCGCCCGGCAAGCGCCGCCTCGGCCTCCCCTTCTTCAGTGAGATGACGGTCAAAGTCCGGCATAGGGTCATGAGTTGCGTGCGCGTGACGAGCTAAAACAAGAGTGGGCATACCTACCAGTGTAGATATGCCCACTCAAAAGTGCAGGTGCTTGCGCGGTGATATTTAAGCGCTGGCGCTTATGCGCCTGTGGAGTGCAGACCGCCGTCGACGTGCACCATTTCGCCGGTGGTGGCGGGGAACCAATCGGAGAGAAGAGCGACGATTGCTTTTCCGGCTGGTTCAGTGTCGGTCTGGTCCCATCCGAGTGGAGCGCGGTCGCCCCAGACGTCTTCAAAAGCTTCGAAGCCGGGGATGGACTTAGCGGCTGTGGTCTTAAGTGGACCGGCGGACACCAGGTTGACACGAATCTTGTCTGGTCCCATGTATTTGGCCAGGTAGCGCGAGGTGGATTCCATGGCCGCCTTTGCAACACCCATCCAGTCGTATGCTGGCCATGCGACGGTCGCGTCGAATGTGAGGCCCACGATTCCAGCGCCTGGGTTGAGCACGCTCTTGGCTGCGACCGCGATCGACTTGAGCGAGTAGGCGGACACGTGGATTGCGGTGGACACCGATTCGAATGGAGTGTCGAGGAACACGCCACCCAGAGCGTCCTTTGGTGCGAACGCGATTGCGTGCACGATTCCGTCAATGTTTCCGCCCAGGCGTTCCGGCAGTGCCGCCAGGTCTTCTTCGCTGGTGGCGTCGAGTTCAATAACCGGGGCTGGTTTGGGTAGGCGTTCGGCGATGATCGTGGTGATCTTCATCTGACGGCCGAAGCTGGACAGAATGACTTCTGCACCCTGCTCTTGTGCGAGACGTGCGGCAGCGAACGCGATTGACGATTCTGTGAGCACACCGGTAACGAGGATGCGCTTTCCTTCAAGAATTCCCATGTTGACCTTTCTGCTTTTTCTTTAGTGTCCCATTCCCAAACCGCCGTCAACGGGAATGACAGCACCGGAAATATAGCTTGCGTCATCGGAAGCAACCCAGCTGACAACTTTGGCTACTTCTTGAGGTTCAGCAAAACGCTTGGCGGGAACGGCTTGCAAATACTCTTTTTGTTTGGCTTCAGGGAGTTCGTCCGTCATGTCGGTGCGGATGAAGCCGGGGGCTACTACGTTGGCGGTGATTCCGCGTGATCCGACTTCGCGGGTGATGGAGCGGGCCAGACCCACCAGGCCTGCCTTTGACGACGAATAGTTTGCTTGGCCTGCAACACCGTAGAGCCCGGATACCGACGAGATCAGAATGATGCGTCCCCACTTGGCGCGGATCAGGTTCGTGATGCCGCGACGGACTGTGCGGTACACGCCGGTCAGGTTGGTGTTGATGACGTCTTCAAATTCTTCGTCGCTCATGCGCATGAGCAGGTTGTCGCGGGTGATTCCGGCGTTTGCGACGATGATTTCAACTGGTCCCAGTTCGTTTTCCACCGTGGTGTAGGCCGCGTCGAGTGAGGCGGAATCGGTGACGTCTGCGGCGACTGCTAGCGCGCCTTCTGGGGCGTCTCCGTTGCGTGAGGTGACAGCGACGCGGTCGCCTTGTGCGATGAATTGTTCGGCGATTGTGCGTCCGATCCCGCGGTTACCGCCGGTGACGAGTACTGTACGTGGCACTGAGGCTCCTGGACATAGATGAGATTGCGGACAGTTTCTTTCCTAACTTATCAACGATTGGTCTCACCTCGGAGCGTTTCTCTAGTTCGGGGAGTAGACTTGCGTAGCGAACTGAGCGCAGGAGGTGTGAGTGAGCAAGGAACAGACTGTTCGTGTCACCGATGCTCAGCACTCCCACGAAGCCGAGTCGAACGGGCGTATGCGTCAGTACACGGTGCTTATGGCGATCCGTTTGACGTGCTTTTTCGTTGCGGCGCTTACGTCTGGGTGGGTGCGCTGGACCGCGGCTGCGGGGGCGATTGTTCTTCCGTGGGTTGCGGTGACTATTGCTAACACGGTGCGACGTCATTTCTACACGGATAAGGATGAAATTGCTGGCGCTCCGACACCGCAGGCATTGGATGATGAGCCTGCCGAGGACGTGGAGGATGAAGAGCCTGACGTCGTTATTGGTGAGGTCGTGGGGGTTCTGGAGAGTCCGCGGGAGTCACAGCGTAGCCGGGACGAGGAGACTGACGCGTGACCGAGCTTGTCTGTTCAGCTAAGGCGTGTCGGGCAGTAGCGGTGCACGCTTTGTTGTGGAATAACCCTTCGATTCACGTTGCCTCGCGCACTAAGGTGTGGTTGGCGTGTGATGAGCACCGTGATTTTTTGAGCGAGTTTCTGTCGTTGCGTGGGTTTTTACGGTCCGTGGTTTCGGTAGACGAGATTCCGGAGGGTGCGGGCTGATGTTGCGCAACTATTCGTTTGTGGCGTCGTCTGCGTGGATTCGGTATATCGTGTTGGCGCTTGTTGCGGCGACGCTGTGTGCGTTTCTTGCGATGTGGCAGAACGACCGTCGGCAGCAGCGTGACGCGGAGATTGCCACGATTGAGTCCAACTACAACGCGTCTCCGGTGGACTTTGCCGATGCGGTGGAAGGCACCTCGGCGGAGTTAAGGCATGAGGACGAGTGGACCAAGGTTGAGGTGCGGGGCCGGTATGAGCCGCAACTGACAGTGTTGGCGCGTAATCGCACGGTGAATAATCAGCCCGGGTTCTATGTGATTGTGCCGTTTACCACGTCTTCTGGGAGCCAGGTTTTGGTGAATCGGGGGTGGGTGCCAGCCCCGTCGACTGGCGCTGCGAGTCCGGATCAGGTGCCACAGCCGCCTTCTGGTGAGACGACGGTGACTGGGTGGCTTCGACCGACCGAGGACGGTAGTAAGGACAACAATCCGGATGGCATTATTCGTGCGATTGATACGGAGCGGGTGCCGGGGTTGAGCGATCCATATGAGCATGTGTTTGTGCAGATGGGTGCGGAGGATCCGGCTGGTGAGGAGGGATTGTCTCCTTTGCCTGCGCCGTCGCTGGATCCGGGGTCGCATTTGTCGTATACGTTTCAGTGGATCACGTTTGGGGTCATGATTCTCATTGCGATTGTGTTCACGATCGTGCGTGAGAAGAAGACGCGTGAGTCGTCTCAGGATAAGCCGACGACGTATGTGGTTGTGGATAAGGACGCGTTGAAGCACGGGTCTGCGTCTGGGACTCGGTATGGGACGAGTTTGCACCGCACGCGTGACAGCGCGACCAGGCGTGCGCGCCGTTCGGTGAGGGACGAAGAAGCCGAGGACGCCGAACTGAACCAGCAAGGACTCTAGTAAGGACTCTGGGTCACGTAACCTCAGCTCAGACCAGCCACCATCGGGTTGGCTTACTAAAACGGTGGTGGTTCTTCGCTGGGTTCCCATGGGCGGGTGTCACCGTTGAACACCTCCCCTGGACTGTGAGTTGCTTCAGTTTCAGTGCTGCGTGCGGTTTGGTGTTCTGTTGCTTGGTATTGGTTGATGGTGTGGCTGATGTCTTGGTCGCCGGTGTCGAAGTACTCGAGTAACCGTTCGTACTGGAGTTGGTTAATCCGTGATTCTGGTGGGTAGACCAGCATGGCACCAATCCGTGGGAACACCCGCGCCAGGGAACCGTCATCCATCTTGTCGACGCGGAGTCGTTTCTGGGTTTTCTCCTGATGATGCCGCTTACACAACGGATGCAAATTCTCCATCACTGTGAGCCCACCATTTTCAGGGTCCTGGTGGTTGAACGGTTCGATATGGTCTTTCTCGCACACTCTGGCAGGTGTAGCACACCAGGGGACACTGCAATCAGGGTGCCTGGCTTCGACCATGCGTTTCAGGGCTGGTGGGATGTAATACTTCGTCGGTGTGGATTCGAGGACTACCCCGGTTTGTGGGTCGGTGAACATCCGGTACGCCCACTTCGCCTGCGCGATCAGCTCATCAGCGGTCTTTGCGTCTAATGGCACCCGGTTATTCATCATCACCGGAACCCGCGCATCTGGGTCCACCTTGATCGGCAACCCGTAATCAAGCTCACGACCCGCTCCCACAGGCGCACCTGCCCCCAAGGGCTCACCGACACTCACGCGTTCCGCGGTGTTCAAGAACTCTTCCGGGTTTAAGGTTTCTTCACTACCCGGTGGCGCATCAGTCTCTGGTGGCACACCTGTCCCTTGGTTTCCGGGTCCAGATCTGTCTGGCCCGGGGTCTTTTCCGAATCTTCGTCTCTCAGGTCTTTGTTCCTCGGGTCTTCTCTCCGTGCTTGGTGGGGGTAGGTGCGTGAGGAAGTGCAGGACCGGGATGGTGACGGTGATACCGGCTTGGGCTTTGAGCCATTCTTCTTTTTCAGGCATGGATACGCACAACTCAAGCTCGTACACGTTTTCCGCCTGCCTGGCTTCACGTTTCTCAGCCCACACAGAACCGTCCGCATCACCCGAACCAGGGCCACCCGCATCGCTACGGGTATCCGTTCCGGGACCGCCCGCTTCGAATGCACCATCGGATTCCGCACCAGGAACACCTGGGTCGAAGGTGTCTTTGGTGTTGGTGACTGTGATGGGGGCGTGTTTACCCGTCGGGACCACGCGGACACGCAACGTGGTTGAAGGTTTCGCCCCGGTAATCAAATCCAGGGTGAGTTGGTCGATGAGCCGGTCATCATCAACCTCAACCCGACCCAGGTCCCCTACACGCACTTCAGTCGTGTCACCATTGCCCTCGGTAATGAACAGGGCTTGTTGTTCATCCGTCAACCTGACAGAAAACGCTTCTATGTGGATTGCCAGGATAGCCCTGGCAGTTCCACGCACACGCTGATAAAACGCTTCCATCTCCAACACAGGACCAGTCAGCGACCATGTGGCTGTACCGTCATCATTCACCCAGTACGACACTCCCCGGTTACGCCGAGCGTTCTCCACCCGGGTTTCAGGAGTCATAAGCATCGCGAGGATTTCATTGACGTGCCGCCTGTAGGTTTTCCAGGGCACGTCCACACGCTTGTTGGTGAGCATGTCATCAAACACCGGGATACACACCCCAGCACGACCCACCCTGCCAACCGTATACAAAACCCTGTCAAACCCGATCACACCAGCCTTAGCCAGTGACCACAACTTGGGCATGAGCACGACCGCTGTCATGATCTTCCGCACCCGGGTTACCAGCTGGGATCGTGTGCAATCCAACAGTTTCGCCAACACCCCTTCAGTCGGGGTTGGCAACTCATCTGCCACCCGTTCAACACTGGCAACCGTGGCCACCTCACCCGACGGTAACGCTACGCACGCCACCACATCATCCACACCAACAGACCCAAAAGCGGACGGGCCTGCGTTTGAACTCGAAGTTGTGCCGTTTGTGACGAGTGGGCCAGCACCAGGATTAGAGGTAAACACCGCGTGTAGGCCATGAGTGAAGTCATCTAGCGGGGTGATGTGGGCGCTGATGACTGCTGCTACGGCTTCTGCTTGTTTCACCTGTGCTTCGTCCATGATGCGTGTGGTGTTTTTGACTGTTTCGAACAGTTCCACGGCAGGCCCGTCGTGCAGGTCGTTACGCGTGTGGGTGTGTGTTGTGGTCATGTGGGTTCACCTCCTTGTGTACCCCTATTCTATTTGCGTTCGAATGCGTAAGTCAAGTGTTTTGTTCATTTTATTTCTATTTATGTTCGAACAAGTGTTCAGTCGCACACACACGAAAACAGGAACTTCCTGAGCGGACATAACAGTGCTGAAAAAGAGAAAGCGCGGACGCTTACAAGCGCACGTCAAAGAACAACCTCGGAAGCGAAAGCAGGGGACTGATCTAAGCGAGACAACCCCTGTCGAGCGACGAAACGGCGCAAAGCGAACAAGACTGCGCAATATATATAACGCGCCGTTTCGCTCGCTTTGCGCCACCTGGACTGAGACATAACACGAAAAGTGACTAAGAGACCCTGCCAGCACCCCGGGAAGCAGGCCTGCCGCTACCCCAACCGAAGAAAGCCTGCCACCTCGCCAGGCCACTCCTACCTCGGCAGGCTAGCTAGTCGCACCTGCGCCGAGGACCCCGACCTCAGCGGTAAGCAACACTTCCGCGAACGGAAGGCACCCGCGAACTCCACAGATGCAACGGCGAAGGCAAGTCCTGCGGCAGCAAGCTCAAAGAGCTCGATTCGAGCAACTGATGGCGCTAAACCAGCAACACCGTCATACAGGCCGAAACTGTTTACAACACACCTCGGGTAGCTGGCCGTCATGCTACTCAGACAGCTACTTGCGAACCAACGCCACCACGCTAAGTAAGACGGGCGCCCAACCGAACAAAACCGGCCGGAGCCCCAGCAACCCCAGCGCCACCCCGACTCCTATGCCAGCGACACCAAATCCAAATACGAGTCGTTCCAGTGGTCCTCGTCGCCATCAGGCAACAACAACACACGGTCCGGATCCAGCGCTTGCACAGCGCCTTCGTCGTGAGTCACCAGAATGATCGCGCCCTCGTAGCGCCGAATCGCTGACAGAATCTCCTCACGGCTGGCCGGGTCCAGGTTGTTCGTGGGCTCATCCAACAGCAACACGTTTGCCGACGACACCACCAACGTCGCCAGCGCCAACCGTGTTTTCTCACCACCGGACAGCACCTTGGCGGGTTTGTTCACCTCATCGCCACTGAACAAGAACGATCCCAGCACCGTGCGCACTTGCGTGTCATCGAGATCCGGCGCGTTACTCCGCATGTTTTCCAGCACGGTGCGGTCAAGATCAAGCGTCTCGTGCTCCTGCGCGTAGTAGCCAAGTTTCAGCCCGTGCCCAGCCTTTACTTCCCCAGTATCCGGTGCTTCCAAACCAGCCAGAATCTTCAGCAGCGTAGTCTTACCCGCACCGTTAAACCCCAGAATCACAACCCGCGAACCGCGGTCAATCGCCAAGTCCACGTCCATGAAGACTTCGGTCGACCCATACGACTTCGACAATCCCGAACCTGTCAACGGCACCTTTCCGCACGCAGCCGGCGTAGGGAA
>NZ_ADNU01000016.1 GCF_000178455.1 Brevibacterium mcbrellneri ATCC 49030 | reverse complement strand
AGGTCCACCACCGGGTCCCACTTCGCCACGGCCGGACAGCAGAATCCGGGTTCCGTCTTTGACACCTGCTGGGATTTTGACTGACAGGGTTTCTTCTGCGCGCACGCGACCGTCACCGTTACACGACTGGCACGGGTCAGCAATGATGGTGCCGTAACCACCGCAGTTGTTGCACGGCTGGTTGGTGACCATCTGTCCCATGAGTGTGCGGGTCATGCGTTGCACGGAACCCGCTCCCTTACACAGCGAACAGGTCTGTGGCGAGGTGCCGGGGCGCGTTCCGTCACCGTGGCACGTGTCGCACAGTTTAGCGGTGACAATCGAGATGTCTTCCGTGCCACCAAATACGGCGGTCTTCAAATCAATCGACACGCCCACCAGCGCGTCGCGACCGGGGCGCTTACGTGACGCGGGCCCAGGATGTGCACCTCCGCCACCGCCGAAGAACGCGTCAAATATGTCCGAGAAGCCACCGAACCCTGACGCACCCGGCTGGCCGTATTCGCCACCACCGGCGTCGTAGTTGCGTCGCTTCTGTGGATCAGACAGGACGTCATAGGCAACCGAGACCGCTTTAAACTCATCGTCGTGGCCAGGGTTGACATCCGGGTGGTATTTACGTGCGAGCTTGCGGTAGGCCTTTTTAATCTCCTCAGCACTCGCGTCGCGGGAAACACCCAGGGTTTCGTAGTGATCGCTCACGTGTGTCCTCATCTAGTTGTGGGTTGAAAATCTACTTGTCCAAAATGACCGTGATGTAACGCGAAACCGCGCGCACGGCCGCAATCGTTGTGGGGTAATCCATGCGGGTGGGTCCCAGCACGGCAAGGGAGGCGCGGGAGTCCTCTGATCCGTAGTTACTGGCAATGACCGAGGTCGTTGCAAGAGATTCCGGATTCTCGTGACCAATGCTCACGCTGACTCCATCAGCGCTCATGTGGGCGAGCAGCTTGAGCAGAACCACCTGCTCTTCGAATGCTTCCAGAAGCGGGGCAACATGCTCGTAGATCCCGCCCGAGGAGCGTGCAAGGTTAGCCGTTCCTGCCATCACCAACCGCTCTTGCCTGCGTCCCGAGGCCAACTCGGCAACGACATCGGCGACGGCTGCCGCGGGAGCGGCCAGCGCAACGGGAACATCCAGAACACTCAGCGCCGGGGCAACATCGTCTAATGCCCGCCCATCCAACACGCTGTTAAACAGGGTGCGCAGAGTGCCCAGCTCAAAGTCGTCGATGGTGGTTCGCATTTCCACAATGCGTTGGTCTACCTGACCGGAGTCGGTAATGAACACCACGAGCAGACGGTTGCCACCTAAGTCCACGAGTTCGAGGTGGCGGAATTTTTCGCGGGAACGCACCGGATACTGGATCACGGCCACTTGCGAAGTGAGATCCGCGAGCAGCCGCACTGTACGTTCCAGCATGTCTTCAATATCGACAGGGTGAGAGAGAATCCGAGTGATCGCTCTACGTTCCGCAGCCGACAGCGGCTTAATTTCGTCGATCGTGTCCACGAACTTGCGGTAGCCCTTGTCGGTAGGAATCCGACCGGCAGACGTGTGTGGTTGAGCGATGAGACCTTGTGCTTCCAACGCGGCCATGTCGTTGCGAATCGTGGCCGGCGAAACACCTAAACTGTGGCGCTCGACCAACGCTTTGGAGCCCACTGGTTCCTTGGTCTCAACGTAGTCTTCGACGATTGCGCGCAAGACACGACTTCGCCGATCGTCGTTCACGGATCCCCCTCCACTGGCACTCTAGGTCGTCGAGTGCCAATTCTACGCCGGGGTGACAGCGGAACCAAACGCCCTCTAGGGTAATGGGGTGATGAACTACGGATCAGACGTGTTATCCGGCGGGCCACGTTCCCATCGACGCCCCACTTCCCGGAAGGTACCGGCCAAACGCGGCCTCGTTGTTGAGGAAGTGAGCACCGGCTTCGTGGGCACAATTCTGGGAGTCGAAAAGGCCCCCGGCGGATTCGCGGTACGGCTCGAAGACCGCAACGGTCACGTGCAAAGCTTCCCGCTAGGACCAGGGTTCTGGATCGACGGTAAACCAGTCGAACTCACGCGCCCCACAGCCACTACGCCCACGCGACCCCAACGGACCGCCTCGGGTTCCGTGGCCGTTCCCGGCGCCCGCGCCCGCGTGGCACGCGGCTCCCGCATCTGGGTGGAAGGGAAGCACGACGCGCAACTCGTCGAAAAAATCTGGGGTGACGACCTGCGCATCGAAGGCGTCGTCGTCGAAGAACTGGGCGGACTGGATGATCTAGAAGAGAAGCTGGCACAGTTCCAACCGGACACTTCTCATCGCGTGGGCGTTTTGGCCGACCACATCGTGTCCGGTTCAAAAGAAACCCGCATCGCCCAACGCGTGCAGGAACGCTTCGGGCCGGTTGTTCACGTGATCGGGCACTCGTTCATCGACATATGGCAAGCCGTCAAACCACAGTGCGTGGGCATCCCCGAATGGCCAACAGTGCCACGTGGTGAAGACTGGAAGACGGGCGTGTGCCGGCGATTGGGGTGGCCGCACGAACAACCCGGCGACACCGGACGCGCCTGGGCACACATTCTGTCCCGAGTGAACACGATCGCAGACCTCGACCACTCGCTGTCTGGCCGTGTTGAAGAGCTCATCGACTTCGTCACCGTTGACCCGAGTTAGTCCATTTTTTTAAACAAAATGGAGGGATTTCCCCGGTCGCCTTCACATTTATGCACGTAACGTAGATACTGAAAAAGAGACTGTTCTCACCCTCAAGGAGAAAAATGACGAACCCCCACGGATCTGACGGCCCACCTAGCTTTGGCTCGAACCCCACCGGAGGCTTCGGCTCAGGACCTGCCTCCAACAACTCAAACGCCGAGGCACCAAAGGCTCCAGAAGCTCCGAAGGCTCCAGAACCACCACAGTCTGCAGACGCACCTGAAGCGCCAAAACCATCACAGGGCAGCGCATACGGGACTGCAAACCCGAATGAGCCACAGTATGGGAACACCGGCCAGGGGCATTCATACGGCAGCAACGGCCAGGGCCAGCCCTACCCTCAGACTCAGCCTGCGGACAGCGAGCTTCCAGACAGCGCATACGGACCAGGATCCGAATCGTACTGGAACTCCAGCAACGACGACCGCACCATGGGTCTCCTGGTACACATTCTGGGTATCCTCACCAACGTTGTTGGGCCTGCGATCCTGTACGTGATCAAAAAGGACGAATCGCCGTTCGTGCGTCACCACGCAGCTCAGTCCCTCAACTTCCAAATCACGATTTTGCTCGCGCACTTCGTTGCTGGAATCTTGACATTGACGGGCATTGGAGCATTTCTCACGCCGGTGATTTTCATCGGATCACTGGTGTATGAGATTTTGGCACTGCTGAAGGCCAAGGACGGCCAGGGGTACAAGATTCCTGTCGCCATTCCAATTTTTAAGTAAGCAATCGCTACTAAGTGAGAGCCTGTGCATACATGTGTATGCGCAGGCTTTTCACGTATCTAAGGTGTCGACCAGTTCACGCACCATGTAATCGACCATGAGACGGCCCGAAAGCGTGGGTGAAAAACAGGTGCGGTCTTCGTGCAAATACCCCATACGCACAAATCGCTCAATGAGACTCTGGGCGGCTGAGGGCAGAGAGTCGAGGGCCAGACCTTCACGGACGCGAGCTAAGAGCAGAATCCGTTCGACTTCCCGGGTGGGAGCGTCGAGTGCTTCCCTACCAACTGCGGGGGATTGCCCGTTCGCTAACCGGTCAGCCCACGCGCGTGGGTGTTTTGCGTTCCAAAAGCGCACTCCACCAATATGCGAATGAGCACCCGGCCCAAAGCCCCACCAGTCATCGCCGGTCCAATAACTCATATTGTGTTCACACCGCGTGTCTACAGACCGCGACCAGTTGGAGACTTCGTACCAGTTCAGTCCGGCTGTTGTAAACGCAGAGTCAGCCCATTCGTACTTATCGGCGAGGTCGTCCTCATCGGGCATGGGCAGCTCGCCACGCCTGACCTGTGCACCCATTTTGGTTCCCGGCTCCACGATCAGGGAGTACGCCGAAATATGGTCCGGTTCGCACGCAAGCGCAACCTCAACACTGCGCTTCCAATCGTCTAACGACTCCCCCGGCGTGCCATAAATGAGATCCAGACTCACCTGCAGGCCGGCGTCCTTGACCCATTGAACGACCTCGGGAATGCGGGCCGGGTCATGCGTCCGGTCCAAAGTGTGCAGCACATGATCAACCGCGGACTGCATTCCTACCGAAACTCGGGTGAACCCAGAACGAGCCAATTCACTCAGGTACTCCAGACTCAACGTATCCGGATTCGCCTCGGTCGTCACCTCGGCACCGGTTACAACCCCGAACACCGATTTCAGCTGCGACAGCACGCCACCCAAAACAGAGGCAGGCAACAACGTGGGCGTACCTCCGCCGAAGAACACCGTGTTCAACGCGCGCGGCTCACCCAAAACCCGTAGCGCCAGATCAATTTCGGAAGCGATCTGGTCTGGATAGTCTTCGCGGTTAGCCCCTTTTCCCAACTCCGAGGCGGTGTACGTGTTGAAATCGCAGTAACCGCACCGCACTCGGCAATACGGGACGTGAACGTACGCCGCCAGAGTCCGAGAAGAGTCGAGCGCAGAAGCAGGTAACGAACCGTCAAGCGGCGGAACGTCACCCTCAGGCTGAGCAGGCACTTAGTTCTTCTTTTCCGACTTGGAATCGTCAGAGCTCAGCGCGGCAATGAACGCTTCCTGTGGCACCTCAACCGAGCCCACCATCTTCATGCGCTTCTTACCCTCTTTTTGCTTCTCCAAAAGCTTACGTTTACGGCTAATGTCACCGCCGTAACACTTCGAAAGCACGTCCTTTCGGATGGCCCGAATCGTTTCACGCGCAATAATGCGAGAACCAACAGCGGCCTGGATGGGCACTTCGAACTGCTGGCGTGGAATCAAATCCTTAAGCTTGGACGCCATGAGCACGCCATAGTTGTACGCCTTGTCCTTGTGCACGATCGCAGAGAACGCGTCCACTTTGTCGCCGTGGAGGAGAATATCCACCTTGACAAGCGCGGCCGCCTGATCGCCGTCGTTGTCGTAGTCGAGGGACGCGTATCCCTTCGTGCGGGACTTGAGCGAATCAAAGAAGTCAAACACGATTTCTGCCAGTGGCATGCGGTAACGAATCTCCACACGGTCCTCAGACAGATAGTCCATTCCCTGCATCTGCCCGCGCTTGTTCTGGCACAGCTCCATGACCGCGCCCACAAACTCCGACGGAGTCAAAACAGTGGCACGCACCATAGGTTCGCGAACCTCTTTGATCTTCCCTTCCGGATACTCACTTGGGTTGGTCACGGTGTGTTCCGAACCGTCTTCCATGGTCACGCTGTACACCACCGAAGGGGCAGTCGAAATGAGGTCGAGGTCGAACTCACGCTCCAAACGCTCGCGGACGATCTCTAAGTGCAACAGCCCCAAAAAACCACAACGGAAACCAAAGCCCAGGGCAGCCGATGTTTCAGGCTCATATGTGAGTGCGGCGTCATTGAGTTTGAGTTTGTCGAGAGCTTCGCGCAGGTTGGGATAGTCCGAACCATCAATGGGGAACAGACCGGAAAACACCATGGGCTTAGGGTCACGGTAACCAGCTAGTGGTTCTTGGGCAGGATTGCGTGCCGATGTCACGGTGTCACCCACCTTGGACTGGCGCACATCCTTCACACCCGTGATGATGTATCCCACTTCGCCCACACCAAGCCCCTCTGAAGCTACTGGTTCGGGGCTCGACACACCAATTTCGAGGACTTCGTGCGTCGCGTGCGTTGAGATCATTTCAACCTTTTCGCGCGGCTCGAGCTTTCCGTCCACAACACGCACATACGTCACCACTCCGCGGTACGTGTCGTACACCGAGTCGAAAATCATGGCACGGGCAGGAGCGTCCTTCTCGCCAACAGGCGCGGGAATGTCTCGGACAATCCGGTCAAGAACTGCTTCAACACCTTCGCCGGTCTTACCGGAGACGCGCAGGCAGTCTTCTGGTTCACAGCCGATTAAGTTCGCAAGTTCTTGCGCATACTTGTCTGGGTTGGCAGCCGGCAAGTCAATCTTGTTGAGCACCGGGATAATGGTGAGGTCGTTTTCAATTGCCAAATACAAGTTGGCAAGGGTTTGCGCTTCGATACCTTGCGCCGAGTCCACCAACAGAAGCGCACCTTCACACGCCGCCAAAGAACGCGAAACTTCGTACGTAAAGTCCACGTGACCGGGGGTGTCAATCATGTTGAGCGCATACGGAGTCCCGTCAAACTCCCACTGCATACGCACGGCCTGGCTCTTAATCGTGATGCCGCGTTCCCGCTCAATGTCCATCCGGTCTAAGTACTGGGCGCGCATATCACGCGGCTGCACAGCACCCGTGAGCTGAAGCATCCGGTCAGCAAGCGTTGATTTGCCGTGGTCGATGTGGGCGATGATGCAAAAGTTGCGCAACTGCTCCGGCGCGGTCGAGGCAACCTGAATTGATCGTGAATCGCTCACCTTGGGCATGCAAAACGTCCTTTTCTTTACAGCGAAAACATCCACCTGACGAAAGTGGACCAATTCCTCATTGTCTCATGCCCACCAACTGCGAAGAAACCGGTGGCCTAGTACGCTTACAGACATGGACTTTAAGTCATTCGCTCGGCGACACGTGCAGTCAAGCATTCGAACAGGCATCAGGTTTGCAGCTCGGCAACTGAGCGACCCCAAGAATGCCGATCTCCTCACCGACCTCCTGGGCCAAAAGTCCGAGCCACCCAAACAGGACCAGCCGCAGGCCAACGAGCGCAAGCCGGAACCCACCTCGGGCCGAAAGAGCGGCAACTACACCGCCAGCCGCAAAGCGCAGCGCAACCGCCCCAAGCAACGCTTTCCAAAAAAGCCCGACGGCGGGTACCCCGGCGACTACACGGGCCCCATCAAACCGCTCTACTCCCCGGACCTCGACGGCGATGCGGACCCAGGCGAAATCGTGTGGGGCTGGGTGCCCTATGAAGAGGACCCCACGCAAGGCAAAGACCGCCCAGTGCTCATTATTGGGCGGGACAACAAATGGCTTCTGGGACTCATGCTCACCAGCAAAGACAATGTTCCCGGTGGAGTTGGCGAAGTACGTGAGTCCGAACACGGAAGTCGCTACATCAACGTGGGCACTGGCGATTGGGACAAGCAGAAGCGACCATCTGAAATTCGGCTCGACCGCGTCATCCGCATCGACGCCCGCGATGTCAGGCGCGAAGGCGCCATTATGCCCATGAGCATGTTTTCGCGCGTCGTTGATGCCGTGCAGTAAATGGTGTAAGGTTTTAGGCTGTGTGTTCACCAGGGCGTGTGTCTCGCCCAGGTCGGGTGCTCGCACGCTTGATCCGTTAGTGAACTCTGTGTTTCCCCGCAGTTTTCAATCCGGTTCAAGAGCCCTCACGACCATGAACGTTTCGACAGAAGAGTGTTGAATTGGCAAACATTAAGTCTCAGATCAAGCGCAACCGCACCAACGAAAAGGCTCGTTTGCGCAACGTAGCAGTGCGTTCGGAAGTGAAGTCCGCGATCCGCAAGGTCCGCGAACAGATCGAAGCCGGCAACGCTGAAGAAGCACAGGCCGCTTTCGCTGTTGCTACTCGCAAGCTGGACAAGGCAGTTTCCAAGGGTGTCCTGCACAAGCGGAACGCTGCTAACCGCAAGTCGAAGCTGGCTCAGAAGGTCAACGCTCTCTAAGAGCTACCTTCTCAGCACAGACACAAATGTGGTCCGGTTTTCACCGGGCCACATTTGTGTTTGGATAGCGTCCGTTTACCCCCTGCTTTACTCTTCTTCGGCAAAAGACATTCGCGCAATCTCTTTGAGCCCCTGCATGTGAGCTTCAAACACCTCGCGACCCTTTCTGCTCAGCGACAGAGTGGTCTTTGTTTTCTTGCCAACGAACCCCTTCTTCACGTCCACCAGCCCCTCTTTCTCAAGCGCGGCGATATGTTTTGACAGGGTGGAGTCGGTGACGGACAGCTGTTGCTTGATCGTTTGGAAGTCCGACTTCACGCAACCGTCTAATCCTGCGACCAAAGCTAGCCGGGTGGGGTTGGACAGCAGAGGCGATAACTGTTCAAGTGCGTGCGCCGTCATTACTTACCCCGATTCATCAGCATCAGCATTCCCACTGTAGTGGCGACTAAAGAAACTGCAGCTCCGACATACAAGACGACCGGAGGTGCGCCCGCACCCCAACCGATGACTCCCGCCATGAACCCCAGCAGCTGGCCACCTAAAACCGAGAAGAAAATGGGCGAGTCTGTCTTGGACCACGAGCGGGCGAGTGTGTACACCGTGAACCCTGGGACCATGAGAGCCATCGCGAAGACGAAACCAACGACAGGGAATTCTTCACTCACGGCCACCAAGAGTGGAATCGTGGTTGCTGTTGCTCCAGTAGAAATGAGCAGTCCCGCTAATGGCAGGTTATTGGCGGAGTCGAATGATTTGCGCGCGCCGTCCACAACGTTGAGGGCTTCAATCGCTTGTTCTGGGCTAACGTTTTCCGGGTTTACATGTGCCATGGGGATTCTCCTTGTGTGAACCAGCCATCAGGCTGTTGTGGAATGTAGTTTCACAATATCTACCACTTTCCACATTGGCAAGTGCTTTCCGAAAATTATTTTTGGTTTGCGTACTCCGCTACACCCAAGATGAGTCGTTCGACTGCGTATTCGGGATCGCGTCCCCCGCCTTTGACCGCGTGATCGGCCCACGCGGTGAGCATGATCGCATCCCCCAATGCTTCTGGACTCCAGTACCGGAGTTCCCGCCTGGCCTTGTCGATCTGCCACGGAGCCATCTTGAGTTCTCCGGCCAGTTGACCTGCACTTCCACGCATCCCGCCAACCTTTGCTAACTGGCGCAGTTTCATAGCAATCGTGGCCACCAAAGGCACTGGATCAGTTCCAGTTTCCAGAGCGTGCCGCAACAGGCTCAACGCCTCTGCGCGCTTCCCCGCAATCGCCGCATCGGCGACCTTGAAGCCAGACGCTTCGATTCGCCCCGCGTAGTACTTTTCCACGGTGGCCCGGTCGATCGTGCCTTGCGTGTCAGAGAGCAGCTGTTCGATTCCGGCCGCCAGCTCACTCACATCCGCAGACAGTGCCGACATGAGTGAGGCGAAGGCATCGGGTTCAATTGAACGGCCGGCGCGTTTAAATTCCCCAGTGGCAAAATCGCTTTTTTGAGCATCGGTTTTCAGCGGTGTCGCGTCGTACGTGGGCGCACCTTGCGCGGCGAGCGCTTTCAAGAGCTTCGCGCCACGGTTACCACCCCCGTGAAGAAAGACCACCACGGCGTCGGGGTTGGCATCGCCTACATATGACAGAGCGTCGGCAAGGAAGTCGTCACTCATCGACTCAAGGGAGTCCACAACGACGTACTTCTGAGCTGAGAACAAGCTGGCCATGCACGCTTGCAGGAGTGATCCGGGCTCATAGTGCGACGCGTCCAAGCGCACCCGCTCAACATCCGAATCCACTTTGGCGCTGATACGTTCCAGCGTTTTTCGCACTAAAACAGCTTCTGACCCCGACACCACGGCAAGGGGTGTCGGTTTCGCTTTGAGCCAGCTCACCAGATTCTTTTTCGCCACGTTCCTACCCTACCGAGTCACGGGGTGTCACACCGCCCGTACGCGTCACAGCCGTGCCTGACATTCACTCCCGGTAAAGTTCCCTTCTTTGTCAAGGACGAGTGTTCCGCACTGATCCGTACGCAATACGGGAATGGGCCCAAAAGCCCTGAGTGCGTGCCCGGTGGGGTGTCCGTATGTGTTGGGTCCTACGGATACCGCCCCGACACGTGGCTTCACTGCGCGGAAGAACTTTTCGTCTAGGTCGCGTGACCCGTGGTGAGGTGCCAGCAGGATGTCGGCAGGTTCGATGTTACGAGCAAGCACCCGCTGTTCGTCCTTGCCCACGTCCCCGGGAATTAGTAAGGAGACCGTGCCCGAGGTGGTTGCGACTTCCACTCGAATGACCAGCGAGGTGGCGTTGGAGCCGGGCTTGCGCGTGGGCCTGGGCCACAGGACTGACCACGTCGTCTGCCCGTGTTGGAACACCTGACCTTGTTCTACTGTGGTGGGGGTTCCAGGTAAGCGTAAGGCTCTCAACTCTGCCCCTCCTGCGTCGGCAGGTGACACATACACGGTTCCCAAGGTGCGACCTCGGGACGCTCCTTCTATGGCACCCACATGGTCTTTATCCAGGTGGGACAGCGCCAGGTCTACGTGGGTGACATTCAGACTGCGGAGGCAGGCGTCTATTTTGTCCTCAAAGGCGCCGGTGTCAATGACGAGGGCTGCGGACGGCCCCGTTTTGATCACGGTTGCGCTCCCCTGCCCCACATCGCATACGGCGGCGACCCAGTGGGTGTAGCGAGGGGCCACGATCAGCGGGACACAGCTTCCCAGCAGCAATGCCAGGGCGGCCAGCCCGGCGCACACACGCGAGCGCAGTATCACCGCCACAGCGCTCAACAGACTCACACACGTGGCTAGAACGATTCCGGTGGGGCCGGTGGGCCATGCGCTGTGTGCTCCTGGGAGGGTGACGGCGAACTGCGCGACTGCCGGTATCCACCACGAACACACTGCGCCGAACCACGCGATCGCCCCGCTCACAAACGGAATCATTTGCGTGCACAGGACGAGCATGCCAGCGAGTGTTGCTGGCGCGATTACAGGGGCGCACACTGCGTTGGCGAGCACGGCCCATGCGCTCGGCGGGTTCCCCAAAGCGACTGCTACGGGGAACACGCCGATTTGGGCAGTGAGGGGAATTGCGAGCGCTTGTGCGAGGAATCTGGGCAACCCTAGCCGCGTTCCGAGGCGCGTTACGGGGTCGCCCATCACCATGAGTGCCGTGGTGCCTGCGACTGAGAGGATGAAGCCTGCGGATACTGCGAGTTCCGGTCGCGCCACCAGCAGGACGACAACGGTGCTTGCGATGATGGAGATGCCGGCGCGTCCGGTCCCACGGACCAGCACGATTGCGCCTAAAAGCCCCATGCCGGCGGCCCGGATGACGGACGGGTCGGGCCCTACGACGAACACGTAGCCCGCTGTCACTGCAACCGCCGCGCCTACCGTGATGAGGCGCCGGTTGGTGGCAAGGCGCATGAGGCTGAGCACGGTGAGTGCCACTAAAGAGATGTTGGAGCCAGAGACGGCCGTGATGTGGGTGAGCGACATGGCTTTCATGTTGGTTTCCGAGGTGGCATCCAACCCCGAGGTGTCCCCCACAACGAGGCCGGGAAGTAGCCTGGCGCCTGCGTGGCTGTGTCCCGAGGTGTCGCGCAAGTGGGCGCGGAGGGAAGCCCGGACGCGCCAGGCAGCGTTGGGGGTTCCAGTGACGTGCCAAGTGTCGATAAAGGCTTTGGTTTGAGGTCCATCGCGTGTGCCGTTGGTGTCTAGGTAGATGCGCGTACCCGCTGCGGGGAGTTCTTTCCTGCTGAATGCGCTGAGCACTCCGGTGCGCCCGGCAACCTGGGCGACGTGTACGCCGGCTTCGAGTTGTGTGGGGTCGGTGATGACAGTGAATTCTCCACGGATGTCCCCAGGTGGGTTGCGAGCGTGCACACTGGCCACCACGATGCCGCTTGCCCCACACGCGAAAAGCAAAACGAATGTCAGTGCGCGCAGGGTCGTTCGGAATGGGGCACTGGAACTCTCACCGCGTTGCGCGTACACCGTACACCCAATCGCCGCGACACTCGCCCCCATTGCGCACAGACCGGCTACCCACAAAGGAGGCGCAAAAACCGCGCACGTCCACGCGGCAGTAGCTGCAACCACGAGCCGGACTGTGGCCGGATATTTCAGAATGACGCGCATCTCACACCGTGACAAGCGGGGTTAGGCGTTCAAGGATCGCAGGCCCGATTCCTGGCACGTCCTCCAGCTCTTCAATACTTTCGAATCTGCCGTTCTCTTCCCGGTGTTTGATGATCGCTTCCGAGGTTGCCGGTCCCACTCCTGGCAACTCCTGTAATTCCTTTTCTGAAGCGGTATTGACGTTGATTTTGCCAGCGCCTGACGCACCGCTTGAAGCCCCATCAGATGAGCCAGACACACCGCCGGACACCTCGGGCTCCCCCACCTTGGGAACTTTGATCTGTTCACCGTCGTTAAGTGGTTGTGCCAGGTTGAGCGCTGACGGGTCAGCGTCGTGAGTCATTCCTCCTGCGGCCTGGACCGCATCCGTGACACGGGAACCCGCCGGCAGAGTCATGACCCCCGGGTTCTTCACCTCGCCAGCAACGTGAACAGTCACCTCGCTGGCAGGTGAGTTCGCAGGTGACCCCACCTCCGATCCCACCTCCGACGCAACCGGTGGCCCAGGCTCAACGGCCCCAGCAGTTTCTCCCCCAGAGTCGGGTGACTGTTTAAGGGCGGTAAAAATGATGAGCCCAACAACCGCAAGAACGACGACCACGGCAACCGCCACAATGATCACGCGCGCGGGCACGGGCCGGTTCCCCGGCACCAAGTCATCAAGGTCGTCTTCAGGTTTCCACCCCTGATGCGAGGCCCCTACTAGGCCGGCAAAACGATCATCTGGTGAAGCTGACATGGCCTCACCCTATGAACGCCACTCACTTGACGCATCGCGCACCAACGCCTCTGTGGAAACCACTTCATCATCCACACAGTGCGTGCCTTCTACACGGCCGAACTATCCACCGGGGCGTGACTGTACAAAAACCCCCACTGTGCCCGGCCCAACATGCCCGGTCACCACTGTTGATGCCACCCGTGTTTCCACGCGGGCCTGTACTTTCGCGCCCAGACTGTCGACCACCTCGGCGACGGCATCAACCAGGTCCCGGGCGGCCACATTGGCGTTGTCGATGTCCTGCTCTGAGTGGACCACCACGATATCCACAGGCCCATGGCCACCTAGAAGCTCACACGAGTCCTTCACAAAGTCCGCCAGCTTCGCCACGGCCTTGCTGCGCGTCCGCACTTTGGTACGCGCCACCACACGCCCATCGGCCAGGCCCAGAACAGGAACGATCGACAGCGTCTTCCCAAGCAACGCTGACGCTGCCCCAATCCGGCCCCCGGCACGCAACCAGTCCAAAGATTCGGGGATAAACGCCACCCGGGTGTTCCCCTGGCACCACTGCTCAACCTCCTTGGCAGCGGCCCCAAGTTCCACGCCCGAGGTGTGTGCCGCCACCCGCACAGCCCCCAACAAACCTGCCGAAAGAGTGAGGGAATCAACCACCTCGGCGGGGATAGGGCTCGACGCGGCCGCAGTACGGGCGGACTCCGCTGTTCCCGACAGCGCGCCAGACAAGGTGAGAATCAGCACATTGTCAACCCCGGCCGATGTAAGCTCCTCGAGTGCTTGCGTGAAAGCGTGAGGCTCAGGCATTGACGTGGAAACGCGTTGCCCGTTTCTGAGCCCGTCGCACACTTCTTGGGGAGTCCAGTCTGAGTCGGGCCGGTCTTCTTCCCCCACACGAACCGTCAAGTCCACCGTTCGCACAACACAGTGAGCCGAAAGCTCCTCAATGTCCTGTTGTGTTAAGCGAGCAGTGGAATCGACAATAATCCCGCGCGTCACGGGCGACCCAAAGCGCGGTACGACCAGCCAGCTTCACGCCACTGCACTGGGTCTAGAACATTGCGTCCGTCGACAATGGCCCGGTTCTTCACCAGTTTCCCCACCTCAACAGGGTCAAGGTCACGGTACTCGCGCCATTCGGTCAGCAGGAGCACCACGTCGGCATCTTGCAGGGCTTTTTCTGCCGTCTCCGCATACGTGAGCTGCCCAAACATCTTCCGCGCGTTCTCAATCGCCTGTGGGTCGGTCACAACGACTGAACCGCCCTGTAGCGAAATCAGACCTGCTACAGCCAAAGCGGGCGAATCGCGCACATCGTCGCTGTACGGCTTGAACGCTGCTCCGAGAACGGCAATTTTCTTCCCAATAAAGGAACCGTGGACCTGCTCACGCGCCAAGTCGACCATGCGGACGCGACGGCGCATGTTGATCGAGTCGATCTCCCGCAAGAACGCAACGGCTTGGTCAGCACCCAGTTCGCCGGCACGAGCCATAAAGGCTCGAATATCTTTAGGCAGGCACCCACCTCCAAAGCCCAGACCCGCGTTGAGGAACTTACGACCAATCCGGTCGTCCATCCCAATCGCATCGGCAAGGACCGTAACATCAGCGCCGGCGGCTTCACACAGTTCCGCCATGGCGTTGATAAAAGAAATCTTGGTCGCAAGGAACGAGTTGGCTGCAGTTTTCACCAGCTCAGCAGTTGCGTAGTCCATGATGAGACGTGGCGTGTCAGTTTCGAGGTTGTGCGCGTACACCTCGTCAAGGGCAACGGTAGCCTTCTCACCAGCTTCGCCCTGTGGCACCCCGTAAATAATGCGGTTAGGGGTCAGAGTGTCATCAACTGCGTGCCCTTCGCGCAAGAATTCGGGATTCCATGCCAAAACCGCACCGTGTTCGGTCACAGTAGGTTCCATACGTGCGGCTGTTCCCACGGGAACGGTTGACTTCCCCACCACCACATCACCGGGCTTGAGAATAGTGGCCACCGATTCAAACGCCGCCTCGACATATGTCATGTCAGCTGCGAATTCGCCTTGACGTTGCGGGGTTCCCACGCACACGAAGTGGACCGTTGCGTGCTTGGCCTGTTCAATGTCAGTCGTGAACGTGAGGTTTCCTGATTCCTGTCCCTTTTTGAGAAGCTCAGGCAGGCCCGGTTCAAAAAATGGTGCGTCAAAATTCGACAGTGCACGCACCTTGTTTTCGTCTACATCAACACCGATCACCGTGTGTCCTACCGACGCCATGGCTGCCGCGTGAACAGCACCCAAGTATCCGCACCCGACTACCGATATTGTGCTCATTAAAGTTTTTCCGTTCCGTAGGCTAGATGTCTGATGAGGCTTGTTCCTCAGATCAGTATAGAAGTCCACAATCTCGCACACTGTTTTCGCTAGACTTTCAGCCGTGAGGCGTTTTGGAGACTTTTTAGTGAATTCATGGGCAGCGACTCTTATCCTTGCAGTCGCCGTCCTTGCTCTTATCCTGTTCCTGATCCCCCCGTTACATTCGGTGGCCTGGATCATTGGACTGATTTCGGCTGTCATCACCGCACTGGGCGTCGTGGGACTGGCCTACGAATGGTCTTCCACGCAGGCGCGCATCGACAGGCTGGGCAATGAGCTGACGCAAGCATATGAGCAGTCCAACCGTGTGCAACTCACCCAGGTTGAGGACGAACCCCAGAACCCTGACGCTGAGTACGCAGCCCGGATTCGGTCCCTGTTCCCCCAGGACACTGGGCTCGTTCAGGAATTGCGTGTGTCGCAAGTGGCTTCCCTCAGCCAAGAGTCACTGCGCGCCCTCGAGACCTTCCTGTCTCAAAGCAAACACGCGTCTTTTATCAACCGCGACGCTCATTATGCTTTTATGGATCTTTTCCGCACAGGGAGTGCTCTACGCGACTGGGTCAAACAAGAGATGGCACCTAGTGACCAGGACACCAATGAACTCGTGGTCATACCTGGCGACACGCGTGAAGGAGGCTGGCACGAATTCAGCCGCGCGCAGAACCACGGTGAGAACGTGGCGAACAGTTTTGTGACAGCACGCTCAACCTTTGAACGTGTCATCTTCGAAAATTCACTCGACTCGTAGTGTCGCGTCTCCTCCCACCTCTTCTGGTGTTTGCCGGTGGTGCGTTAGGCACATGTGTTCGCGTCGCGGTTTTCCAGTTCGGTGAAACAGCGGGCCTCATCACGGTCAATACCGCGGGAACGCTCATTCTGGCTTTTCTTTCCGGGCTTCTGGTGGATGCGCGAACCCCGTGGGCAACCCCCGTGAAACTGTTCGTTGGCGCTGGAATATGCGGGTCCCTCACCACGCAGTCCACGCTTGCCCTCATGACCGTACAGTCCGGCTTTGGTGGACTCACCCTCACTCTGGTGTCGCTGGTGACTGGCGTATGTGCCGCCGTCAGTGGGTGGCTGATTGGCTCGGCTGTGCGCCCATCGCCGAGGTCGTCATGCTGATCGCGGTCGTGCTAGCTGGCGGGGTGGGGGCAGTGTGCCGGTGGGCGTGCGATACGGCCTTGAGCCGGTGGTTGAACGCGTCGTGGCCAGCAGCGGTGTTTCTCATCAATGTGGCGGGAAGTTTCTTCACCGGTGTGCTCACGGGAGCCACCGTGGACTTTCCGGTGTTCAGCGTATGCGTCACCGGTTTCTGTGGCGCTTTCACCACGTTTTCAACGCTCATGGTGGGGTGGTTGGAACTTACGCTCCGCAAACGCCCGGTTCACGGTGTCCTCTATTTGGGAGGTACGTTACTGGCATGCGTGCTCAGCGTGTGGCTGGGTCTTGCAGCCGGTTCACACCTGTAGTGGCGTTGTGGCAGTTAGTAACGCTTCTAGCAGCGAATCCACCAGGTGTCGGCGGGAGTCACAGGCATCACGCGCTTGTGGTGGCTTCGACGATATTTGTCCTCGATCGTAAATGCTGTGTCATCTGAGACGGGTTTTCCTTCGAGGTAGTCATCAATATTCTCATACGTCAGCCCCAGAGCGCTTTCATCCGTTTGTCCCGGCTGATCGTCTAGAAGGTCCGCGGTTGGAACCTTGAGATACAAGTGTTCCGGACAGTCCAGCTCCTGGAGCATTTCGCGCCCCTGACGTTTTGTCAGACCCGCAAGCGGTGTGACGTCGGCACCCCCGTCACCGAACTTCGTATAGAACCCGGTAACGGCCTCGGCAGCGTGATCGGTTCCAACCACCAACAGTCCCAGATCACCAGCGACCGCGTATTGCGCGATCATCCGCATCCGGGCCTTGACGTTGCCCCGGTTGAAGTCCGAGGTCTCATGCCCCATCGCCGTTGTGAACTCTTTGGAAACTTCATCGGTAGCTTCACCGATGTTGAATGTCACCACGCGATCGGGCTCAATGAAGTCGAGTGCGTCTTGCGCGTCCTGTTCGTCTTGCTGAAGCCGATACGGCAGACGCATCGCGACGAACGTCGCGTCATAATCACGCCTACGCAGTTCTTCAACTGCCAGTTGGCACAGTTTCCCGGCAAGAGTGGAATCTTGCCCTCCCGAAATGCCCAGCACAAAACCCCGGGTGCCGGTGGTCAAACAGTAGTCGACCAGGAACTGGACGCGACGCTGAATCGCTCCACGTGGATCGATGCTGGGGCTCACACCTAGAGCCAGTCGAATCTCTTCGGGTGAAACATTCATGCATTACACAGTAAACGTTTACCCGATCGTAAACGTCACGAATACGGCACTTCGTAACGAAGATTACGCGTGACTTTCGCCACACCCTCACTACATGGGCACAATATTCACGAGCTTGGGCGCACGCACGATCACCTTGCGCACCTCGGCGCCGTCCAAGCTACGCTGGGCACCCTTCGAGGCAAGCGCCAGCTTTTCGAGCTCTTCGTCCGAAATGTCCGGGGACACTTCCAGTCGGTCGCGAACCTTGCCCTTCACCTGTACAACGCACGTGACGGTTTCTTCAACCAGATAACGTTCGTCGACCTCGGGGAACGGCGCGTACGTGATGGTGTCGTCATGCCCCAGTTTGCTCCACAGTTCTTCTGCAATGTGTGGAGCCAAAGGTGCGAGCATGACGACGAGTGGCTCAATGACGTCACGTGGCGAAACCCCCACCTTCGTGAGGTGGTTGGTGAGCACAATGAGCTTGGCAACGACCGTGTTGAAACGGAAGTTATCCATGTCGTCCCGCACACCCGCAATAGTGGAGTGCAAAACGCGCAAGGTTTCTTCGTCAGCCGGCTGACCGGTGACTTTAAGTTCGCCGGAATCTTCGTCCACAACCAGACGCCACACGCGCTGCAGGAACCGTTGCGCACCAACGACCGCGCGGGTTTCCCACGCACGCGACACCTCGAGTGGACCCATCGACATTTCGTACACGCGGAAGGTGTCGGCACCGTACTCTTCGTACATTTCATCGGGTGTCACCATGTTTTTAAGCGACTTGCCCATCTTCCCGTACTCACGCGTGACTTGTTCGCCCTGGTACCAGAATGTGCCGTTCTCTTTTTCTTCCACCTCATTGGCTGGCACGTACACGCCACGCGCATCAGTAAACGCGTACGCCTGGATGTACCCCTGGTTAATGAGCTTGTAGAACGGTTCAAAGCTGGAAATGTACCCGAGGTCGTAAAGGACTTTGTGCCAGAAGCGGGCATACAGCAAGTGCAGGACCGCGTGCTCAACACCGCCAATATAGAGGTCCGCACCGCCTGGCTTCTTGTCATCCCGTGGGCCCAACCAGTACTTTTCGTTCTCCGGGTCCACAAGTGCGTTGCTATTGTGCGGGTCCGCGTAGCGCAACTGATACCACGAAGATCCCGCCCAGTTGGGCATGGTGTTGGTCTCACGGGTGTAGGTTTTCAGCCCGTCACCCAAGTCCAGTTCAACCGAGACCCAGTCGTGGTTACGCCCCAGAGGCGGTTCTGGTTCAGAGTCCACGTCATCTGGTTCAAAGGTCTTGGGGCTGAAGTCCTCGAGTTCCGGAAGATCAACAGGTAGCTGGTCTTCTGGCACCAAGTGGGGTGTGCCTTCTTCGTCATAGACGATAGGGAACGGTTCGCCCCAGTAGCGCTGGCGGCTAAACAGCCAGTCACGCAAGCGGTACTGCGTGGTTTGTTGCGCGAGCCCCTGCTCAGCCAACCACTGGACCACACGGTTCTTAGCCTGGTCGACGTCCACGTCGTTGACATCGATGTGTTCGTTCGCCGAATTGATCTTCCGACCTTCGCCCAAATACGGCTGATCTTCATCGTGATCCGCAGGAGGTTCAACCGTGCGAATGTAGGGCAAACCAAATGCCTTCGCAAAGTCCCAGTCGCGGCTGTCTTCAGCTGGCACACCCATGACCGCGCCGGTTCCGTACCCCATGAGCACGTAGTCGGCCACAAACACGGGCATGTTGTGTCCAGTTGCAGGGTTCTTCACGTAGCTACCTGTGAACACACCCGTTTTGTTCTTGTCTTCCTGACGCTCGGCCGGGGTCTTCGCTGCCGCGGCACGCTGGTACTCAGCTACCGCCTCGGCGGGGGTTGCTGCCCCCTGGGTCCACGCGGGGTTCACATCTTCTGGCCACGTAGCAGTCACAAACTCATCGACCAGCGGGTGTTCCGGGGAAAGAACCGCGAACGTCGCACCAAACAGCGTGTCGGCGCGAGTGGTGTACACCTCGAGCTGGGGGACGCTGTGGCCCGTGAAACGCACCAACGCACCCACAGATTTCCCAATCCAATTGCGCTGCATGTGCTTGACCGCCTCGGGCCACTCCACCGTGCCCAGGTCAGCGTCCAAACGGTCGGCGTACGCGGTGATTCGCATGTTCCACTGCTTGAGTTTGCGCGTATAGACCGGGAAGTTACCGCGTTCAGAACGACCTTCGGCAGTCACTTCTTCGTTAGCGAGCACCGTACCCAAGCCGGGACACCAGTTGACTGGCGATTCGCTCACATACGCCAAACGGTAATCTTGCAAAACTTCTTCACGTTCACGCGGGCTCAGCTCAGCCCACGCGCCCCGCCCGGTGTCACGCGCACCAGTTTCGAACTGCTCAATCAGTTCACTGATGGGGCGTGCCTTGGCCGCATCGGCGTCATACCACGCGTCAAAAATTTTGGCGAAGATCCACTGTGTCCACTTCACGAACTCAGGGTCGGTTGTGGCAAACGAACGGCGAGGGTCGTGGCCCAGCCCCAAGCGTCGCAACTGCCTGCGCATGTTGTCGATGTTTTGGTTGGTGGTGATGCGTGGGTGCTGTCCCGTTTGCACTGCGTACTGTTCAGCTGGCAGACCAAACGCGTCATATCCCAGCGCGTGCATCACGTTACGGCCCAACATTCGCTGGTACCTGGCATACACGTCTGTTGCCAAGTACCCCAGCGGGTGTCCTACGTGGAGACCCTTCCCGGACGGGTACGGGAACATGTCCATGAGGTACATAGGTGCACCCAAGTTGCGGTTGTCACTCGCCAAGTCACCTACCGGGTTGGAAGACGCGAAAGTACCGTCTTCTTCCCACCGGTCTTGCCATTTAAGTTCAATGTCTCCCGCCAGCTGCGCATCGTAGCGATAGGTGGGCTGCTCGGGAGCGTTACTCATTGGCGTCCTTTCGGTTTTTAAGACTCAGCTTTGCATAGCGAGCCTTATGTGGCGTGGCGTACGTACAGTCACTTTAGGCTATCTCACGCCCGCCAACGTAACTCTTTCACTCGTCAGTAGGTACAGCTTAGAAAATACCTCTCCACCCCGTAGGATAGGTACTTGAATATTCACGCCGATGGTGCCGCATACACGACAGGGAGCTTCGATGTCCGCAACGATGAGTTCATCTTCCACGCCTTTAACTTTTGACCTGCCAGAACGCGACACCATCACCGACGTGTTTGTAGCCCGGGTCGCATCAGATCCTCACGCACACATGCTGTCTCTTTTGGAAAACGACCGCGAGGTCGCAATTTCTGCTCAGCAGTTCCACCGCGAAGTAGTCGAGGTAGCCAAGGGCCTTATTGCAAAGGGCATCAAGCCTGGTGACAGGGTAGGTATTTTCGGAGCCACCAGTTATGAGTGGACCACATATGACTTCGCTATTTGGTTCGCTGGTGGGGTGTCAGTTCCTTTCTATGACACGTCGAGTGAAGATCAACTGGCGTGGATCCTCAAGGACACTGACCTCACATTTGTTGTTGCCCAATCTCAAGACCACAGTGACCGCGTCGCCCAGGCCGCTCAGGCAAGCGGGATCGAAGCAACCTTGGACATCAGCGTGTGGGATGAGGAAGGTCGCCGTTCACTTGTGGCCGCTGGCCGTGATGTGACCGCCGAGGCCGTTGAAGCTGCCCGCTCCTCGCGCAGCAAGTCCGATGACGCGACCATCATTTACACCTCGGGAACAACGGGCCGTTCACGCGGGTGCGTTCTCACCCATGCGAACTTTGTCGACACTGCAGCCAGTGCCGCAGTACAGATCAACCAGGTGGTGACACCCGGTGCACGGTGCCTTCTGTTTATCCCCACCGCGCACGTTTTCGCCCGGTTCATTGAAGTGATGAGCATTCTGCACGGTGTCACGCTGGCACACGAATCGGACCTGACACGGCTCACGGAAGCCTTGGGAGTGTTTCGACCGACGTTTATTCTGGGTGTTCCACGCGTCTTTGAAAAGGTCTTCAATTCAGCATTGCAAAAGGCTGAAGCTGAGAACAAAGCACCTATTTTCCGTGCTGCGGAAGCCGTTGCCGTGCAATATTCCGTTGCCTTAAGTGAAGGCAAAGTGTCCCCGTGGCTCAAAGCCAAGCACAAGTTCTTCGACGTTTTGGTCTACTCCAAACTCCGCGCCGTTCTGGGCGGACAGGCAACGCACGCCGTGTCTGGTGGCGGTCCACTGGGTTTCCGTTTGGGGCACTTCTTCAAGGGAATCGGCGTGGACATTCTCGAAGGATACGGACTCACGGAAACCACCGCCCCAATCGCGGTGAACACGCCCGGGAAGTCCAAGATTGGGACCGTGGGCGTTCCTCTGCCTGGAAACACGGTTGCTGTGGCTCCTGATGGCGAGATCCTTGCCAAGGGTGTCAGCGTTTTCAAGGAATACCTCAACGACCCGCAAGCTACCCAGGACGCTTTTATCGACGGATGGTTCTGCACGGGAGACTTTGGAACGCTTGACGAAGACGGATATGTCAGTGTCACCGGGCGCAAGAAGGAACTCATTATTACTGCAGGTGGCAAGAACGTTGCTCCTGCCCCGTTTGAAGATGAACTTCGACGCCACCCAGTCATTGGTCAAGCGGTCGTGATTGGTGAAGGTAAGAAGTTCGTTTCGGTACTCATCTTCCCAGACATGGAAATGCTCCCAGCCTGGTTGGAAAACCGTGGCCTTCCTGCTCTGTCACTTGAAGATGTGCCTGGCAATGAGAAGATCAACGAATCTGTCTCCCGGGCAATTGAAGTGGCCAACCGCAGGGTTTCACGTGCTGAGTCGATCCGTGAGTACCGGATTGTTCCTGCTCAACTCACGGAACAAAATGGGTACCTTTCAGCCAAGCAGTCTGTGAAGCGTCACATCGTCAATAAGGACTTCAGCTCCTACATTGACGACATTTACGGTCCAGAAAACGCACGATAAAGGTCTTCACGCGGGCTCTGGTCCCACCACTTGTGGCACCTGGGTACTTCAAAATATAGACTTAAAGGTATGAGTGAACACACGCCCACAAACGACACCGAAACAACTGCCCCACACAACGTGAAAGACGGTGTCGAGGCCGACGCCAAGCAGGTTGATTCCACGAAGGCTGACGCTTCACAGAACGAATCAGCTGAGGAAACACCTAAGTTTGAGCTGACCCCTGAAGGTATTCCTGACTTCGCCAACGAAATTGACTCTCTACGTTCCTTGCAAAGGCAGGTAGAGGGAACAAAGTCAAAGTCCAAGGCATGGAAGAAGGGGTACCCGTACCGCACCAAGATGGCGCGGCCTGCGTATGAGCGTGAGAAGCGCAAACTGCAGATTGAGCTCCTCAAGCTTCAAACGTGGATCAAGGAGACCGGCGAACGCGTTGTCATCATCTTCGAAGGACGTGACGCTGCCGGTAAGGGCGGCGCGATCAAGCGGTTCACTGAACACCTTAACCCGCGTGGAGCCCGCGTTGTTGCCCTAGAAAAGCCCACCGAACGCGAACAGACCCAGTGGTACTTCCAGCGCTATGTCCAGCACTTGCCCGCTGCGGGCGAAATCGTCATGTTCGACCGCTCGTGGTACAACCGTGCCGGTGTTGAACGTGTGATGGGCTACTGCACACCGGCTGAGTACCTCGACTTCACCCGTTCGTGCCCGCAGTTCGAAACCATGTTGGTGAACTCGGGAATCAAGATCATTAAGTTCTGGTTCTCAGTTGGGCGAGAAGAACAGCTCCACCGCTTCACATCCCGTTCAACCGACCCTGTCAAACAGTGGAAACTCTCCCCCACTGACCTTGCCAGCTTAGATAAATGGGACGCATACACTGAAGCCAAAGAAGCAATGTTCTTCTACACGGACACGGCTCAAGCACCGTGGACCGTGGTGAAGTCCAACGACAAGAAGCGCGCTCGCCTTGAAGCGATGCGCCACGTGCTCGCACAGTTCGACTATCCAAACAAGGACCGCCGCATCGCACGTCGCCCCGACCTCTTGCTGGTGGGTCACCCCAAAGATATCTACGATCAGGGCGAGGGCCCCGCAGACTTTAGCGCTCTGGAAATCTGACGAGGATTGAATGTCACACGTAGCTCTTCTGACTAAGCGTTCGTCAGCGCTTGCACGTTCACAGCAACTACTCAACAAACCCTTTGTCGTTCACCTCAAGGACACGGTGACACGTTTTGGGGCCCGCCTCGGAAACCAGTTCGCCGCTGCGATTACGTACTTCCTCGTTCTTGCGATCATCCCCATCCTCATGTTCGCGTTCGCGATCCTGGGCTTCACACTTGACGTGCTCAAGCCCGAATGGGTGGGTGTCGTCAACGACTGGATAACCGAAACGGCACCCGGCCAAGATGAACTCGTCGCAATGCTCCAGAACTTCCTGGACAACTGGCAAGCTGTTGGAATCGTGGGTGTACTGTCTGCCTTGTTCACGGCTCAGGGTTTCATTGGGAACCTCAAGGACGCTATTCGGGCGCAGCTCACCGACGACATGGACGACATTCCCAAGGAACCGTTCCTTGCGCGCACCTTCAACAACGTGTATACGCTCCTGGGAATTCTCGTTCTTGTTTTCCTCACGCTGACCGCGACCGTGCTGGGTACTGGTTTGCAGAGCGCAATCGCAAGCTGGCTGGACCTCCCCGGCTGGTTTGCGGTCGTGTTTAACATCCTCACAATCGCGCTCACCGTTGCCATGAACTGGCTACTCTTCATGTTCGTGTTCACCACGATCCCGGACAAGAAGATCCCCATGCGGACGCGTGCGATCGGTTCTTTGACTGGTGCTTTGGCACTCGCTGTCTTGTTGAACCTGGCAACCGTGCTCATCAGCATCTTCTCCGGTTCGCCCACAGCGGCGCTCTTTGGTCCCATCATTGCGATCATGTTGTCCATGAACTTGTTTATCAGGATCCTACTCATGGTTGCTGCCTGGATGGGAACCAGTCATGACGATCGCGTTTTCGCCAAGGTCCCCGAAGGCAAACCAGTTCAAACAGAACAGCAGGACGACATCGACATGACGAGCTCTCTGCTTGCCGTTCTGACTGCTGTGGGGCTCATTTTTCTCACACTGTTTGGCCTCAAACGGTACGAGGGTCGCGAATAATCACATCACAACACAAGGTTTAAGCGCAGCAACCCTGCGAGCAAAATAAATCAGCACAAAACGTGCACACAAACACGAAGGAGTCGCTGTGAGCGAAGTGGCAAACACCAAACTGCAAGAGTGGAACACTAAGTCCGAACTTGCCGAACAGATCCTGCCTGGAGTTGGGCGTCTGTTCCGTAACAACGACGTTCTGCTGACTATCTATGGACGTTCTTTACTGAACAAGTCCACCATCGGAATCGTCAAGGCGCACCGCTACGCACGCCACTTTGACGGAAAAGACCTGGACCTCAACGAAACCCTTGCGATCGTCAACGAACTCCAGAAACTCAACTTGACCGGCGCCCGCCTGGACCTGGGACGCCTGGCTGCCGGATACCGCGAAGCCGGCGGCGACCTCGGCGAGTACCTCAAAAACGAACTTTCCACCGTTATTGACGGGCCAGAGTCCCCAGAGCCACGCGACGTTGTCCTCTACGGGTTCGGACGTATCGGTCGCCTGGTTGCCCGAATTCTGGTGGACCGCAACGGCGGAACCGGGATGCGTCTTCGCGCGATCGTGGTCCGCAAGAACGGTGAAAACGACATCATCAAGCGCGCCTCGCTTCTGCGTCGCGACTCCGTTCACGGAAAGTTTGACGGCTCCATTACGGTGGACGAAGAGAACAACACGATCCTGGCCAACGGTGTCCTCATCCAGGTCATCTACTCCTCTGACCCATCAACCGTGGACTACACCCAGTACGGCATCAACGACGCGATCGTCGTGGACAACACTGGTCGTTGGCGCGACGAAGAGGGTCTGGGCCAGCACCTGAAAGCCAAGGGCGTTGGCAAAGTCATCCTCACCGCTCCTGGTAAAGGTGACATCAAAAACATTGTGTACGGTGTCAACAACTCCGCTATCGAAGACAGCGACACGATCCTCTCCGCCGCGTCGTGCACCACGAACGCGATCACCCCGGTGCTCAAGGTGCTCAACGACGAATACGGTGTGAAGAACGGTCACGTGGAAACGGTTCACTCTTTCACGAACGACCAGAACCTCATCGACAACTTCCACAAGGGTGCACGCCGTGGACGTGCCGCCGGACTCAACATGGTGCTCACCGAAACCGGTGCAGCTAAGGCTGTTGCCAAGGCACTTCCTGAACTCAAGGGCAAGCTTTCGGGTAACGCGATTCGCGTCCCCACCCCTAACGTGTCCATGGCGATTCTGAACCTCAATCTAGAGCGCGAAACCACGGTTGACGAACTCAACACGTTCCTGCGCAACACTTCCTTGCACTCGAGCCTGCGCAACCAGATTGACTACATCAACTCCCCCGAGGTCGTTTCCACCGACTTCGTGGGTTCAAAGCGTGCCGGTGTGGTGGACGGTCTGGCGACGATCGTCGACGGCGACCGTGTTGTGGTGTACGTGTGGTACGACAACGAGTACGGCTACTCGTGCCAGGTAGTCCGTTGCTTGGCTGACATGGCTGGAGTCGACTTCCCTGCCCTGCCTAAGCGCGCCTAAAGATGGGTTACGTTCTTTCACTCGACGAAGGAACGACGTCAACACGTGCGGTCATCTTCACTGAGGATGGCCGCACTGTTGCTCAGTCCTCCCAAGAGTTCACACAGCACTTTCCGCGTGGCGGTTGGGTCGAACACGATCCGCTAGAAATTTGGCGCACAAGTCGCCAAGTGATCGGTTCTGCTCTGGGTAAAGCCCAGTTGACAGGCGCAGACATCGCCTGTGTGGGGGTGACGAATCAACGCGAAACCACAGTCGTGTGGGACGCCTCCACCGGCCGGCCCATTTACCCGGCAATCGTGTGGCAAGACACGCGTGGAAGTGAGTATGTCGAACAGTTAAGCGAAAACGCTGACGACATCGCCGCCATCACCGGATTACCCGTCAACACGTACTTTTCAGCCATCAAGCTCATGTGGATCCTGGACCACGTGGAGGGCGCCCGCGCACGCGCAGAAAAAGGTGAACTCCGGTTTGGCACGATCGACGCGTGGCTCCTGTTCAACCTCACCGGTGAGCACGTCACTGACGTGACAAACGCGTCGCGCACCATGCTCATGGACATTCGCACCGGCCAGTGGTCCCAGCACATGCTGGACCTCACCGGCATCCCTGAGCACCTGCTCCCCCGTATCTGCCCGTCGGTGGGCGAACTGGGCACGGTGCGTTCCAACCAGCTGTTGAGTGGAACTGCCGTGACCGGTGTTCTAGGTGATCAGCAGTCTGCCGCATTTGGGCAGGTGTGTTTCAGCCCCGGCGACACCAAGGTCACGTTCGGCACTGGATGTTTTTTGCTGACCAATACGGGCACGGAGATTGTCCGTTCGAACCACGGCCTCGTATCCACCGTGGCGTATCAGATCGCTGACGGACCACTCCAGTACGCGTTGGAGGGCTCAATTGCGGTTGCCGGTTCCTTGGTTCAGTGGTTGCGCGACAACCTGGGAGTTATTTCCTCATCAGAGCAGGTCGAAACGCTGGCTGCTTCCGTGGAAGATTCCGGTGGCGTGTTTTTTGTTCCCGCGTTCGCTGGGCTGTTCGCACCCCGGTGGCGACCGGATGCGCGCGGCACCATTGTGGGCATGACTGGTTTTACCACCGCAGCTCACATTGCCCGCGCGGCTTTGGACTCAACGGCTTTTCAGGCCGCCGAGGTCGTTGACGCTTTGGTTTCGGACGTGGGTACGGATTTGAGGGCGATCCGGGTAGACGGCGGGATGAGCGTGAACGACGCGTTCTTGCAGTTCCAATCCGATATTCTCAGCACTCCGGTTGTGCGCCCAAAAGAAACCGAATCGACTGCCGTTGGGGCGAGTTTCGCCGCTGGCGTGGGAGCGGGCTTGTATTCGCACGGGGATGTCGCGTCGTTGTGGAGAAAAGACCGCGAATTTGTCCCTCACATGGATTCTCGTACGCGTGAGCATTTGCGTGCCCGGTGGAATGAGGCGGTCGAACGTAGCCTCAACTGGGAGCACTAGGATGTCGCACAGTCAGTTGCCGCAGATCCTGCGCGCTATGCGCGTGACCCTGCATGTCGCTTTTGCTGTCATGCTGGGTGTGGGAGTCGTGCGCTTCATCGTCACATTTGATCAGCACCCGGCCGTGCTCATGATGATTCTCATTTTGACGTTGATGCTTGCGGGGCTGTACCTGGTGGGCACGGTCGCCGAAATGCAGCACTCCAAACATCCTGAGCGTTTCAACCCTATTCCGCTCAGGTCGTGGTGGCTAGCGGCGATCCTCATTTTGTGGGCGGGCCTGATGCTGTCGTCCATGAGTTTCGCGTGGGTGAGCTTTCCCCTGTTTTTTATTGTTCTCCACGCGTACCGGCCGTATGTGGCAGCTCCAGTGATCCTGGTCATGTTGTTCACGATTCTGGCCAGTTCGTATCGCCACGGAGTATTCAATACCGGGTACTTGTTGGGCCCTACGATAGGGGCGTGTGTCGCAACCGTGGTGAGCATCCTGTACCAAGAGCTGCGAAAAGAGGCCGAAGCCATGGGCAACGCGTACGAGGAACTGCAACGTGCACAAACGCAGATTTCTTTGAGCCAGCACCGGGCGGGTCGTCTTGCTGAACGTGAGAAGCTCGCCGCAGATGTCCACGACACGCTTTCACAGGGCTTCACCTCGATTCTTCTTTTGAGCCGCTCGCTCGAACCGCATGTGGACACTTCCGGGCGTGAAACCCTTCATCTCATCGAAGATACCGCTCAAAGCAACTTGCAACAGGCCCGTGAATTCTTACACGGGTCCCCTCTTGGCACCTCTGACTTACACCCCACTCTGAGGGCGGAATGTCACGCAGTTGAACGGGCGAGTACCGCAGTGGGCGCTGACATCGACTGCGAGTTTGAAGTGACCGGGGACCCATACCCGCTCACACCGGAGGTGAAACAGTCGCTGATCCGTGCCACGCAGAGCCTGTTGTCCAATGTGTCATTCCATTCACGGTGCACGCGTGCAAAGGTGACTTTGGCGTACTGGGACGCCCACGTGAGCTTAGACGTTGTGGATAACGGAGTGGGCTTTGCGGGGGCGTACGGCTACGGCTTGCGCGCTTTGACTGAAAGGGTAGCGAGCGTACGAGGTCAGCTCTCTGTCGAGACCGCTGTTGGCGAAGGCTGTTCAGTGCACATTGTGATTCCGGTGGAGGATAGATGATTCGGGTTCTCTTAGTCGATGACCATCCGGTTGTCCGAGCGGGTTTGAGCGCGGTTCTTAACACTGGGGACGACATCGACGTAGTGGCGCAGGCTGGAACGGGCCGCGAAGCACTCGACATTCTGGCTTCCACCCAGGTCGATGTTGTGGTCAGCGACATTCAGATGCCCCAGATGGACGGCGTGGAGCTCACTGCGGAGCTGGGAAGAATGGGCGGCCCACCGGTGTTGATCTTGACCACTTTCGACACAGAGAACCTCATCGTTGCTGCCATGAATGCAGGTGCGCAGGGGTATCTTCTCAAGGACGCGCCACCAGAAGAGCTCACGCGTGCTGTTCGCGCGGTGAATGAGGGCAGACCGGTCATGTCTGATGAGGTGACTGTGGCCCTGACACGCAGGCTCACGCAGCCGCGCACGTCACTTTCTGCCCGTGAGCTTGAGATTCTCCAAGCTGTTGCCACCGGACACACGAACAAAGAGATTGCCCAAGAGTTGTTTATTTCCCAGGCCACAGTGAAGACACACTTGGTTCATATCTTCGACAAGTTGGGTGTGGACAATCGCACCAGCGCTGTTGCGAAAGCACGCGAACAGCAGCTGATTGACTGACGTCACATGAACTGCCGTAGGTGAACGCGTTGCTGTTCTAACAGGGTGAGTTGTTGTAACAATTCCGAGGTCGTTGCGGTGTCGTTCGGGTCCGTGCGGCGCAGGCGGGCGTGGAGGAGTCCGCTAATTCGCACCATGTCTTTGTCGAACAGGCGGGCTACGATTCCTCGGCTGTAGCGCTCGATTCCGTCGGCATTGGTGGCAGGAAGTGGCGCCATAGTGAGTTCGCTCACCAAGGGGACAAGCTCGTGGGGTGTTGCTTCGCGGACGGCATCTGCCCAGCGTGCGGGGTATTCGGCGCCGCTCCGCACTCCCCCGGCCTGTTTCATCGCTTCGTGAATGGCGCGGTGGCGAGGGTCGTCGAACACTTTTCCGTTGAGCGCGTCAAAGAGTTTGGCGTTGACGTACTGCGGGTACTGGAGTGCCACCATGAGTGCTCCGCGTTCCACCCGGTACCCCGCTGACTGGGTGGGGTCCGGTCCGCTGAGCGGGCTCTGAGTAGCCTGTTGAAACTGGTGTTGAGGCTGGTTGGGTTGTTGCTGGTTTGATTGCTGACGCTGGTTCTGATTGCGCTGGTACGCCCGCACCGCGCGTACCACTTGGTCGGTGTCGACTCCTACCAGGCCCGCTACGTAGCGTTCATATCCAGGTCGCAGCGCCACGTCTTTGATGCCCGCGATCACGGGTGCGGCCGCTCTGATCGCTGCTACTTGACCTTCGACTGTTGAGGCGTCGAACTGTGCGACGGTCATGTCGATGACGAACTCAAAAAGCGGGCGTCTGGATTCGATGAGGTCACGCACGGCCCCTTCGCCTTTTTCCTTCCAGAGGTCTGCGGGGTCACGTCCGCCCGGTTCAACCACGACCGAGGTCTGCGCCAAGAACCGCTGATCGTCACCGAATGCTTTCAAGGCTGCTTTCTGTCCGGCTTCGTCACCGTCGAAGGTGAAGATCACTTCCGCGGTCGCGTCGTCGTTCATCATGCGCCGAAGGATACTCACGTGTTCAGATCCAAAAGCGGTTCCACACGTGGCGACGGCTTGCGTGACACCGCTGATGTGGGCGGCCATGACGTCCGTGTAGCCTTCAACAACCACTGCGCGTTTCGTCTTTGCGATAGGACGTTTCGCGAGGTCAAGACCGTAGAGCACTTTGTTCTTGTGATACACAGGCGTCTCTGGCGTGTTGAGGTACTTAGGGCCTTGGTCCTCATCAAACAGTTTGCGAGCCCCAAAACCGATCACCCGCCCGGTGACATCCCGGATGGGCCACATGAGACGACCTCGGAAACGGTCATAGTGACCGCGCCTGCCCGCAATGACAAGACCGCCTTTTTCCATGTCCTCAACTCGGAAACCGCGCCCGCGCAAGTGCGACAGCAAACCATCCCAACCCTGCGGGGAGAAACCAACGCCGAACGTGTCCAGCGTCTGCTGTTCGAAACCTCGGCCCGCCATATATTCCCGTGCAACGGACGCGACAGGTGACGCGAACTGTTCACGGTAGAAGTCCGCTGCGACCTGGTGCATTTCCATAATGCTTTGACGCACGGAACCCGAATCTCCACTGGGTGCGCCGGTATAGGACAGTTGGACTCCGGCGCGTTCGGCCAGGCGTTGAACGGCTTCAACGAAAGTGAGGCCGTCCATTTCCATGATGAACTCAAAAACGTCACCGGATTTCCCACACCCAAAACAGTGATAACGCCCGATCGAAGGCCGGACGTTGAAGCTGGGGGTGCGTTCGTCATGGAAGGGGCACAGGCCCTTCTTCGAGTCGATTCCCGCGTTCTTGAGCGATACGTATTCGCCTACGACTTCGTCGATAGGCGAACGCGACCGAACCTCGTCGATATCTTCTCTGCCGATACGTCCCACCATGGTGCCTACGCTACCTACAACAGAGTTGCGGTGTTGGCTTGCATCTTGTGGTATTCCGCCCATGCTGAGTGGTCGGTGAGCGAGGCCACTTGGTCGACGACGATGCGCACTTTTGCACTGTCGTCTTCAGCGTCCCGGTAGTCGCACCAGAACATGGTGTCCATGGACTCCGGGTGGGTCATGTAGTAGTCACACAGATCGCGCAGAACCCCGGCCTGAATACGCTGGAGGCGCACGCGGTCTTCGGCCACCATGACCGTCACGGTGGCGAGTCCCTTGAGAACCGCGATTTCATGGCGCGTGGCAGCCGGAACGACGACGTTGCCCGCGTACCTGGTGAGGGGTTCCCACCCGTATTCTTCACGCGTGGCCGCTTCGGTTGCCGAGGTGAACCGTCCGATGAGCTGGCTCGTCATATGCTTAAGCGTTGCCTGTGCCCGGCGCGATCCGTCGTAGGGTTCCTTGGGCCAGTACTTGGCGGCTTGCAGGCGGTCGAACGCCGCCACAATGTCGTCGTCGCGCGCCCCTGGCATGTACCACGACCGGGTCACGTCGATGAGTCCTGCGAGCGCTTCGTCATGTGTGTAGGCGAACAGGTTCAAGTGACCGGAGTTCACTGCGTCTTCCACGTCGTGAACGCAGTAGGAGATGTCGTCGGACACGTCCATGATCTGGGCTTCGATACACCTGGTTCCGCTGTCCCGGCCCTCGCGTACAAAGTCGTAGACGTCGCGGTCGTCGTCGTAAACGCCAAATTTTCGGATCGACCCTGACGCGCTTTTCGGCGTGGGGGCTTCTGCGCGGCTCCACGGGTATTTGATACAGGCGTCCAGAGTTGCGCGCGTGAGGTTGAGGCCAGCAGACCTGCCGTCTTCCAGCAGAACTTTCGGTTCCAGACGGCTTAAGACTCTCAGCGTCTGCGCGTTCCCTTCAAACCCACCAATGTCTTTGGTCACTTCGTCTAGGACGGTTTCGCCGTTGTGTCCAAAGGGAGGGTGCCCGAGGTCGTGGCTCAGGCACGCTGTTTCGACAATGTCTGGGTCCGCGCCTAGGTACCGGCCCAGTTCACGTCCTACCTGGGCCACTTCGAGTGAGTGGGTGAGGCGGTTACGGACGAAGTCGTCCGTTCCGGGTGAGACCACCTGGGTTTTTGCCGCGAGACGGCGCAGTCCCGAGGAGTGCAGGACACGACCTCGGTCGCGTTGGAAAGCTGAACGGCGCGGGTTCTTTGCGGCTTCGTCGACCCACCGTTCGCGGTCGGTGCCGCTGTATTCGCCTGTCTGACTTACCAGCACTTATCCGCCTGACACGTCGAGTTCAGCAAGGGACAGTTCTTCGCGCAGGTCTTCGCTAAAGGTGCGCGATGACAGCCACCCGTCGGGAAGGTGCGGACGCTTCGCCCGGGTGGTGCGACCTCGGGACCCTTCTGCCGCCTCACCGGGGTACGGTGCGGTGTGGTCGAGTTCGTCTAGCAGCGCGCGCAGTTCCTCTAACGAGGACACGTGCGCCAGCCGTTTGCGGAGGTCTCCACCCACGGGGTAGCCCTTGAAATACCATGCGATGTGTTTGCGCAGGTCACGCACACCGTAGAACTCGTCGTCATAGTATTCGGCCAGATACACGCCGTGGGTGTACACGGTTTGGGCAACTTCACCTAAGTTGGGACGAATGCGTTCATCAGATCCGTTCAAAGCCGCCTGCAGATCACCAAACAGCCACGGACGGCCCTGACAACCTCGGCCAATCACAACTCCGTCGCACCCGGTTTTCGCCATCATGGCTTGAGCGTCCTCGGCGCTGAAAATGTCGCCGTTACCCAACACGGGTATGGCGTCACCGATCGTGTCTTTGAGCCTAGCGATCGCGTCCCAGTCGGCGGTTCCGGAGTAGAGATCAGCAGTAGTGCGACCGTGCAAAGTCATGGCTGCGACTCCAGCGCGGGCTGCGATCTGACCGGCGTCAAGGTACGTCAAGTGATCTGCGTCGATGCCCTTGCGCATTTTCACGGTCACGGGAATGTCGCCGGCTTCGCGAACTGCGGTGGTGACAATCGCTGTGAAAAGGTCGATCTTCCACGGAAGCGCCGATCCCCCGCCTTTGCGGGTCACTTTGGGCACTGGGCAACCGAAGTTGAGGTCAATGTGGTCGGCCCGGTCTTCTTCGACCAGCATCCGTACCGCCTGCCCTACGGTTACCGGGTCGACTCCGTAGAGTTGAACCGACCGAGGTGTTTCATAGGGTTCGTGATGGATGATCCTCATGCTTTTGGGGCTGCGTTCGACCAGTGCGCGTGTGGTCACCATTTCGGTGACGTAGAGGCCAGCGCCGTATTCGCGGCACAGACGGCGGAAGGCCGTGTTGGTAATTCCAGCCATGGGCGCCAACACAACCGGGGAGTCCAATTCAATAGGACCGATTGAAAGCGCAGGCGGGGTGGCAGGCACATTGGGTCGTTCGATTACAGCAGTCACCCTTCTATTGTCTCGTGGTAGTCAAATTGGGTGAAGCTGACTCACAACCATTCTCACAACCATCCGCGTTTGGCAGCTTCGATTGCTGCCGTTGAACGGTTGTCGACCCCGAGCTTGCTGATCGCTGATGACAAGTGATTGCGGACTGTTCCCTCGGATAGGAACAGTGAGTCTGCGATTGTACGGACACTTGCCCCGGTGTGGGCAACTGCGAGGACTTCGCGTTCGCGTTCTGTCAGCGGTGACGGGCCCAAGGAAATCGACTCGATCGCTAATGAAGGGTCGACGGCCTGTTCTCCGCGGTGGACTTTTCGGATGGCTTCAGCAAGTTCCTCTGCAGGAGCGTCTTTGACGACAAAGCCTTTCGCACCAGCGGCAAGTGCCCGTTGCAGATATCCCGGGCGACCAAATGTGGTGACAATGAGAACCTTGGTATCGCACCCCTTGTCGTGTAGTTCACGTGTCGCCTCTATTCCGTTGAGGCCCGGCATTTCGATGTCGAAAAGCGCTACATCAACACTGTTATTGAGGCACATGTCGACAGCGTCGGTGCCCGATGCCGCTTCGCCCACAACAGTGATATCGGGTTCTAACCCGAGGAGTGCCGACAGTGCTCCCCGGACGAGCGCCTGATCGTCTGCGATAGCAATGTTGATGGTCATGCAAACTCCACACGTAGCTCGGTTCCGTCTCCCATGTCGCTCAACGTCACGGTGCCGCCTGCTTCGTCTACTCGGCGACGTAGCCCAGTGAGACCGTGTCCTTCACGGCTTCCTTCTAGGCCGTTTCCGTTATCCGTTACGGTGACCCCGTTGTCATCAAATGCGAGTGTGCATGATGTCGCGTTGGCGTGGCGGATGATGTTGGTACTGGCCTCGCGTACAGCCCATGCCACGACTGCTCGGCGTTCCGGATCCCATGTCGCCCAGTCTCCCTGGCGCGTGACGTGAACACCGGCGGCACGCATGGCATTCTCTGCTTCATCTACCTGTGTTGCCAGATCTGGTGTTCGTAGGCGCCCAACGGTCGTTCGCACATCCTCAAGCGCACGCTGGTTCAGGGTCATGAGCTCCCTCAGTTCAGCTTCACATCGCGCTGGGTCGGTGTGCACAGTTTTCAGAGCAAGCTGGGATTTCAAGGACACCACAGTGAGCGTGTGTCCTAGCATGTCGTGCACGTCGCGTGAGATAGCTTCGCGCTCCTTAACAAGATCGAGCTCGTTCTTCATTTTCTGTTCGGCAACTTCACGAACCTCAATGAACTTCACCAACGTCAAACACAGGATCACGAGAGCGGGCCCCGCTACGGACATGAGAAAACTCTGTGGACTAAAAATCAGAGGCACTGCAACCGTGAAAAATAGCGTCGCAGTTGACCAGCACAGAGCAGCAACGAATGACAGTCCGAAGACACCCAGGGACGCGAAGTACGGAGCAAAGGACGTCACCGCCACGCCCAAGGAGGGAATCGTCAAACACACCGGAATGAGCAGAAGACCCGCCGCGGCAACCACGTGTCGTATTTTCAGTGGTTCGACCCGGTCAAACGGCTTCTGCCCACTCACCGCAATCCAGCAGTAGACCACACCGAAGAGAACCGTTCCACAGGTCCCTAGGACCTTCCACCCGACTGCTACCGGATGCAGCGTCCACACGAGCACCAGCGGGATGATCAGAAAAACGAGCCAGATCAGCCCGTACATATTCCGCGCGTTCATGCCCTACTTCCTATTTGCGCCCAGTTCCGCGACGAGCGCCTATGACACAAAGTACCGCGAAAACAATCGACCATGCCACCACGTTGAGAAGGATCTGCCAAAATTCGTACTGAATCACATCACCTGTAGCCGCGTCGAAGCTTTCACCTTGATCAAGTGGGTACGCCGCCAACCGAGTGATGCCCCATACGGGGACAAACACGGACACTTTGAGCAAGATTCCGGACAAGGGCATAAACGCGTTACCCAAAAACATCATGACGACAACAAGCCCGCTAGCAGCGCTTACTGCTGCTTCACTGCGGAACAGCAGTCCAAAGGCTAGGCCGTAAAGTGCAAACGTGACTGCGCCTAAAATCAGTAATCCAAACGTCGCTGGCCACACCCACGCGTCCATGCGCGTGCCAACAAACAGCCCCGTAACATACACCGCTCCCACCGCAAGGATCGAATATGTCAGTGCAACGACAACCTTGCTTGTGATGAACCCAGCTGTGGGGAATGGAGTAATGCCGATTTGCCGACCCCACCCCTGCTGAAGTTCGACCGCCGCTGACCCAGCGAGTCCTGTCGTTGCCGTAATCGCGGCGTAGGCGCCCATGTTGACCATAATGCTCGCGGTGACATTCCCCCGACCGCTGCCCAGTTCGTTACTCGAGAAGTCTGCCATGGTTCCGAAAATGACGAACATGAAAACCGGCAAGAAGACTGCGAAGAAAAGCCCCACGTACTGTCGCAGATTGCGCTTGAGGTCAATCCAGATGTATCCCGTGTTCAGAATCGTACTCATGAGTTCTCCTTGGTTGTGAGGAGCGCGAACACGCTGTCAAGGCTGGCCGTGTGGATTTCTAGATCACACGCTGTGGTTTCGGTGAGCAGATAGCGTGCAGCGGAGTCCGCGTCGTCACATGTGAGCTCAACGCGGTCGCCTGAGCGCTGTATGTTCGTCACACCCGGCAGCTGACTGATATCAAAATCAGCCTCCAGATGCGCAGTGATTGTTTTGCCTCCTAGACGAGAGCGCATTTCACTCGTGGGACCATCGGCAATAATCTGCCCGTGTGCCATGAGCACCGTTCGCTGTGCGAAGTCTTCAACTTCCTTCAGATAGTGCGAAGCGAAGATGATAGTGCGTCCTTCGGTTGCTTCGGAGCGCATCGTTTCCCAGAACGCGGTACGAGCATTCACGTCCATCCCCGTGGTGGGTTCGTCAAGAATCAGCAAACGGGGATCCGGAAGCAACGCCAAAGCAAAGCGGAGCCTCTGCTGCTCACCGCCCGAACACTTGGATACCCTGCGGTGCGCAAGTGCCTCAATACCGGCCCGGTTGATGGCCTCATCGGCACCAATGTGGTTTGTATGGGTGGAAGCGATCATCTGCACGGTCTCCTTGACCGTGAGGTCCCCTAGGAGCGCACCCGTTTGAAGGATTGCCGACACGTGCCCTAAGCGCACCGCTTCTTTTGCACTCACCCCCAGCACGCGCAACGAACCGCTGTCTGGTTGCGACAGTCCTAACACCATGTCAAGGGTCACGGTTTTCCCTGCCCCGTTGGGACCTAGAAGGGCCACGATCTCGCCTTGGCCAACTGTGAGCGAAAGGTCGTTGACCGCGCGTACCTGCTTACCCTTTGGACCCCGGAAGGATTTAAGGACGTGTCTGATCTCAAGTGCGGGAGTATCCGCATCACTGCATGTGACCGAGCTGTTTTCGTTCATACTTTTATTCTTGAGAACCAATCGTTTCAGAACGGGTAGCCGTGTTTGATGAGGAAGTTGATGCCCGAGACGATGGCGAAGAGGAGAAACGTCACCGCGATCCAGGGGCAGGCCCAGCGACTCGTCGCATAGGTACCGCGTCGCAACGCCGGCAGCATCAGCAACAGCCCGATCACCTGCACGATCGTCAGCACGAGATACGACCAATCCTCGAACACCCAGACCAGCGCCACGAAGTGCAACGCCACGCACAGCCCGATCCACCATCCGTACCATCGTGTCTGCTTGCGGCGAGCGAGCACGATGCATCCACCGCCGATGATCACTGTCTCGGCCAGCACGACGAGGCCGAACACCCAGTAGCGCCCCTCGAGCATGGTCGGCGTCGACCAGTTGCGCCACACCAGGATCCCGAACGCGATCGCGAAGAGGAGCCCGATGACGGAGCCTGCTCCCAGCCAGCCGCGAAGTCTCGGCTTCGGGTCTTCCTGTGACCATCCGAACCATCCGGCGGCCATCACAGCGAGCCAGGCGATTGCGAACGCCTGGTCCCGCACGAACTCGGTCAGCATGATTCTTCTTCCTCAACCGTGAGCGAGCTGTTTTCGTTCATACTTCTAACTTTAAGGACCAAGCGTTTGAGCACATGAGGCAAAAATCATGACCTAGCCATGACAAATGTCATGCTGATACAACAGAGAAGTGAATCCGTTACTCGCGTCTGTCCCCCTCGTGCTTCCGTGCGTGTTGTTGGCGTGCAGGCTGTCGCCCACAGTCGCCGGCGTGTGTGCGGTGGGCGCAGCCGTGCTGGTGGTCTTGTTCACCGGCGCTCCCCTCGACTGGCCCAGCCTGCCCGACTATCTGGGTATCACCGCTGAAGTTCTGTTCATCTTGCTCAACGGCATGATCTTGGCCAGGCTCATGCAGATCAGTGGTGCGATGCGCTCCATCGGCAACTGGGTCTCAAACGCCACTCCCGGAATCGGCGCTGGTACCGCGTTCGTCGTCTTTGGAGTGGTGCCGTTTGTCGAGTGCGTCACCGGATTTGGGATCGGCGTGACCGTGGGTGTCCCGATCCTGGTGACCTTGGGCCATAAACCGGCAAAAGCTGCCCTTTTTGGCCTTCTGGGTTTGTGCGCAGTTCCGTGGGGCGCCTTGGCTCCGGGAACCGCTGTTGCGAGCTCGCTAACCGGTTTTGATTTCACCACCCTGGGAGTCATGTCCGGGTGGTACAACTCGGTGGTACTTGTGGTCGTTGCGCTCACAGTTGCGTGGGGAACAGGGCTTGCGCGAGCGGCTCTTCCCACGTTCGCCTCAGCCGGGTTCCTGTGGGGTTCAATCCTTGTGACAAACCTGCTCATTGGAACTCCGCTTGCCGGTGTGATCGGCTCCGCGCTACTCATGGGTCTGTCCCTGGTGGTGTACCGCTTGGGTGGGGCCCGTATCCCGGCTCCTCCGGTTCGCGAACTCGTGCCCTATGCGGTGTTAGCGGGCGGTCTGTTGTGCGCCAGCGTGCTTGCCATGTTTGTTCCTGCCCTGGAATGGTTGGCGCTCCCGCCCGTGTGGTTGGCTGTTGCGTGCGTCGTTGCGTACCGGGTGTTGCCCGGGCAGTCGGGGATGATCGCCGAGGTGCCAGAGGCTTTGCGCTCATGGGTTCCCATTGGCGTGAGCACGGGGCTGTTTATGATCCTGGGGTGGGTCATGGCGGCCTCCGACATGAGTACCGCAATTGGGGAGGCGCTGAGTCCGGCAGGCGCGTGGCCGGGTCCCCTCTTGGGTGCCGTGGGATCGATTCTGACCGGTTCAAACACCGCATCAAATGCGATGTTTGCCCCTACCATTGCAACACTCTCAGTAACGGGTAGCTTAAGCGTTGTCGCCGCCGCTAATGTGGCTGGTTCGTTCATGATTTTGGCGGCCCCGCCACGTGTTCTCATGGCCGTCACGTTGGCTGGTGACCGAGAGTCATACGGCCGCACGCTCATGTGCGCAATAGCAATCGCCAGCGCTCCCCCACTTGTAGGTGCGGTAGCGCTGGCGATATGGCTGTAGTCCTTTAGTCTTCGCCCTTGGAAGTTCCTGTGGTAGCCGCGGTCTTGCGCTGCATGCGCGATTCGAGCCACCGCGCAATTCCGGCGACGATCAGGTTGATCGCAATGTAGATCACCGCGCCCACGATGAACGTGGGGAGCAGATTTCCGTACTGGCGACCAATGATGTTGACCTGGTGGAGAAGGTCTTGGTACGTCACCATATAGCCCAAAGCCGAGTCTTTGAGAAGAACCACGATCTGAGCAATCAGCGTGGGCATCATAGCCCGGAACGCCTGTGGCATGAGCACCAGACTCATCGTCTGCGAATCGGACAGTCCGATCGACTGCGCTGCTTCACGCTGCCCGCGGGGCACTGCCAAGATCCCGGCGCGAACGACCTCGGCGATCACCATGCCGTTATACAGTGTTAGCCCAATCACCACCGGCCAGAACGACCCAATGGTCTTTCCGAACAGCAGGTACGTTGCAAAGATCAACAACAGAACCGGGAGTCCACGGAAGAACTCCAGCACTAAGGTCGCTGGGACCGAAATCCACTTCTTAGACGACAGGCGCAAAAGCGCAAACACGACCCCCAGAATGAGCGCCAGAACGGACGCGACAACCGCGACCTTGAGGGTAGCGAGGAGACCTTTGAAAAGTGCCTTCTGGATCGTCGCGTAGGCGAATGGTTCCCACTTAGCTGCGTCGAGCTGACCGGCAGCAGAGAACTTCCACACGACAAACGCAACAATTCCAAGGAGCAGAACACCTGAGACGATCGACAGGATCACATTGTTGCGCTTGCCTTTGGGTCCTGGCTCATCGAATAGCACCTGAGTAGATGCGCTCATCGGTGAATCACCCACTTGTTTTCCAGAATTGTGAATACTCGGCCAAGAATCAGTGCCAAAATCAGATAGGACACGGCTGCTCCGGCAATGACGAGAAGTGTGATGTCACCACGCATCTCGATCGCGTTGCGCATCGCTGAAATGATCTCTCGGTTGTTGAACGCTGATGCGATTGACGTGTTCTTCAGCATCGCAATAATGACGCTTCCCAAGGGTGGAATGACCGTGCGAAACGCCTGTGGCATGATGACGTAGCGCAAGGTTTGACCAAAGTTCAGACCAATCGCACGGGCTGCTTCTGCCTGCCCTACCGGGATCGTTGAAATACCTGAACGGAGAACTTCAGCGACGAAGCAACTGGTGTAAGCGATGAGTGCAACACATGCGAGCACAAACGAGTTGATAGCCGAATCATGGCTTGCGCGGATATCCAAAAACGGCAACCCGAACACGCAGAAAAACATCACAAGCGTCAGAGGCGTGTTTCGTACCGTGGTGATGTACACCGAGGCAGCAGCTCGCAACACCGGGGTTGGTGACACGCGCATGGCAGCCAGGATTGAACCCAGCACCAGGCACCCCACCAAGGTGACGCCAAAAAGCTTCACCGTTCCCCATACACCGCTGAGGAACAGCATGACAATATCAGCGAAATCCACAAGGATCCTTCTCAGACTGGTGGTCGCCGGGAGAACCCGGCGACCACGTCAACATTAGTAACGGTCAGGTTGAGGCTGTTCAACACCACTGGAGTCACCCAGCGTGTATTCGAATGCCTTCTTCCAGTCGCCGCTGTCCTTCGATGCTTCGAGAGCGTCGTTCACTGCGTCACGCAGAGCCTTGTCGTCCTTTGGAAGACCAATTCCGTAAGGCTCTTCTGTGAATGGTTTGCCAACGACCTTGAATTCGTCCTTGTACTGAGCAGCGTATCCGCGCAGGATCGCGTCGTCAGTGGTGACGGCGTCGACGTTGCCACTCTGGAGGTCGGTCACACACTTGGAGTATGCGTCATAGGTGACCAGTTCAGCGTCTTTGTACTTCTCCTGAATGTTCTGAGCGGGGGTCGATCCGTCTACCGAGCAGACCTTCTTTCCAGCAAGGCTGTCAGGTCCATCGATGTCAGAGTCAGCCTTCACCAGGAGGTCCTGACCAGCTACGTAGTACGGACCAGCGAAGTCAACGACTTCCTTACGCTTGTCATTGATGGTGTAGGTTGCCACAATCATGTCGACGTTGCCCTGCTGCAGGAACGGTTCACGGTTAGCTGAAACCGTTTCCACGAACTCGATTTCGTCAGCCTTGAATCCCAGGCTTGCGGACACCATCTTGGCGATTTCGATGTCGAAGCCTTCGGGCTTGTCAGCACCGGCGCTGATGTTACCCAGACCTGGCTGGTCGTACTTCACGCCCACCTTGATCTTGCCAGCGTCCTTGGCCTTCTTCCACGTTGGGCTGTCTGCCAGGTCGACGCCTTCAGCAACCTTGTATTCAGGAGCTTCTCCGCCGGAGCCCTGTTCGCCAGGTGCACCTTCTTTACCGCAACCGGTAAGCGCGAGAATGCCCACAGCCAAGCCCGCAACGAGTGTCGTTACTTTCTTCATTGGTTTCTCCTCAGTGAGTCAGGATCTTAGACAAGAAATCTTTTGCCCGATCCGATTGGGGGTTGGTAAAAAACTCTTCTGGTTCGGCGACTTCAACAATTTCGCCGTCTGCCATGAACACCACACGGTTTGCTGCTTTGCGAGCAAATCCCATTTCGTGAGTGACGACCACCATGGTCATACCTTCTTTTGCCAGGTTGACCATGGTGTCCAGAACTTCGTTGATCATTTCTGGGTCCAAGGCCGAGGTGGGCTCATCAAACAGCATAAGTTTGGGTTTCATCGCCAGCGAGCGGGCAATCGCCACACGCTGTTGCTGACCACCAGAGAGCTGTGCCGGGTACTTTTGAGCTTGGTGATCCACGCCAACACGCTTGAGCAGTTGCATCGCAAGTTCGTCCGCGTCCTTTTTCGACATTTTGCGAACCTTGATGGGGCCCAGCGTGACGTTTTCCAAAATGGTCATGTGCGCGAACAGATTGAATGACTGGAATACCATTCCCACATCCGACCGCAGGGCTGCTAGCTCAGCACCTTCCTGCGGGAGGTCTTTTCCATCAATCGAGATGGAACCTTCGGAGATGGTTTCCAACCGGTTAATGGTGCGGCACAACGTGGACTTACCTGAACCGGACGGCCCAATCACAACAACAACCTCGCCCTTGTCGACAGTGAGGTTGACATTTTTTAGGGCATGGAAGTCGCCGTAGTACTTTTCCACGCCCGTAATCTCCACAAGCGGAGTTGAAGTCTGATCGGTCATAAAGTGAACTCTAATGATTTATTGATCTACGTCACAATTCGGATTGCCGATCAGTGGCCAATTACCGCATTTTGTAACCGTTTCTTGACCTAACTACGCGTTTTCACGCAAGTGATGGGACGCGTCGTCATCGCTCGTGACGACAAAAGCAGCAATGAGTGTCGAAAGCGGAATGGCACACACCAGCCCAATGGATGTCACAAGAGTGAGTACGACATGAGCCGACATTTCGCCCAAAGTGAGTTGCGTGAAAAGATTGGCGCCACTTGTCACAGTCACCAGAAGAACCGCAAGTGAACTACCTGCGAAAGCAAAAACCACGGTATAGACGGTCGAAGCGATATGGTCTCTTCCGATTCGCATGGCCGAGCGGAAAAGAGATCGCACAGAGGAAACTTGAGCAGTTTGTGCAAGCTCCCACACCGTAGCAACCTGCGTGATGGCAACATCGTTGAGTACGCCAATACCGGAAATCAGCACCCCACAAATCACGATGTCGGATGCTGAAAGTTCGTAGTAGGTGTTCAGAATGAACAGTTCGTCTGTATAGAGCCCACCCAAGTGCGCCCAACGTGTCCAGATCACCGCGAGAACCCCAGAGATCGCGACACCGGCCAGCGTCCCAATGAGCGCCACAGTTGTTCTAGCGCTTAATCCGTGGGCCAGATACAGGACAGAAAAAAGAATGGCAGCCGATGATGTCAGCCCCGCACCGATCGCTGAGTGACCGCTCAGAATCGAGGGGAGCATGAAACCAACAATGACCACCATCGCGATACTCAGACCAATGAGCGCACGGGCACCTCTGAATCCTGCCACCACAAGAATCGCTAGGACGTAGATCGCGCCTAGAACACCCAAAGGAACGCGCCGGTCGTAGTCGATGAACACCACCTCTTCATCGGTCTGCCCATCAACAACACGCAGAGTATCTGACACCTCGGGAATGGACGCTTCTTGAGGAAGCTTCACCACTGTGTCCCCAGCCTTCACCGTCACGCAGGCAGGCGTGACCGCTTCCTGGCACTTACCGGCGTCAACAGCGGTGACAGTGACCGTATAAATATCACGATCGTCAGTGCTCTCGACGTGATGGGGCCAGTACACGATCACGCCCACAATTGTCAGGAGCGCGAACGGTGCGAGCGCTACGAGCATGAGCGCCCACACGTACCGCGACGCGCGGGGCTCATGCTGAGAAGTGACGTGCACGCGCTCTGAGCGCTCTAGCACCCCAGGCCTTGCGCCAGGTAGTTTTCGACGTCGTCGATAGCGATACGTTCCTGGCTCATGTCGTCACGCTTGCGCACCGTGACAGCGTTGTCGTCAAGCGAGTCGAAATCAAACGTGATGCAGAATGGTGTACCGATCTCGTCTTGGCGACGGTAACGGCGACCGATAGCACCGGCGTCGTCGAAGTCGATGTTCCAACGCTTGCGCAGGTTCGCGGCCAAAGCGCGTGCCTGTGGTGACAGTTTTTCGTTGCGCGACAATGGAAGAACCGCAGCCTTGACCGGTGCCAAACGTGGGTCGAGTTTGAGCACAATGCGCTTGTCTGTTCCGCCCTTTGTGTTGGGAGCTTCGTCTTCGCTGTATGCGTCGACAAGGAACGCCATCATGGAACGAGTCAGACCGAAGGACGGTTCGATGACGTACGGCGTGTACCTGTCTCCGGTCGCCTGGTCGAAGTACTGGAGTTTAGCCCCAGAAGCCTCCGTGTGGTTGGACAGGTCGAAATCAGTGCGGTTTGCCACACCCATGAGTTCTCCCCACGGGTTGCCCTGGAAACCAAACTTGTACTCCAGGTCAATCGTGGCGTCCGAATAGTGCGCGCGCTCATCTGCTGGAACATCGAACTTGCGCATGTTGTCCGGGTTGATGCCCAAGTCCACGAACCAGTTCCAGCACGCGTCGACCCATTCGTCGAAGTATTTTTGCGCGTCGTCTGGGTGGGTGAAGTACTCGATCTCCATCTGCTCGAATTCGCGGGTACGGAAGATGAAGTTTCCGGGAGTGATTTCGTTGCGGAACGCCTTACCCACCTGGCCGATACCAAACGGTGGTTTACGACGGGCAGCCGTGACGACGTTGTTGAAGTTCACGAAGATACCCTGGGCTGTTTCCGGGCGCAGGTAGTGCAGGCCTTGACCGTCGTCAACAGCGCCCAAGAAGGTTTTCATCAAGCCCGAGAACTGCTGTGGTTCGGTCCAGTTACCCGGTTGCCCTGTTTCTGGGTCGTTGATGTCAGCCAACCCGTTTTCTGGTTCTTTTCCGTGCTTTGCGACATACGCTTCAATGAGGTGGTCAGCACGGTAACGCTTGTGCGTGTGCAGGGATTCCACAAGAGGGTCCACGAAGGTTTCGACGTGGCCAGAGGCTTCCCACACCTGACGCGGAAGAATGATCGACGAGTCCAGCCCCACCATGTCTTCACGACCTCGGACAAATTCTTGCCACCACAGTCGCTTGATGTTTTCTTTCAGTTCCACGCCCAGCGGGCCGTAGTCCCATGCCGAACGAGACCCGCCATAAATGTCACCGGCCTGAAAAACGAAGCCACGTCGTTTAGCCAGGGTGATGACGGAATCTAGTGTCGATGCCACGAATCTCTCCTTTTAGTTAGGTGCAACCGGCTGGCTGCCGGGCCAATGTGCACACGTGCACGTGAGTAAGCGTACCCAAGATCACACCCGGGCTCACACTCGCCCCGTTCAAGCACGGGTACACTTGAAAGGCACCCAAACCATCTCATGGCTCCTCGTGCTTTCGGGTTGCACACGCGAGCCTCGGTAGACCGCCAAACAGTCATCTGCGGTCAAGTGTGTTCAATCAAGAAAGAGATATCCATGGGTAATGCCACTGAACAGGCTTCCGAAAACACTGACATTCGTTTTTCCGACTTTGACCTCGACGAACGTGTCGCTCGAGCAGTCGCCGATCTGGGATATGAGTCCCCTTCCCCCATCCAGGCCAAAACCATTCCGTTTCTTCTTCAAGGGCGCGACGTTATTGGGCTGGCACAAACCGGAACGGGTAAAACCGCTGCTTTCGCTCTTCCACTTTTAAGTAGCATCGCGGGGCGCGAACGCCCCACAAGCCCACTGGCGCTTATCCTTGCTCCTACCCGCGAACTCGCAATCCAGGTAGCCGAGGCTCTCACCAGCTATGCCACCCACCTCGGCGACTTTTCTGTTCTCCCCATCTACGGTGGACAGTCCTACACTCCACAGATCTCCGGTCTGAAGCGGGGCGCACACGTGGTCGTGGGAACACCCGGCCGCGTCATCGACCACATAAAGCGCGGAACGCTTGATTTGAGCCACGTCGAACATTTGGTTCTCGACGAAGCCGACGAGATGCTCAAGATGGGATTCCAAGAGGACATCGAAGAGATCTTCGCGAAGACCAACCCTGACCGCCAGGTGGCGCTGTTTTCGGCAACCATGCCCGCGTCTATTCACCGGATCACCGGTCAATACCTCAACGACCCGGCCGAAGTTCGCATCCAGGCCAAAACTACGACCAGCGCGAACATTCGTCAGCGCTACCTCACCGTCATGCACTCACACAAGCTCGACGCCCTCACCCGCATTCTCGAGGTTGAAAAGTACGACGGCATCATCATGTTCGTGCGCACCAAACAAGAAACGGAAGAACTGGCCGATAAACTCAAAGCGCGCGGTTTTTCCGCTGCAGCCATCAACGGTGATATTCCGCAGGTCGTCCGCGAACGCACGGTTGAAGCACTGCGCTCCGGGTCCATCGACATTCTGGTCGCCACCGATGTCGCTGCCCGCGGGCTCGACGTTGAGCGCATCAGCTTGGTAGTCAACTTTGACATTCCGCACGACACCGAATCGTACGTACACCGGATTGGCCGCACGGGCCGCGCCGGGCGCACGGGTGAAGCGATCCTGTTTGTGACACCTCGGGAAAACCGCCTTCTCAAGGCCATCGAAAAGGCGACGCGCCAGAAGGTCGAGCCCCTGGTGATGCCCACGGTAGAAGAACTCACGGTCACTCGCACGCAAAAGTTCCAGGATCGAATTTCGCACACGCTGAACTCACAAGACCTGTCCGAACTGCGTCCCGTTATCGAGGAATACGTCAACACGCACAACGTCCCAGCGGAAGACGTGGCGGCTGCCCTGGCGAGCCTCGTGCTGGACGGAGCAACCCTGACCGCGGAGCCTCTCCCCGAACCACAAGCTAGGGCCAGCCGCAACGAACGCGCGCGCACGGCTGACGGCATGACCACGTACCGTTTGGCAGTGGGCCGGATGGACAAGGTGAACCCCGGCGCAATCGTTGGTGCGATCGCCAACGAAGGTGGAATCAGCTCTCAGCAAATCGGTAATATTTCAATCCGTTCGAACCACTCGCTGGTCGACCTTCCACAGGACCTTGATGCAAGCGTTCTCAAGCGTTTGAGCAAGACCAAGGTGGCGGGTCGGCACATCGATATCCGCCCGGACCGAGGTCGTCCCGGCCGCCCGTTCAAAAAGCGCAGCAACGACAAGGGCGCTGGTGAAGGCCGTAAGTTTGGCAAGGACGGGTTCCGGGGCCGTAAGGGGAACAACTTCGGCGGAAAGAAGTTTAAAAAATAGGAGAATTCGCGCATGAAGAGTCTCGCACGTTTTTGGCCCGACCTTCGCGCGCGAGCAGGCATATACACTTTCGTCTGCGTTCTCGCCTTTGTTGCCGTCGCGCTACCCCTGGTGGTGCCGGTGATTACTGGGCGTATCATTGACGGTCCTGTGGCCCACGGTGATGTGGCGGGCCTATGGGGGCCGGTCGCGTTCTTAATGGTCGTGTCCATTGCCGAGGTCGTTGCCCTGTGGGTGCGTCGTCATGCCGTTGCCGGGATTGTGTCGAAGTGGGAGATCACGTGGCGGCATCGCCTGTTCGACCATTTGCAATACGTACCAGTGTCGACGCACGACGCCTGGGAGTCCGGGCAGTTGCTGTCCCGCGCCGTTAACGACATGAGTCAAATGCGCCGTTTCTTTGCGTTCGGTCTGCCGTTTCTTGTGTGTACGCCCTTGGCGATCATCGCCGGCGAAATCATTCTCACGGTCATCAATCCGTGGTTTGGGCTCATCATGCTCGTTGCGGCCGTACCCACCGTGATCGTCATTGTGGTATTCGAACGCAAATACCGGATCACGTCCCGGGCTGCGCAGGACGCACTGGGCGAAGTGACCACCGCCGTTGAAGAGTCAATTCACGGCTTGCGGGTCATCCGGTCGTTTGGTCGTTCCCCGTGGATGACGTTGCGGTTTAAAGCGCTCGCGCTCACGGTTCGTTCGCGCGAAATCAACAAAACGAAACTGGACTCATGGCTGTTCAGTGTTATGAACGTCGTCCCTGCGCTCGCCCAGATCGTGATCGTGGGGTTGGGCACCTGGGGCGTGGTTCAAGGGTGGATTACCGTGGGCCAGGTCGTCGCTGCCGTGACTACCACCATGGTGATGCGCATCCCCATCGAAAATTTCGGGTTCTTACTGTCTGATTTTCTCATGTCGGTCACCGCAGCCACACGCTATTGGGAGGTCATGGACCTCCCCGTCAGCATTGCCGACCCACACGCGGGCACCGGCACATCTGCCATCGACGACGAACCTCACGTCCCGCATGTGCGTGGAGAACTCACGTTCGACAACGTCCGCTTCCGCTTTGACGACGCATCGACGGATCTGCTCACGGGCGTCAACCTCCATGTTGAACCCGGCACCACGGTGGCTCTCGTGGGCGCGACCGGTTCGGGCAAGACCGCGCTCGCTGCCATGGTCCCCCGTCTGGCCGATGTCACCTCGGGACGCATTCTCATTGACGACACCGACATTCGGGACATGCCGGTCAACACCCTGCGCAGCCTGGTATCGGTGTCCTTTGAAGATCCGCTCCTCTTCTCTGCCTCCGTGGCTGACAATGTGCGATTGGGGAAGCCGGATGCCTCCGACGCCGAGGTGTGGGACGCCTTGGAGATCACCCAAGCCGCCGATTTTGTGCGGGAGCTTCCCCAGGGTCTTGACACACAGGTCGGTGAACAAGGAATGTCGCTTTCCGGCGGTCAGCGTCAACGCATTGCCCTGGCCCGCGCGATTATCGGAAGTCCACGCATTATTGTTCTCGACGATCCGCTCTCGGCTGTCGATGTGGACACCGAAGACCGGGTGCAGACGCGGCTTGCACGAGTCCTGCCTGATTCCACCACCATCATTGTGGCTCACCGACCGTCTACCGCAGCGCTTGCGGACAGGGTCGCCGTCCTCGTGGATGGGACGATCCTAACGGAAGGGACGCACGAACAACTGTTGGCCACCTCGGCCGTGTACCGCGACCTCATGGGAGGTGACGCATGAACGCCCGTACCCTGCTCAGCCAACTCGTGGCCCCTCAAAAGTGGGCGATCGCGTTAGACGTCGTGCTCACGGTGTGTGCCACCGTGGCCAACGTAATTGGTCCCGTGTTTATTGCCCGAGCGATCGACAGTGGCCTTCCCCACGCGCAGGCCGGTGACTTCACTCCCCTGATCAACAACCTCGGGATTTTCTTAACCGTGACGCTGGCAGGTGGTATTGCAACGTTCGCGAGCAACCGCTACACCGGTTATATTGCCCAGCGAATCGTGTATAACCTGCGCATGCGTATGTACCGGCATGTACAAAGCGCCGATATTGCGTATCACGAATCGACGACCTCAGGCCGCCTGATCGCCCGCCAGACCTCCGATATGGAATCTGTGCAGACATTCCTTTCGTATGGTCTCATCGAAACGGTGTTCGCAGTCCTCCACATGGTTGCGATTGCGATCATGTTGCTGTTCCTCAACGTCCCGCTCGCCCTCGTTGTGCTAGTGGGGCTGGTACCACTGGCGGGCATTACCGTGTGGGCCGGGCGCAGACAACAGACCGCATACCGGGCCACCCGCACCGCAATTGCACAAGTGATCGGCCACTTCACCGAAACCATGGGCGGTATCCGGGCAGTGCAGGCATTTAGGCGCCAACCGGCGGGCCGGGCAAAGCTCACTGCCGAAGACAGTGGTTATCGAGACGCCAATGCGCACGCCCTGCGCGCTATGGCCGCCTTTTCGGGCCTCACCCGCCTGGTGACCAACGTGTGCCAGATCGCCGTGATTCTGGTGGGTGCGTTCATGGTGATAAATGGCCACACCGAGGTGGGTGTTCTGACCGCGTTTCTCATGTCTCTTCGCCGTTTTTACGGGCCGCTAGATGAGCTAGTCCAAAACGTTAACCTGTACCAGTCGGCCAAGGCTGCGTTGGAAAAGATCGCCGCGGTCCTTGCTGTGTCCCCCACCGTGACCACCCGACCGGGTTCGGAGAAGGAACTGCCGGAGACGACCTCGGGACGCCGGATTGAGTTCACCGGTGTGGAGTTCGCGTATGCCGACGGAACGACCGTTCTCCCTCGTATGGATCTCACTGTGGGTGCGGGACAGACGGTGGCCCTGGTGGGTGCGACGGGTGCGGGGAAGTCCACCTTGGTCAAACTCATCACCCGGTTTTATGACCCCAGCGAGGGCGTCGTGAGTGTCGACGGGGTGGATTTACGAGATATCAGCGATGCCGAACTACGCCGCAATATCGTCATGGTGACGCAGGAGTCGTTCCTGTTTTCGGGATCGATTGCCGACAACATTCGAGTGGGTAAACCGGACGCCACGGACGCCGAGGTGGAAGATGCCGCGCGTGCTGTGGGCCTGCACGACTATGTGGCTGGGCTTCCGGACGGGTACAACACCGATGTGAAGAAACGCGGTGGACGGTTAAGCTCTGGGCAACGACAACTCGTGTCGTTTGCGCGGGTGTTCCTGGCCGATCCGCGAGTGATCGTGCTGGATGAGGCCACGGCGCATCTGGACATTCCTACAGAGCGGCTCGTGCAAAAAGCGCTCGAATCGGTTCTTGCTGACCGCACGGCGATCATCATCGCGCACCGTCTCTCCACGGTCGCGATAGCCGACCGAGTTTTGGTCATCGACGCCGGTCGGGTGGTTGAGGACGGTACAACCGATGAGCTCATTCACGCCCGCGGGCGGTTCTCGCAGCTCCACAGCGCGTGGAGGGACACCCTTGCTTAAGTGTTCTGGGGCTTATCCACGGCCCCGCCGAAACGCCGGTCACGCTGAGCGTACTCGAGGATCGCGTCCCACAGGGTCCGCCGGTCGACGTCGGGCCACAGCACGTTTTGGAACACCATTTCCGCATACGCGGACTGCCACAGGAGGAAATTCGAGGTGCGTTGCTCCCCCGATGACCTCAGAAACAGGTCGACGTCAGGAATGTCGGGGTTGTAGAGCCTGCTGTGCAGACTCCGTTCCGTGAGCTTCCCGGGCTTGATCCTGCCCGCAACCGCATCTTCGACCGCAGCATTCATGGCGTCGACCAGCTCAGCTCGCCCACCGTAGTTGACACAGAACTGAAGTGTAAGTGCCGTGTTGTTCTTAGTGAGTTCTTGCGCGTCTTCCAGTTCTTTAATCACCGAACGCCAGAGGCGACCACGTCGTCCCGCCCACACGATGCGCACCCCGGCGGCGTGGAGTTCTTCTTTACGTCTGCGGATCACATCGCGGTTAAAACCCATGAGGAAGCGAACTTCTTCTGGGGAGCGCTTCCAGTTTTCGGTGGAAAAAGCGTAGGCACTCAGATACTTCACGCCGATTTCCATGGCCCCATAAATCACGTCGAGCAGCGACGCTTCGCCTGCCTTGTGGCCTTCGGTTCGCGGAAGACCGCGTTCGTTCGCCCAACGACCGTTTCCGTCCATCACCACTGCGACGTGCGTGGGAAGGATGTGTTGCGGGATGTCCGGTGGGGTTGCTCCGCTAGGGTGGCGCGGAATCGCTTGGCTCATTGGACCTCCACAAGGTTGAGGGATTTCACGCGACGTTCCAAATGCCACTGGACGTAGTCATACACAATACGGGACGCTCGATTGACCGCGTGTGCTTGTGCCACATGAGCCTGGGCCCAGTTCGCGTTGAGCAGGTTGTGCAGAAGAACGGTAGCGTCTTCCCCGGCATTGGTGTCGGCAGCAGTCCGGCATGCCACACACACGACTCCCCCGCTGTTGAATGAGAACGCGCGGTGGGGCCCCGGTGCCCCGCAGCTCACGCACGCGTCCAGCCCAGGCTCCCAGCCGGCTGTGCGCATAGCGCGTAGCAGATAGGCGTTGAGGGCTAGCCGAGGTGGGTGTTCCCGGTTGCACAGCGACCGTAGGGCTGCTGACAGCAAAAGGTACTGGTCGCGCGTATTGGGTTCGTTTTCGGTCAGTTTGGCCGCTGTTTCGGCCATGGCAGCTGCAGCTGCGAACACGTCGTAGTCGCCTACGATCCCGTGCCCAAAGGGTTCGATGAGCTCTACTTGCGTGACGATGTCGAGGTTGCGTCCAATGTGAGCTTGGAAGTCGACCATCATGAACAGGTCGAGCCGTGAGCCAAAACGGCTTTTGGTGCGTCGTACTCCCTTGGCGACAGCACGGACCAGGCCGTGATCGCGGGTCAGGATCGAGACAATGAGGTCGGCCTCACCAAGTTTGGTGTGGCCAACCACAATGCCCGTATCCCGATAAAACCTCACGCGTTGTCGCGAACTGCCCGGTTAACAGCGGAAATGAGAGCGCGGATCGATGCTCGTGTGATGTTCGGGTGCATTCCGGCACCCCACAGCACTCGGTCACCGACGGAGACTTCAACATAGGCTGCCGCCATGGTGTCCGCACCGGCTCCAATAGCGTGTTCGGTGTAGTCCTGAACCCGAATGTCGAGGCCGAAGTGCTCGTTGAGCACGTTCACGGTTGCGTCCAGTGGACCGTTGCCGTGCCCCACGTATGAGCGTTCCTGACCGTCGACCAGAAAAGCTAGCTCAATGCGTTCCGTCATGCGCGAATCGAATTCTTCTGACTGCGATTCGGTCTTAAAACTCAAGGGGCGGAAACGGCCCCATTGCATGTCTGAGGCTTCGGCTGGCAGGTATTCGTCCCGGAAGAGTTGCCACATGTCGCGAGCCGAAACTTCTCCACCTTTTTCTGTGCGGTTTTGCACGACTTTCGAGAATTCGACCTGCATGCGACGGGGCAAGTCCAGTCCGTATTCGCTCTTGAGCAGGTAGGTGACTCCACCCTTGCCCGACTGCGAGTTCACGCGAATAACCGCTTCGTATGAACGGCCCAAGTCCTTGGGGTCCACCGGCAAGTACGGCATGTCCCATTCCATGTTGTCGACCGCGATGCCGGCTTCCTGGGCTTTCTTTTCACGGTCCTTAAACGCTTTGTTAATGGCGTCCTGGTGTGACCCAGAGAACGAGGTAAACACCAAGTCTCCACCGTAGGGGTGGCGTTCGTGAACTCCGATCTGGTTGCAGTGTTCAACCGTGTGGATGACTTCGTCGATGTTGGAGAAGTCGAGTTCAGGGTCAACACCTTGCGTGTACAGGTTCATCGCAACCGTAACCAAGTCGAGGTTTCCGGTACGTTCACCGTTTCCGAACAGGCAGCCTTCTACGCGGTCGGCTCCTGCCATGAGTCCCATTTCAGCTGCGGCGACTCCGGTTCCACGGTCGTTGTGCGGGTGAAGCGAGATCGCGATCTTGTCGCGGTTGTCGATGTTGCGACAGAACCATTCGATCTGGTCTGCGTACGTGTTGGGGGTTCCACGTTCTACCGTTGCTGGCAGGTTCACCACAGTGTCGCGTTCTCCGTCGGGACCCCACTGATCCATGACGGCTCCTACGATGTCCACGGCGAACTGCGGTTCCGTGTCAACGAAGATTTCTGGCGAGTACTGGTAGCCGAAGTCGGCATCTCCCAGCATCGATTCGGCGTACTTCATCACGGCCTGCGTGCCTCGCACCGCGATGTCTGTGGTTTCTGCGTAACCGTTGCCTTTGAAACCAAAAACAACTTTGCGGAAAACCGGCGCGGTGGCGTTATACATGTGGACTGTTGGTTTCTTAGCCCCCACGAGCGACTCGACCGTGCGTTCGATGAGGTCTTCACGCGCTTGTGTCAGAACGGAGATGCGCACATCATCTGGGATTGCGTCTTCCTCAATGATCTGGCGCACGAAGTCAAAGTCGTGCTGGCTGGCTGCTGGGAACCCTACCTCGATCTCTTTGAAACCGAGCTTGACCAGCAGGTCAAACATCTTGCGCTTGCGCTCTGGAGTCATGGGGTCGATGAGCGCTTGGTTACCGTCGCGCAGGTCCGTTGAGAGCCACCGAGGTGCCTTCGTGATCCGCTGGTCTGGCCAGGTGCGGTCTTTCAGGTCGATCTGAATGCGATCAAAGAACGACTTGTACTTGTGGAAGGGCATGGGGCTTGGTTTTTGGTTGTTCATATGTGTCTCCTCGTTGTGAAGTTTGGGGCCACGACAAACTCCGCGACGAGGATTGGCCTAAGAAAGCTCGTCGCGGCTGATAAGGAGGAGACTGAACATGTGGCCATGTTATGCACGCTACGCTCGCGTTTCATAGCCATGACACCATGTGAGATGTTGTCCATCGCTCATCACAGTTGCTAGTCAAACTCGGCAGCGGCTCGTGCTACTCGAAACTTGTGGCCTTCGGAAGATTCGCAGGTCATTCCGTCTTCACCGGACCGGCAGGTGAACCCGTGTGCACTAATCGATTCCCCATAGTCCAAGACGTTTGCCTCTGTGGGCAGGCCACGGTTCACACACGAGAAGCCTGCGCCGTCCTTTTCCACGACGACCACTGAGCCAAATGGGTCAACATCGCATTCGTTCGGTGCATCGCCGGGGTCAAAGTCAAATTCGCGTATGGTGCAACGCGCCCGGTCTGCGTCGATCGTGCACACGATGTTGCTCGACGGTGCCATGAACGCTTTCACGTCTTTCGCTTCTGCGTCCTGACCTTCTTCGGAGTCACCGGATTTTTCACCGGCCCCTTCCTCGCTCCCGCCAGTGTCGCCAGATTCGTCTTCGCCAACACTTCCGCTGTCTCCGCCGGGCTGGTTCGCAGACTGCGTGTTCCCGTCTGAACGCTGCAACTGGTCGACCACAATGTATCCGCAAATTCCCAGCGCTACGACAACCGCAATCACCACCATGGCGATCGCAACTCCTGGCACCTTCCGCTTGGGTTTTGTGGGCTCAGCGTGAGGGTACACCTGGGGGTGTTGGGGTTGAGGTTGTTGCGGTTGGGATTGTTGGGGTGGTGTCTGTGGTGGCTGTGCCGGAGGGGGTTGCACCGGAGGCGAAGGGAAAGAGTGTTGGGGTGTCCCCTGTTGCTGTTGTGAGCGCTGTGACTGAATGGAAGGACCGTATGCGCCGGGCCCGGAGGGGGTGAACTGTGTGGTGGGTGCAGAATAGTCGTCTGTTTTGCTCTGACGGCCCATTTCTTGCAGTTCTTCAAGGCTGAGACTACGCGTAGCTTCCTGAGAGCTGTCGCCCGGCTCGTCCGAAGTTTGGGGACGCACAAAAATCTGCCGAGTGAGAGATTCACGCTCGTGGTCACGGTTGCTCATAACCCTTAAGTCTACAGACTGCAGAACCCTTTTCCCGCGTGGCTTACCTCATGTGCAAAGTACGAACATGACATAATGAGCGCATGTTCGCAAAGAAGACTGTGGCCCTAGCGCTATGCACAGGCGGTGTTCTCGCCGCCCTCACTGCATACCCCGCTGTTTCGGACGAACAGCAGAATCTCCAACCACCGGTAGTGCGGACCCCGTCTCCTGCCACCAACGACAGCCCTTCTCAAAGCACGCACCTTGAAGCACCTCGGGTAAGCCTGGGAACAGACCGTGTCACGCAGGGACTCATCCCGGGCGTTGGCCCCGACACCATGGCGAAGCTTCCCTCTGACGCACGCCAAGTGTTGGTCGCGACTTCGCCCCGAGCTGCCGATAACACGTCGACCCTCAACATGTACGAATACCGCGACAACGAGTGGCAGCAGGTCAAATCTTTCGCATCCCACAACGGTCGGGCCGGATGGCGGGAGAACCGCACCGAAGGTGATGAAACGACCCCAGCTGGCGTGTTTTCCCTCTCTGATGCGGGCGGAACACTCAAGGACCCCGGTTCCAAACTGCCATATTCGCAAGACGTGAACCTGTCCGCAACTGCGCAGAACGTGTACGGACCAGACTACGCCCAGGTTTTTGACTACGTCATCGCGATCGACTTCAACCGTGTCACTGGCACCGCACCCACCAACACCGAACGCCCGCAGGGCAAGAAAATCGGTGGGGGTATCTGGTTGCACGTGGACCACGGAAAGGGCACCAACGGGTGTGTAACTGTGCAAAAGAATGAAATGGCCTGGCTTCTGCGCAGCCTTGACCCGGACAAGAACCCCCACATCATCATGGGCGACCAGGCGTTTATCTCCCAGTGACCTCGGCCAAGCCAAGCACCGAACTCTGGGCGGTCCTCCCCCAGCACCGCGCACTGCCTGACACCTCGGGCGAACCCGATCTTGTTGACCTCTACGACTCCCACGTGCCTGCCGGCGGTGTGCGCGTGCAGTCGAACATGGTCATCAGTGTCGACGGTGCGGTCGCAGGAGCCGATGGACTGTCTCGTTCCGTCTCCACTCCAGCTGACATGCGCGTGTTTTCCGTTGTCCGGTCCCTGGCCGACGCCGTAGTGGTAGGCGCGCAAACTGTACGCTCCGAGCGACTCACGCGCATGTCCCCCAAACCAGCCCACCTCAACCAGCGTCACGCACGTGGGCAGACTGATGTGCCCATCATGGTCATTGTGACGTCCAGCGGGGACCTTCCGTGGGATCGCATCAATGAGCGCGGAACTTCTCCTGTTTGGGTGGCCACGAACACTTCAGACCCGCAGGTTCTTGCTGAACTGCGCCGCCACGCTGACGAAGTTCTCACTGGTATTGAAAGCCCGCAGGCGGTGAAAGACGCCCTCGTTGCCCGAGGTCTGCGCCGCCTTGTGTGCGAAGGTGGTCCCAACGTGTTAGCGCAGTGGATGGACGCAGGCCTCATTGACGAAATGTGCCTCACGGTTTCACCTAAACTGCACGGCACTCCGGGGGCGCCACGGCTGTTCGGTGAGGGTATTGCGACTGCACGCGACGTAGAAGTTTTGAGCCTGGTCACCGACGGGCAGTCCATGATGTACCGGCTCAAGGTGCGTAGCGCTCTCTAGTTATTGCGGACGGTCCTTTTAGTCACTGAGCAACCGGGTCATCCAGTTAGCGACGTCGTCATTCCACTGCACGGGGTCCACGTTCCATTCTTTTGTGTGACGCGCTTTGCCCCACGGTGGCATGGTCACCAGGTCATTGCGCACAGCAGCCAAAGCACGCGACGGCCCCACCGGCACAAATTCGTCGTCTTCAGAGTGGATCAAAAGCACCGGCACGGCCAGTTCTGCTGCCCTGCGCACCCAGTCCATCCGGTCCAGGTCCAACGGGGTTTCAAGGCCGGTAAACGGACGCGCCCACGGACGAGTGATCATGTCCAAGGTCAAACGCGCAACCGGCGTGGGCAAGAAATTCTTCCGGGCCTGGTGGTCTACAACGTTGTACCAATCGACAACCGGGCCATCCAAAACCATGCCTTTCACACGGTCGATGTGACGACCTCGGGACGCAGCCTGGAAGACAATCGCACCGCCCATTGACCAGCCGAACAGCACCACGTTCTTAGCGCCATTGGCCAGCGCCCAGTCGATCGCAACATCCACGTCAAGCCATTCGGTGTCCCCCAGGCCGTACCGGGACGTGCTTTCGCGGGGAACCTCAGTGTCGTTGCGGTATGCAATCGCTAAAGAAGGCACGCCGAGGTCGTTCAGGACGCCCGCTGCCCGCAGGCCTTCCGCGCGGGTGCCTGCACGGCCGTGGACCAGGATCGCCCATGTGTCCGACGGGTTGGGATCAGTTGTGGGAAGGAACCACGCGGGCAGTTCGCCTGCGTCGGATCGGAGTGTGATGTCTTGGTATGGAAGTCCTGTTGAGCTGGGGTGCGGGTAGACAACTCCGGTGATTCTGCCCCAGCGGGCGGTGCGCAAATCACCTCGGGTGACGGAGATGACTTCGCGCGACACAGTTTGGGAAACCGGGTCATATTCAATGATGTCGCCAATCTGAGCGTGACCTTGACCAGAGTTGAAAAACAGGCCATATGTCCCGTTGACCAGAACATCTTCGTCTGCACTCAAGTGCACAATCATGTTGTCGTCGAAACCTTCGACGTGCAAGATCTCAACATCTTCTGGAGCTGTCTCTGGGACAATCAGGCGGCGGGCAAAATACACTGCCAACCCTGAGGACGCGGCCGAAACGAGCAAGCTCGCTCCAACACCTATCCCAATTCCAGTCAGAGCGTACCGCCAACCGCGTGGCACGTGCGATGTCATAAGAACCTCCTTGTCAATCCTAAACATGTCACGCCAAACCAGAAAGGCATAAAGTTCACATAAAGAGGATAAAGGAGGAAAAACATGGAACGTTCAGAGGCTGAGTGGCGGGAAATCCTAAGCCCAGAAGAGTTTTATGTTCTGCGCCAAGCCGGAACCGAACGGCCACACACGGGCAAATATGTGAATGAGACGCGCACAGGAACATATTCGTGTCGCGCCTGCGGGGCTGAGCTCTTCAGTTCAGAAACCAAGTTTGACGCAATGTGTGGCTGGCCCGCGTTCTTCGCCCCGCTAGCAGAAGACCGGGTGCGCTACATTCGCGATACGTCCCTAGGCATGGAACGCGTAGAAGTACGGTGCACGGCATGTGACTCCCACTTGGGCCACGTGTTCTACGGCGAAGGGTTTAATACACCCACAGACGCCCGCTATTGCATCAACTCGGTGTGCCTGACATTCGAGGAGTAGCGGGCGTCTGTGGGTGTGTGGCTGGGCGCTTGGACGGCTCAAGTGGCGTTTAGCGCCAGCCGGAAATGATGTCGACCAGTTCCTTACGTGGACCAGTGAAGAATGGGATCTCCTTGCGCACGTGCATCCGCGCTTCGGTGTTCCGCAAGTCGCGCATGAGGTCAACGATGCGCTCAAGGTGCTGGGCCTCAAACGCGAGCAACCATTCGTAATCTCCCAAGGCAAAGCCGGACACGGTGTTGGCTTTAATGTCCTTGTATCCTGCTGCGGCCTTTCCGTGGTCGTGGAGCATCTTGCCACGTTCACGCGGTTCCAGCAGATACCACTCGTACGAACGGACGAACGGGTACACGCACAGATATTCGCCTGGGTCGTCGTCGGTGAGGAACGCAGGAACGTGCGAACGGTTAAATTCGGCCGGGCGGTGGATACCCACAACCGACCACACGGGTTCAAGAACCGATCCCAGCGCGGAGGTTCGGATCGCCGCGTACACCTTCTGCAGGTCTTCTACTGTTGGTGCGTGGTACCAGAACATGATGTCGGCGTCGGCACGGAACACCGACACGTCGTAGATTCCGCGCACCACCACACTGTCGATGTGAGCAATGGCCTCGGTGAGTTCCTTGGCCAAATCTTCACGGTTTAAATCGCCCAAGTCTTCTGCGACACGGAACACCGAATATGACAAGTACCGGATCTGCTCGTTGAGTTCTTCAGCCTCTTGCCTCGAGGGCGCTTCATAGTCTTTCATGATGTCCTTTCTGTTATGAGACGCCGTGCTTCATGACGGGCACGATTGATACAGGCTGGGATACCGACGCCTTCAAACGCGTTACCCACAAGCCCCAACGTGGGAATTGTTCTTACAACTGAATCTACTCGTGAAACCATGTCTGCATGTCCAGGTTGGTACTGTGGCAACGCCCCCATGTGGCGCCTCACTTCAGTGTGCAGCACCCGGTCGCTGCGCCCAGTAATCGACATCCAATCAGCCACGGACTTACCGGCGAGCTCTTCATCTGTGTGCGTCGCAAGTTCCGTACTGCGATACCGGCCAACGCTCATGCGCACAACAGCAGTTCCTTCTGGAATACGTGCCTGCAACCACGGCCATTTGTTCGACGCGAACGTGGACGCCTTGATGAACGTGGGCTCCTTGGGCGGAATCAAAAAACCGGAACCGTTAAGATCCGACGCACACTCCACAACAGCCGTGACCACGGCCGAATCAGCCGTTTCTACCCGCTCAAGTGACGCCCCAACACCAGACAGTTCAGAACTGCCCAGGTGCTCACCCAAGGACCCAAGCAACCGCCCCGCAACAGGGGCAGGTGTCGCTATCAACACACGGTCTGCCGCCTCGGCGATCTCCCCCTGCTGACCACTCACCGTGAGCGAATACCCAGCCCGCACACGGCTCACCTTCTCCCCCAACCGGAACGCCACTCCCAGTTCGCGGCAACGCTCATACAGGGCACGCGCTAAGCCGTTCATTCCACCGTCCAGGCTCACAAAAACTGGGCGGGAGGTGGTGCCAGGAATGTTCGCGCCCTGGGTCACTTTCCGGGAGGCCAGAATCTGATCGACAGCGTCCAAGACCGAGGTGTTCTCCCGTGCCGCTTCAAGCAAGGCTGGCAGGGTGGAGCGTAACGACAAGTGGTACGCCGACCCCGCATACACCCCGGCAAGGAGGGGGTCCACCAGAGTGTCAACGACCTCGGCCCCTAAACGTTGGGCAATGAAGTCCCCCACAGACGGGTCGTCCTGCGACCTGTTCAGCTGTTCCTGCTGTAGACGCTCAACCCCAGCTGGGCTCACCACGCCAGTCACATCCGTGTGACGGCCGGGCACGCCCATAAGAGTGCCCGCGGGAATCTTCATCAACTGGCCGCCCACCAAGAGCTGCGACTTGTGTTCTGTCGACGGGTACTGAGGTTCAAGACCTAGCTGTTGCATAAGTTCCCGGGTCTCAGGGCGGGCGTACAAACTCGCTTCAGCACCCACATCGCCGTGGGCATAACCGCCAAGATCAGATCCCACGAGGCTTCCGCCTATTCGGTCATTCGCCTCATACACGGTCACCTGTTCACCGGCTTGAGCGAGCTCAAACGCGGCGGTCAGACCGGAGATACCTGCGCCAATAACGGCTGTGGTCACTCGAACTCACCCGATGCGATGAGCCGGGACGACACCGTGTGGACTTCCTCCACAATGCGCGTGAGCACGGTTGGGTCAGAAGTTGGGAGCACCCCGTGGCCCAGGTTGAAAATGTGGCCGCCGTGACGCAGACCCGCCCGCACAATGTCTTCGATCCTGGAAGCGATCACGTCCCACGGGGCAAACACCAAAGCCGGGTCCAGGTTCCCCTGGAGCGCCTGGCCAGGTTGGACGCGCTTCGAAGCGTCATCCAGATCCACCCGGAAATCAACACCCATCACCGATGACCCCGCTGTGGACATCGACCCCAAAAGCTCCCCAGTGGTGACACCAAAGTGAATGGACGGGACATTGTTGTGGGCAAGCGCGTCAAAGACTGTGCGCGAATGAGGGAGAACATAGCGCTCGTAGTCAGCACGGTTCAGGTATCCAGCCCATGAGTCGAACAGCTGGAATGCGTGCGCCCCCGCGTCGAGTTGAGCCTGGATGAACGTCGCGGACATGTGGGCGAGTTTGCCGAGGATCGCCGAAAACAGTTCCGGGTCCCCCAGCATCATGGCCTTGGTCTTCTCATGGTTCTTACTGGGGCCACCTTCAATGAGGTAGCTGGCCACCGTAAATGGCGCACCCGCGAACCCGATCAGCGCTGTGTCTTCCGGGAGACCTTCGCGTGTGAGGGTCACCGCTTGGGCGATTGCTTCACACATGTCTGCCGTGAGGTCTGGGATCCGGGCGAGGTCTTCACGTGTGCGCACGGGCTGGGCGAACACCGGGCCTATACCTGGCTGGATTTCCACATCCATTCCCGCGATTTTTAGGGGTACCACAATATCGGAGAAGAAAATAGCGGCGTCCACGCCGTGCCTGCGCACTGGCTGCAACGTGATCTCAGCGGTGAGTTCCGGCATGAGACACGCGTCGAGCATCGCAATGCCTTCGCGTGCCTTTTTGTATTCCGGAAGAGACCGGCCAGCCTGCCGCATAAACCACACGGGGGTACGTTCGACAGACTCAGACAATGCAGCACGAGTAAGGGTCACCATGCCTTCATCTTTTCAGACTTGGCCGGCCTATCGCTACACGCTCACTGTTCAATATGCGAAGTCTCACGTAACCTCCGCGTGGGAACTTCATTCCCCTAACCGCAATACGTACATTGGAAGCGTGGTTGCTCCAGTCCCTTTTACCCCAGAGCCTTTTGCGCAGGCCTCAGATGCGCTGCGCAGGTTTTGCTCGTCAGGCGCTACGCCACACATCAGCCTGGAAGAAATCCCTGCCCCAGGGCGCTTGGCTCCCTGGGCGTTCGCCCTTAACGGTGACGTCGATGCTTCGGCTGTCCCCCACACGCCCAGTTGCGAAGACGAAGTCGCAACCGGCAGGGTTGTCCTCCTCTACGACCCGTCCGAACCAGAGGCGTGGAACGGGCAGTTCCGGATGGTGACTTATATCCGCGCTGAACTCGAACACGAACTTGGTCAAGAAGCTCTTCTAGGTCCCGTCGCGTGGTCGTGGCTCACAGATGCACTCGAAACCTACGATTGTGACGTGACCGAGGTGGGAGGCACCACAACCCGGGCTCTCAGTGAATCTTTTGGCACCCTGGCAGCACGGCCCGCCACGATCGATTTAGAAATGCGCGCGTCCTGGACGCCCGTGGTGAAACAGCCTAAAGAGCTTGAGGCTCACGTGCACGCGTGGGCGCACCTCCTGTCCACTGTGGCCGGAGTTCCCCCGCTTCCGGAAGGAGTCTCGGCATTTCCGGGTCGCCTTCGCTAACTTTGTTATCAGAACCAGAACACGGAGTCCCTCCCGTCACCGACTCACCGGAGGCCCTCCACACTGTTGCTACCCAACTGGCCCACGGACACGGTCCGGTAGGGATCGACACGGAACGCGCCTCGGGTATCAGATACGGCAACCGGGCATTCCTCGTTCAGCTCAAACGCGAAGGCGCAGGGATTGTCCTGATCGACTCAGAGGCACTCCCCGTCCTGTCGTCCGTCAACGCCGCTCTGCACGGGGTCGAATGGATCCTCCATGCGGCAACGCAAGACCTGGGGTGCCTGGCCGAAAAAGGGATGCGCCCCGACGCCCTCTTCGACACCGAACTCGCCGCACGCCTCCTCAATTTTGAGCGCTTCGGTCTCGCCTCACTGACAGAAGAGATCATGGGAGTGACCTTGGCAAAAGAACACTCGGCGGTCGACTGGTCCACCCGGCCACTGCCCCACGAATGGCTTGCCTATGCTGCTCTCGACGTCGAAGTGTTGAACCACTTACGCACCGAACTCGCTGACCGTTTACATGCGCAAGGCAAATGGGAATACGCAAGGCAGGAGTTTGACCACCTTCTGTCGTTTGCTCCTCCCGTTCACGACGAACCCTGGCGGCGCACCCACGGTTTGGGACGGGTCAAAACCGCCCGAGGTCTGGGTCGCGTCCGCGCAATGTGGGCCCTGCGCGATGATCTGGGGGAAGACCGCGACGTGGCCCCGTCTCGGATCCTTCCCGACCGCGCGATGATCGCGCTCGCTACGGAGTCGGTGAAATCAGACAAAGACATCAAGCGTCAGTTTTCGCGCATAACCGCCGAGGACGCTGGCGAGTTCTTCCGCGTCATCAAGGCAGCTGACCGTCTGCCGGACTCCTTCATGCCTCCGCTACGGAACGCGCCCAGAGTAGGGCGTGCGGATCGGGAGACGTCAAAACAGCGTTTAGAACACATGAAACCGGTAATTGCTCAGATCGCTCAGGAGTTGGATATGCCGCACGACCTGGTGGTGACTCCTCGGTATGTGAAACGACTCGCAGCACTCACCACGGTTGGCGACGAAGGTGACATCGCTGACTTCTTGCGGGAACAAGGGGCCAGGCCGTGGCAGATCGAGCTGGTGGCACGGCCTCTCGCCAAGGCTGCCCACGCAGCGGGCTCATAGGACGCTACTCGCTGACCCGTTTGAGTAGTTCAGGCGGAAGCATGTCCATGATTTTTTCCACCATGTCGTCGATGTCGAGGCCGGCGTAGGACAGGATCTCTTCACGGGTTCCGTGAGGGAGGAACGAATCGGGAACACCCAGTTCAACAACCCCGGTGCGCACAAGTTCATCACGTAGGTCCTGACGGATCTGTGAGCCGATCCCACCAACTTTGACCCCGTCTTCAATGACCGCGACCAGCGCGTGTTCAGCGGCCATGTCCAGGACCGACTGCGGAACGGGAAGAACCCAACGCGGGTCCACAACGGTTGCACTCAAACCCTTCTTCGCCAAAGCCTCTTTCACGGCCAAGGCACGGTCTGCGAGCGCTCCCACTGACACGATGAGGATGTCGGCGCTTTCGAGATTCTCTACGTCCGTGCCTTGTGGAACGGCGAGGATGTCCACGCCATCCGAGGTGCGGGTGAGTGCGTCGATGTCTGACCCGACCTTGCCCCTGGAGAAGCGCACAACGGTTGGAATGTCACGGATTTCGATCGCTTCGTTGAACTCTTCTGCCAGGCGTTTGGCGTCGCGTGGGGCAGCCAGTCGCAAATTGGGCACGATCTGCAACATTGCCATGTCCCAGATTCCGTGGTGGGAAGCTCCGTCGGGTCCTGTGACACCTGCGCGGTCCAAAACAAAGGTGACTCCCTGGTTGTGGAGGGAAACGTCCATGAGCAGTTGGTCGAATGCCCGTCCAAAAAAGGTGGCGTACAGGCACACCACGGGGTGTAACCCGCCGTAGGACAAACCAGCTGCCGAGGTCACGGCGTGTTGTTCGGCGATCCCGACGTCGAAAACGCGTTCGGGGAATTCGTGGGCAAACTTATCTAAGCCTACGGGTTTGAGCATGGCTGCGGTGATCGCCACGATGTCTGTGCGTTTACGGGCGGCTTTGACAATCTCTTCACCAAAGACCTGGGTCCAGGAAGTTGAAGATTTCGTTGTCGCTTTCCCGGTTGCCGGGTCGATGACACCTACCGCGTGAAACTGGTCGTCTTCGTCCTGAATCGCTGGGGCGTACCCGCGACCTTTTTGGGTGATGGCGTGCACAATGACGGGCCCGTACTCATACTTTTTGGCCCGGTGAAGCGCACGTTCCATCGCTTCGAGGTCGTGTCCGTCTACGGGGCCAATGTATTTGATTCCGAGTTCGTCGAACATGCCGGCTTCACGCGAAGACACCATATCTTTGAGCCCACGTTTCATTCCGTGAATAGCTGAGTACACGGCTCGACCAGGCGGCCCGGATTCTTGGAGTTGTTCTTTGCCCCACGACAGGATCTTTTCGTAGCTTCCCATGGTGCGCAGGTGGTCGAGGTGTTGTGCGAACCCTCCTACCGTAGGCGCGTATGAGCGTCCGTTGTCGTTAACGACGATGACCATTTTCCGAGGTGGTTCCGACTTGTCAGCACCAATATTGTTGAGTGCTTCCCACGCCATTCCACCGGTCAGCGCGCCGTCTCCGATCACGGTGACCACGTGCCGGTCGAGCTCGCCGCGTAACTGGTACGCTTTCGCGATTCCGTCGGCCCATGACAGAGCGGCTGAGGCGTGCGAGTTCTCGATGACATCGTGTTCGCTTTCAGCCCGCGACGGATAACCTGACATGCCGTGACGCTGACGCAGGGTGGGAAAGTCGTTGTACCGACCAGTGAGCAATTTGTGAACATACGCCTGGTGGCCCACATCGAACAAGATCGTGTCGTGGGGCGACTCAAAGACACGGTGGATCGCCGTTGTCAGCTCGACAACACCCAAGTTGGGCCCCAAGTGTCCACCCGTTGTCGACACAATTGAAATGAGGTAGTCGCGAATCTCTTTTGCGAGAACCTGGCATTCTGCCGCAGAAAGTGCTCGCACATCAGCAGGAGATGCGATGCGTTCAAGAAACGTCACAAACTTACCTCGTGTTGTAGTCCATATAGTCGAGTCACTATCCTAACGCCTGCAGAAAGCGGACTGCACGTGCCACACAGCCATGTCTAGTGGTAGTCAAATGTACGATGGAGTAGACGCCTTCCCTCACAGTAAGTCTTAAGGTCTGCGCATGACGAAACTACGTTTGAATCTCATTTTTGTGGCTGTCTCCAGTTTTGTCGTCACAACTGGGCGCGCCAGCACCAGGAACTCAATCTGATCTCCGGCAATGCGTGGTCCAACGGTACGTTCATCATCACCGTCTCCGTTGAAGACAACTCAACCCGAGGCTCTGGCCAAGTGGGCACGTACTTTGGCGAGGACATTAAAATTTCCAGTGCGGAAGAACAGACGGAACTGCGTGAGCCCGGCTACGAGTACTTCAAACAACGCAACTGGTCTCAAGGGGTCATTGCGATTACTGAAGCTAACGCGAAACGCATGGCGCGCCCAGCCCTGCGCAACCCCATCGTGTTACAAGGAGCCACGGTTGCAGTTGCCGTGTTGAGCCTTGTGAACTTCGTTGCCGTGTTCAGGCGTGTCAGATGGTTCGAATCTGACGCCGAGGTTTTCGACTCCGTCACCGTGAACGTCAACGAACGCGTCGCGGGCACGGACTTCATTCTTGACGAAGGTTTCGGAGCCAAGATCCACAATGCGTCGGCAACGCTTTTGCGTAATTACACGGATGCCCTGGACCTCCGCGACTCTATTAAGTCCACGTCTTTTTTCGCGCTACATGCACTCAACCTGCCGCTGAAGAAGCGCATCGACGAGTTTTCTGACAAAACAGACCAGATCGAATACGGTGCGATGCACGATGACGGAACCAACACCTCGGCGTACCTGGAACAGATTGCAAACATCAGGGAAGAACTCACGTCCCGCATGACGCATATTCAGGACGATGTTCTGGCACGTTCGGGCAAACAGCAACGATTCATCCGGGACGCAACAGAACAAACCCTTCGAAGCAACCGGGCACGTTCACGATCGCTCACCGGATACTTCGACATGCGTTCCTTCTACACCCCCGCCGCGTTCTCCATTGGATACAACAGAGGTCTACGCGACTACCAGAGTTACAAAGAGTCGCGTAACAGCGGCGGCGGTGGCGGAACCACCACTGGCTACGGCAGCAGCGGAGGCGGGTTCTCCGGGGCCGGAAGCTCTTCACGCTTCTAGACACATCCGCACACGTTGGAGGAGCAACGACTCCCCCAGCGTTTGGCACACATAAAAGCGCTCCGGGTAAACGCCCGGAGCGCTTTTATGTGAGGCTGTTAGTCCTTCTTGACCAGCTGGCGCAGAACGTACTGCAAGATACCGCCGTTGCGGTAGTAGTCTGCTTCACCTGGTGTGTCGATACGTACAACCGCGTCAAATTCGACCTTCTGGCCGTCTTCCTTGGTCGCCGTAACGTGAAGGGTCTTAGGCGTGGTTCCCGAGTTAAGTTCGGTGATGCCTTCGATGTCGAAGACTTCCGTGCCGTCCAGACCCAGCGATTCAGCGTTTTCGCCTGCAGGGAACTGCAGTGGAAGAACACCCATACCGATCAGGTTTGAACGGTGGATACGTTCGAAGGACTCCGCGATAACAGCGGCTACACCCAGGAGCTTGGTACCCTTGGCTGCCCAGTCACGCGAGGAACCTGAACCGTATTCCTTACCACCCAGAACGACCAGTGGCGTGCCAGCCTTCTGGTAGTTCATCGCTGCATCGTAAATGGTGGTCTGAGGAGCGCCTTCCTGCGTGAAGTCACGCGTGAAGCCACCCTGAACACCGTCGAGCAACTGGTTCTGGAGGCGGATGTTTGCGAACGTACCGCGCACCATGACTTCGTGGTTACCGCGGCGCGAGCCGTAGGAGTTGAAGTCCTTGCGTTCGACACCGTTAGCCACCAGGTACTGACCTGCAGGAGTGTCAGCCTTGAAGGAACCAGCAGGTGAAATGTGGTCGGTGGTCACCGAGTCGCCCAGCTTCGCAAGAACACGTGCGCCCTTAACATCGGCAACTGCGTCGGGTTCAAGCGACATGCCGTCGAAGTAGTTTGGCTTGCGCACATAGGTCGAGTTTTCGTCCCATGCGAACAGGTTGCCTTCTGGGGTCTCGATTGCCTGCCAGCGTTCGTCACCATCGAAGATGGTGGAGTACTTGCTGTCGAACATTTCGGTGTCAATCGAGGTTTCGATGACTGATTCGACTTCTTCAGGTGTAGGCCAAATGTCCTTGAGGTACACGTCAACACCGTCAGCGTCCTTGCCCAGAGGCTGGGATTCGAAGTCGAAGTCCATGCTTCCCGCAAGAGCGTATGCGATGACCAGCGGAGGTGATGCCAAGTAGTTCATCTTGACGTCAGGGCTGATGCGTCCTTCGAAGTTACGGTTACCAGAAAGAACGGCGGTCACCACGAGGTCGTTGTCCTGGATCGTCTGCGAGATTTCAGGCTCCAGTGGACCGGAGTTACCAATACAGGTCGCACATCCGTAACCAACGACGAAGAAGTTGAGAGCTTCGAGGTCTTCGAGCAGTCCCGACTTTTCGTAGTAGTCGGTCACGACACGCGAACCGGGAGCAATAGAGGTCTTGACCCATGGCTTGGAGTTCAGGCCACGCTTGCGAGCGTTACGTGCCAACAGACCAGCAGCCATCATGACCGATGGGTTCGAGGTGTTGGTACATGAGGTGATCGATGCGATTGCAACGCTACCGTTGGTCAGCTCGAACTCACGTCCGTCGCCCATCTTCACCGGAACCGACTTTGCTTCTTCACCTGGCTTGGTGTAGTTAGGCAGGTCCTTAGCGAACTGCGACTTAGCGTCGGAAAGTTCAATACGGTCCTGAGGACGCTTAGGTCCGGCAATCGAAGGAACAACCGTGGAGAGGTCGAGTTCGAGGTACTCGGAGTATTCGACTTCGTTCTTAGGGTCGTGCCACAGGCCCTGTTCCTTGCAGTATGCCTCAACCAGGGCGATCTGTTCTTCGCTACGACCGGTGAGCTTGAGGTAGTCAAGCGTCACATCATCGATTGGGAAGATCGCTGCGGTGGAACCGAATTCGGGGCTCATGTTACCGATCGTGGCGCGGTTCGCGAGAGGAACAGCGGTCACACCTTCACCGTAGAACTCTACAAACTTTCCAACCACACCGTGCTGACGCAGCATGTCGGTGATGGTCAGAACAACGTCGGTTGCGGTGACACCGGAAGGAATCTCACCGGTGAGCTTGAATCCGACAACACGAGGGATGAGCATGGAAACTGGCTGACCCAGCATCGCTGCTTCAGCTTCGATACCTCCAACACCCCATCCCAGGACACCAAGACCGTTCACCATGGTGGTGTGCGAGTCGGTACCGACCAAGGTGTCAGGGTATGCGCGCTTCACACCGTCAACCTCACGGGCCATAACGACGCGAGCCAAGTGCTCAATGTTGACCTGGTGGACAATACCCATGCCTGGAGGCACGACCTTGAAGTCGTCGAATGCGGTCTGGCCCCAGCGCAGGAACTGGTAGCGTTCACCGTTGCGCTGGTATTCGATGTCCATGTTGCGTTCGATTGCCTGCTCGGTTCCGAACGCGTCAATCTGAACAGAGTGGTCGATCACAAGTTCAGCAGGAGCCAGTGGGTTGATCTTCGAAGGGTCTCCGCCAAGTTCCTTCACAGCTTCACGCATGGTTGCCAAGTCCACGATGCAAGGAACACCGGTGAAGTCCTGCATGACCACGCGAGCTGGGGTGTACTGGATTTCCGTGCTTGGTTCAGCCTTAGCGTCCCACTGAGCGAGCGCTTCGATGTGCTTCTTGGTGATGTTGGCGCCGTCTTCTGTGCGGAGCAGGTTTTCCAGAAGCACCTTCAGGCTGAAAGGAAGCTTTTCGGATCCTTTAACGGCGTCTAGACGGTAGATTTCGTACGACTGAGCACCTACGTCCAGGGTGCTCTTCGACTTAAAGCTGTCGACAGTACTCATGGTCTCCTCTTTTAGTTGCGAAGATACCGGCAACCGCGGGTCTGTCCCAACGCGCACCCGGAACCGTCAGACGATCCATTTAGGGCACACATCTGTTACCTAAAGTATCTTGACATCAAGATAAATTCTATCGCATATCCCAGTAGTTCTCTACCTTCACACCCGGTCGAACGTCCCAATAAATTCGACGTGGGCAGTGAGCGGAAACAGATCGAACGCTTGAATGTCACGACACTGGAAACCGGAGTTTTGAAGGCGTTGTGCGTCACGCGAAAATGTGGCCCCGTCACACGACACATACACCACACGCCCACACGTCGACGACGCAATTAAACGGATAACGGCAGGATCAAGACCCGCCCGAGGTGGGTCCACCACGACCGTGTCAGCGCCTGTGAGTGCGTCCAGCTTTTCGACCCGGCCTACATCGAAGGTGGCATCTACTCCGGCGCGCTTCGCGTTAGAACGCGCACTCTCAATCGCGAGCGCAGATCCCTCCACGCCCCACACGCGAGCCCCGGTTTCTCGGGCGACCATAACGGCGAGCAAACCCGCACCGCAAAACAGATCAGCCACATCGCCGCGCACCCGCTCCACGACACCTCGGCTCAAAATATCAGCCGCGTCCGGGTGCACCTGCCAAAACCCTTCAGCGTCGAGGTCAAAGGTCACCCCGCGCACCGTGTGGCTCACGCGCCCAGGCCCCGCAAGGAGCGTCGTTGCCGCACTTGACCGGTTCCGCCTGCCGGCAGCGCGACTCATGAGCGACCACCCTTCAGGAACGACCTCGGCGAGCCTGTGCGCTATCTCTTCACCCCCCACCACGGTCACCGCTCCCCCGGCTTCACCCACGGCGATTTCAACGCGTTCAGCGCCCGTGAGGTCCACCTGGTGCAGATTCAGGTCATTGATAGCCGGAACCGCGAGCGGCACGTGAGTCACGGGAACAATGTCATGGCTACCCGCCCGGTACATGCCAACACGCCCGCCGGCCACGGCGAGTTGAACACGGGTACGCCACTCTTCCCCGTCGTTCACCGGAGGTGTCACGCGAAACTCGCGCTCAAGCTGGTCCATGAGTTCGCGGTCAAACTTCCCGATGCGAGCGAACTGGTCAAGTGCGGCGACACGTTTGAGTTCGCGCGAATGATCCACAGTGACGTGAGCGTACTCGACCCCACCCACGTCCGGGCACCCCCACGCAATCCGCCTATCGGGCACACGGTGTGGGGACGGCTCACACACCTCGGCCACCCGGCCACGCGAAAATGACTTCTTCGTTTCGGTGATCTCAACACGGACGCGCTCGCCCGGGATCGCACCGGACACAAAAATCACGCCGCCCTCGGTACGCGCAACAGACTCTCCGCCGGCAGCCGGCGCGTCCACTGTGAGTTCTACCTGATTCATTCGTACATCCTCATGACGCGCTCATCGACGTGCCCGCCTCTACCCATGAGCAGTTCGCGGTTGCGGTTAAAGGACTTGAGCCGCCACGGCACGGTGACCACCTGCACATTGGGCAAAAACAGTAGCCGCTTGCGCAGCCCCAAGAGCGCCTGGTTGTGCAAGAGCTGTTCCCACCAGCGTCCCACAATGTACTGCGGAACGTACACCGTGATGAGGTCGTCTGGCGATTTGGCGTGCATGTGCGCAATGTAGTTCATGACTGGTCGGATGAGTTCGCGGTAGGGCGAGTCCAAGAGGGTGAGCCGGATGGGCAGTTTAAGTTCGTCCCACTGCTTTTGGACCAGGGCGGCCTGGTCTTCATCAACCGCGATGGCGACAGCGCTGAGGAAATTGGGCCGGGTAGCGCGGGCAAAAGCAACCGCCCGCATGGTGGGTTTGTTGATCTCGGAAACCACAACCACGGCCCGGGTCCGAGGTGGTAGCGCCTTGACGTTGCCGTCTTTGGGGTTGACGTTCAGTTCCCGCGAGACCCTGGTGTAGTGCCGGTGAATGAGCCCCATGGCCACATAGGCCACGAACATCAGAGCCAGTGCGAGCCACGCACCTAACAGGAACTTGGATACCAAGACAACAGCCAGGATCCCTGAAGCGGTCACCGCACCAACAGTGTTGACGACCCGGTTGAACATCATGCGGGTGCGCACAGGACCCGACACGATCGCCCTGATCCGGTTGTTCCAGTGCTTCACCATGCCCCACTGTCCCAGGGCCAAGGACGCGAAAACTCCCACCAGGTACATGTCAATAAGCCGTTCAGCGTTAGCGCCTGTGAGGACAACCAGCACGATCGAACTCACCGACAGCACCACCACGCCGTTAGAGAACGTCATGCGGTCGCCCAGAGATGCTAACTGTTTGGGCAAGAATGAGTCGCGGGCTAGTTTAGAGGCAAGTCCAGGGAACCCCTCCATGGATGTGTTTGCTGCGACCAGCAGAACAAGCGCAGTGATGAGTGTGATCGCCGTGGCAACGGCTGGCAAGTGGTCAAAGACTGCGTCTGCGCACTGCGCCAGAACCGGCACTTGGTGGAAGGTGTCTCCGACTGGCTGGCTGTGTTCGAAGAGCTGAGTTGACGGGTCGCTTACGTATTTGACGCCCACTTGAGTAGCCAGCCACGTGAGACCAATCAACATCGTGGCGCTCAAAAGGCCTGCGAACACCAGGGTGTTACCTGCGTTGGCGCCACGTGGCTTAGCGAACTTGGGCACTGCTGTTCCCACGGTTTCGATTCCCGCTACGGCGACCAGACCAGAAGAAAACGCGCGAAGAATAATGATGGTGACAACCGCCCCGTGCCATTTCATATCACCGTCGAGTGGGATTACCGACAGATGGGCGGTTGCGGCCTCGATCTCATCACCACGCGCAATCCGAATCGCCCCGTAACCCACTGTGACAAGCACAGCTCCCACGAACAGATAGGTCGGAATAGCCAAGAGCAGCGGCATGGCTCGTCCACCGCGCAAGCCAAACAAGGTCACCACTGCGATCCCAATCGTGGTGATAAGCGTGAGATAGCCTTCGAGCACGTTGAAGGCTGACGCGAGATAGCTAGCGAGGACTGCCATGGAGACAGACAGCGTGAGGACATAGTCAACTAACAGGGCCGCCGCGACTGCCCGCCCGGGACGATTCCCCAGATTGCGAGTGGCCACATCATAGTCGGCTCCCCCGCCTGGGTAGGCCTTCAGATTCAGTCGGTAACTTCCCACCAAAATGAGGATGAGAACACCCACTGCGATCCCGATCCACGGGGCCGTCGACATGGCGACAAAACCTGAAAGGGATAAGGCTAGAAGAATCGCGTCAGGCGCATACGCAACAGACGACAACATATCTGATGCGAAAATTGGCATGGCGAAACGTTTTGGGAGAGCTTCGCGTCTAAAGTGATCACTGCGGAAAGGTCGCCCAACAATCATTCGCTTAAGAAGAGCAAAATTGTTTGCCACGGGCACCAATGGTACGTCAAAGGGAGTTTGGATCGTGCACTTCGTCATCATGGGATGTGGACGCGTAGGGGCCCAACTGGCCCGCGGGCTCGATGCTAAAGGCCACACGGTTGCAGTGATCGATAAGAACGCCGACGCGTTTGTGAAGCTGGGTAAAAACTTTACGGGAACAACCGTGACCGGTATTGGCTTTGACCGCGACACACTCGTGCGGGCACGCACCTCGGACGCATACGCTTTCGCCGCCGTCTCCTCGGGAGACAACTCCAATATTCTGGCAGCCAGGGTTGCCCGGGAAACCTTCGGAGTCAAACACGTTGCCGCCAGGATTTATGACCCGCGACGCGCCCAAGTGTTTGAACGTTTAGGCGTGCCCACCGTCGCAACCGTGCGGTGGACAGCTGACCAAATGATGCGCCGACTCATTCCATCCGGGGCAGTCAACGAATTCCGCGACCCATCTGGACGCATGGTGCTGTCGGAGGTCCATGTTCACCCCGACTGGGTGGCCCATTCCGTCAGCGAAATTGAAACCCACAGCAAAGCTCGCGTCGCGTATTTCACACGGATGGGCGAAGGCATCGAAGTCACGCCAGACACCCTCCTCCAAGACGGAGACTTGGTGCACGTGATGTGCCGCGCAGAGTCTCTTGACGACGTCGTCCGCTCACTTGACGGCCCAATAACAGAAGGGGATAACCGATGAAGGTCGTGATCGCAGGCGCCGGGTCAGTAGGACGTTCGGTTGCACGGGAACTCATCGACAAAGGCCACGCAATCGTCATGATTGACAACGACAAGCAGGCGATTCGGCGTGACCTGGTCCCCGATGCCCGGTGGGTTCACACGGATGCGTGTGAACTAGACGGCCTCGCTGACGCCCAGTTAGAAGACTCCGACGTGGTTGTTGCCGCAACGGGTGATGACAAAACTAACTTGGTGTTGAGTTTGCTCGCCAAAACCGAATTTGGGGTTCCCCGCACGGTGGGTCGTGTGAACAATCCGCGCAACGAATGGCTCTTTGATTCCAACTGGGGCGTCGACGTAGCCGTGTCCACGCCACGCCTCATGACCGCACTGGTAGAAGAAGCTGTTGAGGTGGGGAACCTGGTACAGCTGCTCACGTTGCAACAGGCCGGAACCACGCTTATGGAGATGACTCTTCACGAAGCCTCGGAGGTCTTGGGTAAGCGCGTGGGCGACATCGAACTCCCCCAGGACACTGTTCTTGTTGCTGTTGTGCGTTCGGGCAGAGCTTTCGCGCCTCAACAAGACGACACCCTGGTAGATGGGGACGAACTCTTCTTCCTTGCCGATGCCTCGGTAAAGCCGCGCTTGCGTGAACTGTTCAGCTAGTCGTTCCGGTTAGCTCGGCGCACTGTCCACGGTGGTGAGCAGTTCATATTCCGGGTTAAGTGTCACCAAGTCACCATCAACGGTTGTAAAACACCCGCACAGAATGACGGGCCGGCCCACGGTGAGGCCGCGAACTTCACGCCTTCCCATGAAAACGGCGTGAAGTTCCGCACGCCCGTCTGACACGGTGATTTCTAGCCGAGGTGGTTCCAGCGGGGTGGATCGTGTCACCGAGGACACCACCCCGCGGGCACACAACTGATCGCGGGTTTTAACGTCCCCGAAGTTCGAGATTGTGTTCAGCGTAACCGCCTCTAGCGCACTTCTGCGATTTCGGGCCCGCGTTCAAACGGGTCGATGTCGTCGTCAGAGGAGTCCTCTGAGCTTTCGTCTGACTGCAAATTGGGTGGGGTGAGTTCAAGAACCTGACCGGGAGGCATTGGACCGTCGCCACGGTCCACAATAATTCCCCGGAATACCTCTACCAGTTCCGTGCGAACTTCCTCTGGCACGCCATCAGTCTGGGCGATAATTCCCATGAGGAACCAGCGTGGCCCGTCAACCCCCATGTATTCGTGGTTCTGTACCGTTACGTGGTCTTCGTCGATCTTATGAGGAATGACGGCTGACAGTCCGTAGCCCATGTCGGTGAAGACTTCATTCGCGGTTCCGCCGGCGGCCGTGACGCTTGCTGAAACCTGCTTGCGCACTTGGGCCCACAGGCCTTCGGTCTTGGGAGCCGCCATTGCCTGAACGCGCAGTGCACCGCCCTTGTGGATGAGCGACACAGCGAGGATTGACCCGTTTTCTTCTTGCGATTCGAGCTGAACCTGCATTCCGTCGATAACGGGAATGCGCAAGGCTCCGAGGTCGATCCGGTTAGCTTCCCCCGCGTCCTCAGATTCGTCCCAGGGGCCGTTCTTTACACGGTCCCGAGGCGCTTCTTTTTGCGGTTCATCATCATCGTCACTATTGCCAGTAACCTCGCTCTCACGCAGTTCTTCGTCCGCACGGTCGTCGTCTTCTGGCTCGTTGTCGACATCTTCGACATCGTCAACAATGTCCTCTGCCTTGTCCTTACGACCAAAAAAACTACTAAACAATCCCATGGTGTCTACTTTCCCGTTGATCCAAACCCAGCGTCACCGCGCCTGGTTTCGTCGAGTGAATCGACAATTTCAAAGTCTGCACGTTCAACCTTTTGAATGAGAAGTTGGGCGATCCTGTCGCCTGCCGAAATTTCCACTGGCTCGTGCGGGTCCAGGTTGATGAGCGCTACCTTGATTTCCCCACGGTAGCCCGCGTCGATCGTGCCCGGAGCGTTGACAACAGTGAGGCCGTGTTTGGTGCTCAATCCCGATCGCGGGTGCACAAGCCCCACATACCCCATAGGGATCGCTAGCGCAATGCCCGTGGGAACGGTAACGCGTTCAAAGGGTTGGACCGTCACATCGATACGTGCGCGCAGGTCCGCACCGGCGTCCCCCGGATGACCATATGTGGGGACCTGGGCGCTTTCATGTACGCGCATGAGTTGAATGGGTAAGATTTCCACGCCCTTGACTCTATCGACCTAGGAATCGTAATAAAAGCCAGGCGACAAAAGAAACGCATGGGACATGAAAGAATAGCCCCTATGACTGCACCTTCTTCCCTTTATTCAGAACGCGTCACGCCATCGATCTGGTGGTGGGTTGTTGCGCTCGTTCTCTCCGCGATGACGTCGCTTATGGTGATCCCGCTTTCCTGGATCGCAGGGATTATCGTCCCGATTGTCGTTTTCATCGCGGTCGCTTTAACCCTGCGTTCGCTTATCCCTCGCGTGACGGTGACACAGGACGTGTTGTTCGCTGGCCCCGCTCATATTGAGCGGTCATTTATCACCGAGGCAACACCGCTGAAGGGCGAGGATGCGTTTAAGGCACGTGGTCAAAAGCTCGACGCGCGGGCATTCCTGGTCACCCGCCCGTGGGCTAAAGACGTTGTGAAAGTCGACATTGAGGACCCGAACGATCCCACGCCCTATTGGATTGTGTCGACGAACAATCCAGACGAACTCGCTCGGGTACTCACCCAGCAGGGTTAAACACCCGCTGGTCAGCTACTAGTCAGCGCAGTCTGTGCAGACTGGGCTACCTTCTTCTGATTCGTCGGACATCTGTGAACGGTGACGAACCAGGAAGCACTCTGTGCAGGTGAATTCGTCGTTCTGTTTAGGCAAAACGCGCACCGACAGTTCTTCGTTGGAGAGGTCTGCACCAGGAAGTTCGAAGCCTTCAGCAGCCGCAGTTTCGTCCTCATCAACCTGACTTGCCTGCTGCTGATTGCGTTGGGCCTTCAGTTCCTCGATCGAATCGCTCGAAAGATCCTCGTCCTGTTTACGTGGAACGTCGTAGTCGGTGGCCATGAACCCTAATCACACTCCTGTAAAAGTGTCAGATGCACACATGGTTTGCGCAATGTCTAAAGCATTTTGCATTCTCAAGTAGCTTTTGGCAAGAATCCAGAAGCGACTGTGCATGTGATTTACCGCATAAGAGTAAACAGTAGATGAACTCACGTCAATAACTGGTCTTTCTGCGATAAAAAGACACCGTGTGACGGCACGGGTACTGTTCGTCATGTACGTTGTCTACATAACGCAGACGCAGTCACGTACTGATGCAGAGGGGAAACGCATGAGCGAATTTACCGACGAGATCGACCGCAAAGCTGATCTGTTGCGGGAGAAAATCAACGAGGCTCGCGAAAACGATAACGAGTTCCTCGCAGAACAGCTCATTGACGAACTCCGCAACATCGAGTTGATCGCCCGCGAGCACGACCTCGACACCTCGGAGATCCGACAGGTTATTGCCACCGAAACTGGCCAGCTCCCCGTTATTAACGAAGAACCCTAATCCCCCACCGCGCTTTATGGCATGACTGGCTTGTCAGTTCTGCCCTTACAGCACTGACCTGACTGGGCCAAGGTACATCCGTCGACCGGACCTTCTGGGGTGAGTGTCGGCTGTTCAGGCTCTTCACCACGAACCTGAGCGGCTTTCTCTTCAAGCAAGTCCACAAGCCCCATGACAAAGGCCGGGTTGGTTCCAACCGTTGCAGCCCGCACATAGTCCAAGCCCACCCGTTCAGCTGTTTCAGCGGCTTCGACATCGAGGTCGAACTTCACTTCCATGTGGTCTGATACGAACCCGATTGGCGCCACAATCACCCCGGTGATTCCCTGTGAAGCGAGCTTTTCCATCCGGTCGTTCACATCTGGTTCGAGCCACGGAACCTGCGGAGGCCCTGACCTAGAGCAGAACACAAGTTCGTGCGGAAGCGAGTCGTCTAACTGCTGATCGATTGCGTTCATCAGCTGCAGATGCTGGTCTGCGTACCCAGCGGTTGCCACCTCGGACGCCGCTTGCATCGTCGTGGGAATCGAGTGGGTGACGTACAGAATGCGGTGCTTCTGTGGGTCGAGTTCGCCCACTTTCGCTTCAAAGTCAACCAGCGCGTGCCGCATGATCTGTACTTGCGCGTTCACAAAACCTGGGTGGTTGTAGTACTGACGCACCTTGTTGATGGTCACGTCAATACCTTCGCCCTTGAGGGTTTCTACGGTTGCCCCAAAGTCTTCCCTATACTGCCGGCAAGAAGAATAGGAAGAGTAGGCCGAGGTGGTAATCGCCAAGTATTTCGTGGCACCTGTGCGTTCGCGGTGGTCGCGGATCACGTCGGTGAGGAATGGATCCCAGTTGCGGTTACCCCACAGGATAGGCGTTGCTATGCCACGGCGTTCAAGTTCGCTTTCGAGCTGCTGCAGAAGCGCAATGTTCTGTTCGTTGATGGGTGAGACCCCGTCGAACATGTAATAGTGTTCGCCCACTTCCTTGAGACGTTCTTCGGGAATTCCCCGACCGGCGGTGACGTTCTTCAGGAACGGGACCACGTCGTCAGGGCCTTCAGGGCCTCCGAAAGACATGAGAACTACTGCGTCGAATGGAGACAGGGACGATTCACTCATACAACCACTTTAACCCGCTGGATATGGCCCAGAGAATTTCGACTCGCCACGTGAAGATCACGGTGAGACGCACCCGGACGTGACACGCTTAGAAAGACTAAAAGGATGGTGTGTTGTGACTAGATTGTCTTTTCAAAGTATTGAAGATGACTCGCTCAAACTCGTTGATGGGCAAGGCAATGAGTATTTTTTGCCCGCTACCGAGGACGTTTTTGCTGCGATCCGTCGAGTGCGCACACACACGGTAACCGGCCACAGCACCGGTCATGTGCGACCAAAAGTGATCCAGTCGATGATTCGCTCCGGAATGTCGGCCGAAGACGTTGCGCACGACACCGGTGCGCCACTGACGCAGATCCAGCAGTACGAAGGGCCCATTCTGGCTGAACGGCGCCACATCGCGCACACCGCTGGTCAGTGCCCGGTGTACTCCGAATCGGGTTCGCGTCCGCTCAGCGAAGTTGTCACCGAACGCCTTCAGGCACGCGATATTGAAGAATCGGACCAGACGTGGGACGCGTGGCGTACCGAAACCGGAGCGTGGCACGTTGAGTTGCGTTATCCAGCGGGCAACACCACCTCGGTCGCAAGCTGGGAATACCGGTCCGGCTCCGTCACAGCACTTGACGATGAAGCCCGTTGGCTGTCCGATACCGGCCCAACGGACTCCGGCCCGATCCCCGACTACGGTTCGGTGTTCAACGTCGAGGCCGATCACACACAGCGCGACACCCGTGACACGCAAAGCGAAACCGGGCGCATTTTGGAGAGCCTGCGACGCCGCAAAAACGAAACACAGCCAATCGTGCGTTCAGTTCCGGACGCGCCTGAGTCGCAACCAGATGGCGCTCACTCAGCACTGTCGCGCCCACAAGACGCTCACGACGACGCCGTTTTGGCAGCTCCCGCTCACCACGATGACGACCAGCCGTCGCTTTTGGACGAGCCAGGAGTGACAGACGACGCGGACGAACAACTCGAAGAACAGCCTAGAAAGAAGGGACGTTCTTCCGTTCCCAGCTGGGACGAAATCATGTTTGGGAAAAAGGACTAGGCTCTACGGATCACTAGCGTCGTAGCTCACCCACGGCAATCACGCGATCGTTCGGCCGGATAAGCGTGTGGTCGTGGGTCACTACGACTACCGCTTTGTCGTGCAAGATCTCACGCAGATCGTCCATGAGCGAAGTCGCCAACTGTTCGTCTAAGTGGGCGGTGGGCTCGTCAAGAATGATGACCTGCGCCCCGGCCAGCAAAGTTCTGGCGACGGCTAATCGCTGACGCTGACCACCTGACAAATACGCGCCGGACGCTCCAATCCTGGAGTCGACTTCTGCCAGTTCTTCCAAGCCCACACGGACAAGAACATCGCGAATCTCGTGATCTGTTGGAGCGTTGTCCCGGTCACGTGCAATCGCCAGATTATTGCGCACCGTGGAGTCGAAGACGTGTGACTCTTGCGGACACCACGCAAAGACCGAAGACAGTTGTGTGGCCGCCAGCTTAAGTGCGTCACCGCCGTTGAGCGTGTACTTTCCGCTCACTGGATTAATGAAACGCAGCAGGAGGCTTATCAGCGTGGTCTTTCCTGATCCTGAACGGCCCGTCACGGTTGTCCACGACCCTGGGGTAATGGAAGCTGAAACGTCACTAAAGACGTCCTCGGTCATGCCTGGCCAGCGGGCAGCCACCTTTTCAAGTCCCGCAGAGTCGAACTCCGCGACAGGTTCGCTAGTGTCCTTACGGATCTCGCCACGTTCATCGAGCGCTGGAACCCGGGCCAGGCTGTGCTTGAGCGCCGGCCAGTTCTGCACCGCAGTCAACGAGTCAATGTAACAGTCAATGAGCGCTAGAGGCAGCAACACCGTCACTGCGAGAAGTTCGGGCGTCACCTCTCCACTGGCCACTGCAGATGCTAACAACGGCAACATGAGAACCGCGTTGAGCGTCGTTGCCACGGTGACAATTCCCTCACCAATTCCAGCAGCCCACAAAACCCTGAGTTCGGCGCTCGAAGCCTGCCTGTCGGTTTCGCGAATACTGTCGACCACCTCGGCGGCCCTGCCATTGACCAGAACGTCCTCACGTGCCCACAAGAACGCACTGATACGCGACAACACCTGCGTGCGCGTGCTCAAACGTGCGGAACTCGCCTGCCCGTCCACCACAAGCGTCACCGCAGGGGCACACACCACAGACACCAGCGCGCACACCGCGGTCAACACAGCAGCCCACGGGTGAATGAGCGCCATCACAACAATCGCAGCCACCGCAACCACGGCGGCGACAATCGGAGGTTGAACCACGCGGGGAGCGCCGTCACGCACATCGTCGACATCAGCAACCAGCCGGGTGAGTGCCAACTCCCCTCGGAGCAAGGTGCGGTTCGCGGTGCCGGCCCGCGCAAAACCTAACCACACGCGTTCGCGTAGCTGCGTCAGCGACGTCAGCATCGCATCGTGAAGCAACAGCTGCTTCACGTACGTAAACACCGACCGCGACAGCCCAAAGAACCGCACACCCACGATCGCCACCAACAAATACATGATGGGCGGCTGGAAAGACGCGTGCACAATGAGCCACGCGGACACACCCGAAAGCGCCGCCGCCGACGCAACCGCAGCCACCGCGAACAAGGTAGATCCGATGAACTTCGCAGAAAACACGTTCATCGCATTCACCAGCCTACGAAGAGCCGTGCGGGTGCTGATCCGGGTTTCGGGCGCCGAGGTGGGCGCTGCTTTGGGCGTATGCGCAGGCTGGTTTTCGGGGGTGGTTTTGGTCGTTGTTTCGGTCGAGTTAGGAGTCCCGTCTAAGCGGAGTTCCGTGCCCAGGTTGATGAGCTCTGGGTCGTGGGTCGCAGCGATCACGGGGATCGACTGAGAAATCGTGAGCAGTTCCGTGCGGATCGTGTGCGCCGTCTGCGCGTCTAAGTGGGCGGTTGGCTCATCGACAATGAGCAGTTCTGCCCCTGCGTCCACCCGCATGAGAGCGCGCGCAATCGCAAAACGGCGCAACTCCCCCGGGCTCAACGCAGACGGAGGCGTTTGCGGGTCAAGGTCTAGGCCCACGCGTTGGAGATAAGGCGTGAGCTCAGCGCCATACAGTTGAGCTTCTTCTTCTAACGTTTCTCCGCACGTACGTGGCGCCTGACCGGCATACGCGATCCTTTCGGGAACACCCACAACGTGTCCGCTCACGGTACACGTGTCGTTCGTCCTGACAAGACCTGCCAACACGCCCAGCAACGTTGACTTACCCGTTCCAGAGCCACCCGTCACAACTGTGAGGCCTGAAAAGGTCGCTGACACTGGGGACAGCGCAGGCCGAGGTCGACCCGCATAGGTGACGGACACCTCGGCGATGGCCAGGGAACCAGGGCGGCACTCAACAGGCGCGTTCACCGGCCGTGAAATCAACCTTTTAACGCGCTCATACGCGGCCATCCCGTCTTCTGTTGCGTGAAAAGCAGCACCCAACTGACGCAGAGGCAAATAGCATTCAGGGGCCAGGATCAACGCGAGCAGACCGGCCTGTAAATCCAAACTGCCGCTGACCAAGCGAACACCAATGAACACCGCAACCACTGCAACCGAAAGGGTCGCAATGAGTTCAAGCGCGAGCGCAGAGAGAAAAGCAACGCGCAAAGTCTGCAAGGTGGTGGTGCGATACGACTCGCTCATGGACTTCAACGCCGCAGTTTGTGCGTACACGCGCCCCAAGCCCACCAGAACAGGTAAGCCTCGGGCTAGCTCCACAAGATTGTTCGACAGTTGATCAAGTGACTGGGTCGCTTCACTGACACGCTCAAGCGTGTACTTGCCGATCAGGATCATGAAGAGCGGCACCAGCGGAAGCGTCACAACGATGACGACGGCCGAAACCCAATCGGCGAAAAGAATTCGCACGATGATCAGTGCCGGTACGCACATGGTGGTTAACAGTGCTGGTAAGACACGGACAAAATAGTCGTCAAGTTCATCCAGAGTGCGCGTGACGCTCACCGCCAGGGCTCCGTCAGAAACTCCTGTGTCCCGGCCTGAACCCGCTGTGACACGGTCCAACACCCGCGAACGGAGCTCAGTTTTAAACCCGACCGAGGCACGCGCTCCCACGGCTTTTGTCAGCCACACGGCGACTCCGCGGATAGCCGCGCCAACACACCCCAGAAGCAGAGCAAACTCGAACGGCTCGCCGTGCATGAGCGCCACGATTCCACGCGCACAGGACTCGGCGATGAGGACCAGGCCTACCGCTTTAAGGACAGCGACGAGCCCCAACCAAGCGAGCGCCCGGGCGCCCTGAGGTGCACCGAGCGCTATCACTACGGGAGACTTACTCACGCTTTGATGCGAGCAGCCACCGGAATCTGGTGTGCTTCCGGAATGTGCTCAACGTGCAGACGCTTAGCCCACAGCGTGTACGAGAAGACCGTGTACGCCAGGACGATGGGCACGAAGATCACCGTCACCCACAGCATGACGCCCAACGTGTAGTTAGACGACGATGCGTTTGCAAGGGTGAGCGAGAACTCCGGGTTGATGGTGGATGGGAGAACGTTGGGGAAGATCGAGGCGAAGACGCTCACGACTCCCGCGACCAGGAACAGACCCTGGAAGATAAATCCACCCTTTTCGGAACCTGCACGCAGGCGTACCCAGCTGATTGCTGCGAACACTGCGGCAAGCGCGATCACTGCCCAGCCCCACACAGGACCGTGCATCACCTGAACGATGACGACCCATACGACGATCGGAAGCAAGAACACAGGGCCCCACTTCGCGGCTAGCGCGTGAGCACGGTGACGAATGTCGCCGTCAGTCTTGAGGCTGACGAAAAGCAGACCGTGCAGGATCGAGAATCCAAGGACTCCCAGACCGCCGATAATGGCGTACACGTTTACCCACGCGAATGGGCCACCGATGTTATCTCCGTTTTCGTTCAGAGGCAGTCCGGTCGTGGTCAGGGCGAGCATGGCCCCCACGCAGAAGGCGGCTACGGCTGAGCCTCCAGCCATGGCCCACGTCCAGAAGTTACGCCACTGATCCGAATGACCTTTTCCGCGGTACTCGATCGACACAGCCCTGAGGATCAGTGCAACGAGAGCGAGCGTCAGCGGCAGATAGAGAGCCGAGAACAGGGAGGCGTACCACAGGGGGAAGGCCGCGAAGGTAGCACCACCAGCGGTCAGCAGCCACACCTCGTTACCGTCCCACACCGGACCGATCGAGTTGAGAAGAACGCGACGTTCTTTTTCGTTTTTCGCCAGTGCCTTCATGAGGACACCTACGCCCAGGTCAAAGCCCTCGAGGAAGAGGTATCCCAACCACAGAACGGCGATGAGAATAAACCAGATAATCTGCAGAATTTCCATTGCCACTCCTTAGTAAGCGAACGCCAAGACGTCGTCGTTCTTCGCATCAACGGTGGGCTTGTTGTTGCGGATGTCGAGTTCGGGCATGGCAGAAGCAACACCACCCCGGGTGTACTTGATGATGAGCTTAAGCTCAACCACCATGAGCGCACCGTACAACAGTGTCAGCGTGATCAAACTGAACAGGAGTTCAGCGGCCGTAACTGACGGTGAAATCGCTGCGGCCGTGTAAAGGAACACGCCGTCAACACCTGACGGGTCAGGGTTGGGGGCCACCACAAACGGCTGGCGTCCCATTTCGGTGAACACCCATCCTGCCGTATTCGCGATAAAGGGAGCGAAGATCGACAAGACTGCGAGAGTGTTCAACCATTTAGCTTGTGGCACAGTGCCCTTGCGAGTGAGCACCAATGCCAACGCGGCGAACGCTGCTGAGAGGACACCGAATCCGATCATCATACGGAAGCCCCAGTACGTGACGATCATGAGTGGCTGATAGTCCACGGGTGCGCCCGAGTACTCGCCGTACATGTCGCCTTCCGGCAGAGTGGTGCCGTACTTCTCTTCATATTCCGGAATCAGGGTGTTCACACCGGGCACGTCGCTAGTGAAGTCGCCCTTTGCCAAGAAGGACAAGAGGCCAGGGATCTCAATAATGGGCTTAACCGAGTCACACGAGTTGAGGTCGGGCTTACCGACGGTCAGAACCGAGAACTGTCCGCCGTCGTGGCACGCAGCTTCTGCCGACGCCATCTTCATGGGTTGCTGTTCGTACATGAGCTTCGCTTGGAAGTCACCTGTAATTGCTACGAACACAAACGCGATGATGGCCGTCCATGCACCCATGCGGAGCGATTTGATCCACACTGAGTGATCTTTTGCGTCACGTCCAGCAATTTCTGGAGCGTCTCCGACGACAACATTGCCCTTGTCATCAACCGTGTCGATGCCATCCTTGCGACGGCGCCACAGGTGGTACCACGCGATACCCACAAGGAACCCGCCACCCACGGCGACCGCACCAGCCAATGTGTGAGCGTAAGCCCACAGGGCCGTGTTGTTGGTCAAAACAGCGACAACATCAACCATCACTGGACGTCCGTCGATCATTTCAACGCCCACGGGGTGTTGCATCCATGAGTTGGCCACAATAATGAAGTAGGCCGACAGCCATGATCCGATCACGGCGGCCCACAGAACAGTCAAGTGCAACGGCTTGGAAAGTCGCTTCCAACCGAAGATCCAAATTCCCAAGAAAGTCGATTCGAGGAAGAACGCGATAAGTGCTTCCATCGCAAGAGGCGCCCCGAAAACGTCTCCCACAAAGCGTGAGTATTCACTCCACGCCATTCCGAACTGAAATTCCTGAACAATACCGGTCGCAACACCCATGATGAAGTTAATCAGGTAGAGCTTGCCCCAGAACTTTGTGGAGCGTAGCCACCGCTCATCACCAGTGCGGTAGTACAGGGTCTGCATAATACCGACGAGCAGTCCAAGCCCGAGGGTGAGCGGGACCATCCAGAAGTGGTACACGGTGGTAATTCCAAACTGCCACCGGCCGATGAGTACCGGGTCCACGTCGCCTCCTCAAATGTGCACACCACGTGCGCAACAGTGTGGTTAATCCACCACAATTTTAACGATACTCACAGGATTTCAGGCTATGCGAGACGCATTCGAAATAGTTGGTCTCATTTTTCGGCTAGCGGGAGTTGCCTGATGGACAGTGCGGTTAAACGTGAGGCTTACGCGTCGATTCGCTGGGCATCAAGTGAGGCAGCGCCGGACACAATGAACTGCTTACGCGGGGCCACCTCGGAACCCATCAGGAGGTTGAACGTGGTATCAGCCTTTGCGACATCGTCCATGGTCACCCGACGAAGCATCCGGTGTTCTGGGTCCATGGTCGTTTCCGCCAACTGGTCAGCGTCCATCTCTCCCAGTCCTTTGTAGCGCTGAGGCGTCTTGTAGCTCTTTTTCTGCCTGTCTAACCGCGCGATTGTCTTGTGCAGTTCGGCTTCCGAATACGTATAGATGACATCGTTTGCCTTGCCCCGGTTGACCACTTCAATGCGGTGCAGAGGTGGAACCGCGGCAAACACCCTGCCGGCTTCGACAAGTGGACGCATGTAGCGGAAAAACAGTGTGAGGAGCAGTGTGCGGATGTGCGCGCCGTCAACGTCAGCGTCGGTCATAATGATGACTTTGCCGTAACGCGCTTGTTCTAGGTCAAAACTGCGCCCCGAACCCGCACCGATGACCTGTGTAAGCGCAGCGCATTCGGCGTTGGCGAGCATGTCGGCAACAGAGGCCTTTTGCACATTGAGGATTTTTCCGCGGATAGGGAAAAGCGCTTGCATTTCTGAGTTTCGTGCCGCTTTTGCCGTCCCCATCGCCGAATCACCTTCAACAATGAAGAGTTCTGTTTCGTCTACATCGGACTTCCTGCAGTCGTACAGCTTGGCAGGCAGGGACGAACTCTCCAATGCGGTTTTACGCCGCTGATTCTCACGGTGCGTACGTGCCGAAATCCTCGATTTCATTTCCGCAACCACTTTTTCCAACAAGGTATTCACCTGGGACTTAGTAGCGCGATGTGAGGACTCCAGGATGGATGTCAGTTCTTTTTCGACTGCCCGAGAAACGATTCCTCGCACAGGAGGCGTTCCTAGCACTTCCTTTGTTTGCCCCTCAAACTGTGGTTCAGCGAGAGCGACAGTCACAACTGCTGTGAGGCCAGCAAGAATGTCGTCTTTCTCTAGCTTGTCCTTGCCCACTTTGAGGCGACGAGCATTGCTTTCGACTGCCTTGCGAATCGTTTTGACAATTCCTTGTTCAAAACCAGAGACGTGCGTTCCGCCTTTGGGAGTCGCGATGATGTTTACAAACGACTTCAACATCGTGTCGTAGCCGTTTCCCCACCGCAGCGCGACATCGACCGTAATATCGCGTTCAACTTCTTGCGATTCCATGTGTCCCGAAGAGTTAAGGACTGGAACTGTTTCTTTAAACGACGACTGGGTTGTAAAACGCCACGTGTCCGTCAGCGCGGCATCATGCGCCAAGTGGTCAACAAATGCGGAGATCCCGCCGTCGAACTGAAACTCTTCGACGCGGTGAGGAATCGGCGCACCGGTTTCGTCGACTGCTACTCCCCTATTGTCGACAAGCGTGATTTTAAGACCCGGAACCAAAAAGGCCGTCTGACGTGCGCGATCCACAAGGTGGTCATAGTTGAACTTAGCGTCGCGAATAAAGATCTGAGGGTCGGCCCAGTAGCGAATCTTGGTACCGGTGACACCTCGTTTAGCCTTGCCGACGACCTCCAGTTTGGACTCTTTTTTAAATGGGGTGAAGTCGTTATCCGGGTGTGGCTCGTTCCTATCCGTGAACATTCCGGGCGCTCCCCGCTTAAAGGACATGCGGTACACCTTGGAAGACCGCGTCACTTCGATGTCCAAGCGGCTTGACAGGGCATTGACAACCGACGCGCCTACACCGTGGAGGCCACCCACTGCGGAATACGAGCCACCACCAAACTTTCCTCCGGCATGGAGCTTCGTCATGACAAGTTCAACACCGGTAAGCCCCGTACGAGGTTCAATGTCGACTGGAATTCCACGCCCGTTATCTTCGACCGTGACAGATCCGTCTTCGTGGAGGGTCACCGTGATGTTTTCGCCGTAACCGCCTAACGCTTCGTCGACAGCGTTGTCGATAATTTCCCACAGACAGTGCATAAGGCCACGCGAGTCGGTGGACCCGATATACATTCCGGGACGCTTACGCACCGCCTCGAGACCTTCGAGGACCTGCAGTTGCCGTGCTCCGTAATCCGATGTTGCCACCGTCCCAGTCTAGGCCGAAGCCGGCGCAAAACCTTGGATTCACGGGGCTTGTGTCGAGTAGACTGACACATGTGAAACACGCAATTGCGCTATACGCGTGTGCAGTTATGGTCCTTCTGGGTGGCTGTGGGGGCACCCAGACGGCACAGCCCCGCACCACCGTCAAACCGGAGCCCATTACGCACGAGCAGAATCCCGGGGACACCTCGGCGTCGGAAACTCCTCAACGCAAACCTGACGAGTCAGACGGCACCGACAAACCGGCCAACTCTCTCGACGGCGTGACCATTGCGTTAGACCCTGGCCATAACGGTGGCAACGCGTCACACCTTTCCCGCATTAACAAAAAGGTGCCGGACGGGCGCGGTGGAAAAAAGGCGTGCAACACCACGGGCACAGCAACCGACGGTGGCTTTCCTGAACACGAATTCAACTGGAACGTCGGCACAAAGGTGCGCGACGAACTCGGAAAGCGTGGCGCTCGCGTCATCATGTCGCGCGACTCCAATGACGGGGTCGGACCCTGTGTGGATGAACGCGGGAAGTTCGCTGACGAAGCCGACTTCTTGGTCAGCATTCACGCCAACGGCTCAACAGACTCGTCGATTCGCGGATTCGGAGTCATCCTGGCTCCGGGCGAAAAAGTGGAAGAGTCCACCAAGCTGGCAGAAGCAATTGTGCGGGGGTTTAAGGATCACAACTTCCCTATCAAGCGCGCCGGATACGGCAAAGACGGCATGGTGGAGCGCACCGACTTAGCTGGCTTGAACCATGCGTCAGTCCCTGCCGTCATCGTCGAATGTGGCGAAATGCGCAACCCTGAAGAAGCCGAACGCATGCAAAAGGACCCTGACGCATACGCGCGCGCATTAGTCGATGGCATCGACACATTTGCGTCCTATGCAACAATGGGGCTGTGACTGAGAACAAGCCTGTAACCCCTTGTTGGATTGAGCTGAGCTCTCCAAACGTTGAAGAATCGCAGTCGTTCTATTCCGCCGTTTTTGGCTGGGATTTTGACGGCGAGGGCCCCATGGGAATCGGAACACGCGCCGTCGTAAACGGTGCGTCAGTTGCGGGTATCAGCCAACAACCCGCCGAGGCACCCCAGGGTCAGCCAGGGTTCTGGTCGCTGTATTTCCATGTCCCAGATTTTGAAGGATTCCTGCAGGAAATCGCTGAAAACAAGGGACAGGCGCTCATGGCGATCCCCAACTTTGGCGACAATGCTTCGGTTGCTCTCGTTGCCGACTCAGCCCAAACCGGATTTGGTGTATTGGCGTATGACGATGACCGCGGGTTCTCGCTCACAGACGCCGTGGGCGCCCCGGCATGGTTTGAACTGCACACCACCGACACCGGAGTCGCAGACTTTTACACCACTGTTTTCGGCTGGGACGTCCAGTCCAGCACAGACGAGTACACCACCTTTTCTGCTGGGGACTCCCCCGTAGCAGGAATGGTTGACATCTCTGAGCTGTCAATTCCTGCGCACTGGAAAATATATGTGCGCGTCAGTGACGTAGATGCAACACTTGAGCGTGCTCAGGAACACGGTGGCGCTATTTTGTCGAAGCCCGTTGACACGCACTTGGGTCGCGTCGCGCAGATCATCGACTGCCACAATGCCGCTATTGCGATTGTGAGCACAACTCGCTGACCTGCGCGGGGCGCGGCTACCTCGAATATCAGTCGAGGTAGTCGCGGAGTACCTGGGAACGCGACGGGTGGCGGAGCTTAGCCATCGTCTTCGATTCGATCTGGCGGATACGCTCACGGGTCACACCGTAGACCTTGCCGATCTCGTCAAGAGTCTTGGGCTGACCATCATTGAGCCCAAAGCGCATCGAAACCACACCAGCTTCGCGCTCTGACAAGGTGTCGAGAACCGAGTGGAGCTGTTCCTGAAGCAAAGTGAAGCTGACTGAGTCAGCGGGCACTACAGCTTCTGAGTCTTCAATGAGGTCACCGAATTCCGAGTCTCCGTCCTCACCCAGTGGGGTGTGCAGAGAAATCGGTTCACGTCCATACTTCTGGACTTCGACGACACGTTCGGGTGTCATGTCGAGTTCTTTAGCGAGTTCTTCCGGTGTGGGTTCACGGCCCAAGTCTTGAAGCATCTGGCGCTGCACACGAGCGAGCTTGTTGATGACTTCCACCATGTGAACAGGAATACGAATGGTACGTGCCTGGTCGGCCATAGCGCGGGTAATTGCCTGGCGGATCCACCAGGTTGCATACGTGGAGAACTTAAAGCCCTTGGTGTAGTCGAACTTTTCGACGGCACGAATCAGACCCAAGTTACCTTCCTGGATCAGGTCCAAGAACAACATGCCACGACCCGTGTAGCGCTTTGCGAGCGACACCACGAGTCGAAGGTTAGCTTCGAGCAAGTGGTTCTTAGCAATCCGCCCGTCGTGAATAATCCACTTATAGTCGCGCAGGTCCCGCGCATCCGTAACCTTGCCTTCGTCGACAAGGTGTTCGGCATACATTCCGGCCTCAATACGCTTTGCTAGGTCGACTTCTTCGGCAGCGTTAAGCAGTGCGACCTTACCGATCTGCTTGAGGTAGTCCTTCACCGGGTCAGCGGTTGCACCGGCAGTCGCAACCTGCTGTGCAGGCTGGTCCTCATCGTCGGCATCGGACACCACAAAGCCTCCGGCTTCCTTAATCTGGGCGTCCTTTTCCTCTTCTTGAGAATTACGAGTTTCAGTCGATTCGTCGGTTGTGGCGAGTTCTTCCACCTCGTCGGTTTCGACCTTGTCATTCTCACCGTCTTCTGCGTCCTGGGCCTTCTGTCTGGTGGCCGTCTTCTTAGCGGCTTCTTTGGCTGCAGTTGCCTTGGCCGCACGCTTAGCGGTAGCTGCTGACTTAGCTGCAGTTGTAGTCTTCTTTGGAGCAGCAGTGGACTTCTTAGCAGTAGTCGCACTCTTCTTAGCAGCGGTGGAAGCCGTCTTCTTTGCGCCGGTTGTCTTGGAAGCTGTTGATTTAGATGTCGACGTGGCCTTCTTTGCGGTGGTAGAGGCTTTAGATGTTGTTGCCTTCTTCTTTGCAGTAGTAGAGGCTTGCTTCTCTTTCTCAACAGCTGGCACGAAGTCACCTTTCACCTAAGTTGCCACACGGGCAGTACTAAGACCCAAGTCAAATCCTCGCGGATACAACTGGGTCAACACCCAATTTTCGCACGATATTCCCGGCAAGTGAAATCAACGCGTCCACACAGCGGTGATCCCGCGTTCCACAAACGCTTCAACAGTGCCAGCGAAACTATTGGCCGAGTCGACAGCGAGCGCTGACCGTGCGAAATGATGCGCGTAGGAGTTGTGTCCGGCGACCCATTCGAACCAGGCGATCACGCCCAAGAGTTCACTAAAGTACTCATCAGATGCGTGGACTGCAACGAGTTTGAGATACATGAGGACGGAGTATGTGTATGGCATGTGGGGCCGGATCGCGTCCATTCCAGCAAGATGCCGCTCCATGTCCCCTTCTAGGATTTCCAAAATTGTTTCCAGAAATCCTTCTGGACTCAAGTGCCCCACTACATCGGGTCTAAAGCTAGGGTGCCGTGCAGAAAACAGGGTGATAAGAGCATCTCTGCCAACGCCGTTATCGCTCAACATCTCGATCGCTCGGACCGCCCCAGGGCTCACATGGATACTGTCCCAATCGGACGGGGTAGCTTCTGAAAGAGCAAAGGAACAAAGCTTACTCGCATCCCTAATAAGCGCTTCGAGATCACTCCGTTTATCACCGGTGCAATTCTCTAGTTGCCTACGCACGTGGTCCCTGGCGTGTGGGAGTGCGGATAACGGTGGCAGGTTTGTTGTGGTTTCTACGTTCGGGACAGGTACGCATTCTTCCGGATCAAGGATCCATCCACATTTATTGTGGCCTGTCCACACAGGAGGAATTGATCTCACGCCAACTTTGAGGAGTTCACGTTTTATCGCAATCCACGCATGCACAAGTGCGTGAACATCCCGGCTGTTCTTTTCTTCTCCTGCATGTCCAAGAGCTCTGGCGATTTCATCACACGAAAAAACGGGGAAAACCACTTCACACGGCTCAAAACGACAAACCACCTGCGCTATTTGATCAGCGAGGTCGTCGCTGAACCTGCGGACGGCTCTCATATCGAAATTGACACGTACGCTTCCGCTGAGAGCCCCAACACCTGTTGCGTTTCGTTTCAGAACAAAAACGAGCGAATCGGGAGGGACATGCCCCATGGCCATGTTGACGAGATGAACAATATCGACTGGTGTACTGATGTTTATTGTTTCCATGACTTCACTGTCATGCTCATCCGCTTGACCCGTAACCCACTCGTTTCGCCCTGTGGAAAAAGGCGTATTCTCCACAGCTGCGGACCACTGCAACACAGTGAATGTGCACATCCCCGTACCCCTAACATCACCGCTGTGACAGGGGAAGACAATTACACTTGGGCCGTATGGGACGGAAACGGGCACGAGACACCAGCGTCGAGGTCGAGATATCCACAGGAACTGCGCGCAAGGAAAACATTCCGGGAGAGTCCAACTCGTGGGTCCTTTACGTCAACTCCGTACCAAGTTCGTCGATCACTATCGGCGAACCTACCCGCTTAGATTTTCCATATCTCCACTGGATGACAACCACAATTGATCACGTGTTCCCACCCGGAACCTCGGTCAGAGCTGTCCACATTGGAGCAGCCGGATGCTCTCTAGCACGGCGTTTGCACGCCACCCACCCGCGGTCTCGCCAAACAGCCATCGACGTCGACGCACTTCTCATGGAATATGTCCGCGAGTGGTTCGATCTTCCTCGCTCCCCCGCCCTTGCTCTACGGGTGGGAGACGGGGCACGCGAAATCCACACGTTCGCACCCGGCAGCATCGACATCGTCGTACGCGACGCGTTCGCAGGAGACACCACTCCCCAAGCACTCACAACCAACGACTACTTTGCCCACACCGCCGCGGCGCTTAAACCAGAGGGCCTGGCGTTGTTCAATATTGCAGGAACCCCCGGCCACGCGCGCCAAGAAATCCAGGCAATATCATCCCACTTTGCGCACGTCTACATCATCCACGCAAGCGGACGAACACGGGGGCAACGTGCAAATGTGGTTATCGCGGCAACGGCATCGGCGAGCACCCTCGATACGACAAGACTCGCGGCCTCCCTGCGAACAGGGCCTGCCCCGGCGACAATTACCCAAGCATGATTTAACTCACTGCGCACACACCAAAATTCACATGGAATTCGATGCCAAGGTCGTTCGGTTCCGGCATAATTGAATGCCGGAAAGGTACAGGGTGAACAATTTGAACGAAATTTCCATCGAGCAGCAACACGTCGATGCGGTCTACACGAGGCTAGACGAACTCCGTACCGAAACCACCCAAAAACTCCAGAACGTACGGCTCACCCACGTGGGAAACCACCACCAGAACAGGTCCGAGCGCGACGCTTTTGCCACGGTGTACGAAGACCAGCTCATTCGCCTCAACAGCGCGGAAGAAGGCCTGTGCTTTGGTCGTATTGACGACCGCGACGGCACTACCACGTATATTGGGCGGATCGGTATCAGCGACCAGGACCGGTCTCAGCTACTCATGGACTGGCGGGCACCGGCCAGCGAACCATTCTATCGCGCAACTGCAGCGCAGCCAGAAAACCTTGTTCTCAGGCGCCATCTCACAACGCGCGGGCGTGAAGTTGTGGGCATTGAAGACGATGTCATGAGCTTAAGCGACCTAGACTCCGACAAACGTAGACACTTGCGTGGAGAAGGTGCGCTGATCGCCTCACTCGACGCGCACCGTACGGGTCGTATGTCTAATATTGTCGAAACGATTCAGGCAGAACAGGATGCGATTATTCGCAAGCCGCTGTCTGGTGTCGTAGTCGTTCAAGGTGGACCCGGAACCGGAAAAACCGCTGTCGCCCTCCACCGCGCCGCATTCCTTCTGTATAAGCACCGCACCAAAATTGCGCAGTCGGGCGTCCTCATCGTTGGGCCGTCTCCGGTGTTCCTCAAATACATTGAAAAGGTTCTGCCCAGCCTGGGCGAAACCGGTGCTGTCCTGTTAACGCCGGGCCAGTTATTCCCAGGGATCGACACGACGCTCCGGGACTCTTTTTCGACCTCGGCGGTCAAAGGCGACCTTCGTATGGTCAAAGTGCTGTCCCGCGCAGTACGAAACTACCAGCGAATCCCGGCTTCAGATATCGAGCTGAACGTAGGGCTGCGACGGGTCACACTCACACGCGACATGGTCAAGACGGCACGGGATCGGGCACGCAGGTCCGGGTATAAGCACAACCGCGCACGCGAGGTTTTTGCAACCACTTTGATGAACGCGCTGGCGCAGCGGATCGTGGAAAACGGTGAAGGGGGCGCCTCAGAAGATCAGATCGCCGAGGTCGTTGACGATGTGCGTCGCTCTCGCGACGCGCGTGTTGCGATCAATACGCACTGGCTCCCGTTGACTCCCCTAGGTGTCCTGGACGCCCTGTTTTCGAAGCCGCACAAGCTGGTGGCGGCAGCCGACAACGTGTTGAGTTTTGAGGAGATGGCGCGGCTACGGCGTCCTGCAGGGTCAGAGATCACGATTGAGGACGTCCCCCTTTTGGACGAGTTGGCTGAACTGTTAGGTACCGCACCTGGCCAGGCGCAGGCACCGTCCCAGGAGGTCGAGTACGCCGAACGTGTCCTTGAGATGACAGGAACGGGCGATCTCATCTCTGCTGAGCAGTTGGCTCAGCGGTATGCGGATGCGAGTTCGGCTCAGACCCTAGCCGAACGGGCCAGCGAGGACCGTGAGTGGACATATGGCCACTTGATCGTCGATGAGGCGCAAGAGCTCAGCCCCATGCAGTTGCGACTTCTGTTTAACCGGGTGCCGTCCAAGTCCGCCACCCTTGTGGGGGACCTTGCGCAGGCTTCGGTTGTGGACTCAGAGCGCACGTGGAACACCATGTTGTCCCCGCACGTCGACTCCTTTGACGCGCAAGAGCTCACTGTTTCGTACCGCACACCGGGGCGCATCATGTCGATTGCCAATCAGCTTCTCATGGACCACTTCCCCACGCTGGCTGTTCCCACTCCGGTCAGGGAGGGCACCCACGATCCCGAGGTCGTCCGGACGTCGTCGGTCTCTGAGTCTGCGAGCCGCTTGGCTTCAGTGCTGGGCGAGCAAGATTTAGGTGGCACGTGCGCGGTGATAACGGCGGTTGAGCACCGCGAAATCATTGAAGCTACACTGACCGACGCCGGACTTGACTACGGGGTTGGGCCCGCTGGAATCGACCGTACGGTTGCGGTTCTCACTCCTTTTGGAGCCAAGGGTCTCGAGTTCGACAACGTGGTGATTTTTGAGCCTGCATTTGTTGCGCAATCGCAGAAGGGCGTGGGTGAGTTGTACGTTGCGTTGACGCGCGCTACTTCGCGTCTCACAGTTGTCACGTCGAATGAGTCAGTCTTAGACGCGTATCTGTAAACCGAAAACTGTGTCAGTGCCTCCTGTCACGATCGTGTACACAACACAAAACAGGAGGAAACATGTACACCCAACTCATTCAAACATTTAGTCCACATATCCCCCACGTACCGTCTCTGTCGGCCCCCGTGCGCAGAGCTCACTGGGACAAATACTGGACAGGCAACCGCCCTCCCATTCTCGATGGGGCGAGTGAAGTCATGAGTCGCTGGACTCTTTTTAATCTGGGCGCACACATTGATGGCCCTCAATCAGCACTGAATTTCTACGCCGGCGTGAGCATGTGGGCTGCTGGAAACGCTCCACGGTCTGTTTATCGAGCGTGCAAGCCACCTACCACGGAAGATTTTGCTGAACGGCTTTTCGAGGCGATCACGCACACACGTGAATGTGAACCCGAAGACGCGTACTGGGCATGGAGTACAGACATGCGTATTCCATTCGTGGGACCGTCACATTTCACTAAGCTCATGTACTTTTCGCGCCGTAACCCGTTGTACGAAAGCGAGAACATGCCATTGATACTCGACGGTCGAATTGCGCGGGCTTTAAAGATGAAACAGCGGTCAGCGTGGACCGCGTCAACCTACGGAACGTATCTGCGGACTTTGGCTGAAATCGCTCACGAGTGGGGCCCTGGCGCAACAGCGGAAGATGTGGAATGTCAGCTCACTGCGCAGGGAATTAGGGCCATTACGCGCAAGACCCAGTTGGCGCAAGCGGCGTAGAGGAACAGCCTCAGTGACCTGCAGAAATATGAAAAGGCCACTGGTGGCGTCGGCTTCCCCTCCGAAGCCACCAGTGGCGGGCGCCATAGCGCTCTTTTATCTTACACAGAACGCCAGGCAAAGGCGCAAATCGAATCGTTCTCTGCTTACAAAAGTGCCTGATTCACTCTTCGCTACGTGCGGTTTCGCGTTCTGCACGTAGCGAGGAAATAGCGGCTTCAAAGTCCTCCAAGGAATCGAATCCTTGGTACACGCTTGCAAACCGCAGGTACGCGACTTGGTCCAATTCGCGTAGGGGGTCAAGAATCGCCAGGCCCACCTCATCCGCGTCGATTTCAGCAATGCCTTGTGACCGGATATTTTCCTCGACACGTTGCGCGAGTTTCGCCAAATCGTCTTCGGATACTGGTCGTCCTTGGCACGCTTTTCGTACACCGGCGACCACTTTCTGGCGGGAAAACTCTTCGGATACTCCCGAACGCTTGATCACAGACAGGCTCGTAGCCTCAATCGTGGTGAACCGTCGTGAACAGTTGGGGCACTGGCGACGACGCCGGATTGATGCGCCGTCTTCAGCGGTCCTCGAATCGACGACGCGCGAATCACTGTGGCGACAAAAAGGACAGTGCATTAGCTCTCCCTCCGTAGGTGCACAGCATAACCGTGTGCGGGAAGGTTTTCAGCATTGGCAAGTGTTTCAATGTGATCGGCGACATCTAATAAACCGTCGCGCGTGTAACTCACGATCTGGCTGCTCTTCATAAAACTGTGAACCCCCAGTGGAGACGCATGGGTCGCCGTTCCGCTCGTGGGCAACACGTGGTTCGAGCCAGAACAGTAATCCCCCAGCGCCACCGGTGAGTAGTCGCCAATGAAGATTGTTCCACCGTGGCGCAGTTCGCGTGCAAACTCGTGAGGGTCCTCAACCATAACCTCTACGTGTTCTCCCGCATACACATTGGCCACGCGCACCATGTCTGAGCGTGAATCAACCAACAAAATACCCGACTGAGGCCCCGCAAAAGCTTCACGAATCCGCTCACGGTGTTTCGCCGTCTCGAGCTGACGGGCCAGTTCATCCTGCACGCGAGTCACCAGATCAGCCGAAGCCGTAACAAGAACTGACGCCGCTAACGGGTCGTGTTCTGCCTGACTGATGAGATCAGTGGCGACGAGCTCTGGCTTAGCCTGAGCGTCAGCGCACACAATGATTTCAGTGGGTCCAGCAATCGAATCAACGCCCACGAATGACCGGACAAGTGACTTAGCACCTGCCACATATGCGTTGCCTGGCCCGGTGATCACGTCCACAGGTTCGCATACTTCGCCGTCGTCAAAACCGTAAGCAAACGCGGCGATCGCTTGGGCACCGCCCATGGCCCACACTTCTTCAACGCCTAACAGTTCAGCTGTCGCCATGACCACCGGGTGCGGCAATCCAGACGGGCCGGGAGGTGACGCGAGAGCCAGTGACTCCACTCCTGCAACCTGCGCGGGAACCGCGTTCATGACAACCGTCGACGGATACACCGCACGACCCCCAGGAACATACAAACCAACACGGTCAACGGGCGTCCACCGCGTCGATACAAAAGAACCGTCAAACTCCGTTGTCGAACCCTGCGGAACATCGCGGGCACTTACCTGGCGCAACCGCGCAATCGACTCTTCAAGAGCCGCGCGTACCCTTGAGTCCAACTCGTCACAAGCACGAGCGAGCTCTTCGTGCGGCACCCGGATCTGTTCCACCGTAACCCCGTCAAAACGCGAGGTTGCCTCAAGAACTGCTGCACGACCTCGGGCACGGACATCCTCTACCACCGGGGCAACACTGGAACGGGCCCTGTCCAAAGAATCGTGTGCCCGGGGAACGAGTGAGCGAAGCTCACGAGTAGAAACTTCGGCTGGCACATTGATGATTCTTAGCAGTTCAGTCACACAGCCATTCTACTCAGGCACCGTAGCGACACCTCGGCGCCCCTGCTTTCACACACGGCTCGTCAGCCCAAACAGCGTGGCCCTAACAGCGCCTTCAAATCTCCAAAGAGACTGGGCCCAGTTTCCACCCGCCGGTTCAAGCGAATCAATGTCCGCTTACCCGGTTCCAATACGTTGACTCGTACTTCAGTGGGCCCGGGGTTCGCACGCAGGATCTCGTCCAGTTCCTCAATAGTGCCCTCAGTTGCACGATCCAGCGGGATCGTCAGCTGCAATGGAGTACCAGAAGCGTTGGAAATGTCTGGAAGAGTCACGGACTGCGCCATCAAGCTAATGGGCCGGTCCTCAGACTGTTTGACACGTCCACGAATCGTCACAACCAAGTCACTTGTGAGTATGTCAGCAACAGGTTCATACACATCGCCAAAGAACAGAACCTCAATTGAGGCTTCCAAGTCTTCGATCGTAACAATCGCGTACGGACGCCCCGAGTTCTTGGACACTCTCCGCACCAACGACGTGATCATGCCACACACCGTAATAGTGGAACCTTCGGACCGTCCCTGACTGATGAGATCCACAAGAGGCAGATCAGACTCAGAGGCGATGACTCCCTCAAGTCCGTTCAACGGGTGGTCAGAAACGTACAGCCCAATCATCTCGCGCTCAAAGGCCAGCTTCTCTTTCTTATCCCACTCCACGCGGTCAGGGATCGGAACTGAAAAGCTCGCGGCGTCATCACCACCTAAGCCAGCAAAAAGATCGAACTGACCGGCTGCTTCCTGGCGCTTCACTCCTACTACTGAATCAACGGCTTCTTCGTGGATCTCCACCAACGCCCTGCGGGTGTGCCCCAGGGAGTCAAATGCGCCGGACTTAATCAACGACTCCACCGTACGCTTGTTGCATACATGCGACGGAACCTTGTCAAGAAAATCAGAGAACGACGTGAACGCGCCCTTTTCGGTACGCGATTCCACAATGCCGTCAACCACGTTGTGACCCACGTTGCGCACTGCTCCCATACCAAAGCGAATGTCATTCCCAACAGGTGTGAAGTTCAGTTCAGATTCGTTCACATCTGGCGGCAGAACCGTAATGTGCATCTTGCGGCACTCACCCAAGTACACCGCCAGTTTGTCCTTGTTGTCGCCCACACTCGTCAGAAGTGCGGCCATGTACTCGGCCGGATAGTGGGCTTTTAGGTACGCCGTCCAGTACGACACCACACCATACGCAGCGGAGTGGGCCTTGTTGAACGCGTAGTCGGAGAACGGCAGCAAGATGTCCCACAGAGCCTGGGCGGCCTCTTCGGAGTATCCGCGCTCCTTCATGCCCCCAAAGAACCCGACCTGCTGTTTGTCCAGTTCGGCCTTTTTCTTCTTACCCATCGCACGGCGCAAAATATCTGCCTGGCCCAATGAGTACCCGGCCACCTTCTGCGCGATCGCCATCACCTGTTCCTGGTAGATGATCAGACCGTACGTGGTGTCCAGGATTTCCTTGAGCGGTTCGGCAAGCTCAGGGTGGATCGGCGTGATTTCTTGTAAACCGTTTTTACGCTTGGCGTAGTTCGTGTGCGAGTCCGCGCCCATGGGCCCAGGGCGGTACAGCGCCAAGGTTGCGGAAATGTCTTCGAAGTTGTCCGGTTGCATGAGCCTCAAAAGCCCCTGCAGGCCCCCTCCGTCGAGCTGGAACACGCCCAGTGTGTCCCCGCGCGCCAGAAGCTTATACGTGTCTTCGTCGTCAAGCTCCAAACGCTCAAGGTCGATCTCCACATCGCGGTTGCGTTGAATATTCTCAAGAGCATCCGAAATGATAGTGAGGTTTCGCAGGCCCAAGAAGTCCATCTTGATAAGCCCCAACCCTTCCGAGGTGGGGTAATCAAACTGGGTGATCACCTGGCCGTCTTGGAAGCGCCGCATGATGGGGATGACATCAATAATGGGCTCGGAGGACATGATGACGCCGGCCGCGTGAACTCCCCACTGCCGCTTCAGCCCTTCGAGACCTCGGGCGGTTTCAAATACTTCGCGGGCCTGCTCATTGGTGGCGAGCAGGTTACGGAAGTCGCCGGCTTCGTTATACCGAGGTGCTTCCGGGTTTTCGATGTCGGTAAGGGGAATGTCCTTTGCCATTGCGGCAGGTGGGAGGGCTTTTGTGAGTTCTTCACCCATGGAGAACGGATGCCCAAGCACACGAGCAGCGTCTTTGAGTGCCTGTTTGGTCTTGATGGTTCCGTACGTCACGATCATGGCGACGTATTCGGAACCGTATTTCTGTGTCACATAGTCGATGACCTCGGAGCGTCGGCGGTCGTCAAAGTCGACATCGAAGTCCGGCATGGACACACGTTCCGGGTTGAGGAACCGTTCAAAGATCAGGCCGTGTTGAAGGGGGTCGAGGTCGGTGATACGCATCGCGTACGCCACCATTGAACCCGCTCCAGACCCACGACCTGGGCCCACGCGGATCCCGTTGTCCTTGGACCAGTTGATGAAGTCGGCGACCACCAAGAAGTAGCCGGGGAAGCCCATTTTGATGATGATGTCGAGTTCGTAGTCGGCTTGTTTGCGCACCTCATCGGGGATGCCCTGTGGATACCGGTAGTGGAGACCTTTGTCCACTTCTTTGATGAGCCACGACGTTTCGTCTTCGCCTTCTGGCGTTGGGAACTTGGGCATGTAGTTCGCGCTGGTGTCAAAAGACACTTCGCACATGTCCGCAATTTTAAGCGTGTTGTCACATGCTTCAGGCAGTTCTTTGAACAGATGTCGCATTTCAGCCGGCGACTTGAGGTAGTACCCGGTGCCAGAGAACGCGAACCTGCTTCCACCTTGTTCATAGGTGGGTTCGAGCAGCTTGGACCCAGACTGTAGGGCCAGCAGAGCTTCGTGCGCTGTGGCGTCTGATTCGTGTGTGTAGTGCAAGTCGTTCGTGGCGACGAGAGGCAGGTTGAGTTCTTTAGCCAGTCGCAACAGGTCCTTGGTGACTCGGCGTTCAATTTCGAGTCCGTGGTCCATGAGTTCACAGAAGTAGTAGTCTGCTCCAAAGATTTCGCGGTACTCCCCCGCTGCTTTGCGAGCTTCTTCGTACTGGCCCAGCCTCAGACGTGTCTGGACTTCACCTGACGGGCATCCCGTGGTTGCGATGAGGCCATTCGAATAGTTCTGCAAGAGTTCCCGGTCTAAACGCGGACGGTTCCCCAATGCGGAGTCCAAGGAGGCCAGTGAGGACGCTTTGAACAGGTTCTGCATGCCTCGGTTGTTGCGCGATAGGAGGGTCATGTGCGTGTAGCGCCCACCTCCTGACACGTCGTCGGAGCGCTGTGATTCGTCGGTGCGCCATTTGACGACCGTTTTGTCGTTCCTGGCGGTTCCGGGGGTCACATAGGCTTCGACACCAATGATGGGTTTGATACCGGCTTTGGTTGCTTGGTTCCAGAAGTCGAAAGCGCCGAACAGGTAGCCGTGGTCGGTGGTGGCCAACGCTCGCATTCCCAATTCGTTGGTCGCTGCCATGAGGTCGCCCAGGCGAGCCGCCCCGTCGAGCATGGAGTACTCGGTGTGAACGTGCAGATGTACGAAGTCGTCAGCCAATTACCTCACCACTGTGCTGCTCGTAGACGTTCGAGCGCGGTTGCTAGATCCTCTGGATAGTCCGATTCGAACTCAACATATTCTCCGGTTTCGGGGTGCTCAAAACCAAGTTTGACGGCGTGGAGCCACTGGCGGTTGAGTCCGAGTTTTTGCGCCAGCACTGGGTCTGCCCCGTAGGGAAGGTCGCCGCAGCAGGGCCGCTTGGTTGCGGACATGTGCACACGGATTTGGTGGGTACGTCCGGTCTCAAGCTTGACCTCGACAAGCGAGGCCGACCTGTACGCTTCCAGCACTTCGTAGTGAGTGACCGCGTGTTTGCCGTCTGTGCGTACCGCGTAAAGGCCGTCTTTGCGTGGGTGGCGCCCAATGGGGGCTTCGATTGTGCCCACGACGGGGTCTGGGAGTCCCTGGACGAGCGCGTGGTAGGTCTTGTCGACGGTACGGTTTTTAAAGGCCCGTTTCAGAACGGAGTAGGCGTGTTCGCCTTTGGCGACCACCATGACTCCCGAGGTGCCCACATCCAGGCGGTGTACGATCCCCTGTCGTTCCGCCGCTCCCGAGGTGGCAATCTGGTATCCGGCCGCGGCAAGTCCGCCTATCACGGTGGGGCCCGACCACCCAGCTGCTGCGTGTGCTGCAACGCCCACGGGTTTGTCGACAACCACAAAAGCGTCGTCATCATAGATGACGTTCATTCCCGGGACTGGTTCTGCCACGATTGAGAGCGGTTCTTTGGGTTTGGGCATGGTCACGTCGATGCGTGCACCCGTCGTCACGCGCATCGATTTGGGAACTTTAACTCCGTCGACTTCAACGTCGCCGCTTTCGGCCATTCCAGCAGCGACCGAGCGGGAGAGGCCAAGGAGACGCGACAGTGCGGTGTCGACGCGCTCGCCTTCAAGCCCTTCGGGCACCAGAATTGAGCGTTCCACTATTCTTCCCTCCCGTCGATACTGGTTCCTTTGAGTGTCAGGAGTGCGATAAGGACGGCTGCACCGGTAATTGCGATATCAGCAATGTTGCACACAAAAAAGTACAAATCAATGAAATCGACAACCGCTCCGTGCATGAACTGCGGAACTTCCCCGTTGGCTGGCATGCGGAAAAACCTGTCGATTAGGTTTCCCGTCAGACCGCCTAATAGCAACCCCAAACCGATCGCCCACCACGTCGAAGCAAGTTTCCGCGAAATAAACACGATGACAGCAAACACCGCTATCGCGATGACGGAAAAGACCCAGGTGGCCCCCGAACCAAGACCGAAAGCCGCTCCGGGGTTGCGGAGGAACGTGAGTCCAACAAAATCGCCCACAATGGCAATGCGTGGCTCGCCTTGCAGGAACTTCACTGCGAGAACCTTTGTGAGCTGATCGATCGCAATGACACCTAGTGCGAGTGCATACAGCGTCACAGCTCGAGTGCTCACGTAGTTCTCCTTAGGGCTCTTTATCAGGTTTGATCTTAGAATATACAAACGCACCGCACGCCGAAACGTGCGGTGCGTTTAACGTGTTTGTGTCAAAGACTACACACGGACCCTGACGTTACAGGGACTGGTTGGTGTTCTGCGAAAGGGTTTCCGGTGCGAGTGATCCAGAGCTTTCGAGGGCACGCAACTGGTCGCTGAGGTAGCTCTTGAGACGGGTACGGTACTGGCGTTCGAAGTTCTGCAGGCCGTCGATGTCCTTCTCCAAGTTGACCTTCTGCAATTCGAGCTGCTGCAGGGTTTCGTCACGCTTATTCTGAGCTTCGGAAACGATATCAGCAGCCCTCTTCTTCGCTTCGCCGATCAGGCGATCACGGGTCTTCTCACCTTCAGCAACGTACTCGTCGTGAACGCGCTGTGCCAGCGCAATCAGGCCGTGAGCGTCCTTGTCGCTAGATACTGGGGCTGCGGCGGGTGCGGTAGCGCTTGCAGCAGGTGCAGCCGGAGCGGCTGCTGGCTTAGCAACAGGAGTCGCAACTGCAGGTGCGACCTGAGTTTCTTCACCTGCCTTAGCGGCTGGTTGCTGAGGAGGGACGACAGGCTTAGCCTCGTCCTTCTTAGGAGCACCCATGGCAGCTGGCATGGCCTGGGTAGCGTTCACGTCTTCACCCTGTGAGCCCTTGGCTTCGAGTTCAGCTACACGCTGCTCAGCCACAGACAGTTTCCGACGAAGCGAATCATTCTCTTCGTTCAAACGACGCAGCTCAACGACTACCTCGTCGAGGAAGTCGTCGACCTGGTCTACGTCATATCCCTCACGGAATTTAACGTGCTGGAACTGTTTGTTGACTACGTCTTCAGGCGTAAGAGCCATGTGGCCACCTTCGGTTGTGCGTACAAATACTTATTTCGATGATCACTGCCACAATACCGCACCACCAGCATGAATGTGTCAAGTCATCATTTGAAGTCAGTCTAACCTACCTGAGTCGAGAGCACGAAGAGAAATCTCGAAAGCATCTGAACCCCAATAAATAAGAGGATAAACCCCAGGTCAATCGCCACGTTTCCCAAGCGAAGGGGAGGAATAACTTTCCGAATCGCCTGCACTGGAGGATCGGTGAGGGTGTAGATAGTTTCACACAGCACCAGCACCACACCGGTTGGGCGCCAGTCCCGGGCAAAGATTTGAATGAGATCGATAATGACACGTCCGATCAGTACGTACACATACAGAGACAAAAGCCACGCAAGAATCTGTAGGACTATCGCCACGAGACCTCTTTCAGAAAAAATTGACGGACCACCGTATACGGTAGCCCGTCAGAGGGAACAATCACGAATTAGCTCTGGTTAAAAAAGCTCGCCTGTGTTTTTGCTACCGAATCAGTTTCTTCGCCAACTTCAACATTGGCAGGCGTCAGCAAGAACACATTATTGGTAACTTTGGAAATCGATCCGTGCAAACCAAAAATCAAACCTGCAGAGAAGTCAACAAGTCGCTTTGCGTTGGCTTCGTCCATTGCGGTCAAGTTCATGACGACAGGAATCCCGTCGCGGAAAGCCGTTCCGATCGCTTTTGCGTCGTTGTAGCTACGTGGGTGGATCACGTGAATGTTAGACATGTTCGCAGGTGATGCCGTTTCTACTGGGCGGACAGAAGAACGGATGGGCGTCACGTCAGCCGGCTCTTCCTGCTCTTCCTCTTCGTACACAGGAGCTTCGTACTCGCTTGCTTCGTACTGAGAGTTGCGTTCGTGACGTGGTTCAGTGTTGTATGCTTCTTCTTCACCGAAACCGAAGTAGTTGCCGATTTTCTTCAGGGTGGACATTAGCCCTCCTCGTGGTTAAGTTCCCTCACCTTTTGAAGGTACCGGAGCTCATGCGTAGTTACGCGTCTTTGAGTGGGTGTGTCGCCATTTCTTCTAACCACACAAGTGCCCCGAACCGCCCAGTGACGGCATCTTTTCTGTATGAAAACAGGTCGGAGGACTCACGTGTACACGTACTGGAGAAGTCGACAATTTCACAGCCTTCTCGGGCCGCTTGTTCCGCAACTCCCGCGGCCACATCGATAGCCGGAGTGCCTTCACGTGAAACGGAGGCCGTCACCGGTTCAACGCTCCCAACTTGATCACGCATATCAGCCGGCACTTCGTAACAACGAGGGCAAATAGACGGCCCAATAGCCACCTGGATCTGGGAAGCTCCCAACTCACGCATCGCAGCCACAGTCGCAGACACGACCCCGTCAACCATTCCAGCCCGCCCCGCGTGCGCAGTACCAACAACTCCCGCCTCGGGATCAGCAAACATCACCGGAACGCAATCAGCGACCATGACGACCAACCCCAAACCAGGAGTTTTTGTCACGTGTGCGTCCGCGGTCACCGAGTCCGTGCGATCCCCCGTCAGCGGGTCATATGCGCCGTTTTCATCCCACGCAATGACACGGCTTCCGTGCACCTGGTCCACAAACCGCAAGGCTTCTGGGTTGAGCCCCAGCGTGTTCGCTACGATTCCTCGGTTGGCTGCCACCACGGTTTCGTCATCCCCCACATGCAGCGCCAGGTTCAGGCTACTGAAAGGGGTTGAACTGAAACCTCCCCAGCGGTCGGTGACGGCGACATGTGCGCGCGCCTGACTACTAGGGAGGACGAAACGGCTGTAGAGCACGGTTACTTCAGGAAGTCCGGAATTTCGATGTTGTTATCGAAGTTCTTGGTGCGTTCTTCCGGAAGAGACTCCGGAACTGGAGGAGCTTCGGCAGGGGCCTCTGGTTGAGCGGGAGCTGGACGCTCTTCCGCTTCCTCGGAAGGGACGTCCGAGGTGGGAGTCGCCTCTTGCGATGCGACCGCCGGGGCTGCCGCCTGAGTTTCGCTCACTGGGACGTCGAAGCCTGCAGCGATTACGGTTATGCGGCATTCGTCGCCCAGGTTGGAGTCGATAACCGTACCGAAAATGATGTTGGCTTCCGGGTGGGCAGCTTCCTGCACCAGGCGGGCAGCTTCGTTGACTTCGAACAGACCGAGGTCGGTGCCACCCTGGATGGAAAGGAGGACTCCGTGCGCACCTTCGATGCTGGCTTCCAGAAGCGGTGAAGCAATGGCCGCTTCGGCTGCCTTGACAGCGCGGTCTTCACCAACTGCCGAACCGATTCCCATGAGCGCTGTTCCCGCGTCTTGCATGACTGACTTCACGTCTGCGAAGTCGAGGTTGATCATGCCTGGGGTAGAGATGAGGTCGGTGATGCCCTGAACACCGGAGCGCAGAACTTCGTCAGCCGATTTGAATGCTTCGACGACTGAAACGTTGCGGTCAGAAATCGTGAGAAGGCGGTCGTTCGGAATAACGATCAGCGTGTCGACTTCTTTTCGAAGCGCTTCGATTCCGGCTTCTGCCTGCGCTGAACGGCGACGTCCTTCAAACGTGAAGGGGCGAGTAACAACACCGATCGTCAAAGCACCCAGCGAACGTGCGATACGAGCAACAACTGGAGCCGCACCGGTTCCTGTTCCTCCACCTTCACCGGCGGTGACGAACACCATGTCGGCACCTTCGAGTGCTTCCTGGATTGCTTCTTCGGAGTCTTCGGCTGCTTTGCGCCCAATTTCGGGGTCGGCGCCGGCTCCGAGGCCGCGAGTAAGTTCGCGACCAATTTCGAGTTTGGTGTCAGCTTCTGACAGCACGAGCGCTTGGGCGTCAGTGTTGATCGCGATGAATTCGACACCGCGGAGGCCCACGTCGATCATGCGCTGTACAGCGTTAACACCACCGCCACCGGTTCCAGCGACCTTGATGTCTGCTCCGGATTGAGGGTATTCAGCCAAGTCGGTTCCTCTTTCGACGCTTAAGGGACAGGTGTCTTTGTCTTGACGCTATTGCCACTCACGGGCTCGCGCAACTACCGCCCCGGTGTGTCGTTCAAGCCGTGTGGATCTGGATTCAACTTTAGCGCGCAACGGGAGTATCTGGGGTAGAAACGTCGACGTACTCTTTCGAGTGTTCGAGGAGTTTAAAGGCAACGTCAAACTTCTTCTCGATGTTGCTGGAGTCCCCCACTCGGATTTGGCGCGTCGACTCTTCGTGCGTCACCACCACTGTGATGTCATTTTCTTTTTGTGCTTCGACGGATTCGACACGCGAAAGGTCCGGCACATGTTGAACCACGATGAGGGCCTGTTCAATTCCACCTGGGCTTCCGCCGCGAATGTTGACCAGATCGGGGTCGTTTTGGACCACATCGATCTCTTCGCCATGCGATGAGTACCTCACCCAACCATTGCTGGTTTTAAATGCAGCGACGGGTTCTTTATCCGTGACCGTGACGTGCAAAGTGTTGATACCGGACCACCTCACACTGACATATTCAGACTTGGTGAATTTCTCTCGGATATCGCGCGAAAGTCCCGTCATCGAAATTCTGGGAAGTGGCCGCCCTGTTTCTTGTTCGAGCACAAAAGCGCGCACCTCATCTCCTGGAGTCAAATCACCGGTTTCTACACTTACGTCTTTGAGACCCATGATGGGTGTGAAGAACATGAGGCAGACAATGAGCACCAGTCCTGCAACTATTCCGAAACCCACTTTTACGGCAGTGTGGATCCCGCGCTTCTTCCCAATCACCGGGATAGTGGTCACTGTGCAAGCGCTCCCAGTAACTCAGGCCCCAGAATCGTGACATCACCAGCGCCAACTGTGAGCACGATATCGCCGGGTTTCACTCGCTCCACAACTGTGGGGACTGCGTCGGAAAATGCGGGAACATACGTGACGTCGCTCGTGACTTCACGTGCAATCAGTTCCCCGGTCACGCCGGGAATCGGGTCTTCGCGCGCCGGAAAAACATCCAAAACAATAACGTCATCTGCCAGGCTCAACGCGCGCGCGAACTCCCGGTAAAAGTTCTTGGTGCGGGTAAACAAGTGCGGTTGAAAAATAACGTGCACTTTATTCGACGGGTCGACCACCTTCTTCGCTGCCGTCAGCAAAGCCGTCACTTCTGTGGGGTGGTGGGCGTAGTCGTCATAAACGCGCACGCCCTTCTCTATTCCACGAAGTTCAAAACGGCGACGGGTCCCAGTGAAACTCTCTAAGCCTTGAATAATTCCTTGCGGGTCCCCACCTACTGCGCGTGCACTTAAAAACGCTGCTGTCGCGTTCAATGCGTTGTACGTTCCCGGAAGCGCGATGTCGAAAGCGTACTCTTGACCTTCAAAAGCGATCGAGACACTGACCCCTTGTCCGTGGGTGGACGCATTCACACGCGCGTCAGCAATGTCGCTCTCGCCATAAAGGATCACGTTGGTTCCCTGCTCGCGAGCCTCACGCCCAATCGATGCTGCGCCCTTGTCATCTGCACACACAATGAGCGTCCCGCCCATGTTGCCCACATGGGAACCAAACTCGACGAACGCTTCCCGCACTCGCTCCCAACTCCCATAGTGGTCAAGGTGGTCGGCTTCGGCGTTTGTAATGACTCCGACCTCAGGACGGTACTTCAAAAACGAGCCGTCAGACTCATCAGCCTCAGCGATAAACACGTCACCTGATCCAGCGTGCGCGTTGGTCCCGGTTTTTGACAGCTGACCACCAATAGCAAAGGACGGGTCCTTTCCGGCCGCTTGCAAAGCTACAGTGGTCATCGAGGTGGTAGTAGTTTTTCCGTGTGTCCCAGCGATCGCTATGGTCCGCTTTCCCTCCATGAGGGTGGCAAGAGCATCCGAACGGTGGATGACTGGAATGCCCAGTTCTTCTGCACGCACGATCTCAGGGTTCGTGTGTCGAATAGCAGAAGACACAACCACCGTATCCGCCCCTTCGACGTGTGAACCGTCGTGCCCAATGAACACGTGAGCGCCGTGAGCCCGCAAAGCTTCGACTACCGAAGACTCCTTTGCATCAGAACCAGTCACGGTGTAGCCCCGGCTGAGCATGATGCGGGCAATACCGGACATACCGGCTCCCCCGATCCCAATAAAGTGGTACGTGCTCACGTCAGGTCCTCTCGTTCGTCACGGGTCATCAGTTCATACGGGTACGGCCGGTCTGGATATGGGACGTTCGCCGCCTCAAAAATCATGCGCGTCATGTCGCGGTCCGCAGTTGCCGGGAACTTAAGCTCCTTCAAACGTTTGGTCATGTTGCGCAAACGGTGTGGATCTTTAGCCAGCGGAATGACCGTGTTCCTAATCGTCGTTGCACTAAACGCGGCGTTGTCCACCATGAGGGCACCTCCCGCGGTAACCGGGTCGTGCGCATTCTTGACCTGCTCGCCGTTGCCAATCGCCAGCGGAACATACAGGGCGGGCACCTGGGCGACGGTCACCTCGGCGACGGTCCCTGCGCCAGCACGACAAATCAAAAGGTCCGCAGCCGAATACACCGTTTCCATTCCGTCAACGTACTCAGTCACGTGGTAGTTGCGCAGATCAGCCGTGCTCCCCCGGATCTTGTCAGCCTTCCCGGCACCCGTGATGTGAAGCACCTGAACACCTGTGCGCTGGATTTCGTCTACCGCGTCACAGAAAGCGTCATTAATAGCCTGGGCTCCACTGGAACCACCCGTGACAATCACGGTCGCAAGTGACGCGTCTAAGCCAAGCTTCTGCATCGCTTGGTAGCGGGTCAAAGGGTCTTTGCGGTTGATCTGGGCAATCTCGCGACGCATGGGCATCCCCACGTGCTTCCCCTTCAACGGAGTGGACGCAAACGTGTAACCCACGTGCTTGGTATAACGCGCCCCCAGCTTGTTCGCAAGCCCAGGAACCGCATTGCCCTCATGGATCACAATAGGCACCCGCAGGGATTTCGCAGCCAAGTACGCAGGCGTGGACACATACCCACCAACACCCACAACAACTTCAACGTTATTCTTCTTGATCAGATCCTTGGTGCGTGAAACTGTACGGAGCAAACGCCCGGGAAACTTCACTGTCGAAGCGTTGATCGAACGGGGAAACGGCACCTTTTCGATCGTGTTGAGCTCATAACCAGCCTGCGGAACCAGCCGGCTCTCCAGCCCTTCTTCGGTTCCCAGGATCGTCACATGACCGTCCGGGTCTTGGAACTTGAAGTCGCGCACAATGGCGAGCATTGGCGCCACGTGCCCCGTTGTTCCTCCACCAGCAAAAAGAACGTTAACCATTCTTACTCTTTCTTGACATTCGGCCCAGCAACGCACTCCGCACGTGAAAACCACGTGACGCCAGCGCCTCTGAAGCACCAGGCTCAGACCGTGCAAAAGACAACAAAACCCCCGCACCCAACAGTGTCGCAACCAGTGATGAACCACCGTAGGACACAAACGGCAACGGAACACCAATAACAGGTAAAAGGCCCGTCACTACCGCGATGTTAATAAACGCTTGGCCAGCCAGCCACGCCAAAAGCCCAGCAGAAACTGTTTGCACAAACCGGTCTTGGGAACGCATGATGATGCGCACGATTCCGTAGCTCAGAAGCCCAAACAGGACAACCACAGCAAGGGTGCCAACAAGTCCTAACTCTTCGCCGATAATGGCGAAGATGAAGTCATTGTGAGCTTCTGGCAGCCACGCCCACTTTTCCCGGCTACCCCCAAGACCAACTCCCAGCCATCCACCGGAGGCCAGCGCGTACAGGCCGTGGTTAGACTGCCAATGCTGTCCAAGAGGGTCTGAGACATCGGATGAGTGGCCAGTGAAAAGTGCTTGAATACGGGCCAAACGGTTGGCGTTCGTCAAAACCAGCACAGCCACGCCGGCGACTGCGGCAGCTGCGAGCGTCAGAAGCCACTTCCACGGCAACCCACCCACAAAGAGCGAACCAAGTGCAACAGCGATAAGGACAATCCCAGTCCCGAGGTCGTGCCCAGCGATCACAAGCCCGATAGACAGGCTGGTGGCGGCGAGGACGGGGATGACGACGCTGAAAGATGAAAGCGCTTTGTTTTTCGCGGCCATAAAACGGCCGATGTACAACGACAGAGCAATTTTGACGAACTCTGCCGGTTGAACGCGGAAGCCACCACCCACAGAAAACCATGACCGGTTCCCGTTGACCTCCACGCCAAGGGGGGTCAGTGGAAGTACCTGCAAGGCAAGACCCCCAATAAGAAGCACAGGAGCCAGTTTTTTCCACGTCTCAACTTTGAAGCGCGCAACGATGAACATGACGATCAGTCCAACCACTGCGAAGAGAGCCTGCCTCATAAAAACAGTAAAGGGACTGCCTTCACCACCCGCATATGACGTGATTGACGAGGCAGAGAGCACCATGATGAGACCAAACGACGTCAGGATCACGACACTCCACAACACGATGTGGTAAGTGGCGACCGGAGCGTCCAACAGTTCTTTCCACTGCTGCGCCCAACGCCGCACACGTGACGTGTTCTCGACTGCCTGGCTTGCCACGTTTACAGCTCGCTTACTGCCTGTTCAAAAGCGTCCCCGCGCTCAATGTAGTTGGTGAACTGGTCCATGCTGGCAGCCGCTGGGCTCAACAGCACGGTGTCACCTGGCTGAGCAAGCTCGCGGGCAGCGTTTACAGCACGTTCCATAACGCGCGGACCTGGTTCAATGCGGATCGTGTCAACGTGCGACGCTTCCAACGCGCTACTCAGCGCCGAATCGTCTTCACCGATGACAACTACAGACCGGAGACGGTCTTTAAAACCTTCAACGATGTCGTGGTAGTCCGCGCCCTTCGGCAGACCACCAGCGATCCACACAATGGGGTCAAAAGATCCCAGTGCGGCAGACGCCGCGTGCGGGTTCGTGGCCTTTGAGTCATTCACCCACGTGATGTCGTCGAGTGTGCGCACAACCCGCATCCGGTGGTCACCGGGGGCAAAGGACCGCAGGCCGTCACGCACCGCTACAGGCGGGAGGTCAATACTGCGAGCAAGCGCGGCCGCAGCGAGTGCGTTCATGACGTAGTGATCTGGAGCAGACGTGGTTCCAGCTGCTTTCGCAACATCATCCAGGCTGGCGAGTTCCAACGCGCTCGAATAACGATTAGGTGCAAAGGCACGGTCCACCAAGATGTCTTCTACCAGGCCAAACTCTCCTGGCCCTGGAACACCCAAACCAAAACCTACCGCGCGGGCGCCAGCGACCACCTCGGCGTCTTCAACTAACTTACGCGTAGCAAGGTCTTCGCGGTTGTACACACAGGCCTTCATCACATTCGAGTACACCCGCGCCTTATCGGCGACGTAGTTCTCATACGACCCGTGCCAGTCCACGTGGTCGGGAGCCAGGTTGAGCACGGCAGCCGAGTGAGCGCACATTGAGAACTGCCAGTGCAGTTGGAAACTTGCCAGTTCAATCGCAAGCACTTCAGCGGCCGGATCCAGAACAGCTTCAAGGAGTGGAGAACCGATATTGCCACACGCGACAGCGTTGACTCCAGCGGCCCTAAACATGGACGCGAGCATGGAGGTGGCCGTGGTTTTGCCGTTTGTTCCCGTGATGACGAGCCACGGTGCAGCGTTCGTTCCACGGACGCGCCATGCCAGTTCCACTTCCCCAATAACCGGCACGCCCTTAGCTTGAGCATCTACCAAAAGCGGTTGGTCTGGGCGCCATCCTTGGGACGTGCACACCAGATCAGGAAGCGAACCGTCCGAGGCTGTTGGCAGCTCGGTGACGTGTTCGGGGCCACGGCGAATGTCCACATCAAACACGCGCAGAATCGTCTCATGTTCGCTTCGGTCGATCTGTGTATCACCGTCGACGCAAATGACATGGGCACCGCGTTCAGCCAGGTGGACCGCCATGGGGTATCCAGAAACACCTAAGCCAGTGACCACGATCGTGAGTCCGTCTAAAGAGGAGTCCGGGCCAATGATCTGTTCAGGGATCTTGTCAGCGAGTGGGTAATCCACCGGGGTCGCACCGGGTACCAGAACATCAGGCAAGGTACGACACCCACTCGGCGTAGAAGAGAGCAACAGCAATAACTACCCCAATGAGGGCCACGATCCAGAATCGGATCACAATCGTCACTTCGCCCCACCCTTTGAGCTCAAAGTGGTGCTGAAGCGGAGCCATCCGGAATACACGTTTTCCGGTGAGCTTGAACGACGTCACCTGGATAATCACGGACAGCGTAATAATGACAAACAGGCCACCCAAAACCACCAGCAGAAGTTCGGTGCGCGACATCATCGCGAGCCCGCCAATCGCTCCGCCGATACCCAGTGAACCGGTGTCGCCCATGAAAATCTTGGCTGGTGAAGCGTTCCACCACAAAAACCCAATACATGCAGCACCCATTGCTGCGGCGACGATCGCCAAATCACGTGGGTCTCGTACGATGTAACACCCGGCACGCGCAGTGGTCATGAGATCACAGTTTTGGATCGATTGCCAGGACGTGATGATGACGTAACCGGCAAACACTACTGCGGCGGCACCCGATGCGAGTCCGTCCAAACCGTCAGTGAGATTCACCGCGTTCGAGGCAGCCGTGATGATGAGGTTGGCCCACACCACGAACAGGACCATTCCCAGAACTGTTCCCCAGAAAGCGAGGTCTAGGGCGTCAATATCACGCAAAACAGAAATCTTTGTTGACGCCGGAGTGCGCCCGTGTTCGTTCGGAAACAGCAGTGCCAAAACCGCGAACGACACTCCGACAAAACCTTGGCCAATGAGTTTGCCCGCAGGCCGTAGACCCAGTGACCGCTGCTTCGATACCTTGATGTAGTCGTCCAAGAATCCAACGATTCCCAGACCCACAGCAAGCCACAGCACCAAAAGCCCTGACGAGGTGGGACTAGAACGTGTGAACAGGTGGCCTAAAAAGTACGCGATAACGGCAGACAAGAGAATGACAACACCACCCATGGTGGGGGTGCCTCGTTTCGTTGCGTGGGATGCGGGTCCGTCATCGCGAACGAATTGCCCATATCCGCGTTTGACAAGCACACGAATAAAAAGTGGTGTTCCCACGAGTGTCAGGACGAGCGCAATACATGCTGCGAGGAGTACGGCAATCACTGGGCCCCCGAAACTCCGGCGATCTCATCACCGAGGAAACGCAGTCCAGCGTCGCGTGAGGACTTAAAGAGGACGATGTCTCCAGGTTGAAGTTCTGACTGCAGAAGGTCACGTGCTTCAGAGATGTTTTCAACCCATGCGGCTTCGTTTCCCCAGGAGCCTTCGAGGTTGGCGGCCTGGTAGATGGGACGCGCGCCTTCGCCCACTGCGATCGTGCGGGAAATGTTCAAGCGCACCACAAGGCTTCCAATTTTGTCGTGTTCTTCTATTGAAGTGTCGCCCAACTCAAGCATTTCGCCCAACACCGCGACCGTACGCCGAGGTGGGTTCTCGTCATCGCCGCGTCCCATCTCCGCGAGTGTGATGAGGGCAGCGCGCATCGAGTCAGGGTTGGCGTTATAGGCATCGTTGATGACGGTAACGCCATTAGGAGAGTCGACAAGTTCCATCCGCCACCTGCTTGCAGCGCCCGCGGTCGCAAGCGTGGTCACGATTGAGCGTGCCGTCACTCCACACAAGTGAGCAACTGTTGCTGCCGCTAGAGCGTTTGACACGTGGTGCCGTCCCAATAGGGAGAGTTCAACCTGTGCCGGTTCTTCGCCTGGGAGGTGTAAAACGAACGATGAACGGCCCGTTGCTCCTGTCGTGACATCGCTTGCCCACACTGTTGTGTCTGGGCGGGTGGGTTCACCTTCGCTGAACCACATGGTGTTAACACCCTGAGCGAGAACGTTCTGCATGTCACGGACGCGCGGGTCGTCGGCATTGAGAACCGCCCACCCTGGTTCCTGGAGCGACTCAACCAGTTCTGCTTTAGCCCGGGCAGTGTTGTCGATCGAGCCAAACACTCCAGAGTGAGCTGCACCGACGTTGAGTTCAACTGCAATATCAGGACGGATGAGCGATGTGAGATATGCGAGGTTTCCAATTGACCGCGCACCCATTTCGAGTACAAGGAAACGAGTCTCTTCACCGGCGCGCAAAGCTGTCAGTGGAACACCGACTTCGTTGTTATACGAGTTAGGCGGGTAGACGGTCTCACCTTCACCGGCCAAAAGAACAGACACGAGGTCTTTCACTGAAGTTTTTCCGCTGGAACCGGTGATCGCAATGACAGTCATGGTTTCACGCAAGGCCTCGACACTGGCCGATGCGAGTTTCCCAAGAGCGACAGTGGCGTCCGTAACGACACACGACGGAAGAGTGTCATCGCCAACGGTCGGGACCGCCTCGGCAATCACGATAGCAGCTCCGGCAGCTATCGCAGACGGCGCGAACTCGATTCCATTGGTCGTCTCTCCCCTGCGAGCGACAAAAATATCGCCTGGAGAAACCTCGCGGGAATCGGTTTCAACTCCGGCACTCAGAGTTGTCTGGGGGTCAATGCCATATAGCTCTCCCCCAACGATGTCAGCAATCTGCTGTGCGGTGAATTCCTTCATATCATTCCTGAACTTTACCGGTTCTCATGACGGACATGAGCTTCAATGGCTTCGCGTGTCTTGTCACGGTCGCTAAAAGGAAGCACTTCACCAGCGATTTCTTGACCGGTTTCATGCCCCTTCCCAGCAACAACAATAGTCCCGTTTGCGCCCGCGAGCTCAACTGCTCGACGGATCGCTGTGCCACGGTTCTCGCACTCTTCAACGGTATGGGCACGGGCGCCTGCTGCTTCGCGGGCACCAGCCAAAACCTGTGCCCTAATAGCAGCCGGATCTTCCGATCGCGGATTGTCATCTGTGACAATCACAACATCGGCGCCACGCGCTGCAGCCACACCCATCGCTGCCCGTTTCGTTGAGTCTCGGTCGCCTCCAGCGCCCACAACCACCACGACAGGGTCGCCCGACAACCGGTCCAGAACCTTTTCGATTGCATCTGGCGTGTGTGAATAGTCAATGATTGCCCGAGGATGTTCCGCATTCACCACTTCCATGCGCCCGGGAACAACGACCTCGGTCCCGTTCGCAATTGACGCGACCGCGTCAAACTGAACCCCGAACTCCAACAGCATCGCAAGAGCCAGCGCAGTGTTCGTCACGTTGAACAAGCCGGGCAGAACGGGGGTAAATGGAATTCTGCCCTGCGGCGTGTGGAGTTCCCACGAGTCGCCTTGAACCACCAGATAGTCCGGTTTGTCCTCGCTGTTCATCGACACGGTCACTACTGGGATCTGAGACACCGAAACGAGTTTGCGAGCCCAGTCGTCAGCCAGGACAACTACTCCGCGGGAGGCAAATTCCGGGGTAAAGAGGGCAGCTTTCGCACTGAAATACTCGTCCATGGTGCCGTGGTAGTCCAGGTGGTCCTGCGAAAGGTTCGTGAAACTCACAACGTCAAAGTGCACACCATCCACCCGGTGCTGGCTCAGTGCGTGAGAGGACACTTCCATCGAACATGTGTCGACACCTGCGTCCCGCATTCGGGCCAAAAGTTGGTGCAACGCCGAAGCCTCTGGGGTGGTGCGTACACTGTCGACCCGGTCTCCTGCGATCACCGTGGCGACAGTGCCAATGAGACCCGTTGTGTGACCCAGCGCTTGAAGAAATGCGTCGAGAATGAATGTGGTTGTGGTCTTACCGTTCGTGCCTGTCACTCCGAACATCGCCGGGCTCTCACCCGTGCCGTACACCTGGGCTGCAATATGCCCGGCGATTGCTCGCGGAAATTCGTGGACAAGGATTGTCAGATCAGTGAGGTCCACCTGTGCCTCGCGCATGATCTCCACACCGGCTGGGTCAGTAAGGAACGCTCGCACGCCCTTATCAACCAGCTGGGTAACAAAGCTAGCCCCGTGGACGTTAGCGCCGGGAAAAGCCGCGTACAGACCACCTGGCTTGGTGGTACGGGAGTCGTTGTCCACGCTCGTGATATCACGGTCTGGATCTCCCATTACCGTGGTGTGCTCAAGCGTAAGGTCAGCGATCTTCATTTTTCCACTCTCTAGCTGGAAGTTCTGGGACAGGGCCGGATGGAGGTACGCGCATTTGTTTTAACGCGTACCCGGTGACATCGGAAAACACTGGCGCGGCCACCGAACCACCATAGTGGCCTGTGCGTGGTCGTTGCAGGGTCACCGACACCGTAATTTTGGGATCGTCAATGGGAGCGATGCCAATGAAGCTTGCCGTGTAGCCGTCAAATCCGCCACCTTTATCCGCTGGTGCTTGGGCCGTTCCGGTCTTACCACCCACACGGTAACCGGGAACTTTAGCGTTGCCTCCAGTCCCGTCTACAACCGTCGCTTCGAGAATCTCGCGCATGGTCCGAGCGGTCTGGGGCTTCACCACTTGAGTGCCGTCTTTGAGCGGAATCTCCGCGATTTTTCCAGTGGGGTCCACGGTTCCGTTGACAATCCGTTGAGGAATCGCCTTTCCGTCGTTAGCGATGATGGCAAACGCTTGAGTGGTCTGCAGCGAGGTCGCTGCAACACCTTGACCGAACAGGACCGCGTTTCGGGTGCGCGCGTCCCACGCATCAGGTGAGCGCAGGATTCCGCGGCTCGTTCCGGGGAACTCAAGGTCAGGAGGTGTGCCGAAACCGAACTTCTTAAGCCACTCATAGCGTTCTTGATCGTTCATACCCTCTGCGGCGATGAGTGTTCCCGTGTTGGAGGAGTCCATGAGGATCCCCGCCAGGGTGAGGTTCTGGTCTTCGTGGTTGTGGGAGTCACGGAAGACTTCTCCGTTGGGGGCCTTCCATTTGTCGGGCACCACGTATTGCGAATCGGCGGTCGCTTTTCCGCTGTCGATGAGCGCCGAGGTGGTAATGAGTTTCGCTGTTGACCCAGGTTCGAAGGTTGCGGTAAAGGCGCGAGATCCGCGGTCTTCGGCTTTGCTTTTGCCTGGATTGTTGGGGTCCACGGTGGGTGATTCGGCAGCGGCGAGGATGCGTCCAGTTCCTGCTTCTTGAATGACGACGGTTCCCCATTCGGCCTTGTGCTTTTTGACAGCTTCGCCAATAGCGTTCTGGGCTTTCATTTGAATGTTCGTGTCGATGGTGAGCTGCAGGCCTGTCCCGTCGACAGGTGGAACTTGCGAATTGTTTCCCAACGGAATGGGGTCGCCTGACAGTCCGCGTTCGTACTGTTGTTTGCCGTCTTTTCCGGTCAGAAGGTGGCGGTACTGGCGTTCGAGTCCAGTGAGCGCTTCCCCGTCGCGTCCCACAAACCCCACAACGTTTCCGGCTATTTCTCCTGCCGGGTAGGTGCGGACGGAGGATTCGTCGACGGTGATGCCGGGTATTTTGAGGTCACGGATTTTCACCCAGACTTCATTGGTGAGTCCGTCCGCGATGGGACTCCACCGTGTCTCTCCTTGAGGTTTGAGCTTGGGGTAGATGAGTCCAGGGTCGGTGTTGAGGATGGGTGCGATCTTATTGGCAGCTCCCCAGGCTCCAACAACCTTGCCCTGTTCGTCCTTGTACGCGGCGACGTTCACGGGGTCGGCTATCAGTTGAAACCGTTTAGCGTTGTCGGCTAGGACGGTTCCGTCGGCAGCGAGAATGGCACCACGTTTGGCCGGTAGGGTTTTGTCCACGAGCCTAGAATCCAGTGCTTTTTCCGCTAGCTTCGCGGTATCCATACCCTGAATCGTTACGAGCTTGGCCACGATGAGAACCAGGGCAACGACGATTGCGAGTACGACGAATGCCATGCGACGCTTGGGGTTAGCAACCTTTCGGCTGGCCGTCGTCGCGGGCATTCGTCATCCTTTTCTACGGGGTTTTCACTGTGGGCGCTTCGAGATCTTTTCCGCTTTCTCCAACTGCGGGAAGCTTCTCATCCGATCGTAGGTTTGGTCGGACGTCATCCCGTGTATCGGCACGCGGGCCGGGCACGGTTCCCACTTTCTTGCCAGGATCTTCGCGTGCTGCGACGATTTTGCCGTCGGCCGTCACAAAGAACACCTTGTCTGCGGGCACTAGACCCATCTGGCGGGCGGCTTTGTGAACATTTTGTGGGCTTTGCCTGTACGCAATGTCTTCTGATAGCCGATCGCGTTCAGATTGCAGGTCTTCGTTTTTTTGGCTCAAGTCGTTGATCTTGTAGGTCGTGTTCGACACGAAGATGTTGGCCAGCAGCACCGCGACAACACCGACGAACAGAATCCCCATGCAAATAAATGGGAACGTACGTGTTCGGCGCACCGGGGACGTGATGAGTTTGAGTGGTCGTTGGGTGGTGACTGGGCTCCGCTGAACGGAGCGCTTTAGGGCTGTGCTCACGCGGGATCAACTCCAGTTTTTCTCACGGCTCTCAGCCGCACAGATGCGGCGCGGGGGTTGTGGTCGATTTCTTCTTGGGGCGCTTTGTAGGCACCTCGGACAATTTCTTCTAGCCACGGTTTGAGGTGGTCGGGCACAACGGGGAGGTCGGGTGGTGCCTGAACAGTGGTTCCCTGGCGAAAAATGCGCTTGACGATTATGTCTTCGCCCGACTGGTAGGACTCCACAACAGCCACACCCCCGAGGTGGAGGGCAGAGAGTGCCGCAGGCAGCGACCGGGTGATGTTGCCGAGTTCGTCATTGACTTCGATGCGCAGGGCTTGAAAGGTGCGCTTGGCTGGGTGGGAACGTTTCCGTTGGTTCTTGGGATCTGGCACTATCCGACCGATCAGGTCGGCGAGTTGTTGAGTCGAGGTCCACGGCGTGTGTTCCCGGTCGGCAACGATCGCGCGGGCGATTCTGCGCGCGTACCGTTCTTCGCCGTATGTGGAAATAATCCGTGTGAGGTCGTTTTCGGAGTATGTAGCGAGAACGTCGGCGGCGCTGATACCTTCCGTGGGGTTCATGCGCATGTCCAGCGGGGTGTCGCGGGAGTAGCTGAAACCACGTGCGTCATCGTCGAGTTGTAAAGAGGAGACGCCGAGGTCGAAAAGGACTCCGGAGATCGGCGGGTTTCCACGTTGTTCAAGAACCTCGGAAATGTTGTCGTCTGAGGTGCACACGGCCTCAAAGCGGGAACCAAACGGGGCGAGCCTGGAAGTCGCGATCTCGATAGCGGCAGGGTCACGGTCAATTCCGATGACGTGAACGTCGTCGAAAACGCGCAGGATTCCTTCTGAGTGGCCACCCATGCCCAGCGTGAAGTCGATAACGACGGGCGCAATACCGCGTGCCCGTGCTTCTTCTATTCCGTGCCCCAGGAGTTCGACGCACATGTCAAGCAAAACGGGAACGTGTGGATATGTCATGGCCACCTCCTTCCTGGCTGTTGTTGTGTTGCTGAAAACTGAACTCCGTTCGTCCACGGCCCTGGCACCGGGGAAGTGTGTCAGGACTGGGGCTTTGGAACCGGGGAAGTGCTCCAAAACAACATGGACGAACAGAGATCGGAATCCAGCAACATCAGAAGACTCCCTGGATGACTTCGTCGGTCCGGTCCGCGAATCCTTGTTCGGTTTCGTTCAAGTAGGACTCCCATGTGTGGGCGTCCCAGATTTCAACCCGATTCCCTAGGCCGATCACCGCAAGTTCACGCTCGAGTCCCGCGTATTTGCGGAGAATCTGCGGGATGGTGATGCGCCCTTGTTTATCGGGTTGTTCTGCCGAAGCCCCAGAGAGGAACACGCGTAGGTAGTCACGTGCGTCCTTACTGGTCATGGGTGCGGTTCGCAGTTTTTCGTGGACTGCCTCGAACTCTCGGGCTGAGAACAGGGTGAGGCAGTGCTCTTGTCCGCGAGTTACTACGAGTCCACCGGCCAGTTCCTCCCGGAACCTTGCGGGCAGGATGAGGCGACCTTTGTCATCGAGCCGCTGCATATGCGTACCCAAAAACATGCCGTCTCACCCCTTTCGAAACTCCACGAGCTTCGACAGGGACCACTGTACTCCACTTTCCCCCACCAAATACAGGTTATTGCCCATAAACACCCTGAGAACATATATAACCGCAGGTCAGATAGGTGGAGGAAAGTGGGAGAAATTCTCGCACCTACCTAGAATTCTGGCGTTGCAACCGTGTTCGTACCAGGTTTCACCGCACTTCAAGCGCCATGGGGAGGAAAGTGGAAGCGCCATGGGGAGGAAAGTGGAGGCGCCAGGTGGGGCAAAGTGGAGATGCCTGGAGCAATGAGCCAAAATAGAGAAATGAGCACACCCACAGAGGCAGAAATCGCATCCATCGCTGACCTTGCGGCCCGCGCCCGCAACTCCATTAATACGGTTCTCGACGGCAAAGACCGCGTTGTTGAGCTCAGCCTGATTACTCTTTTGGCTGGCGGGCACCTTCTCCTCGAGGACGTTCCGGGCGTAGGTAAAACCTTGCTCGCTAAAGCGCTGGGGCGAGTGGTGGATGGCTCAGTTCGACGCATTCAGTTCACACCGGACCTCCTCCCCTCCGACGTCGTGGGTGTGAACTTGTTCAACCAGGAAACCCGCCACTTTGAGTTCCGCGCAGGACCAGTTTTTTCCAACGTCGTCATTGCCGATGAAATTAACCGCGCTTCGCCTAAGACCCAGTCCGCAATGCTGGAGTGCATGGCGGAAGGACAGGCGAGCGTCGACGGGACCACATATCTCATGCCACAACCGTTTATTGTGGTGGCGACTCAGAACCCTATTGACATGGAAGGCACGTATAGCCTTCCAGAGGCTCAGCGAGACCGTTTTATGATCCGCACCTCGGTGGGTTATCCGTCGGTTGAGTCCGAGGCTCAAATGCTGGCGCACAACACTGGACGCGATCCTCTTGATGAGTTGAGCCCTGTGACCACGTTGGATGAAATTGAGCGTGCCCGCACGGTGGTCACGAATGTCACTGCAACGGATGAGCTGCGCGCCTATATGGTCCGCTTACTCACCGCCACCCGATCGCATGACGCCATTTCCGTGGGGGTATCTCCACGTGGTGGTGTGCTGTTGCTGCGTGCAGCTCAGGCCCATGCTGTTCTCAACGGTCGCAACTACGTGACACCTGATGATGTGCAGAACTTGGCTGAAGAGGTTTTAGCTCACCGCATTATCGCGGTTGAAAGCGACCACCCTGAACACACTTCTCAACTGATCCGTGACGTGGTGGCCGCAACTCCGGTTTCCTGATGCGCGTTACGACTTCTGGCATTGTCTTTCTGATTGCAGGCGTGAGTCTGTGTATTGCCGCGTACCGTTTTCAGCTTCCCGCGCTGTTGCCCGTGGGTATTCTGTTGGTGTTCCTCACGGTTTTTTCGCTTCTCTTCGCGCTTGTGACCAGTACCCGTATGAAAGTAAAGCTCCGGGCGTTCGCGCCGCATGTCAGCGGATATCCCCTCACGTATGTGGGAGCTGACACTGATGTGCGTGTCAGCGTGACGAACGCTCTTCCATTTCGCAGTGGCGCGTTTTATCTGGAAATTGAACCAGAAAACGGGTTCGGTTTCCCGCAGGGCGTCAACGTGCCGTCTGTAGCTGGCGGTGGAACCGTCGAGGTGGACGCGACCTTCACTCCTTCAGCCCGAGGTCTTCGCGGGCTTTCCGCTGTCACAGTGGCGATCAATGGTCCCTTTAGGCTGACGATGTTTAAGAAGAAGGTGTCTCAAGGGCTCAAAGTTGCGGTGGCTCCCCCGCGGGTTCAGTTGGCGGGACCGGGAATGAGTGGCCGCCCTAATCCGCTGGCTGAAACAGACCGCTTGTCACGCGGAACTTCAACCCGTGATTCCTATACCCGCGAATATGCGCCGGGCGACGACTTGCGCCACGTGCACTGGAAAACGGTTGCGCGAACCGGTCAGTTGATGGTCAGGCAAGAAGCGGATGAAGATAATCCTGCAGCTGCTGTGATCGTGCACGGGGAAGGCATTTCGCACCCCGTCAAGTTCGATCTTTTGGTCTCCGCGGCAGTGAGCGCCACTCATGCTCTCACCCGGTCTGGTTTTACGGTTCACGTCGTTATGGGTGAACAGTCGGTTCGAGCCGAGGCAGGTGAACGCAATTTACCGGTCGACGTCTTAGCTGCCCGCGCAAGTGCAACACCGGCGCGCATGCCGTCTGCTCGCGAAGTGCGCGCCTTGTCAGAACTTGTTGTCTGTGCCCCTGACCCTGACCACGTTCCGCGCATTACCGGGGGCCAACGTGTTCGCACTCACCGGTGGTACGCCTCGGATATTGACAGTGAAACGATTGAGGATATGAACTTCACAGGCATGTTCGGCGGCGATGTGGATCTTCCTGCTCAGTGGAGCCTGCGAGGTGTGGCATGAGAATAGTGTCAGCTCTCACAGTGTTCGTTGCTATGGTGCTCTCCGTGGTCGCGACCTCGGCTGTTTTCAGCGACTGGAACTGGTTCGTGCCCACCGTGGCGGTCATCTTCCTTACGGTTGCGACAGGGTGGCTGGCGCGGCTGTCCGAGGTCGCACGAAGCACCGGACTCACCGTGCTCGTGCAGTTCGTAGTGGGGTTTTTTGCTGTCATTGCAGTTACCTTGCCAGAAACTACACTTCTGGGAATCATCCCTACAGGGAGCAGTTTTACTGAACTCGCAGGGTCGATCGCACAAGGCTTCCGCGATGTCTACGCTGCTCCCGCTCCAGCCCCATCGACTGCTGGGCTGACCGTCCTCGCAGCCGTGTCTTTTGCGCTTCTGACCATGCTGGTGGACTGCCTGGTCCACGACCTGCACTTAACCCACCTCGCCGGGGCGTTAGTCCTGGCCACGTGGCTCATTCCCGTGTTCATCGCGGCTTCATCAATCCAGTGGTGGCACACGTGCGCCGTAGCGGTCGCGTTCATTCTGCTTTTGCTCACTTCACATGCCGGAACGTCGCGCGGTTTCTTATGGGCTGTCACAGCCGGCGCTCTTGCCCTTTTCTTAGGTATTGGCCTCCCCCTTCTCATGCCACCGATTGTTCCGCAAGCGAACAAGCCAGCTGGGGACGACCAGAACGTCAAAGTCATCAATCCGTTCCTCGATCTGCGCGCCAATCTGACCAATAAGAGTGACGACGTCGTCTTCTCCTACGAATCTACCGACCCACTCGAACCTCCTGTGCGGTTAACCTCGGTGACGGAATTTGACGGCAAGAAGTGGGCCCCAGCGGCTTTCTCTTTTAAACGCGGAGCCTCTCCCGACGCGGGCCTCCCCGCAGGCGACCTCGGGCCGGACATTGAAGCCAACACCTACACCAGCACTTTTGCGATTACCGGGCTTGGTGGCAACCACTTACCGGCACAGTATGCGCCACTGGAGACCTCGGGCCTGGGCGACAGGTGGATCTACGACCGCGACACTCTCACCATAGTGGGTAACAACGTGGGTGTTGACGGTCTCAACTACTCGGTGAAGTACCGTTCGGTTGAACCCACTGCAGAACAGTTGAAAAAGGCTCCGTCTGCGAATAAGGACGCCTTTGAGCAGTATTTGAAACTGCCCAACGATCTGCCCAGCGACATCCGGGAAGAAGCCACCAAAATCACCAAGGACGCTGAAACAGACTGGGACAAAGCCGCGAAGATGCAGGCGTACTTCCGTGACTTCGAATACTCGCTCGACGCTCCTAACGAGGCCTCAGGAAGTGTTCTTTCCCAGTTCATCAAAGACCGTCGCGGGTACTGTGTCCAATTTTCAGCAGCGATGGCCACGATGGCGCGCATGGAAGGGATCCCGGCGCGCATCGGCGTTGGGTTCACTGCCGGCGAGCCCAATGACGCTGGCGGTTATGACGTGACCATGCAACGGTCCCACGCTTGGCCAGAACTGTACTTCGAAGGTGCAGGATGGGTGCGTTTCGAACCCACTCCCGGAGGGCCCGCCGGTCCTCCACCTCCGTGGTCGATTGAAGGTGGCCAGGCCCCTGAACCGGAAGAGCCTACTCAGGAGCCCTCAGAGGAGCCCGCGCCAGAAGAAGAGGAGGCAGCCGAACCCACTCCCACCCCATCGGAGGAGCCGGCGCTTGAAGAGGAACCGGAAACCACCTCGGCGGTTCCGCTCCTTGTGGGAGCAGGCGTGCTTGCGTTGATCCTTCTGGCTCTGGTGCCGTGTGTATTGCGCACTCGCGCCCGTAGCCGGCGCTTGCGCACCCCACTGGACGCGAATCTGGTGTGGGAAGAAATCCGGGCGACCGAGGTGGATTGCGGTTACTCTGCTCCTGCGTCAGATACGCTTGCCAAGCGCGGTCGAGACCTGGCCGAACAATATCCTGACCACGCGCAGGACATTGAAGCGCTCATAGGTGCATTGGAACGCGAACGCTACGCAGGCACTGCCCGAGAAGCCCTGGATATTGACGCGCGCGGGCTGGTCGCAGATGTGAAAAAGGACAGGACGGGCTCAGTGATTGCGCGTGTACGAGCCACCCTGTGGCCACGGAGCTTGTGGAAGAAAAAGTAAGGTCAGAACGAACCGCGACGCTTGTCCCAGCGTTCTTCGACTCGGTTCATGAAGCCACCTTTGTTGGGCTTGTTTGCCTTCCCCTGAACCTTGGGAGCGGACCCTTTCGATTTTCCTGCCGGGGCCACCGCGAAAGCGTAGTAGGCGCCTCCCACCATGAGGAAGAACCCGAGCACTCCACCCACGGTGGAGAGAGGTGAAGTCAAAAAGAATACTGCGCCCAGGGCTACGGCTAAGCCGACGACCATCACCAACGTGCCAGTGACGAGGTGTTTGGGTGACAGTGCGATACCTGCTGGGCTGTGGGATTGTGAAATGCTTTGCGCAAATCGAGGGTCTTCATTTCGCAACTGCTTTTCCAGCTGGTCAAGAAGTTGCTGCTCATGTTCCGACAGCGCCATCACAAATCCCCCATTTCAAAGCTCGGTATCCCTATCATAGTCGGTCTTGCGCGTGGGTGCGTCATGGGTTTTATCAGGATTCGTACGAATGAGTGACGCACGTGAAATTGCGCCCTTCCCAAAACGATTCCGAACAGCGTCTAGCGCGATTTCTGAATCCCGCTTTCCGGTGCCGTGATCTTCCAAGGTTGCTTGCCGTCCCACCTCGCCGAGGTCGTTGAGATCCGCCGCGCGAACGCCCAGTAGGCGCACCCCGGTCCCTCGTTTGTGCAGGTTAGCCAGGGCAGGCAGAAGGGCGTCGCGGAATTCACTGGCGACGTCGCTGGGTGCTTCCAAGGTCGCGGACCTGGTGAAGGTTGAGAAGTCCGAGGTGCGATATTTCAGGCCCACGGTTCGGGCTGCTTTACCTTCTTTGCGCACTCGGCTCGCCACGGTGTCAGCTAAGCGGATGAGCTCGAGTTCAAGTTCGTGGAGCGAAAAGATGTCGGCTGGGAAGGTGTGTTCGGCACTGATCGAATGGTCCCGTACCCGGTTTGGGTCTCGTGAGTCCTCGCCATGGGCAGATGCGTATAGACCTTTTCCGTGTGCACCAAAGCGGGCGTTGAGCCAATCGGGAGAACACGCAGCGAGCTGACCAATAGTGGTGATTCCATACCGTGCGAGTTTGTCTTGCGTCTTACCCCCTACTCCGGGGATTGCTTCAACTGGCATGTCGTGAAGAAACTGGGCAACTTGAGCGCGGGGAACAATCAGCATGCCGTCGGGTTTGGCCCTGGCAGACGCCATTTTTGCGACCACGCGAGAATGGGCGACTCCAATTGAGGCAGCCAAACCAGTAGCCTCGCGGACCTGGGCGCGCATGTCCTGAGCGATGACCCCCGGGCGTCCCAGTCTGCGTACGGCCGAAGCGACGTCGATATACGCTTCGTCGACGCTCACTTGATGCACCTCGTCGGTAAAGGTTTTCAGAATGTCGAAAACCCGGGCGGAGTACTGGGAGTACAGGCCACGGGACGGTGGGATCACCACGGCAGACGGGCACTGGGCGAGTGCCCGGCTCATGGGCATGCCCGCATACACCCCATATGCTCGCGCTTCATATGAAGCCGACACCACCACTCCTCGACCTGCACGGCCGCCCACAATCACCTCGGCGCCCTTGAGGTCTGGGCGATCTAACAGCTCAACGGACACGAAGAAGGAATCCATATCCACATGCAGGGTGGTACACCCGGTGTCGTCGCCGGACAGTGCGGACAGGTCCCCACCAGACCGGGCGAGTTGCTTGCGGCTCACACTTCCCCCTGTAGGCTTGCAGGCATGGATCGGTTACATCAGCCTGCGGACATTATTGCCCACGTCGACGCTGTTTTGGAACAGGAACTTGGCACGTTCGCTCATGAACTGGCTGGTTTGTCGCCCGTGGCCTCTGAACTCACCGACCCGATTCGCGCCTTCTGTGTGGGGGGAAAGCGGATTCGTGCGCTCGCCACGTGGTGGGGATATCAGCTGGCTGGTGGCACCCACCCAGGAATCGCGCATATGGCGGCGAGTGTTGAACTTCTTCACGCGGCCGCGCTCATTCACGACGACATCATTGACAACTCCGATATGCGGCGGGGTAACCCTTCCACTCACGCGTTCTTCTCCCAGATGCACGGCAGCGCAGGGTTTGAGGGAGACGCCCGGAGCTTTGGCATCAATGCCGCGATCATTGCCGGTGACGTGTGCCTAGGGCTGTCCGAACAACTGTTCAACGCTTCCGGTCTGAACGTGACTGACCCGAATGTCCGGGCCACACACGACGCGTTTCGTCGAGATGTCATGATGGGGCAATACTTAGACATCCGGATCCAAGCGGCACCGGTCCCGGACTCCCAGATTGTGGACCGGGCCATGGAAGTGCTCACGTACAAGTCCGCAAAGTACTCGGTTGAACAGCCCTTTGAACTGGGGGCGCGCTTGGCAGGTGCAAAGCCTCAGTTTGTGCACGATCTTTCGGCGTTTACCTTGCCACTAGGACAAGCTTTTCAGCTGCGAGACGATGAACTAGGTGTGTTTGGCGATCCGCAAGCGACCGGTAAGCCCGCGGGTGATGACCTTGTTGAAGGTAAGAAAACCGTTCTTGTGGGGCTGGCGTTGGCACGCATGAACGATGAGGACGCCCGGTGGTTCCGTGAGCGCTTGGGAACGGACACAGACACCGACCGCATGATTGCGCTCCTGGACGAGTGCGGTGCGAAACGCGAACACGAAGAGCTCATTGAGACCAAACTTCAAGACGCGTTCGTTGCGCTGGACACTCTGGGCCAGCACGGCGTGAGCTCGAACGACCTGGAGCTTTTACGCGCCTACGCCAACCGACTCACACGCCGGGATACGTGAGGGTTAGTACGTAAGAGCGCTACGGGTTTTACAACGCCAGTGCTTGAGCACGCCTACGGACTTCTGCTTTAGCACCTTTTCTCAAGTGGTCAATGGGACGTCCGGGAAGCGTTTGGTCTTGAGCGAACAACCAGTTGATGATTTCTTGGTCGTTCATACCCGCGTCGTCCAAGAGCGTGATGGTTCCGCGCAGAGCAGGTACCGGTTCGTTGTCCTTGAAGAACAGCTCCGGAATCTTCACCACGTGCCCATCCTTAACTCCGCACACATACCGGTCCTCCAGCAGGCGACGGACCTTCGACGGAGTGACTCCCAGAAGCTGGGCGACTTCTTCACGTGTGAGCCATGTGTCAACAGTCATGGTTTAAGAGTACTTGCGACACGCCGCACTGCAAACCCACCTAAACATGGCTCGCCGCAACTAATCTGGAGGTGCGAAACCCGTCTTCCCCCGGAGCATTTTTCATGACCAATTTCCGCTCGTCGCGCCAACGACCTCCGCGCACGCACCCCGGTGCCGATGCGCTCGAAGTCGAGGCTCTACTCCAGCGGGAACAGGAACAGCCACGCAAACTACCTGAACGCTTTGAAGAACGCCCGCTCATTGACGACGCGCCCGGATTCACCTCGGGCACCCTGACCGAGGCCGTTCCAGTCACGCACGGGGGTCGCACCTACCGGGTTAAAAGTTCAGACACAATACTGAGCATTGCGAAAAAACATGGGGTGTCGATTCCCGCTCTGGTGGAACTGAACAACTTGACAGGAGGGGCAGTACGTCCCGGTCAGATTCTGTCTCTGCCAGAAAAGAATGTTGCTCCCCCACCGGCATCGCACCGCGTGCGTCCGGGTGATTCGCTGGAATCCATTGCGTTAAAGTACTCAACTTCTGTGGGTGCGCTCATGCGAGCCAACGCCATGACCAGTCAACACATTGTGGTGGGTGAACTCCTGATGTTGCAGGGATCAGGCGCAACGTCCGGCAGGACCCGTCCCACATTTGACCACCGTCTGCCTAAACTTCCCACACACCACGGTGACGAACCGTACCCAGAGTCCGTTCTTGCAGCCGCGCGATTTAACAAGTGGGCACTGTCCACCAAACCTGCACCACGCCACGACTGGGTGTACGCAACTCTCACGCGGCTGGCTTCAGAAATTGGTGTGAGCCCACACCTAGGTCTTGCGATTGCCACTCAAGAGTCTGGCCTGAATCATCGAACCGTCTCCCCAGTTAACGCGATTGGCATTATGCAGGTGACGCCACGGGCCGGAATGTGGGCGTCTTCGCTCGCGGAGCGTCAGCTCAACATCACCGACCCAGCTGACAATATCGTGGCCGGACTCGTGATTCTCCGCTCACTTATTGGCTCAACCGAGTCGGTACCAGCCGCAATCGCCGCATACTATCAAGGTGCTGCAAGCATTGAAACGCACGGTCTCGCAGCAGATACACGCGCATATGTACGTGCCGTCCAAGTGCTCGCCAATCGGTACGCAACAACCGGATCCACGCAGTCAGCTGACAGCCACCTCGGCGGCCCTTCTGCGGACGGTGAACAGTGAAAGACCCTCTCGTAGGCACCGTGCTCAATGGTCGCTACCGTGTTGATGACAAAATCGCGCGCGGTGGGATGGCCATGGTGTACCTGGGCACCGATCTGACCACAGACCGGCAGATCGCCATCAAGGTCATGCACGCGCACCTGGCAACAGATTCATCGTTCGTTGAGCGGTTCGAACGCGAGGCCATGAACGCGGCACGGCTAGAGCACCCCAACTTGATTTCAGTCACTGACCAGGGTCGCGATGGGGACGTCGTGTACCTGGTGATGGAATACCTCGAATCCGTCACCCTGCGCAAGGAACTTCGCCACCGGGGCAAACTGACACCTCGGCAGGCGATCGTCGTCAGCAACGCGATCTTGGCAGCGCTCGAAGCTGTCCACGACGCGGGCATGATTCACCGTGACCTCAAACCGGACAATGTCCTGCTGGGCACGGAAGGCACAATCAAACTCACCGATTTTGGGCTGGCCCGCGCGGTCACCACGGCAACAACCACCAAAACGCTCATCGGAACGGTGGGGTACGTGGCGCCGGAGCTGGTCACCCGGGCGGGAGCGGACGCACGCACCGACCTGTACACGCTGGGCATCATGCTGTACGAAATGCTCACCGGGTCCCAGCCGTACACCGACGAGGTGCCCATTCAGGTGGCGTACCGGCACGTGCACGACCGAGTGCCCGCCCCCAGTGAAGCGCTCCCAGGACTGCCACCAGCAATCGACGCTTTGGTGCTGTGGGCGACCTCGCCGGAACCGGAAGATCGGCCAGAGTCTGCCAGAGATTTTAGGCAAGCGTTAACGGAGGCGCGTGCGGAACTTAGCGATGACGAGCTCGATTTTGGTGCAACAGACCCCGTGGATGACTCCGGACCAGTCATCACAGCGACCGCCGATGTCGAATCGTCAGACCCGATTGAGCTCCCTAACGAAAAGCCCTTGGTCAGCGAAGATGTGGAAGAGGAACGCGAGGAGCTGGAACACGGGGCGCAAAACGACGCCGTTGAGGCGCTCTCCCCCACTACCGTCGTACACACCGCTGAAGTGGAGGAGCGCAAAGCCGACGATGAGCACGCAAAGGTAGCGGCCACCTCGGCGCCCGATCCCCGGGTAGCGCGTAGGCGGCGCACCATTTTTGCCCTGATCGCGGTTGCCGCCATCGTGGCACTTGTTGCGTCTGGGATTGTGTGGAACCGCCAAGCGTCGAACGCTCCTAAGGAAGTACCAGCGATTGCCACTGGCGTGGAGCAGTCTGACGCGAAAAACATGGTTGAATCGGCTGGTTTGACCGTTGCGATTACCCAAAAATTCAGTTCAGACGTACCTGCTGGCAGGATCCTCGAAACGCACCCTGCCCCGGGAACACAGGTCGAACCGGGTGGCACTGTCACGCTGGTGGTGTCTAAGGGTAAGGACCTGGTTGCTGTTCCAAAGCTCACCGGTCTCAAACGTGGCGACGCGGACAAAGAAGCCGAAAAGGCTGGAGTCACGCTTGGCAACGTGGAGGACAAGTACTCTGACGCACCCAAGGGTGAAGTGATCCACCAGTCTCACAAGCCCGGTGACAAGGTTGAACGCTCTCAGCCAGTGAACATTACGGTGTCGAAGGGCGAAGAGCCTATTTCGGTGCCAAATGTGAAAGGTTTGGAGTTTAAGAGCGCCTACCACAAGATGCTCAGGCTAGGTTTCCGAGTGGGAACCGACGAGCGGTACCACGACACGGTTCCAAAGGGACGGGTCATCTCGCAACACCCCGCCCCTGGAACACCTAAGCACCCGGGCGACTTTATCCTTCTGCGTATTTCTAAAGGGAAGAAACCTGCAGAGGACAAAAAGCCTCAAGATGACAAGAAGGACGAAGCTAAAAAGGGCGAAAAGAAGGACAAGTAGCCCTTCTAATCCCCTAACCCCTGGTCCGTCAGTGAGACGTCAGGTACTCCGCGACTTGGAATGCCATTTCGAGTGACTGGTCGTGGTTCAGGCGTGGGTCAACACGTGTTTCGTAGCGACGACGCAGGCCCTCTTCGTCGATTTCAGCGCCTCCACCCATAACTTCGGTGACGTCGTCACCGGTGAGTTCCATGTGGAGACCGCCCGGAATGGTTCCAGCTTCTGCGTGTGCGTCGAAGAAGCCCGAAACTTCGCTCATGACGTCTTCGAAGCGACGTGTTTTGTAGCCGTTGGAGCTGGTGATGGTGTTTCCGTGCATGGGGTCGCACACCCACGTGACGTGTGGAAGGTTCACACTTGCGAGCAGTTTCGGGAGGCGTTCGCGGATCGTTTCTGCGCCCATGCGGGTAATGAATGTGAGGCGCCCTGGAGTACCGTTTGGGTCGAGTTTTTCGGCCAGGCGCAGTGCGTCATCGGCGGTGGCTTTAGGGCCGAGTTTGACGCCGATGGGGTTCTTCACACGGGATAGGAAGTCGACGTGTGCACCGTCAATGTCGCGGGTACGTTCGCCGATCCACAGGAAGTGGCCGGATGTCCCGTATGGTTCGCCAGTACGTGAGTCGATTCGGGTGAGCGCCCGTTCGTATTCGAGGAGGAGCGCTTCGTGAGCGGCGAAGAATTCTACTGAACGCAGGTTGTGGAAGTCGGCGCCGCAGGCTTCCATGAATTTGAGGGCCCGGTCGATTTCGGCTGCGGTGCGTTCGTAGCGCTTGTAGTTTTTGTTGGCGCTGAGGAAGCCGCGGTTCCACTGGTGGACGAAACGCAGGTCTGCGAAGCCACCGGTGGTGAAGGCGCGGATAAGGTTCAGCGTAGATGCCGAGGTGTTGTATGCCTCGAGTAGGCGTCGGGGGTCGTGGCGGCGGGCTTCTTCTGTGAATTCGTGCGAGTTGACGATGTCGCCGCGGTAGGACGGAAGGGTGACGCCGTCGCGTGTTTCGGTGTCTGCTGAACGGGGTTTTGCGAATTGGCCCGCCATGCGTCCGATCTTCACGACAGGTACTGATCCACCGTAGGTGAGGATGGCTGCCATTTGCAGAATGGTTTGAACGCGACGGCTAATTTGGTCAGCAGTTGCGTCTGCGAAGGTTTCTGCGCAGTCCCCACCAGCAAGAATGAAGGCTTCTCCGCGTGAGGCTTTTGCGATGTGTTCGGTGAGAACGTCTGCTTCACCGGCGAAGATCAGTGGTGGTTGCTGGCGTAGTTCGGTGAGTGCTGTTTCGAGTTCGTCAGCGTGGAGATAGGTGGGTTGCTGTAGCGGGTTGAGTTCTCGCCAACGTTCCAGACCGTCAATAGTCTGTTGTGTTGCTTGAGCGGTCCCTGCAGCGGTGAACATGTTGTCGTTCAACTTACCTACCTTCTGTTAGTCAAAATCTTCGGGCGACACGTGGTCGAGGAACTCGCGGAATTGTGCGACTTCTTCTTCGTCGGCTTGGGGCGCGTCGATTCCAATGTCGTCGAGTAGTTCTTGAGTGGTTTCGATTGTGCACTGGGAGATGAGTGCCATGGCGACGGCGTCCGAGGGGCGGGCGGATATGACTTTGCCGTCGCTTAAGTGGAGTTCCGAGTAGATGATGTGTCCGTCTCGGTGGGTGATGACGACTCGGTCGAGTTCGGTACCGAATGCCTCGATGATGTCGACGAGCAGATTGTGGCTGAGAGGCCGAGGTGGTTCCCACCCGCGTTCAGCGATTCCGATTGCGTTAGCTTCTTGGGCGCCAATCCAGATGGGCAGGAATTTGGGAACGTCTACTCCTTTGAGAAGGAGGACGCGCTGGTTAGCGGGCATCTCGACACGAATGCCCACGACTTCAACTTCGATGTGAACCACTGTTACTGGCGGGGGCGTTGTTGGAAAATCATGCGGAATTTTCCGATTTGCACGTCAGCCCCGTTGCGAAGTTCTACTGAGTCGATCAGTTGACGGCCCACGTAGGTTCCGTTGAGTGATCCGGTGTCACGCAGTGTGAACCCGGACGGGGTGCGCACGAATTCTGCGTGTTTGCGAGAAACGGTGACGTCATCAAGGAAGATGTCAGCATTGGGGCTGCGTCCAACTGTGACGACGTCGGTGTCAAGCAGGATTTGCGCGCCGGCATCAGGGCCGGAGACGACGACAAGGAGCGCGTCTGTGTCTTGGAGGCGGTTCAGGTCTGCTACGGGCATGACTTCGCCGGTGCGTGGGTCGTAGATGCCTGGCACGTTGTCGTGTTGTTGAGCGGGAGCCTGTTGTGCAGGCTGGTGTTGATCTGTCCGTTCGTTGGCGCCACTTGGTGCGGGTTCAAACGACTGGTGCAGGGCTTGTTCTGAGGACCCCGCTTGTGGGTCGATGCCACCACCGTACGGCCCTGGAGTGGTTCCGCGCTGTGGTGTGGAGGCTTGGTGAGGAGCAGAGCCCTGCTGTGGCGCGGATGCCTGCTGGGGAGCGGGCGCTTCCTGGTTGGGTCCACCGAAGGGGTTGAACGGGTTGGCGTTGGGCTGAGGTTGCGCCTGTGGTGGCACGTCCTGCTGTTGCGAAGGCACGTCGTGGTTCTGCGCACCACCATTAGGTGAGTCTTCGTTAGCAGGGCCACCTAGCGGGAACTTCTTAGCTTTTTGACCCGAGTCCTCCTGATACCACGAGTCGCCCTGACCAGTAGGCTGGTTGGGTTGAGACATCAGACCCCCTCGATCACGTGTTGCAAAAACCACTTAGTGTTCACTTGAGTTATCTGCTCAAGCATAGCCGTTCTCATCATATCGTGGCCGATATTGCGAGCCGATAGTACAAACAGCTGAACACATGCAGGCTAGCACTTTTGCACACGTCCGTGTAGCTTGCGTCACCGAATGATCATTTACTGCACTATTTCATTGTTTGTTGCACTACTTCTATCGGTTAAACGCCCTGCTGTGATCGGCTAACTTCCTTGTTGCGATCAGCTGACCGGTCACTGGCGAAGCAAATTGCTTTTGCTCATAGTCCATGTGTACACTAGCCGAGTTCGTGCGCAATGCATATACGGGCTATGGCGCAGCTTGGTAGCGCGCTTGACTGGGGGTCAAGAGGTCGTGGGTTCAAATCCCGCTAGCCCGACA
>NZ_ADNU01000017.1 GCF_000178455.1 Brevibacterium mcbrellneri ATCC 49030 | reverse complement strand
TGGTTACTACTTCTTGAGTCCTACGGTCGTGAAGTCGATGGTCGACTTCCAGGTGACCTGAGGAGCTACAACCTTGTCGGACCAGCCCAAGCGGAGCGTGCCGTACCACAGAGGTGTTACCGGCATGTCTTCTGCGAGGGTTTCCTGCATCTTCTTGAAGGTTGCTTCCTGCTCTGCTTCGTCCTGGCTCAGAATTTCTGAAGCCATCTTGTCGTACTCAGGGTTGGAGTAGTCACTCTTGTTTGAACCAGCGTTAGTGATGTAGTACGCCGTGAGGTAGCTCAGTGGCGATGGGAAGTCTGCCTGCCATCCGGAACGGTACATTCCGGTCATTTCCTTAGCGTCGATCTTGTCGAGCATTTCAGCAAATGTTGGGAAGGACTGTGGCTGACAGTCGATTCCGAGGTTTTCGTTAATCGAGGTGCACACTGCCTCGGTGACTTCCTTGTTGCCCGGACCGTCGTTGTTGAACGCGATGGTCAGGGTTCCTTTGAATCCGCCACCTTCTTCAAGAAGTTTCTTAGCGGCTTCAGCGTCGACGTGGCACTTGTCGCCACAGATGTCGTCCTGGAATGGTTCAATTCCCGGTGGCGACCATGCGGTACCTGGGGTGTTTTCACCGTTGGTCACAGCGTCGGTCACTGCCTGGCGGTCGATTGCCATGGAGATTGCCTGGCGAACCTTAGGATCCTTGAACTTTTCATCGTACTGAGGGAACGAGTAGCCGTTCCACAAAGTCGATGGTGAAAGCTGCCAGCGACCTTCACCCAGGTCGGTCTGCCACTTTTTACCTGCAACCGCGTCTGGCGGAATTGCGTCGACGTAGTCAACGTTTCCGGCTACAACGTCAGCGTATGCAGCACCTGGTTCGGTGTACATCTTGAAGGTGAGCTTGTCTACGTGAGCCTTTGCTTCACCCTGGTAGTCAGCGTTCTTTTCCAGAACGATCTGCTGTTCCTGCTTGTACTCAGTCAGCTTGAACGGGCCGTTACCAATCGGCTTCTTACCGTAAGCTTCGTGGTCTTTGAAGAACGACTCAGGAAGTGGCATGTAGGTGCTGTGCACAA